>JBHGBA010000001.1:0-123459 GCA_041946775.1 Terriglobales bacterium
TGTCTCGACGTTCAGTCCCGGCTCCAACTGGAGCAGCGCCGTGACCGGCGTGGCCACCGCCGCAAGTACAGGAATTGTACATGGCGTCAGCGTCGGTACTTCGCAGATCGCCACTACCATCTTCGGTCCCACCTACTTCGAATACGAGTACCAGCCCGGCGTCAGAGTGACATGCCCCAAGGAGTACATCGGACCCGCAGGCCCGGCGAATGTCGTCCGGTTCGAAGTTCAGGGCAATCCCTTTATCTTTGTAGGAAGTGATCCTGCGCTTGCATCCGCAAATAAGTATTTTGCAAGCGACGGAAGTGGTGGTCCTCCGCAGCCCACGGGCGGTACATTCAGTGCAACTTCCAGCGACGCACAAGACACATTTACGACAGGTCTGAGCCCTTTGCCATGGGTATCGGTCAAGACCACCGACCAAAGCACCAACAACCTCGATCGACATTTGAGTTTCAAATATGCACTTTCTGGCGGCGGGGCCGTTTTCCGCCCGATGGATGTAACCGCCAGGCAGTTCGCTTACGCGACGAACGGACCATTGAGCAACACCTGCTCCTTGGGCTACGGGTACAGCTATGACATTGTTTACACGCCGTACACGCATCCAGATCGCACTGCTGTCCAACCTGGAATCGGGCTGGACGGAACCGCTGTTACTGAGACCTTTGATCCTCCGAATATTGGCTGCGGCAACATCACCGGGCCTGGAGGTTTGAACGCGAACAGTCAATTCACTGATCGCATCGTCCTCTGCAGCACGGCTCCGCTTCCAACATGCTCTTCCACGAATACACAAACAATAAGAGTTGCTGGATATCTTGTGCGCACAAATCAGTTGACGATTGCGAATACCGGACTCACTTATACCAATCAGGGACCAAATCAATGAGACCAAGAGTCAGAGGTGTTGCTTCCCTATGCTTTGCTGTATTGCTGCTCGCCAACGTCAGCAGCGCGGGCGAGGCGCAAGTCAATCCAGAAGACGTCTTGCTGAGCAATAGAGTCCCTCACTTTGCCCTAGTTAACGAGACGTTGCTTGACGGTCTGAAGAAGCTGAGCTCCCACGACCGGCCATTCCATTTTGGGTTTGAGAGTGTGCTTAAGGCCAAGTTCTCGGATACGAGTGTCCCCGAGGTTCGCTTCAATATCCAGCTCGAAAACAAAACCGTACGGGAGATCTTAGACGCCCTGTGCAGTGCCGATCACCGATATGCCTGGTCCGTTGACGATTCGTTCGTCAACGTTTATCCGCGGGCTTCCACTGCCGATCCTAAATACCTCCTAAATCGAAAGCTCCCCAAATTGGAGGTCAGGAACATAACCGACATCGACCAGGCACTTCTGGCTATCGCGCGGCAACTTCCACCGCCACTCGAACAAATTGCGCATGCGCAAATGGGAGGAGATGCTTCATACCCAGCCCAGCCGTGGACAGCGA
This sequence comes from Terriglobales bacterium, assembly GCA_041946775.1. Classification (GTDB taxonomy): domain Bacteria; phylum Acidobacteriota; class Terriglobia; order Terriglobales; family Acidobacteriaceae; genus JBHGBA01. Next base: position 1,442 of record JBHGBA010000001.1, read on the forward strand.
CGTTCGAGAATATTACGGTGCGGGAAGCCATTAATCGTCTTACGGCACATATGGGACCGCGAGCATGTTGGATTTTCTACGGTTCGCTCGATTTTAGAGCTTTCGCATTCTTTAAATGGGGATTTCGTGGGTCAAGCCCTAATGCGAGACAGGCTCTATGAAATAGTACGGGCTGGTGGCCCGCACAACCCGGTTCTGGCTTACAATTCGGTTTTGGTTGTGTGGGTCTGTTTACCGGGCGTTCCGTACAATGGCTGAACTGCCCCACTGAAGCCACGCGTGAATTGGCCACCGGCCATTCCGTGTCTTTGACAAAAGTTGGGTTCCTTAGGAGTTCGCATGGGAACGTCCCGACTCCTTGCGCTTCTGCTCCTGTTTGCGGTCCCGTGTGTTGGCCAGCGGAATGGCCACGCCGCCGCTTTCAATCCGGAGGATGGCTTTCATCCCGGAAAACACAAGAAACTAATTCTGCAAACCGAATCCGAGATGTTCGTTGCGGAAGACACGGGAACGCATGTCCGAATGTCGCGAACGCCCCGCGCAGGGCCGGAGGCCAGCGTCAATCTGCCTTCGGAAATCGTGCAGGTGCAGGAAATTCATAAGGCCGGCGATCGGTTCATCGTACTGGGAAGAGTAAACGCGGTTGTCTATGAGGTCGTAATTCTCCGGCTGCCCTCGATGTCAGTCGAAGACGTCTTTTGGTGCTACAAGCCATCGGTTTCTCCGGACGGGCTGAACGTCGCCTATTTGAAGTTTTATCCGCCCCACTTCACTGAAGGTACGGAAGACCACTACATGGTTTATGACCTGATGAAGTCGCCAGGCGCAAACCGCCCAGAGGGGGTTGCGCAGACCGACAAGATCAACGTTGGCCGCACCCTCTTCCCGCCCAATTCCAGCAACTCCGAGTACGACAATGTGCGTCGCGACCAACCCTCCCACACCGCCGCAATGAAGAGGTTCTTCTGGTCGGAAGACTCACGGCTTCTCGTCTTTGCCGATCGATTCAAGAATGCATTGACCTTGGTTCGGGCCAGAAAAGATGCAGCGCTGGGCACGTTCAAGTTGAGTGGAACCGTGGATGTATCGGGGAAGGTATGCAGCGAGGCGCCGCAGAGTCCCTGTTACTTTCTGTTGACCGCCATAACCTTTCGAGGGTCGGAAGCCCACCCGATCTTCAGCCCACTCTCCGGCGCAGGTAGCACGAAATCGTTCAGCCTCCTCGTTCAGGACCAGTGACAAACAACCCGTTCAGCCTGCGGGCTGGCCCACCCTTTCAAATGGGGGTTGCCCCACCCTTGTCGCTCGCGTTTTTCGAGCGACAGGGTGGGATCGATGCTCGTTCCTTCCCAACTTGAACCACCCGTCCCTTCGATTTCGCCACTTTTCCCTTGCGCTACTTCCCCAGCCTCGCCTACTCTCTTTGCGGGGGAACACCGCCTCCCGCGAGCCGCAGAGCTAAGTGCCTGCGGCTCAATAGTTTGATATCTAAGCTCTTTGACAACTATATTTTGCCGGGTTGCCGCCAAATGTTGCAAAGACACATGGTTTAAATCCATGTACTCACAATAATTTGCCGGACACGATCCGCGTAAACTGCTGATGCGCAGCCGCTTATCACCGATTCGTCAAAAGTATAGGGGGTATCTCATCGGGTGATTGGGCGATCGGGTGATTGCGTGATTGAAATCGAAGCGCCACGGCTGCAGGTGCCCCACCCTCGTGCCGTGCCGTTCGGCGCTAGGGTGGGTTCGTTGTGCTAACCTGACGTCATGATGTGGGAGCAGGCTCCACGCAAGCAACTCAGCAGCGAGCGGGCGGGACGGTTTACCGAGTCGGTCATCCGCGACATGACGCGTCAGGCCCACGTGGTAAAGGACATTGGCGTCGCGCCGGTGCCGGGATCGAGCTTCTACAGCGACCAGCGCAAAGGCGCGCAGCAAGTGCGCTTCGCCTTTTGCAAACGCGACGCCACGCTGGACGAAGCCGCGCAGCGCCTGCGCAAACTGAAGAGCGACTAACGCGCTGTTGTCGCCTGTGCTCAGGCCGAAGCTGCGGATCGGTGCCCGGCAATGCCGCGCATCGGCTCGAGCAGTTCGCGCATGACCTGTTCGAAGGCGGGGAAGTCGAGCGACTGCGCGCCGTCGGAGAGCGCGCGCTCCGGACACGGATGGACCTCGATGATCAGGCCATCGGCGCCGAGTGCGATCGCGGCACGCGATACCGGGGCGATGAGGCTGGGACGGCCGGTGCCGTGCGACGGATCGGCAATCACCGGCAGGTGTGACAGCTCGCGTGCCAGCGCCAGTCCGGCGAGGTCCATGGTATTGCGCAACTCGGTTTCGAAGGTCTTGATGCCGCGCTCGCAGAGGACGACGTTGTCGTTGCCGCCGCTCAGGATGTACTCGGCGGCGAGCAGCCATTCTTTGACCGTGGCTGACGGGCCGCGCTTGAGCAGCACCGGCTTGTCGGCGGTCGCAAGGCGGCGCAGCAAGGCGTAGTTCTGCATGTTGCGCGCGCCCACCTGGAACATGTCGGCGTAGTTGCCGATCAGGTCCACGTCTTCGGTGCTCATCACTTCAGTGACGACAGGCAGTCCGGTTTCGCGGCGCACGGCGGCCAGCAGCTCGAGCGCTTCAAGGCCAAGACCCTGGAAGTCGTAGGGCGAAGTGCGTGGCTTGTAGGCGCCGCCGCGCAGCATGACGGCGCCGGCCTTCTTGACCGCGTGCGCAGTGGAGAACAACTGCTCGTGCGATTCGACCGAGCAGGGACCGGCGATGACCACGACCTCGGGGCCGCCAATGCGCACGCTGCCGACTTCGACCACGCTGCGCTGCGGCCTAACTTGCCGGCTGACCAACTTGAAGGGCTGCGCGATGCGGACGACTTCTTCCACGCCGGGCGCGACGCTGAGCGCTTCGACTTCGTGGCGGCGACCGCTGCCAACTGCCGCGACAATCGTGCGCTCGGTCCCACGAATGACGTGGGAGTGATAGCCGGCTTCGTTCACCCGATCAATGATGTGCTGAATCTGCTCTTCGGTCGCGCCCTCGCGCATGTTGACGATCATGTCCCCACTCCCTGCCTATTGCAGCAGGATATCAGAACTAAGCGGGGCGGCGCTGAACGGTGTTTATCCGTCGTCGTTTCTGGTGGCCTTCATGAGGTCGGCGCAAGAGTGATGTTTCAGGACCAGCTTGTCGCGGCCGACCATGCCCTCGGAGATCTGAGCAACGTCGGATGGCGAGGTGTAGATCTCCGGCAAGGAATCGCGGCGCCGCAACAACTCCAGCGCCTTCCTGGCGTCATAGGGGAACAGCCGCCGCTTATCGCGGGCGGGTTCGAACACGACTGCCGGCTGCGTTTCCCCGCTCCTGGGAAGGTCCGGCAGGTCGCGGTTGTAGCCGTACTTCGCCTGGAGTTCGTTAAGAGGCCCAAAGTCCAAAGCGCGCATAGGACAAGCCAAGGCACAAACCGGGGGGTCTCCGCGATCCAGCCGATCAATGCACATATCGCACTTCTGGACTTCGGTTCCTGGCTCGTCACTGGCGAAAACCGGCGCACCATAAGGACAGGCCTCGTAGCATTCGCGACATCCGTTGCACTTGTCTTTGTCAATCAGCACTGCGCCATACTTTTCTTCTTTGTACATTGCGCCCATCGCGCAGTTGTCCATGCATATGGGATTCTCGCAGTGGTAGCACGGGACCCACTGAGTGCGAAGACGCACGTTGGGAAATACGCCAGTCTCGTACTGGTAAATGCGCAGGAATTTCAGCGGGCCCGGCGGCAACTCATGAATGCTCTTGCAGGCAATGGCGCAAGTCTGGCAACCGTTACAGCGGCTCTGGTCAAAGAAGAAACCGTACTGCATGACTATTGCCCCTCCCACTTTTCGATCTGCACGAGGGCTTTGCAGGGGAAACATCCGACGAGGGTGTCGGGCAGATCAATGTTTTCGATCAGCAAGTTGGGCGAGCCGCGCATATCTATGCCGTCGGGCATCAAGGCAGTTTTGTCTTTCCCAGGGACATACCAGCCGCCGTGATGGATAGCGACGCTGCCGGGCACGATCTTGGAAGTGACATAGGCGGGAATGACCATTTCGGCAACGTCGTTGAAAACCCTAACAAGATCGTTGTCCTTTATCCCGCGGCTTTTCGCGTCGGCCACACTCATCCAGACGGCGTGGCGATAGCACTCGTCTTTCAGCCAAGGATTGTTGTCAAGGAACGAATGCATGCGGTAGTAGCTGTGAGGCGAGGACAGCAAAAGCGGGTATTTATCGGCGTTCTTACCGAAGAAGGTACCAGTACCACCTTTAGTCATTTCCGCCATGGCGGGCAGCCTGCCGCCGCCGTAACATTTACCGCTGCCTGCGGGAATGTCGTGCTTCTGTAGGTATTCCGCTCCCCTGGCGAGCGCGTTGGAAAAGAATTCGATCTTGCCCGATGCTGTGCCTCTAAATGGATTCCTGCCGGCGTCCACTTCGTACTTAAAGGCGTGATAGGGTTCGCCTTCGAGTGGGAAACGGAAGACCGGCTTCTTCTGAAACTCATCCCAGGTTGGTGGATTGAGTGGAGCGATCGGCTCACTGACCGCCCACTGCTCGTATGCTTCCTGGTAAATGGCTTCGACGGCGTCGTCCCAGTCCTTGTCGGCCACGCTTGCCATGCGCGGATTGAACTGCTCGACAATGCCCAGCCGCTTGGCGATTTGCGTCCACACCCAATCGTTGGACTTGACTTCTCCCGGCGCATCAACGCACTTCTGACGGTACACAAAATGCGTGGGAAGATTGATGGTAGTGGTAAAGAGCGGCCAGTGCCAGGCCGGGCCGCCATTCCTTCCTTCGAAGGCACTGTAGATTTGTGGCAGAAGAATATCCGCATACAAGGCGGACGGCATGTCTGGGTACTGAGAGAAGACGAGGTTGAACTCTGTCTTCTTCATGGCCCGAATGCCTTCACTCATGCCGGGAAGGTTCTGTAGGTGATTGTTTGATTCGAGTATGACGAACTGGATATTGGGGGCAGGATTATCCGCGGCATTGCCGATAAGGTTATTGTATTGTTCCTTGGCGATTTCGCCACTGTCCAGCTTTGTCGTGAGGTCAATCGCTTTTAGCCACTTATAGTGGGCCAGCAGCACCGGCGGCCGGTAAGTACCGGGCTTTTGCTGCCACTTCACGTGCGGCATCGGGCCATCCGACCGGCCCAGCCACAGGCCGGTTTCTGCTGCGGCGGTGCCACCGGGGATGATGGTATTGCCGGTGAGAGCTTGTAAGTACATCGAGGCCCTGGCCGCATTCTCTCCGTAGAACTGGCGGCCAATGGAAAGGCCAACATTCAGATTGACTGGTTTGCTCGCCGCATACAGCCGGGCGAATGACGCGATGGTCTCAGCCGGCACGCCACAGATAGTTTCGGCCCAGGTGGGCGTCTTATCTACGCCATCCGAGACGCCGAGGACGTAGGACTTCCACTTTTCGAGTCCGACCGGATCAACCCACTTGTCCACGAATTTCTGGTCACATAGACCTTCTTTGAACCAGACGTTAGCCATCGCGATCATCATGGCTACGTCGGTGGTCGGACGAATAGGAACCCACTGGTCGGCAAGAACCTCAACACTGGGCGTGTAGCGGCTTTCAATGCAGACGATCGGGATGCCGCGTTCGCGGGCCTGCACGAGATTATGATAGGTAGTGCTGGCGTGCGTCGCCATGGGATTAAAGCCCCATAGAACGATCAACTTAGACTTGAAGATATTCGGCTCATCCTGGGCCAGCTCAAATTGCCCGTATCGCAGGTAGCCTTCCATGAGGTCCTTGCCATACACCCAGTTCTGCGGCTCATGGAAGCCGCAATCGGAGTGAGCATCCCATCCTGCTATTCCGGCGCCGAACCACGGAGCGAGCGGAAAACTGCAAAAGCTCATGTAGCTATACGGCTGATGGATGATGGAATACGGACCGTATTTCTGTTTTACTTCGACCAGCTTGCGGGCAATGGTGTCCAATGCCTCGTCCCATGATATGCGTGCAAACTTTCCTTCACCTCGGCGGCCGATGCGTTTCATGGGGTAGATCACGCGGGCAGGATCATAAATGTTCCGCGCCATGGAATATCCCTTGGGACACGGGCGGAATTGGCGCATGGAGGAAGGCAAGAAGCTATCGGCGGGATGCTCGCCGTCTTTAATCATGCCGGGATTGAAGGTGTCGTCTGGTTCGACGGAGACGAGGCGGCCATCGCGAACGCGCACCTTCAAAACACATTGGTCGAAGCAGTGAAAGCCGCATGACGTGTATCGGATGACATCCCGACTTTTGGCCTTGGTAGTGGTTGCGCTCATGCGGACCTCACTATCTAGAGCATGTTTCAAGACGGTTTCCTACTGATCCGAGCGCCGCTCCTCAGCGGCCAAGGCCGCATAAGTGGCGGCTCCGGTGGCACGGCTAAACAGGCGGCTGAAAAAGTCTGAAAGACGGATTCCCCGCGGGCTGAAGCCCGCTCGGAATGACAAAAACAAAGGTATTGTTGGGTGCGGCTGAAGCCGCCCCCTTTCAAAACGAGCTCAAGATCAAGTTCTTCAGCGGCCTGTAAAGCCGTGCCCTTCCGAGGAACCGTTTATGAAACAAACTCGAGTCACTCACCCTGGGATCACTCGGCCTGTGGCGGATAAATCTCGTCCGGACCGGACATGGCCCAGTCTGGCTGTGTCTTGAAAAACTCGAAGATCGCGCCCAGGCGCTTTTCGGTATCAGCATAGGACCAGGTAAAGCCTCGCCAGGTGCCTTGCATAAGGACACCCATGCCGCCCTTGTTTAACTGCTGCATGGTATCGTCGAAGTTCTCGACGGCAACCAGCACGTGGTGCAGCCCGCCGCCCTTCTGATCGAGAAACTCGCGATAGATGTTGTTTTCCGATAATGGCTGGATAAGCTCCCACTGGATATTGCCGACTTGAGCGATGGCGGCCTTGAAGCTGTAGGATTGCGGGATGCCGTGAACGGCGGCGTCGGTGAGCTCGGGTGGTCTAATAATGTAGATGTTCCACGGACCAATGCCGAGGACTTCCCAGTAGTGCCTCATTGTTTCGTATAGGTCCTCTACGACCAGACCGATTTGCAGGATGTTTTGTATGCGTACTTTTCCTTGTTGTGTTGCTTCGACGGCCGTGGTTGTCATCAAGTCACCTTGGATTTGCTCAAAGCTGAATTTCAGTCATGATTCGGACGTTTAGGGCTTTGTTGATCATTGCAAAAGAAATGCCCCACCTCCGAGAAGCAGATTTCTCGCTTCGCTCGTAATGACAACTTAGGACATTAGCTATACCGCCGCTACGGGGCCCGGGATTGTTCTGCTTCCAGCTTCCCAGCGCTCTCGCGCTGGGCCAACGAATGCCGAGCTACGCGGCTGAGGTGATATATGTCCGACCATCTTGCCTCCTAATGAGTTCTCATAGAAGTTCTATAGCCCCGGTCTACCGGGAAACAATCCGGTCATGTTTGCTTTGCGATTTTCGTGATGCGGCACAGCATGGCATGGGTTGACGGTCCTGCTGTTGCAGGGCAGAGATGCCGGTTATCGGTAACCATGTTGATGTTCAGCCTGCTCCAGCCATCTTCTGCGCCATACCAATATCCGTGCGGAGCGTGCACGACCCGGGGCTGCATGCCGTCCACATGGCGGACTTTCTGCTGGACCCTACCGCGCGGAGTTTCGAGCCACACCCATTCGCCATCTTCAATGCCATACTGGCGCGCGGTGGCAGGGTGTATCTCCAGTTCGGGATCGGGCGCCAGCTTGCGCAACGAACGTATGTTGCGCAGCGCCGAATGGTAATTCGCGACATTTCTACCGCCCGTGGTAAGGACCAGAGGAAACCGTTTGGCCAGTTCCGGCGTACTTACCGGACTTTCAAACGGTTCTTCGTACACGGGAAGGGGAGGGATGCCGAAGGTCTCGAGAAGCTCGCAATAGAGTTCAACTTTCTTGCTGCCGGTTTGGAACCCGCCTTTCTCGTAGCTTCGATAAATCAGCGGATTACTATACCAGCCAGTCTTCTTCAGCTCTTCCCAATTAGTACCGATAGGGTCCAAACGATAATTGATGGATTCCTCAACCGTCTGCCAGAAACCTTTCAGACCCACCCTGTTAGCCAAGTCGGTGAGTATTTCTTTTTCACTTCGCGCCTCGCCCTGCGGCTCTACCGCTTTGACTTGGGCGAAGACATGATTGCGCATGATGCCGTCTTCTATGTCGTCGCGCTCCGTCCAGTGGGCCGCAGGGAGAATGACATCGGCCAGCGCGGTGGTGGGGGTATGGAACAGGTCAGTGCAGAAGAGGAAGTCCACCTTGCTGAGCGCTTCCTTGGCCATGGGTGAATTGGCGTAGGCGCAGATTGCATTGTTGGCGAACAGTCCCACGGCCTTCACTGGATACGGTTTGCCTTCCAGAATGGCGGGCCAGACGGTTTCCGCCGGCATAGGCAGTGGCATGATGTTCCACAGCGGGTAGTACGCTCGCGCGAGTTGCTTGGCTGCCTGTTCCTTGGGAAGGTTCAGGCAGCAATCGAAGTGGGCGCCCAGAAGCTGGCGATCGCCGGTGGGGGCCTGATAGTTAGGCATGCCGCCTGGAACATCGAGGTTCCCGGTGATGGCGGCCAGGATGGTCAGTGCGCGGCCCATGTGAAAGGCGTTGTTGTGCTGACACATGGCGCCCATGCCCGGACCCAGCGCAGCCGATTCCGCGCTGCCAAAGGTAATTGCTGCGGCCTCGATTTGCCTGGCGGGAACCCAGGTGATCTCTTCGCACTTCTTCGGCGTGAACAACTTGACGTGTTCTTTGAGCTGCTCGAAGCCTACCGTCCACTTCTCGACGAATTCCTTGTCGTAAAGCCCGTTTCCGATGATGACGTTGATGAAGCCGAGCGCCATCGCAGTGTCGGTGCCGGGGCGGACCTTGAGCCAGTGGTCTGCCTTGCGCGCGAAGCGAGTGGCACGGGGATCGACGACGATCAACCTGGCGCCATTACGCAGCGTGCGGTTGATGTCGTTCATGTAGAGGCCGGGGAACGAATGTTCCGGATTGTGCGCCCACAAGGTAATGCACTTGCTGTTGCCGTAGTCGGGTCCGAGCAAGGCAATGCCGCTTGTCAGCGCGCTGGCCATGATCAGCGGGCCGCCGCTGTAGTTGATCGGAGACATGAAATTCGGCGAGCCGTACAAGGACAGGAACCGATTGAGATGAGGATGCAGTCCACGCACGGTGCCCGCACCGAAGCAGAGGGCCTCCGCGCCCCACTTCTCGCGAACTTCGAGGAGCTTTGCGGCGATGATGTCGAGCGCCTTGTCCCAGGAAGCAGGTTCAAAGCGGCCGCTGCACTTTTCGCCCACGCGGACCAGCGGCCGGGTGATGCGCTCCGGATGGTAAACAATTTCGGCAGCCGCGCGGCCGCGCGCGCAAGTAAAGCCCCGGCTGAAAGGATGTTGTTTGTTTCCCTTGACCGCGGTAATTTTGCCGTCCTGAACTTCGACGAACACACCACACCGGGAGTGGCAGCCCGCCTCGAAACAGACGCTCCGCACGCTGGTGGAACCCATACTGCGTCTCCTTCTACAGATCGCGGGTGGAACGAACGATCAGGATGCCGAGAAGCCGCCATCCACAAGCAGGGCGGCGCCGTGTACGCTGCGGGATTCGTCGCCGGCAAGGAACACTGCCATGTCAGCAACGTCGTCCGGTTGTACTTCGCCCCCGAATTGTTGAAGCTTAAGGGCGGCTGTAAGGTCCACGCCTTGCTTGGAAAACTCCTGCTTCAGGTAGTCGAGCATGGCGGTGTTGACCCCGCCCGGGGAAATGGCGTTGACCTTGATGTTTGCCGCCGTCAACTCGAGCGCCAGGCACTTCGTGAACTGATGGACCGCACCCTTGGAGGCGCAATAGACGGTCTGGAACGGCGCGCCGACATAGCCGCCGACTGAGCCCATGTTGATGATGTTCCCCTTGCCGGCCTTCTTCATGTGCGGGATCACGTGTTTGCTGCAAAGAAACACGCCACGCACATTGACGGCCATGACCCGGTCCCATTCTTCGACGGTCATGTCAGTAATCGTCTTGAAAAGCTCGATACCGGCGTTGTTCACCAGGATCTCGATGGATCCCATGCGCTCGACGGCCTGGGCGACCATGGCTTTTACGCTGGACTCCTGGGCAACGTCCACGTGGCCGCAGAAGGCCTTTCCGCCCGCTGCCTTGATAAGCTCGGCGGTGGATTGCGCGCGATCGGGGAAGAGATCGGCCACAAAGACGGTGGCTCCGTGCGCCGCAAACTTCTGACAGATAGCGCGGCCGATGCCCTGGCCGCCGCCGGTTACGAGTGCAGTTTTGCCTTGCAAGCGATCCATAGATGGTGTCCTTTGGCTTAGTCCTGGCTAAAGCGTCCTGGTTTTCGCGAACACCGTCGCCAACTCGGCGAGTGTGTTCACGGGTTCGCAGAAGTTGTCCCTCTGCTTGAGCGAAAGTGCATCGGCGGGACAGGCGGTGACGCACAGTCCACAGCCGGCGCAGGCTTCCTGGGTCACCTGCGCAGTACCTGAATCGGAATGAATAGCGTCGAACTGGCAGCGCTCGTCGCAAGTGCCGCACCCCATACACATGTCGGCATCCACTTGTGCGATAAAGCGGGACTTGGCGTAGGCGTCGGGCTTGGGCATTTCTACGACCGCGCGGAGTTGCGTGCAACAGCAGCTACAGCAGCTACAGATGGCAATGCCCATCTCTTTCGAGTTGGCGACCATGTGCACCAGTCCGGCTTTCTCGGTGAGGTCGAGAATGTCGAGCACTTCCTGCTGGGTCACGTGCCGGGCATAGCCCTTCTCGACCAGGAAGCGGGCGAGGTGGCCAAAGTGGACGCAGACCTCCGTCGGCTTGCCGCATCCTTTGCCCGCCAGTTCGGCGGACTTGCGGCAGGGACAGTGGAGCACGCAGGCGTAGTCGTATTGCTTAATCAGTTCGGAGGCGCGCTCGTAGTCGTAGATCTCGGGCCGGGAGGCGATTGACTGCGCGACGGGAATGACGCGCGTGAAGGCGGTTTGCGAGCCATGCATGTGCCTGGCCCAGGCGGTCTCGTAGTACTCGCGCCAATAACGCGCCAGTTGTTCGGTCCTGGGGTTGCGCTCGCCTTTGGCGAAGGAGGTTTCCCAGAGTCCGACGGCGGTGGGAAGCAGGCTGTACACGTCTTTGGTGACGCCATCGACACCTTTCGTTTCCTTCAAGACCAGGGCCTTGTCGGCCATCTGCTCCAAAATTGGGCGAAGGGATTCCTCGGTGCGGCCGGAGGACTTGGCAATGGCGGCAACGTCCTGCGGAACCTGCCCGAGGGACAGGGCAATTTCGGCTTCTTCGGGGGTGAAGCGGATGCGCAGGATTTCCAGGATCGAATCGGCCGCTGGGGCGGCAAGGAGAAAGGTGTCGAGGTGAGCGCGGAGCTTGGAATAGACGTCGGCGTTCATGACCACGTTAGCCCTCGGTTACAAGTAAAACATACTTACTTCGCTCGTAAACTAACAGCGCTGGCTGGCTTGCGCAATTTAGCTGTTTAAGAAAACCCCACATGCCGCCGTGACAAATTGTGCTGCGGAGCATGACGCAAAGGAGCAGAGCTGTCAAGGAAAACCGATATTGTGGGCGATCGTCAGCCGGTTTGGCTGGTGCCTTGGCTGACGATGATTGGAAGATCGGCAGCCGGACCTGTAAGCCGAATTCTGTCTGCCGCGGTGAAGCGGCAGGACGGTCATTCCTCTAGGCGGCGCATTGCTGCGCGCGCTCCAGAACACCCCGTCGCGGGCTGAAGACCCGCGCCGGGGCCCCCGTTAGCGACCTACCCGGACCTTCCGTCCCTTACGGGACGCCGTTGCGGTTGGCGTGCCGAGCCAGCACGCGCCGGGATCGCTCCCGGACTCGGCCCCTATTTGGTCTTGCTCCGTGTGGGGTTTGCCCTGCCCCGGCCATTACTGGCCGGGCGGTGCGCTCTTACCGCACCTTTTCACCCTTACCTGACCGCCTTGCGGCGATCGTGGCGGTATGTTTTCTGTGGCACTTTCCGTCGCACTGGTCTTCAAACCAGGCGCCCGGACGTTATCCGGCACAATGCTCTGCGGAGTTCGGACTTTCCTCTGCGGTCGCGCGCGGCCTGGCCGAAACCAGCGTTCGCGGACAGCAGCGACCGTCCGGTCCGGCTGCCTACGTTCAACATTATATTGGATGAGACAAGCGCGGCGATGGCACGTAAGTAGAAGTGACGTGGACCCTCGCGGGGGTTGCCGCGTTCCCACGGCTTGCGCCGTGGGCCAAAGTCTTCCGCACCTCCGGCGCTGATTCCGGCGCGTCTCCCCAGGTTAGCGCCGGACACCGCGGCGCGAACCTGGGGCACCCGGCCGAACACCGCGGCGCGAACCTGGGGCACCCGGCTGATACATCCGCGCAACATTCCGAAACCTAAGCGAGCGGAAACTCGTATCTCTGCTGGTACACTTTCTTTTACGTTCGATGAACACTGCGGAAGCAATCCGGATAGCGCTGCTGTCGCTGTGGGCCAACAAGCTGCGGTCGGTGTTGACGCTGCTGGGGGTGGTGATCGGTGTGGCGGCAGTGATCGCGGTGGTCACGTTCGTCAACGGGATCAATGGATACGTGTCGGAGCGCATCCTGCGGATGGGGGCGGACGTATTCGGGGTGTACAAGATATCACCCGTGGTGACCAACGTTGACCAGTTCCTGGAGGGGCAGAAGCGCAAGGACATCACCCTGACCGAGTACCGAATGCTGCTGGAAAAGTGCGAGCAGTGCGAGTATGTGGCCGCATCGGCGTTTCACTTCGGCGGGAAGGTGAAATACGCGGAGCAGTCGAGCAGCGATACCTGGGTGCGCGGCTGGACACCCTCGTTCGTGCCCATCTACGACCTGGAGGTGGTGAACGGGCGCAGCCTGACGGAGGCGGACCAGGAGAACGCCGCGCCGGTGGCGATCATCGGGCAGGACATCGTGGAAAAGCTGATGACCGGCGTGGACCCGATTGGCAAGGAGATCCGGATTGATGGCCATCTGTACCAGGTAATCGGCGTCGGCAAGAAGGAAGGCAAGACGCTGGGCACGAGCCGCGACAATTACGTGGTGATTCCGCTGAGCGCGTGGCGGATGCAATACGGGTCGCGGCGGAACATCAACCTGGCGGCGAAGGCGCGCGGAGGCGTCAAGAACCTGGATGCCGCGATGGACGAGGCGCGCGCCATCCTGCGGGCCGTGCGCCATGACATGCCAGGAAAGCCCGACAGCTTCGCCCTGGAAACCAATGCCAGCCTGATGGGGATCTGGACCAACATCAGCGGCAGCTTCTTCATCGCCATGGTCGCCATCGCCGCAGTGGCGCTGGTGGTGGGTGGAATCGTCATCATGAATATCATGCTGGTGTCAGTGACGGAACGGACGCGCGAGATCGGCATACGCAAAGCGGTGGGAGCACGGCGTGATGACGTGCTGCGGCAGTTCCTGATCGAGTCGAGCACGATGGCGGTGGTGGGCGGAGTGCTGGGCATCATTTTGGGCGTAACCGTGGCCAAGACGGTCACGCTGTTGATCGGGATGCCATCGGTTATCAAGCTGTGGGCGGTAATTGCCGGATTGCTGGTGTCCATGGGTGTGGGGATTTTCTTCGGCGTGTACCCGGCGCGAAGGGCGGCGGAGCTGGACCCGATCGCGGCGCTGCGGTTTGAATTGTAAGAAAACACGTTTTTCGTTTTGCGTTTTCCGTTTCGTGTTTTCCGTTTTCCGTTTCGAGAAAGCCTGAACGCAGCGGACGCGAAGGACGCAACGGGAAAACGGGGCCCGCCGCCGGGACGGCGGCGCTACAACGGAACGGCGACGCTGCCGATTAGTGCGGAATGCGGTGACGCAAGACGGGTGACGGAAAAGGGAGAACGGGGAACGGGTTACGGATTTTCATGCGCAAGCACGACCTGATTGAAACCGTACGGATGGCGCTAGACACGATCCGCAAGAACAAGATGCGGAGCGGGCTGACGATTCTCGGCATCGTGATTGGCGTGGCCGTAGTCATTGCCATTTCTTCGGTCGTGCGCGGGTTGAACTCGAATGTTTCGGCGATCATCGAGAGCATCGGGTCCGACGTGGTGTTCGCGTTCCACATGGAGCCGTTCCAGTTCGGCCGCATCCCGGAGGAGATGCGCAACCGCAAAGAACTGACCTACGAAGACGCGATGGCGATGAAAGACTTGCCGCATGTGAAGGCGGTAACCGCCGACATTCAGTACCGGCGTCCGGAGTTCGGCATCGGCAGCTACACGGTGAAGGCAAACGGACGCACGGTGAAGAACACGGTCATTCAGGGGGATACTGCGTCGGCGGCGCAGGTCTATGACCTGGAGTTGTCGTATGGACGCTGGTTTACCGAAGCCGATGACGAGCGGCACGCCCATGTGGTACTGCTCGGGGCGGAGACCGCCGACACGCTGTTCGGCAACCAGAACCCGGTGGGGAAGGAAGTCACCGTCGAAGGACAAACGTTTGTAGTCATCGGAGTCGTGGCGCCGGTCAAGAGCGTGGTCAGCGGCGGCAAGAACCCTGACGACAATAAGATCTATTTCCCGTACTTCACCTTCCGCAAGCTGCATCCGGAACTGAAGGCCAACTTCATCGGCGTGAAGGCCACCTCGCATGCCGACCTGCCCAAAGTGATGGATGAAATGCGCGAGTTGCTGCGGCGCAGGCGGAAAGTACCATATAACCAGCCGGACAATTTTTCGATCCTGACGCAGGACTCACTTTCTGACGTGTGGAACCAGATTACCGGCGCAGTGTTCATCTTCATGTTCGCCGTGTCGAGCGTGGGGCTGATCGTGGGCGGTGTCGGGGTGATGAACATCATGCTGGTGTCGGTGACGGAGCGGACGCGCGAGATTGGCGTGCGTAAAGCCATAGGCGCGCGGCGCAGGGACATTCTTTTGCAATTCACGCTGGAGGCGATCACCCTCACCGGGGTCGGCGGAATAATCGGCATTCTATTGGGAGGCGTGCTGACGCTCGGCATACGCCTGCTGTGGTCCAGTCTGCCGGCCAGCATGTCCATGTACTGGACAATCGTGGCGTTCAGCGGATCGGCGTTTATCGGCTTGCTGTTCGGCATTTATCCGGCGTGGAAAGCGGCGCACCTGGACCCGATTGAGGCGTTGCGATACGAGTAGCAATTTTGAATTGTGAATTTGAATTTTGATTGGACCTGGTGCGGATCGCTGCGCCGCCCGCACAGGTCCGGGTAGCGCGAGAAATCAAAATTCAAAATTGAAAATTCAAAATTGGTTGCTACTCTAAGCTAATGTCACACCCAGTTCTCAATACTCTGGCCGCGATTGCGGGTGTGCTGGCGCTGTGCGGCGCGGGATATTACGCGCTCTGCATATGGAGCGCGCGCACATTTCTGCGGGATTGCCGGCGGAGCCGCGAGAGGAACGATCGCAGCGAGTTCACGCCGCCGGTTTCGATCCTCAAGCCGCTGCGCGGCACCGATCCGGCAATGTATGAGGCTTTCCGCAGCCACTGTCTCCAGGACTATCCGGAATACGAGCTCATCTTTGGGGTCAGCGAGGCGGACGATCCGGCGGCGGAACTAGTGGCGCGGCTGAAGCGCGAGTTCCCCGAAAGGCGCATCGAGTTGGTGGTCTGCCCGCGAATGCTGGGAGCAAACCTCAAAGTCAGCAACCTGGTGCAGATGTTGCCGCAGGCACGCTATGAATACCTGCTGGTGAACGACAGTGATATACGGGTCCCGCGTGGTTACCTGCGGCGGGTGATGGCGCCATTGGCCGATGCGCAGGTGGGCATGGTGACATCGCTCTATCGCGGGGCGGCGGGGCGGACGGTGGGGTCGAAGCTGGAGGCGGTGGGCATCAGCACGGATTTCGCCGCGGGCGTTCTGGCCGCGCGGCAAATCGAGGGCGTGCATTTCGCGCTGGGTGCAACGCTGGGGTTTCCACGCAGTTCGCTGAACGCCATCGGCGGATTCGAGCCGCTGCTGGATTATCTGGCTGATGATTACGAGTTGGGAGCGCGCATATCGGCCGTGGGGCATGAAGTTGCCATGGCGGATGTCGTGGTGGATACGCACGTGCCCGATTACGACTTTG
Source organism: Terriglobales bacterium (assembly GCA_041946775.1). Classification (GTDB taxonomy): domain Bacteria; phylum Acidobacteriota; class Terriglobia; order Terriglobales; family Acidobacteriaceae; genus JBHGBA01. The sequence continues at coordinate 17,649 of JBHGBA010000001.1, forward strand.
GCGGCTATTGGAACCATCAGTTGCGGTGGGCGCGGAGCACCCGCGATTCCCGCCGGTGGGGACACCTGGGGCTGGTGCTGACGTTCGGTTTGCCGTGGGCGTTGATCGCGTTGGCGTTGTCGCGTGGGCAGGCGTGGGCGTGGGGCATGTTGGCAGTGGCGGCGGTGGTGCGGGTGGCGATGGCATTGGCGGTAGGCAAGAGCGTGTTACGCGATCCGCAGATTCCGGGAGATCTTTGGTTGCTGCCGCTAAGAGACGTGCTGGCGCTACTGATATGGATAGCGAGTTACGCCGGGCGAACGGTGGCGTGGCGCGGGGATCAGTTCATTTTGGAAGATGGGAAGTTGAAGGCGGTGGAGGCGAAGGGGTAGGGCCCGTTTCCCGTTTTCTGTTTTCCGTTCTCCGTGTCCTGTTTTCCGTGTTCTGCTCTGGTGCGGGTACATCCCACCCTGTCGCTCCAAAATCGGTCGCGACAAGGGTGGGGCGACCCCAGAGCTATGGTCTTGTTTTGGCGATTTCGGGGGCGCGGGCCAGCTTGCCCGGGGGCGGCGGGTAGAGGTGGTACTTGATGAGGTTCTCCTTCAGGTACTCGAAGCCTTCCTCAGGCGTATCCACCATCTTGAACAGGTCCAGGTCACCGGGCGAGATGACGCCCGTGTCCACCATGGCGTCAAAATTGATGACGCGCTTCCAATACTCGCTGCCGTAAACCACCACCAAGATGCGCTTGGCCAGCTTGTCGGTCTGGGCAAGGGTGAGGATTTCGAACAGCTCATCGAAGGTGCCGAAGCCGCCGGGGAACACCACGAGCGCTTTCGCCAGGTAGGCGAACCACAGTTTACGCATGAAAAAGTAGTGGAACTCGAAATTGAGCTCGGGTGTGATCCAGCGGTTGGGCATCTGCTCGTAGGGCAGGTTGATGTTGAGTCCGATGGTTTTGCCGCCGGCCTCGGCAGCGCCTTCGTTGGCGGCTTCCATAATGCCGGGGCCACCGCCGGTGGTAAGCACAAAGCGGCGCCGCCGCGAAGGGATAGTCAACGACCATTCGGTAAGGAGAAAGGCGAGGCGGCGAGCGTCTTCGTAATAGCGTGCCATCTGGAGGTCAGAGTGGGCGCGCTTGAACTGCTGCTGCCATTGGGGCGAAGCCGCCTGGCGTGAGCCGGGCTTTTCCAGTAGCTCCAGGGCGTTCTGCGCCGCGGAGCGGCTGGTGAAGCGGGCAGAACCGAAGAAGACGACGGTGTCCTGGATCTGTTCGCGGCGGAAGCGGGACAGCGGTTCCAGGTACTCGGCGAGAATGCGCAGGACGCGCGCGTCGGGGCCGTTGATGAACGCGGGATTCTCGTAAGCGAGCGGTGCGCGGGTGATGCCGTTATTTTCCTTGTCTTTCATTGGCCAACTCAGGTGGCGGTGGGCGGGGCAGGGCCACGGCGGTCGCGATAGTGGACCGCTTCCGAAATGCCCAGCCAGATGTCAATCAGGCCTAGGCCGCTAATCAGGCCACGGACAAAGTTATTGTGCAAGGCCTCCCGCAGAGTGGGCAGGTTCGCCAGCAGGGCGTTGTTGTCCCAGACTTGCTTGTACCAGGGAAGCACAGCGAGCAGCAGTCCCAGCTCGATGCAGAAGACAACGTACACGACCAGCCACATGCGCTGCAGCCAAACCGGAGTGGCGGGAGAAGCGACCTGCGCGGAATACTCGGTCATTGGCGGTAGGGACAGTTTGGGATCGGCACTCAACCCGTTGTCACCAAATGGGAGCTGCTCCTGCTGCTCGGCGGGACGCGTTCCCTTCTCGCGGGTCGTGGGCTCCATATCTATGGATTCTACGACCTCAAGGCTTTGATGCGCTCAGCTACATCACGGTAATCGATGTTGACGCTGAGGACATGCATGAAGTGCTGGCGGGCGGCGATGAGGTTGCCGGCGGCTTCCTGGGCACAGGCGATCTCGTAGTGGATGGCCAAAGAGCGCTCGTCGCCCAGGCCGGAGACGCGCAAGGCCTTCTCGTACCAATGGATGGCCGCCTCTGGCACGCCCTTTTGCAGGAAGCAATCGGCCAGCCAGGTGTAGGCCTCGATGACCTGCGGGAAAGAGTGGCCATGCTCGATGGCGTGGCAGACCTTCTGCAATTCGCCGATGGCCTCATCGAGCAGACCCATTTCCTTGAACGCCACACCGAGGTTGTAGTGGGTCTCGGGGTCTTCGGCGTCGTGCGCGCCGGATTCGACGTCCTGCTTGAATTCGGCGAACAGATCGGCGAGCGGCGAGGCGGATTGGCCGGTCAATTCATCGGCGATGAGCTCAATCCCTGCCGATTGCGCGACAGGCGCAGAGGCAGGCGCCACGGCGCCGGCCGTCATGCTGGGCGAAATGGGCGCAGGCGCTTGGGGTGCCGCATACACGGGCGGCCCAACGGTGACCGGGGCCGGCGGAGACGGTGCCTGGCCGAAGTCGTCGCCGAGCGATTCTTCGAGGTCGAGAGCGAAATCGGCGAGAACGTCCTCGGAGGCCTGGGTACCAACCGGGTTGGGAAGGACCTCAGGAAGCTCAAGCGACTCGGGTAGTGTTTCCGCGGGAACAGCGGTGGACACATCCGGCAGCGCCGTCGTGGTGTCGGGAGGCGGGACCGGTGAAAGTTCCTGGAGCGGCGGTGCGGGAAACGGCGGAGGGGCCGCCGGCACAACCGGCTCGGGTATACGCTCAGGCAGAGTGGGCCCGGGTGTCGGCGGCGGGGCAATGGCGAAGGGTTCGGCTTCCGGCGCAGCCGCGACGGGCGCCAGTTCAGCAGGTGGTTCAGGCCCGGGCTCGGCAGGAAGGGTGTCCAGTGCCTCGATGACGGATGGCACCACTTCCTCCAGCGGTTGCGGTGCTTCCGGTTCTACTGGCGCAGGTTCGGCGTGCGCAGCGGGCGCGACTTCAGCTTCCGGCCCCTGAGGCACAGGGGCAGGCGGCGGCACGACGACAGCGGCAGGCGCTTCGATAACCGGCGGCCCTGGCGCTGCGACAGCGAACTCGGCAGGGGCCAGTTCCTCGCCCGGGACGGGAGTTTCGACGGGCGTGGGTTCGGCAACCGGCGCGTTCGCCAGCGCAGCTTCGAGTTCGTCCAGAACGGCTGCGCCGGGAGTTCTATCTCGGGCACGGGCGAGCGCGGCGCGGGCTTCGGTCCACATCTCCTGCGCGAGATAAAAACGCACTTCCTCGACGAGGTCCCCAAGCGCGGCATCGCCGGCGGCCCTCGCGGGCTGCTCGGCTTCGGCAAGTGCGGGCGCTTCTTCTACGGGAGCCGACGGCAGCTCGACCGTCATGACGCGCTCCCATTCTTCCGAGAGATCAATCTCGTGGGAAATCGCGTCGCCCTCAGGAGGCGGCGGAGCGGCCGCCGGCTCGGGCGTGACGGGTGTGGCCGCAGCGTGGATGTCCGGGACTGCTGCGGGCTGTGGCAACCCTGCGACTGGCTGAAGCGATTGCTCGCGCGATGCGGGTTCGGATTCCGCCGGCAAGCCGGCGTGTTTGCGATAACGCGCCGCCATGTCGCGGTACTCGCGACCTTCCTGGGCGTGGCCGGCTTCGGTGAGCACAGTAGCCAGCACGTCACAGCAGCGCACGGCGTCGGCCCAGCGGGCCATGCGCACGTAAAGCGAAGCCAGCCGCTGGTTGATCTGAACGTCCTGCGGAGCACGCGGGAGCACTGCCTCCAGCGCGGGAATGGCACGCGCGGGAAGATTGTAGGAGGCGAACAGTTCGGCGTCGGTGAGGGCGTCGCGGACGGCAGCGGCGATATCGGCGGGATATTCCTGGTCGATGATGGGCGCGGCCTGTTCCAGTTCTTCGACCAGAAAGGCCTTGGCGCCCTGCTCGGGAGTCAGCTCGCGGGCGGCGGAATCGTCGCCCATGCGCGCCACAATCTGGCGGTAATTCTGCGCGTGGAGCGGGTTTTCCGGCTCCATGTCGGCGAGCTTCTGGTAGAGATCGCGGGCCTTTTCGAGCGCGCCTTCCTGCACGTAAGCATGGGCCAGCAGCTCGGTGACTTCGGCGAGATGGGTGGTGTTGCCGGCGCGCTGAAATAGTTCGCCGAGCACCTCGAGCGAACGCGGATTGTTCTTTACACGCCCGGTCAGTTTGCCGAGATTTTCGACGAAGGTCTCGACGTTGGCGCGCATCAGACCTTCGGCTTGTTCCTTAAACAACTGCACCGTCTGCTCGAAGGCACCGGTGCTGATGAGCGCCTCGGCGTAGGTGGCCAGACCGGTGGGGTCGTTGAAAACCGAGAGTAGTTTCTTGGCCAGCGGCTCGGCCTCGGCGACCTGGCCGAGGCCGAGGCGGGCGCGCAGCAGCAGGCGAAGGCCCTCGGCGCGGGAGTCAATGTCGGGAATCTGCTCGAGGACCTGGACGGCTCCCTTGGCATCGCCCGAATCAAGCTTGACCTGGCCACGCAACATGGCGGCCTGGGAGTAGGCCGGATCAAGCTGCAGGACGTGGTCCAAAGCAAGATCGCAGCCGGCAAGGTTGCCGCGCGAGCGTAGCGCCTGGGCAGAACGAAAGTAGATGTCGCGGGCTTCGGTCTTCTTTCCCAGACGGACGTAAAGCTCGGCGAGGCGCGACTGGAGGTTGGGGTTCTCAGGGTCGAGGTCGAGGACCTTTTGCAGGACGGCGGCGGCGGAGTCGGCGTCACCGCTGCGCAGATGCTGGTCCACCAGCAGCATGTACTGAGCGCGCGCATCGGTAAACAACCCCTGCTGGGTGTAAAGCTCGGCCAGCTTCTGGATGGCGGGGGTTGCAGTGGGGTTCTGCTTGGTCAGTTTCTTGTACATCGCGATGGCTTTGACGGTAAAGCCTTCGCTGGCGTAGGCGTCGCCCACGCGCTTGAAATAGTTGGTGGCTTGCTCGGTGTTGCCGAGGCGGGCGTACAAGTCGCCGATGGTGTTCAGGATGTTGAGGTCTTTGGGGTCTTCGCGGGAAATCTTTTCGTAGTCGGCAATGGCGGCGTGGAGTTTGCCCTGCTTGACGTTCTTTTCCGCCGAAGCCTGGATCTTCGCCTTGTTGAAGCCAAAGCCGAACACCATAGGATGGATTCTCCGGAACCGCGCGCGCTGGAAGCCGCCGCGCCCAACAGTGGCGGCAGACACCAACTCGGAAACACAAAGTACCACACCCTGAGGCGCAGCCCAACAGCGCGGAAGTCTATGTACTTCTTTGGCCGTTACCTCCGGAGATACGGCTCGTTTTCGGTACACTGGCGGCCATGAACCGCATAATTCTGGCAGTGTTGCTAATAAGTTCCGCGCCTTTCGCCTTAAGCCAGGCGGTGAGCGGGGAAAAGACCGAAGCGCGCCCGCGGATACGCGAGCTGGGGGTGACGGTCGGGGTGTTGCCGCCGGGACCGCTGAATGCGATCACCGATGTAGCGGGGGTGAGGGTCGGTCATACGACGATCGTCCGCGGCGACGACGTGAGGACGGGTGTCACCGCGGTCCTGCCGCACGCGGGAAACCTGTTTCGCGAAAAGGTGCCGGGAGCGGTGTTTGTTGGCAACGGTTTTGGCAAACTGATGGGCCCGACGCAGGTGAACGAGCTGGGCGAGATTGAGACGCCGATCCTGCTGACTTCGACGTTGGCCGTGCCGCGGGTCGCCGACGCGCTGCTCGATTACATGCTGGGGCTGCCGGGAAACGAAGACGTGCAGTCGGTCAATCCGGTGGTGGCGGAGACGAATGACGGTCACTTGAATGATGTTCGCGCGCGGCACGTCAGGCACGAGGACGTGCTGAGGGCCATCCGTGGGGCGAAAGATGGCGCGGTCGAAGAAGGCTCGGTCGGCGCGGGCACGGGGACGGTGGCGTTCGGCTGGAAGGGCGGTATCGGTACGGCGTCGCGCAAGTTGCTGCCGCAGATGGGCGGATACACGGTCGGCGTGCTGGTGCAGAGCAACTTCGGCGGCGTGCTGACCATCGCGGGCGCGCCAGTGGGGAAATACATAGGCCCTTCGCTTGCGCCCAACGGCAGGGCGCGAGCTCAGGACCACAATGTTAGTGGAGCCGCCAGCTTGCCAGGTGGGTCGATCAGCGATGGGTCGGTCATTATCGTGATCGCCACGGATGCGCCTGTGGACGCGCGCAATCTGCGCCGGATGGCTGCACGGGCGATGATGGGACTCGGGCGCACGGGAGCGACCGGCTCGAACGGCAGCGGCGATTATGCGATTGCCTTCTCCACGGCGCCCGAGTTGCGCATAGGCACGCAAGCCCAAGCCGGTAACACGGCGCGCCAGATTGCCGTGCTGCCGAACGACGCCATTTCACCGCTATTCCAGGCGGTGATCGAAGCCACTGAGGAAGCTATCTACAATTCCCTGCTCCGCGCCACAACCGTAACCGGTCGCGGCCACACGGTGCAAGCGCTGCCAGTGGACAAAACAATGGAGATTCTGCGGCGGCATGGGATGGTGGAGTGAGCGAAAGAACACGCTCGAGCGGCGTTTTGGCCCGCCACTCGAGCGTGTTTATCAAAGGACGACCTTAGAACCTGGCCGTCAGTCCAAAGGTGAACAGGTTAGCTTCATCGTAAGTGGGGAAGCCGAGCATAGGCGCGGAATCGAGCTTCTTGGGCGCGCCCAGGTGCCATCCCGAACCGCTCCAGGTGTAATTGAAACGCTGGAAGGCGGCTTTGAAGATGAAGCGGTCGCTGATGCGGTGCGTCAAGTAGGTCTCGTAGGCTTGGCCGCGGGTGGCGGTCTTCGGCATAAAGATGTCGTCTTCCGCCTGCGAGAAGTTGAACCAGTACTTGGAGCCGTGATTGAACTCGAAGCCGAGCTTCGTCCTGCCGTCGTTCTGCGGGAAGCTGTAACGCAGTCCGGCGTAGAACATGGTACCGGTGTGGTCGGTGGGCACGTCGAACGGATCGGAGCCCAGGCCGCCAAACGGAGTGGTAACGCCGTTGGGCCGCAACTGGTTGGCGTTCGCGCTGAAGAACATATCCACCGGGCCGAGAGTCTTTTGCAGGTTGAGACCGTACAGGTTGATGGCGCCGAGGTTGGCTGAAGGAGTAAAGCGCAGGATGACTGGCGCGCCGATGGGATCACCGGTCACCGGGTTATTGGGCAGCACCATCTCGCCATTGAAGCCGTCGGTCACGTCCCAGGCACGGGCAACGAGCGCTTGCACCAGCGTTTTGTCCGTGGCGTACAGATCAAAGTTGCCGCCGAAGAAATGAACGTCCTTCAGGCGGTCGGCCGGAGTCTTCAGGACGTTGCCGTTGCCGAAGCCGGACTGATAGCCGACGCCATAGCAGGCGCGCAGCAGTACCTTTTCGGTGACCTGATAACCGAGCGTCACACCGTCAAACTGGTAGTTGATCAGCGTGCCCATGGGCGTGCCGCCGCGCGGTTCGTCTTCGCGGAAGTTCATGGGCGGGCCGTCGGTGGACGGCCGGCGACCGATGGAGAGATAGAAGTTCGAGCCGCCGATGTTGTTCCAGGAAAAATAGGCGCGTTCCACGCGGAGCATGTCGCCGGTCGGAACGCGAGTGGTGGTGCCGTCAATGGCCAGCGTGTTCGGTTGTCCGTTGAAAACCTGCACGCCGCTGGAATCGCCGAACACCTTGTACATGCTCAGGCGGGCGGTAAAGCTGACGTTATCCGCCACCTTGGCGTCGAATTTTAGCCGCAGACGGTTGGTGAACAGGATGTCGTTGTCGGCGTTGTACGCCGGCTTGTACACACCGGGAACGTTCATGAGGTACTGCATGAACGCCGCCTGCTGCTGCGGGGTGAACCCGCTCACCATCTGCTTCAGGCCGGGGGCGTTGGGGTTGGTGCTGCTGAAAGCGAGGTTATTGGCGAAATATTGATACCCCGCGTAGTTGTTGTTGCTGGCGATCGTAGCGTTGAGTAAGGCAGCGAAGTTGGCGGGCGTGTTGGGCTGGCCGTTGGGCAACATGGGGCTGCTCAACAGTCCGGCCATATCCGCGGGCGTGTAGCCATTCACTCCGGCGAACCACAGCGACTTCACCATGAGGTTCTGCACCTGCATGCCGTCATAGTGGGCGGGGATGTTGGCGCGCAGAGTGTGGGCCTGGAAGCGGTAGTCGCCGCTCCATTGCAGACGGTCGAGCAGGGTCTTGCGCTCGGTCTCGTTCACGCGTTCGTTGAGGTCGCTGACCCTGGTCTGGAGTTCAGGCACGGAAACCGTATCTTTCTTTTCTTCGGTGGCCGGTTGCGCCTTTTCCTGGGCAGCGAGTTTCTGCTCGAGGGCAGCGACGGTTTTCTTGAGCTGCTCAAGTTCCTGGCGGAGCTGGGCGGTCTCGTCGGCAGACGGAGACTGGGCCCATAGCCCTGTCGTGAGCAGCAGTATGAGTACTGCGGAAATCAGCTTGCGCATGGGATAAGTCCTCTCCGCGATGTAATGGACAACAGGGCCGGAAAGGTCCCGGCGGACCAGATGAGCCGGTTGCGAGGTGGAGGAATGATGCGACAACCGGCGCGGCGGGACAGTGACTCGCGTCACGGCTTAATGTGTTAAGGAATATCGCAACTCAATAGTTACGCAACTCACGTAAAGACGTGAGCGGCATCACAGACCGCGCCCTTGCGCCGCGCTATGCTCCGCGCCAGATTAGTCGGTTGCGATATTTCTTAACTGTTATACCGTTTAGGTCTTACCGGGCCACTTATTACGCAAGGAGTCATCATGAAAGCCACCAAGGCCATCATTGCCTGCCTGATCCTGCTCCTGGCCGCCAGCGCCGCCCTGGCCGCCAAGGGGAACGAGACCAAGGGCCGCTACTATTTCCGCCAGACCTGCAAGAACTGCCACACGAAGGGCGCCGCCGGGGGCGAGGTCACGCCGCTCAGCAAGACCATGGACCAGTGGCGCAAGTACTTCGCCGCCGGCAAGCACAACCACGGCAAGGAACCTCTGGAGAAGGTGATGCCGGCCGAGCAGTTGGCCGACGTGCAGAAATTCCTGGTTGGACACGCCGCGGATTCGCTGCAACCGGAGACTTGCGGCAAGTAACGCAGGGCCGGGCGCACCTTGTTCTCCCGGCCTCCTGCGAGGTGTGTGCCCGGCGGCTTCCCGGAGCAGGTCATGAGCGAAAAAGGATTGAGCCGGCGCCGATTCCTGAAGTTCGGCGCGGGCGGCGCACTGGGCGCCACGCTGGCGTCCGCCGTTTCGTGCTGGCTGCCGGAGGAAAAATCCGCGCAGTCCAGCGGCCCATCCCGCCAGGAGATTCCCACCACCTGCGAGATGTGCGTCAACAAGTGTTCGATCATCGCCGTGGTGGAAGACGGCAAGATCCAGAAGCTAAACCCCAATCCCGAAAATCCGAAGTCGCGCGGGATGGTGTGCGCCCGCGGCAATGCCGGGTTGCAGCAGGTGTACGACCCGGCGCGCCTGAAGAAGCCGTTGATCCGGGCGGGCGCGCGCGGCGAAGGCAAGTGGAAGCCGGTGAGTTGGGACGAGGCGTTCGACTTCGCCGCCGAGAAGCTGAAAGCGGTGAAGGAGAAGTACGGTCCGCAGGGGACGCTTTGGTCATCCACCGAGAGCTTCAGCGAAGTATTCTTCAAGAACCTCGGCCTGGCCTTCGGATCGCCAAACATCGTGCGTCATCCCACGCTTTGCCTGGCCTCAGTGAACCTTGCGTACTCGATGACGTTCGGCACAGTGCCTTCGTTTGACTTGCAGAACGCGAAGTACATCATCCTAGCGGGCGCCAACCGGCTGGAGTCCTTTATTACACCGGACACCATGGACCTGATCGAGTCCATCGAGGAGCGCAAAGCGCACCTGGTGTCGCTCGATCCGCGTTTCACGGTGACTTCCGCGAAATCCGACGAGTGGTATCCGATCAAACCGGCGACCGACCTGGCGTTCGTGCTGGCGATGTTGAACGTAATCATCGGCGAAGGACGATACGCGAAAGATTTCGTTGCCACCTACACCGTCGGGTTCGACAAGCTGGCGGAGCACGTAAAGCAATTCACCCCGGAATGGGCAGAGACCGAGACCGAGGTCCCGGCCAAGGACATTGCGCGCATCGCGCGGGAATTCGCCGACGCGGCGCCGCGTGCGCTGTTTTACGCAGGACGCCGCTCGTCGTGGTATCGAGACGATTTCCAGATGCGCCGTGCAGGCGCGATCCTCAACGCCGTGGTCGGCAACTGGGACCGGCAGGGCGGCATGGTACCCAACGCGAAGGCGCCGCTGGGCGAATACCTCTTTCTGCCGTGGGACGATCCGACCGCGCCGCGTGTGGATGAAATGGACAAGAACTTCCCGCTGGCCGCGAAGGGTGACGGCGCTTACCTCAAGCTGCGGGAAAATGTGCTCGCCGGCACGCCGTATCCCGTCAAGGCGTGGATGATCCACAAGCAGGACCCGTTCAATGCCCTGCCCGACCAGGCGAAGACGCTGCGCATGGTCGAGCAGATGGACTTCGTCGGCGTCATTGACGTGCAGATGAGCGACAGCGCGTGGTACGCCGACGTGGTGTTCCCCGAGTCAACCTATCTGGAGCGGCAAGATCCGGTCGAAGTGCTGGGCGGCATGACGCCGGTGGTCGTGTTTCGCCAGCCCGTGATCAAACCCGTACACGATACCAAGGCGACGCTCGACATTGTGCAGGGATTGGCGAAGCGATTGGGCGTCGGACAGTACTTCGACTACACGATCGAGCAGTGGATCGATGCGCAAGTGAAGGAATTGCCGCTGGATGCGCCCCTCGATTATCTGAAGACGCACGGCGTATGGGTGCCACCGGAGTATCCGAAGTATGGAACCACCTTGAATGCCGAGCACCGCTTCGTCACGCAGTCGGGCAAGATTGAACTCTACTCGCAACGCTTACAGGAGGCCGGCCACGAGCCGCTGCCGGTGTACACGCGCCCGGCGCCACTGCCGCCCGGCAAGTTCCGCCTGATCCTGGGACGCAAGGCGTACTTTACCCACGCCAACACCAGCAATAATGCGTGGTTGAACGAGTTCGCGCCGGAGAACACGCTGTGGCTGAACCCGGTGAGCGCGCGCACGATCGGCGTCGCGGCGGGCGATCGAGTGGAAGTTGCGAGCGGCGCCGGCACGGTGCAGGTGAAGGCCGAGATCACGGAGGAGATCCGTCCCGACTGCGTATTCATGCTGCACGGCTACGGCAAGCGCTCGCCCTGGCAGCGACTGGCCACGCGCGGCGCATGCGACGCGCAGTTGCTGGAGACAGCGTGGGACAAGGTCTCTGGTGGCGCGGCCCTGCATGAAACTTACGTGAAGGTCAGAAAGGTATAGAGGCGATTATGGCCAAGAGACGCTTTGCCATCGCCATTGACGCGCGCAAGTGCCTGGACTGCAAGGCCTGCGTGGTCGCCTGTCGCGCCGAGCACAACGTACCGGTAGGCAAGAGCCGGCCGTGGCTGAATAAAGAATTGCGCGGCGTGTACCCGAAGTTGATGGCTGCAACCGAACCGGAACAGTGCCATCAGTGTGAGCATCCGGCATGCGTGCGGGTGTGCCCGACCGGCGCCTCGTACCAGCGGGCCGACGGTATCGTCGCAGTGAAGGCTTCCGATTGCGTGGGTTGCCGCTACTGCATGGTTGCGTGTCCCTTCGACGCGCGCTTGTTCCGCGAGGACACCGGCGTTGTGGAGAAATGCGACTTTTGCGCCAAGCGCGTGGACCGCGGCGAGCAACCGGCGTGCGTGGAAACCTGTCCCGGACGGGTACGCACGTTCGGCGACCTGAATGATCCGAAGAGCAAAATTGCCGAACTGCTGTCGCGCCGCCAGTACCGGCGGAAGAAGGACGAAGCGGGCACCGGGCCGCAGCTCTACTACCTGATCTAGGAGGCCGCGATGAAAGAGATCGAGTGGGGATTCCTGATCGTCAATTACCTGTTCCTGGGCGGCCTTTCGGCGGGACTGTTCTTCGTCTCGGCGCTGGCTACACTCATGCAGCGCAACGGCAACACGCCGCACTACACGCGGATCGCGCGTTACGGCGCGTTCCTCGCTCCCTGGCCGGTAATGCTGGGCTGTGTGCTGTTGATCTTCGACCTGGGGAAGTGGTACCGGTTTTACAAACTGTTTCTGCACTTCCGCTGGGCCAGCCCGATGTCTATCGGTTCCTGGCTGCTGATCCTCTTCAACGTGGTTTCGCTGGTGTACCTGTTCGCGTGGCTCAATGCCGAGGAGCGCGCTTCGCTTTTCGCGCGTCTGCCGCGGAGACTTGCGTTCCTGAACGGCTACAACCATGATTTGTCGTCCTGGCTGCGACCGCTGGCCATGGCGGCATTGCCGCTGAGCATTGGGGTCGGCATATACACCGGCGTGCTGTTGGGCGCGGTGCAATCACGGCCGTTCTGGAATACTAATCTGGTGGCCCAGTTGTTCCTGGTGTCGGCATTGTCCACCGGGTGCGCGCTGCTGATTTTTGTGCTGGTGGTAACGTGCCACGACATGGATTTTGGGGGAGTGCGTCTGCTGTGCGCGCTGGACATCTTCTTTCTCGCGCTGGAGTTTTTTATCGTTGTGCCATACATCATCCACGGCCAACTTTCGACGCGGGCGGTGCAGGAGTCGCTTCTCCTGATATTGGGCGGTCCGTTCACGCTGCTTTTCTGGGTGTTCTTCCTCGCGCTCGGGGTGCTGTTGCCGCTGGCCATCGAAATCCGCGAAATCCTGCCGTCGCTGCTGGGGCGGGCCAGCGGCCATTGCAGCCGCTGGCTGGCGGCAACGACTGCGGCGCTGGTGCTGGGCGGCGGGTTCGTCTTGCGCGTGATCTTTGTCTATGCCGGACAGATGAGCGCGTTCAACTAGCTGCATAGGTTGCGCTCACAACATGTGTTGTGCAAACTAGAGTAGCGAAATCGTGCAACTATTTTTCATTCCAGAAGGGTGGCTCCCATGGCCCGCGCGAACGGCAAGAACGGCAGAAGTATCGATCAGCAGATCTATGAGCGACAGGCGAGCATTTGCAAAGCGTTTGCCAACGCCACGCGTCTGCACCTTCTGGATCTCCTCGGCAAACGCGAGTGTACGGTGTCGGAGCTGCAAGAGGAACTCGGCATCTCCAAGGCAAATCTATCGCAACACCTCGCCATCCTGAAAAGTTCCGGTGCAGTTGTCGCGCGACGCAGCGGCAAGCAGGTGGTGTGCGCACTAGCTATTCCCGAGATCAAGCAGGCGTGTCAGCTCATCCGAAACGTCCTGCGCGCGCAAGTGCGCGAAGCCCGGCGGCTGACGGACTGAGGCGAGCGCGCGCACTTGCGATCTTGGTGGGACGCCGAGTGATGGCGTTTTTCGTGGTGCGGAAAAGATTCGATTTCGCCACGGTTAGCTAGCTACTGCGTGGCGCTTGTGCCGCGGTTTGCGTTGAACTGCATTTCGCTGTCCCGCAGTTGACACTCGGAGCTGTACCAATTCTTGTGTCTGGCCGCGGGCCTCAGCCGGCTTCCTCGTGATATAGACACCACCGGCCACCAGGATGGCGGTCAGTCCGGCCAGGATTACCCACCGCTGACCATGCAGCGGGTCGGGCGATCCGATCGGAGTCCCGAGTCCCCGCCTGGTTTCACTCGGTTCAGGGATTGTCGCTGTTTGCCCTCCAGTTCCGCCAACGTGCCCGTCCCGGAGATCCGGTAAGCGACTTGCTGGGCCACTACGATCGGGCCAGTCGTCTGCACGTTGTCCGGGTCACTCCATGGTGCGATTGGAAAACCCCAGTAGTTACCGGCGTGAACTTCATCGAGCGCGGAAGCATGACGGTAAAGCGTTCGTGTGGATTTAGCAGTTGAGGCTGAAGTACGGCTTCGCCGTTGTAAGGAAGCCTGTAGGTAATTAAGAAACGGGTATCGCCTAGGCGCAACGGGACTGCGAAATAGAACTGTCCTCTCCGATCACCAGGGATCGGCTGGCGTTCGACCGGCTGACTACCGACACGTTTGCGCCGCTGCTCGCGGGCCTGTATCGCGACAGCCGGAAGTGGCTGGACGATCTGGCCGCGATCCGGCTTCCCGCCGACGCGAGCGAAGCCGTCCGGCTGGGGGTGGACAACATCATCGGCTCGATCCGCGACTGCCGCTTCATGCCGGAGCAGAACATGAAGCACAGCCCGTCCGTGTTTCAGGCGGTGGCGCTGATGAACGCGCTGCACGCCGCCACGTCGGCCATCCCGCTGTTTCTCTGCCACAATGCGGGCGAGCGCGGCCTGACGCCGCTGTTCGAGACGCTGGCCGCGATCTTCCCCGCGATCTCCGATTACAAGTACCGCGTCACCCGGCTGGTGTACGAGCTGGCCAACATGGTGGACGGGCTGATCGTCGAGATCATCGCGGGCGACGCACCGCCGCAGGCCGACACGAAGGACAACGCACACGCCTATGACGCATAGCGCCGCGATCCAACTCAGACAGATGTGGGATGGCGGCCCGCTGCGCGAATGGGCCTCAACGCGCCCCAGCCCGAATTGGGGTGTGCCCCACGCGCAGGCGGCTTCGCCGGACGCTATGTCTGCCGCCGGTGCCGGAAGCCGGTGGCGGGCGTGTACGAACCGTTGTGGCTCTGTGCGGCGTGCCGAATGCCGTCCGAGGATCGCGCAGGATGCGGCAAGAACGCGGTTGCAGGTAGTGAATCAACCGTCGCCGACGCCCTAGTTGGCGTAACCCATCCCCCGGAGTTATCTCACGTGGCTTTCCCCAGAGACAAACCCTCGCCACACCCAGCGGACGACAAGGGCTGCACCGCGCAACAAGAAATAGCAGACGACAGGCGGAACAATCGCCAGAACGAGCAGCGTGGGCAGGTTATTCCACGCCAAGTGCCAGGCTGTACGCGGCATCTCGTCTAGCGCTTTCTGATGTTGCTGTATGCACTGTTCGTGTGCCGCAGGATTTCTGGCAGATTGTGTCACACACGTACTCAGATTGGCCACCGCCACGTCGATGCGATCATTCCATTCCCGAGAAGGCAAGTACCAGATAATAAACAAGGCCCACACGATGGCCGCCACCACGAACACCCGATTGAAGCCCGTTTTCCAATTGATGTTCTTCATCGTCGTTCCTCTCTCCACTGCTGGGCAAGAATCGGTGCGTGGGGTATTTTAGGGCCTACGGGTACCGGGGGGAACATCACCTTCCACAAAAGGAGCCACAGGTGCGCGATCCCGTCGTGTTGGCCATCTTCGAGTCCGCTGACGACGCCCTGCAAGGCACGCTTGCCTATCACCTTTACGTCAAGAACGTCGTCCGACAGTTGACGATCCCTCACGAACTGCTCGACGACAAGCGCCGATTCCAATTCGAAATAACGCATGAGTGGGCGCGCAACTTCGAGGTGGGCGAGTTCTTCCGCCACATATCGGATGGCATGGAGTTCCAGCATTGCCGCACCATGCTGCTCGCCATTCTTCCGTATTTTGAAGTGGCGCTGCGAAGGATCAAGCGCCGTCTTTACGAGCTTGGGAAGCTGGGGACGCAGGCGGCTGTGTATAGCGAGCCTGATTACAAGCCGCTGCTGAAGTGGGCCTTCCAGACGGTACAGAACACGCAGGCTGGATCGCCGACGATGCGGCAGCGCCTGCCGCAGGTGTGCGGCGATATCGATAATGCCCGGCGGCTCAGAAATTGCAGCGTTCACGACAACAACTACTTCAACGAGTCCTACACCGAGGACGTGATCTCGGAGCACGGCGTTCAGCCGCAATTCCTGCGGAACCACGCGGTGGGCCAAAAGATATTTCTAACGAACGCGCGCATCGAGTACTTTTTTTACTCCCACATCGAGTTCCTGCATATGTTCCACAACACGGTGCAGCGCAAGTTCTTCCAGCACGACGAGGACTACAACTACGAGCGCGAGGGCAAGACGGCGGAGTTGTGGCGCATGATTGCCGGACGTGCCGACGTGCGGGTGTGAGCGTGGCGGGAAGGCCGATTCTGAGGCTTGGACTCGGATTCCGAGACTTGGAAAATCCGTCATCACACCGCTGTCCTTGCGATACGATTCGCGTTGCAGGCGGGGGATTGAATCCCGCAACCTATACGGTGTACACTAACGGTGCATGGCAGAGAAGCCGCGAAAGCAGATCACCGTCTGGGAAAACACCTGCCTGCGGTGCGGCCATGTGTGGCTGTCAAGGAAGGACGATCCCGCTCCTCTGCGGTGCTCAAAATGCAAGAGTCCTTACTGGAACCGGCCACGCCAAGCTGAGACAGGCCGCAGGAAGTAACGCGTTTCGGCGCAGTTCCCTGCTGCGCGAAAACAACTTTGGGAAAGCAGTCCCGCCAGCAGTAGCCCATGAAAATCACCGCAAAGCTGGACGCCAGCGCCGCCGAGCTTGTCGGCTTCGATGGCAGAGTCGTCGTGCGCGACAAGCGCGGCAAGCGGACAGGCGAGTTCATTGTCGTAAATCTCTCGAACGATCAGGCGTTCATTCTTGCCCGCGAGGACGCGCCGTTCTTGTCGGGAACCAAGCAGGACAAGTGGGCGGAAGAAAGGGGCATCGCGTGGCGCGGGTACTACAGCTTCCGTCGCGGAGTGGCCACGAAGATCACGGGCGAAACCAAGGACGCGCTGGCCGCAAAGGGGCTGCTGCGGCACACCAGCGTTGCCACGACGGCGGCGCACTACATCAAGGACGTGGTGGAAGCCACCAAGCGGGCGGTGGAACTCATCAACCAGCAAGCCTTGGCGCTGATGAAGAAGCGGGCCGAGGAAGCCCGCAACTCCGAATTGGACAGCAATCAGGCAGCAACCCAAGCTGCCGCTGAATTCACGCCATCCTATCTAACTTCCGGAAGCGCATAAGGATAGATGGCGGAGGGAGAGGGATTCGAACCCCCGGTACCCTTGCGGGTACAGCGGTTTTCAAGACCGCCCGTTTCGACCGCTCACGCATCCCTCCGCGGTGCGCGTTGCCATCAGTTTACACCGCTTCATGCGCCAGGCTGGTGCCTACTGCGTGCATACTGACCGGTTCCTGCTGCACCTTCGGGGCGATAGAGGAGGGAGATGTGGCCGCGTTCAACACCTCAGGCATGGTCACACTCATTCAACCGCTCAGGCAGCGCGATTCTTCTGACGCTCACCCCTGATCACTCGGCCGAGTGCTCTCAGCCCGGCTTTCTCCGCATCTTCTCTGGTGGCAGCTTCTCCGGAACTCAGCAACTCGTCGGCGGGCCGGACACGGTACACGTTGTACCTCCAGCCTGACGTAAGCTGGGTCGCAGGATCCAGTATTCGCTCAATTTCCCAAGCGTAATCACTCTCGTAGATGCGCATAGTTTTCGCCTCATTCCGCGAATTCTGTTGCAAGCAGCGTTTCAATGGCGCCGCTACGAGTGGCGTGCGATGACCCTGTCAGCGTCTGGGATGGCCGTCTGCTATGGCTTCGATCAACAAAGGCGATCCGAAACTCCTGCTAAAGAGACAGCCGGGCTTTTTGCGCCGCAGCTTTCGTTTGGACGGTCGCGTTCATCTAAAGCGTTCAGGGAGGAATACCATGGCTGTTCGCACCAAGTCTTCGACCACCACTCCGTCACGGCTGGCCACGCCGTCGGACCTGCGCGCGGAAGAAGTACAGGCCATTTGCGACGCGGTCAATGCACTGATTGCGGATGCCTTTGCGCTTTACGTAAAGACCAAGAATTTCCACTGGCACGTGGCCGGTTCTCATTTCCGTGACTATCACCTGTTGTTTGAGGAGCAAGCTGATTCCATCCTAGAATCGATCGACATCCTGGCCGAGCGCGTTCGTCGGATCGGTGGTACCACAATCCGCAGCATCGGCCACATCAGCCAGTTGCAAACCATCGGCGACGACAATGATGAGTTCGTACCGCCCGAACAGATGATTGAGCGCCTGCTCGCGGACAATCGGCATATGGCGGAATTACAGCGTACGGCCATCGGGATGTGTGACAAGAACCGCGATACGGCAACCAGCAATCGTCTGCAGGAAATTTTGGACCAGACCGAAAAGCGCGTCTGGTTCCTGTACGAGGTGACACAAGGCGCGGCACCTGCCCGAATTCAGCCCGAGCGCGAGGCTGCCTAGCAAAGGGCGGCGGGTCTTCGCCCGCCAAACTATAAGCTCTGACGGGAATGCCGCAGCATCATCAAGATTTGACCCCTAGTCGTACGGCGGCACGGTGTTCCTGGATGAAGTCGGGGACATGTCGCTCGCTGTCAGGGAGCTTGTCGGCAGGACCCCAGAAAGCCTATCGGCGGTTTACACTGGAAGAACGCACTGTTGGCGCGCCAGCCACGGCCCTGCGCGGCACGGCGGAAACGGTGCGCCTCTGAAAGGATTCAACACGAGGCTGGTTTTGCTGGAGAACAGGAGTCGAAGCCGTGAGAATACTGGATCCCGGTCACAGATATTGGTTGGACATGCTGGACATCGAAGGCGACAGGCGTCACGGCACGGAGATGCTGACGTTCGTGAAACGCCAGGGGCCGCGCTATCCAGGGAATCGCAGTCACTATCCCGGCACGAACTGCCAGGAGGTGCTCCGCGCGCTGATCGACCGGGTGAAGCACCTCAACAGCCAAGTCCCCGATCCGCATAATGAGCCAATTCTTCGCCATCTGCGCGAGGCGCTGTGGCTGTTCGAAAGCCGGGCCGCGGAGCGATACGGCCGAGTACTTCCGCCGTTGGACGAGTTCGAATGCATCGAACAAGAGCCCACCTGCCCAGGCTGCGCGCACATCGGATGCGGCGGCGAGTGCGGAAGACAGTAGCCCCGCACTTTCGTTCCTGATCTGAGGTGATCGTTCGGACAGCACCCTGCGCTCGTACCATGCACAGCCGTGTTTGTACTACGGGAAGGTGTGTGCAATGGCGAACAGCAAAGCGGTGCGCATTCTTTACGGCGAGGCGGAAGGCAGCGCTTTCGAACAGACCGGCACGTTGCGCGGCGCGGGATATGCGGTCAGCGAGGTCGCGGGGCGCGCCGACGTGCAAACGGCGCTGGAGAACGCCTAGTTCGACGTGGGGCACACGTTCCATAAGGATGACCGGCACCACCTCGCCTACGCGGTCAAGAAGCTCAATTTGGAGAGCCGGCTGCTGGTATTGCATGCAAGCGGGCGCCATCCCAAAGTCGATCTGGCGCTGGACTCACGCCGCGGACCCGAAGCCGTGCACGCCCACGACATTCGCTTCTTCCTGATTGTCAAACCAATCTGCGAAGACGGTTCCATCGGCATTTACCACTAATCGAACTTGACCTTTCGCGGCTGCCGAAGGGCACGCCCAGAATTGCCAGCCTCGAAGTGAAATTCGAGAAAGACACGGAAGCTTACAAGCTCACCAAGTCCGCACCGGCGGAGAACCTGGACGAGGAGACCGGGACACGTCTGACGGATACTGCGCTGGCCGGCCACCGCGCGGTGAAGCTGCGTGACTACGGGCGCATTGATATGCGGCTCACGGCGCAAGGCGAAGTGTGCGTCACCGAGGCCAGGCCGAATCCGTGGCTGGCGAGCACGCAGGAATTCGCCATGGCCGCGAAGAAGGCGGGGCGCAGCTACACGCAGTTGATCGGGGAGATTGTGGACATGGCGCTGGCACGTTGCTCAGTGCGCGCCAAGGCCGAGGCGGCCGGTTGAGGGCAGTTGTCAGTTGGCAGTTGCCAGTTGTCGGTTGTGCACTCACCCTGCGCGCAATAAACGACGGCCCGGGCAAAAGCGCCCGGGCCAGCGATCAGTTTAGAGTGCAACACAACAACAGCTCAGGCCTTGCCGCCAGCCGCGGCAGCCGCTTTAGCCGGCAACTTGCGCCCCCCTTCGGCAGCCCACTGCTCCAGCATCGGCGTGGTGACGGACTTGGGACGCTCGATGGCGTAGCCGAGCGCGCGGTCCCAGGTAATGTTGGCCATGCAGCCCAGGGCACGGCCAACACCGAACAGGACGGTGTAGAAGTCCCATTCGCGCAGTCCGTAGTACCACTGGATGACGCCGGACTGGGCGTCCACGTTCGGCCAGGGGTTTTTCGCCTTGCCGTGCTCGGTGAGAACGCCCGGAGCCACTTCGAAGATCATGGAAACGACCTTGAACAATGGGTCGTCGCGGAGTCCCGGAGTGGCCAGACAGAATTCGCGCTGCGCCATGTAGCGCGGGTCGGTCTTGCGCAGCACGGCATGTCCGTACCCCGGAATGACCTGGCCGGCATTGAGGGTGTCCCACAACGCCTTGGTGATCAATTCCTTGGTCGGTTCGACGCCCTTGCAGTACTTCTCCTGGAACTTCAGCGTCCAGTCGAGCACTTCCTGGTTGGCGAGTCCGTGGAGTGGGCCAGCCAGGCCGTTGAGGCCAGCGGAGTAGGCATAGTACGGATCGGAAAGTGCCGAGTGCACCAGGTGGGTGGTGTGCGCAGACACGTTACCGGACTCGTGGTCGGAGTGCAGGACGAAGTACATGCGGGCAACGTCCTTGTACTCCTCGGACTGGCCAATCATGTGGGCGAAGTTTCCGCCCATATCCAGGTTGCGATCGATCGGGACCTGGAAATCGCTGCGGTACTTCAGGTTGTAAATGAAGGCCGCGATGATGGGAATACGGGCCACAAGGTCGAACGCGTCTTCATACACATATTCCCACGCGGTCATCTTGTTGAACTTGCCCGAACTATAGAAATGGGCGAACTTTGAGTCCTTCTGCATCGCCAGGATGCCGGTGGAGAGCATCACCATCGGGTGGCTGTCGCGGGGCAGCGCGCGGATAACGTCCCACACGTAGGAAGGAACCATCTGGCGGGTTTTCCATTCAGCGAGAACTTCGCGGTGCTGCGCCTGGTTGGGCACCTCGCCGGTCAAGAGGAAGTACCAGAAAGCTTCGACGGTGGGATAGTTGGACCCCTTGGCTTTGGGCAGCGCCTCGAAGGTCTCGGGAATGGTTTTGCCGCGGAAGCGAATGCCTTCCTGAGGATCGAGATAGGAGATGTCGGTGACGAGGCAGCGGACGTCGCGTGCGCCGCCGATTGCCTGCTCGATGGTTACCTGGTCGATAACGACATCGCCGAATTCCTTGACGAGCTTTGTAGTACGGGGGCGGAACTCCTCAATTTTTTGTTTAAGAATTTCCTTAAGTGCCATTGTGCTGCACTCCTTTCCTCCACGCAATCTCCGGGCCGGCACGCCAGGGTCGGCATAGACCACAACGCGCGAACAAGCCGCGTTCTGGTACGGATATAAGATTTTGGCGGGCGTGTCATTTTGGTTCGGCTGGACGTTCCAGGCAGTGCGTAATGTCACCGGATAATGTGACGTATGTAGGTAGTCATTGTGACTAAGAACCGGGAAGGCAGCTAAGCGCAAGGCCTCAGTCGCGGGTACAAACTACCACTCTCGCGTGGCGACGGACCGTGCAACCAGCAACGGGCTTATATGCAGTAGTCCGGAATAATATCCTGCCGCTTCAGGTAAGCGCAAATTTTTTCGGCAGAGGCAGCGGCGTCATCTTTCTCCGGGACCTGCACATCCGCCTTGACGCCTTCATATTCTGCCGCCCCGACAACCACGGTGGCGATTTCATGCGGCGCGTTGAGCAGCCGCAGCCGCTCGGCATCGTAAACATCAATGTCGGTAATGCTGGTAATGAAAATCTGGCCGCTGTCGGTGAGGATGCGTGCCAGCTCGCCCAGGCGTCGAACGCGCTCTTCGCGGTGGTCAAAGGCGTCGAGAACATCGGCGTCGAGCCCGTGGTCGATATTGGCGATGCCGAGATAATAGGCGGCGAAGTTGTCCTCGAACAGGCGTTTCTCCAGCGCTTGCGCGACGGCGCGGTTGGCCGCCTCCGACGATCCGGTGATCACGATGAATTTGGAGCGGTGTCCATATCGCGAAGCACGCATGACGTCCGTGATCGAGCTCTTTTCCCACCCCGACTCGCGCTGCTGGATATGCTCCTGCAATGTCGAGCTACGGGCAGCGGCGTTTTCCATGATGATGCCGCCGCCGGCGATCTCGTAGTTGTCTACCAGCACGAAGCGCCCGGTGGCTTCGATGTCGCACGAGAGGTCGAAAACGATGGGCTTCGTGGTTTCGAAAATGCACTCGGCCACCTCGTGGCGGTCCACCTGCTGCTTATTGCGCACCGACGACAACTCGGCGGCGTCCAGCACGCTGATGATTTCCACCAGGCGCACGGGCGCACGCAGCGCGGCAAGCTTCAACTTGTATTTCTTGTTCCTGACCAGCGGCGCTTTGCCCATCCAGAAAACGTTGGCGCGGAAACGCGAACTGATGACGGGCGGTGCGTCGTCCACTTTGCACATAATCTCACCGGGGCGGACGTAGATTTCGTCGGTGAGGGTGAAGCCGGTGGCCTGGCCGGCTTCGGCACAGGTGCGGAGGGGAGCGTTGAATGCCTCGACCGAAGCCACCCGCGAGCGTTTTTGCGACGGCAGGAAGACCACGGGATCACCGACGCTGATGGAGCCGGTCTCCACGGTTCCGGCAAAGATGCGCCGGTCGTCGTTGTTCTCGGTGAACTTGTACACGTCCTGCACGGGAAAGCGAAACGGCTGCTTGCCGCGCTCGCTCTCTTTCACAAAGGCGTCGATGTGTTCGAGAACGGTCTTGCCTTCGCGGTTCCATGGCGCGCGAGTCGCAATGTTGTCGCCGTCGCGCGCACAGATGGGCACGAAGTCTATGGGCGTGATGTTTACCTGTTTGAGGAAGGCGGAGTACTCCTCACGGATGCGCCCGAACACCGCAAGGTCGTAGCCGACCAGGTCCATCTTGTTGACCAGCACCACGACTTGCCGGATGCCCAGCATGGAAAGCATGTACCCGTGGCGGCAGGAGTTTTCCTGGATGCCTTCATGCGCGTCAATGACCAGCAGCGCCGCTTCGGCGCGCGCGGCGCCGGTCACCATGTTCTTCAGGAACTCGACGTGACCGGGAGCGTCAATGATGATGTAGTCGCGCTTGGCGGTCTTGAAGAAGCAGCGTGCGGTATCGATAGTGATGCCTTGCGCCTGCTCGTCCTTGAGTGCGTCGAGCAGAAACGCGTATTCAAATGGCCGCGCGTTCTTGCGGCACATGGCCTTCACCTGCTCGAGCTTGCCCTGGGGCAGCGAGTGGGTGTCCGCCATGAGACGGCCGATGACCGTGCTCTTGCCGTGGTCAACATGGCCGACCACCACGATGTTCATCTGCTCGCGCCCTGGGGCTTCCGGCGAAAAGGGCGCAGTCTGAGTGCCGTTGTGAGTGAGTGAGCTGGTATGCACTACATGTACCCGTCTCGGCGCAGCGTCTCCAGGCCGCCGCCGTCGTCTTTGTCCTGCTCGCGGCCGGAGCGTTCGGCGATGTTGCTGAATTTCCCGCTGCGCAGTTCTTCAATGATTTCCGCCACGTTGCGCGAATCTGATTCAACCGGCTTGGTGCACGGCCAGCAGCCGAGCGAGCGATAGCGTGTCCCCGCACCCTGGTTGAAATAGAGCGAAACCACAGGGATGTTCTCACGGTGGATGTATTCCCAAATGTTCAGCTCGGTCCAGTCGAGCAAGGGATGAATACGGACGTGCGTGCCGGGAGCAAAGTCGGTCTTGAACTGGTTCCACAACTCCGGGGGCTGGTCGCCCACGTCCCACTCGTTGTACTTGTCGCGCGGCGAGAAGTAGCGTTCCTTGGAACGGCTTCCCTCTTCGTCAGCGCGGACGCCGGCAATCACGCCGGTATAAGGCTCTTTGTTTTCGTCCACAACGTATCGGCCGAGCTTGTGGTCCATGCGGTAGCGCGGCCAATCGCCGGCGAGGGTGTGCTTCAGCGCCTCAGTCTTGAGGTTGCGGCAGCAGGTGAGCCGGTCCGCCAGACCATCGGGGAAGGTCTGATTGCAGTCGAGCGCGGCACGGTTTTCGCCGTAAACCATGTTGAGCCGCCACTCCAAGGCGAGCCGGTCGCGGTATTGGATCATTTCCGGGATCTTGTAGTGCGTGTCAATGTGCACCAGCGGCACTGGCACATGGCCAAAGAACGCCTTGCGCGCCAGCCAGACCAGCACCGTGCTGTCTTTGCCGATGGACCAGAGCATGCACAGGTTTTTGAACTCGCGATAGGCTTCGCGCAGAATGTACACGCTCTTGGCTTCGAGTTTGTCCAGATGATCCATGCTTATTCGAGTGCAACTCCCGCCTGGCGCAACAGCGAGGCATGAAGGCCGCACTCCTTGTGCTCCGGCGCTTCCCACCACCAACGTCCGGCGCGGATGTCTTCTCCGGGTTCGACGGCACGGGTGCAGGGCGCACAGCCGATGCTGCGGAAGCCGCGGTCGTGCAGCGCGTTGTAGGGAACGTTGTGCTCGTGGATGTAGTTCCACACCTGCTGCTCGCTCCAGTCGAACAGGGGACAGATTTTGTGAATACCGAACTCGGCGTCCCAGCTCACGAGATCAAGCCGGTTGCGGGTGACTCCCTGGTCGCGCCGCAGCCCGCAGATCCAGGCGTCAACCGTGCCCAGCACCTTGCGCAAGGGACGCAGCTTGCGCACCTCGCAGCACGCCTTGCGCTTTTCAATGCTGGCGTAGAACAGATTGGGACCGTCTGTGGAAACCAGCCGCGCTATGTCTTCAGGTTCCGGCGCATACACCTCGTAGCGAATGCCATAGCGCTCGATGGACTGTTGCATGGTGTCGTAGGTTTCCTGAAACAGCCGGCCGGTATCGAGCGTGAAGATGCGCGCCAAGCGGTCGGTCCGGGCGAGCATGTGCGTAAGCACCTGGTCTTCGGCGCCGAAGCTGGAAGCCAGCGCGATACGGTTGCGGGGGAATGCGTTGAGCGACAACTGCAGCGCTTCTTCGGCGCTGTGCGCGGACAGTTGAAATTCAGGCATAAGCTTCTCCTCAGGCGCCGGCACCTGTACTCTTCTCGATCAGTACGGCCCAGTAGTCGCCAAGCTTGATCTGCTCCAGTACTTTGTGGCCTTCCTGCG
This sequence comes from Terriglobales bacterium, assembly GCA_041946775.1. Taxonomy (GTDB): domain Bacteria; phylum Acidobacteriota; class Terriglobia; order Terriglobales; family Acidobacteriaceae; genus JBHGBA01. Next base: position 42,563 of record JBHGBA010000001.1, read on the forward strand.
CCACGGAGCGGGGCACGTTCTCGATCGGCGCGCCATCGCCCAGCAATACCTTGAGGCGCTGGCCATGCTGCATGCGCGAAAGGTCGAGCTTCACTTTTACGAAATTCATGGGACAGGCCACAGTGCGATAGTCGCGCTCGAAAAGCGCAGTTTCGGCCGCCACAGGCTTGCGCGGAGGTCCGGCCTTCGCGGTTTCCGCCGGGAAGCGCAGCGAATTGTCCATGCCGGCATAGAGCTTTTCGATAGCTGCGGCAAGGGCGTGAACTTCGTCGGTCAGCCGGCGCAGTTCGGCGAAATTTCGATCCTGCGCGGCGTCAATGACCTGCTGGAAGTGCGCGTCCACCAGTCCTGCGGTGATGAAATGCTTGCTGAAGCTGGCGAACACAGCGCTGTCCGACTGTGCCTCGATGCCGCGCGTGATCAGCAACATGCGCGCGGCGAGCAGCACGATGTGGTACAGCGCTTCGTCGGCTTCCGGCGTGGGTAGGCCGGACGCCAGCTCCCGTTGCGTCTTCTTGATCTGCTTCAGGTCAACTTCGATCAGGTCAAACAAACCGGCGGAGCACTCGCCCATGCCCTTGCCAATGAGCGAGAACACCTCGCTGGCGCCCCAGTCGAAGTAGTAGTTCTTGTCGTCCTCGAACTCGGGGACGTCACGGTAGCGGTCGCAGAGCGCGCGGATGTCCTGCGCTCCTTCGCCGTCAATGTATTCGGCAAAGGATGCGAAGCGCGACTTCTTCTCGACCCAGGTACGCAGCACATCAGCGATGAAGCTGGGCAGGTCGCGCGCGCTGATGCGATCGAGATTGTGCGCCAGGCGGGCTGCGCCGTCACCCACGACCGCGCCGGCGACTACACCGTAGGCGGGAAACATCTGCTGGCCCTTGCGTCCGACTTTGCCGTAGAAGCCGAGGTCGGCGACCATGTGTTGGCCGCAGGTGTTCGGGCATCCGGAAAGATTCAGCTTGAAGTCGGAAATCTGGTCGAGGTCAATGCCGGATTTCGTCAGATTGCGTGCGATCGCCTGCAGCGCACCCTTCGGCAGACAGACGCCCAGCTTGCAAGTGTCGGCGCCGGTGCAGGCAATCGAGTTCGCCAGTAACGCGGGCGCGGACGACAGCTCGGAAACGTTCTTGACCGCCTGATAGACATTTCCGAGATATGCCTCGGGAATGTTGCGCAGGCGCAGATTCTGCCCCATCGTGGCTCGCAGCACGTCGCGTCCGAAGGGCGCCAGGAAGGCGGCCAGCGCAATCGCCTCCTGGTTCCTCAGGTTGCCGAGCAATACCGGGACCAGCACCGAGTACAAACCGTGCTGCCGCTGCGCTTTTACGTAACGCCGCTTCCAGAGTTGAAATTCCGAGGTCTCGTCGTGCAACGGGAGCAGCGAAGGCGTGCCAGTGTGCGGCGGGTCGTCGTGGACGGTGAGCGCCGGCGGTTGCTGTTGACGAACTGCTTCGAGTTCGAGTTGGTACAGTTCACGGAAGCGCGGCCCGCCCAGTTGGTTCCACAGGAAGCGAAGCCGCGCGGCATGTTTGTTCTTGCGGTTGCCGTGTTTGTCAAAGAGCCGCTTGGCCGCGGCCGCTACGACGTAAACGTCGCCTGCAGGAATAAACTCGTGCAGTAGGTGCGCGACTTCAGGCTTCGCTCCCATGCCGCCCGCGATGTAAACCTTGAACCCTTGCACACCGTCGCGGACCGTGGCGATAAATCCTAAGTCGTTGAACTGTGCATAGGCGGTGTCTTTCGGCGAATTGGAGAAGGCAATTTTGAACTTGCGGGGCAGCACCCAGGAATCCGGCTCAGCGATGAGGCGGCTGGTCAGGGCGAACGCATACGGGCTGGGATCGAAGACTTCGTCCGTGCCCACCCCCGCGTCAGGCGACACCATGATGTTGCGTATGGTGTTGCCGCCACCGCCGCGCGTCGCGAGTCCGGCGGCGAGCAAATGCCGCATGACAGGGACCACGTTTTCCAGCGCGAGGTCGTGAATCTGGAATTCCTGTCGCGTGGTGATGTGGATGGAGTCGCCGCCGAACTGCCCGGAAAGCGTGGCGATGGCGTGCAACTGCATGGGAGTGAGCGCACCGCCGGTGCAGCGGATACGCACCATGTAGGTGCCGTCCTTGCGCTGCTCGTAGCAGCCGAAAGGCACGCGCCGCGCCTTGAGCGAGGCGGCGTCCAGTTCGCCATTCAGGTGCTGCCGAACCAGCAACTCCAGTTCGTCGAGCTCAGCGGGCAGCGATGCTGGAATTTCGTAGTACATCAGTTCCCTTTCCCCACGGCGGCGACGACCGTGATTTCTTCCGGCGCGACCTCGCCGCCGCGAATAGTGAACGACTGCACATCCGGTTCCGCACCGGCCAGCGACACAATCACGTAGCTGAGCGATGGATCGAACGCCAGGCGGATATCTTCCTGCGAAGGACGCGCTGGGGTCGCCGGGTGGCTGTGATAGACGGCGCGCAGACGATGGCCTTCGGCCCGCATCTGGCGCACCGCCGCGAACTGTTCTCGCGGATCAAGGCTGAAGTGCTCGGGGGAGGCGTCCACGTTCGTCAGGCGGAACGCGCGGCTCACCACGCCCTCTTTTGCCGCGAGATAGCCGCAGGCCTCGATGGGCGCGCACTCGCGGGCATGCGCAATGATCTCCTCCACTACGCTTTCGGTAAGCTTCAGCATGAGGCGACTCCCCTGGCGGCCTTCAACTCGCACACCACCTGCTCTTCATCTGCCAGTTCGTTGATGGTCGGGTTCTCGCCGCAAACGCCGCAGCGCGGGTCAGGCTTGATCTGCACCTTGGAAAAGTGCATGTCCGTGGCGTCAAAGACCAGCAGCGAGTTGGTGAGCAACTCGCCGGCGCCAGTGATGAACTTCAACGCCTCGGCCGCCTGGATGGTGCCAAGCATCCCCGCGACTGCGCCCAGAATGCCGGCTTCCGAACAGGTCGGAACCACGCCCTTCGGCGGCGGCGCTTTGAAGATGCAGCGATAGCACGCCGATTTTCCGGGAAGCACCGTGGTGGTCTGGCCGTTGAAGCGCAGAATCCCGCCATGCGAGAACGGCTTGCGCTCGAGCACGCAGGCATCATTGATGAGGAACTTCGCTGCGAAATTATCGGTGCCGTCAATGACGAAGTCGTAGTCGCGGATGATCTGCCGGATGTTGCCGGCGCGCACGAATTCGTGATGGGTACGCACCTCCACGTCAGGATTGATGGCACGCATTTTTTCGGCAGCCGATTCGACCTTAGGCTTGCCGATGTCCGGCGTGTGGTGGATGACCTGCCGCTGCAAGTTGGAGAGGTCAACGCAATCGGCATCGGCGATCCCGATGGTGCCCACGCCCGCCGCGGCCAGGTAGAGCGCAACCGGCGAGCCCAGGCCTCCGGCGCCGATGATCAGCACCTTGGCGCGGAACAGCTTTGCCTGCCCCTCGATGCCGACGTTTTGCAGCAGAATGTGCCGGCTATAACGCTCCAGGCGTTCGTCGGTGAATTCCAATTCGCTCATAGGGCCGCCAATCCCCCTGCCAGATCCTCGATGATGTCCTCGACGTCTTCAATGCCCACAGACAGCCGCAGCATGGAATCGCTGACGCCCATGGCTGCTTTCTGTTCCGCTGTGTACTCGCAGAAAATTGTTGAGGCAGGATGCAGGATCAGGGTCTTGTTGTCGTTGATATTGGTGGCGCGGCGGACCACTTTCAGCGCGTCGGCGAAGGCAAAGCACTGCTCGCGGCTGCCCAAATCGAAGGTGAGAATGCCGCCTGCGCCGCGGGGAAACAGGCGCGTGGCGAGGCAGTGGCAAGGCGAGCTTTCCAGCCCGGGATAATTCACCGCCACCACTTTCGGGTGTTGCCGTTTCAGCCAGCGTGCAAGAGTCAGAGTGTTTGCGCAGCTCTTGTCAATACGCAGGCTGAGGGTTTCCAGCCCGAGCGTCTGAAGGAAGGCGTTGTGCGGCGACAGGCACGCGCCCAAGTTACGATAGAGTTCACGCCGCAGTGCAGTCAGCAGTGCGCCTGGCCCAACCTTCTTTGCCCAGGGCCGCAGCTTGGGGTTCTGCTTCCAGTCGAAAGTGCCGTTATCGAGAATGAGACCGCCCACTGAAGTGGCGCCGCCAGAGATGTACTTGGTACTCGAGATGACTTCCACATCCACGCCAAAATCCTTGGAGCGGAACAGATAGGGCGTGGTAACTGTGCCATCGAGAACGACGGGAACGCCGCGTTCGTGGGCGATACGCGCGATTTCGGGAATATCCACAACCTGCAACTGCGGGTTGGTGATCACTTCCAGAAACACGGCGCGCGTCTGCTCGTTGATCGCCTCGGCCAGCGCGCGCGGGTCCGCCAGGTCAACATAGTTGACGTCCAGGCCCCACGGCTTGAAGGTGTGCTCCAGCAGCGAGTAGGTGTTGCCGAAGACCCAACGGGTGGTAACGATGTTCGTGCCCGCCTGGCCGAGCGCCATCAGGACATTGCTGATGGCCGCCATGCCTGAGGAAACGGCGATCACGCCGAAAGCATCGGCCAGCAGGCGAACGCGCTGTTCGTATTCCTCGACGGTGGGGTTCGAAATGCGCGAGTACGAGTGCGCCGGCTTGCGCCCTTCGAAGGCCAACTGGAGGTCTTGCGCGCCGGCAAACTCAAAGGCCACGTTGTCATACACCGGCGGACGCAGCGTGCCATGCGGGTCCGGCTTCAGTGGACGTCCGTGGATCGCCTTGGTGGCGAAGCCGTTCATCAGTTAGCGCCTCCGCCCATGAAGTACAGGAAATCCACCTCGTCGTTGTGGTTGATCGTGGTGGAGGAAAAGTCGCGCCGTTCGAGAAACTCGCCGTTAAACTGCACCGAAACCATCTCGGGCATCTCTACCCGGTTAAGTACCAGCAACTCCGCGACCGTGAGCGGCCGCTCGAGGGTTTGCGGCTCGCCGTTGACCTTGATGACCATGGGCCAGACCTCCTGCGCCAGCGGCGATTGGGAACAGCTTCGCCGTGCTCCAATTACAACTAACTTGATTTACTTACTCATGTATTGCGGAGATTGTACTACTCTGTTTCCCAATTGCACGTGCAAAAAACGAATTGCCGCCATTTGTGAAGCGGCGAAACTCAGATGCAGTAGTCCTCGGCAAACACTCGCAGATTGCGCGGAGTGACGAAAACCACCTCGCCCAGCTTGGGGTCCAACTCGCGGGACTGCCGCCGCGTCAGTTCGGCTTCGAGCAGATCGCCGCTGTCGGTCCGCTGAAGTTCCAGTTTGACGATGGGGCCCACCCCGTACACGTGGCAGACAGTGGTGCGGATGGCCGTGGCGTCCTTCGGATAACGGCTCACTTCCAGCTCGTAAGGCCGCGCGTAACCCAGGGCGCGGCCCTGCTCGGCAGCGCCTGCGGGCAAATCAAAGTCGTGCGAGCCGATGCGCGCGCGGCCCGCGTCAATCCGCCCGTGAAACAGGTTCACGTTCCCCAGGAAGTTGTAGATAAAGGCATTGGCGGGATTGTCGTAAACCTCCTGCGGCGTGCCGATCTGCTCCAGCCGGCCATGGTTCAGGACGGCAACGCGGTCGGCGACCTCCAGCGCCTCTTCCTGGTCGTGGGTGACGAAAACGCTGGCAATGTGAATTTCGTCGTGCAGGCGGCGCAGCCAGCGCCGCAGCTCCTTGCGCACCTTGGCATCGAGCGCGCCGAAGGGCTCGTCCAGCAAGAGCACCTTGGGTTTGACCGCCAGCGCGCGAGCCAGCGCCACGCGCTGCCGCTGGCCTCCGGAGAGTTGCGCGGGATAGTGGCTGGCCAGCCGCTCGAGTTGAATCAGCTCCAGTAACTCGCCCACTTTGCGGCGAATGTCGTCCTTCGACAGCCGCAAATGGCGCGGTTGAACGCGCAAGCCAAACGCAATGTTGTCGAACACCGTCATGTGCCGGAACAGCGCGTAGTGCTGAAAGACGAAGCCGACGCGCCGGCGCGCGGGATTGTGGTTGGTCGCGTCTTCGTCATTGAGCAGGACGGTACCGCTGTCCGGCGATTCGAGTCCGGCGATGATGCGCAACAGCGTGGTCTTGCCCGAGCCTGATGGCCCCAGCAGTGCAACCAGCTCGCCCGAGCCAACGCTCAGGCTGACATCGTCCACGGCAACGAAATCGCCAAAATACTTGCGGATGTTGCGTACCTCGATGCTCATATGTGCCCTCCGCGCAGGTTTGTCTTCCACTCGATCGTCTTCTTGGCCGCCAGCGTGATGACGGCCATCACGCTCAACAGCGAGGCGACGGCGAACGCGGCGGTGTAGTTGTATTCGTTGTAGAGAATCTCGACGTGCAGCGGCAGCGTATTGGTCTCGCCGCGGATGTGGCCGGAAACGACAGAGACCGCACCGAACTCGCCCATGGCGCGCGCGCTGCACAGGATGACGCCGTACAGCAGACTCCAGCGGACATTCGGCAGCGTGATGCGGAAGAAGGTTTTCCAGCCGCCGGCGCCCAGCACCAGCGCCGCTTCCTCTTCCTCCGTGCCCTGCGCCTGCATAAACGGGACCAGTTCGCGCGCGACAAACGGGGAGGTCACGAACACCGTGGCCAGCACGATTCCGGGTACAGCAAAGATGATGCGGATGTCGTGCGCATCCAACCACGCACCGAACCAGCCGTGAAGTCCGAAGAGCAGTACGAAGATCAGGCCGGAAATCACTGGCGATACAGCCAGCGGCAGGTCAATCAACGTTACCAGGAAATTCTTGCCCCTGAATGAAAACCGCGTGATTGCCCAGGCGGCCGCCAATCCGAACAGCAGGTTCAGCGCAACTGCGGCCGCTGCGATGCTCAGCGTCAGCTTGACCGCGCACAGCGCATCGGGATCGCGAACAGATTCGATGTACGTTCGCCAGCCCTTATCCAATGCCTGCACGAATACACTCGCCAGCGGGAGCACCAGAAACACCGCCAGGAACAGCAAGGCGATCGCAATTAGCGTCCAGCGGACCAGCGCGGGTTCGGCGTGCTGACGGCGGTTGATATTCGCTGCCGAGTTCATTGCGCCTCCTGGTATTTGCGCGCACGCGCCGGCAAGAGATTGATCACCAGGAGCAAGGTGAACGAGGCGACCAGCATGACCAGCGCGATCGCGGTTGCGCCGACATAGTCGTATTGCTCGAGCTTGGTGATGATGAGCAGCGACGTGATTTCCGTCTTCATCGGCATGTTGCCCGAGATGAAGACAACCGAACCGTATTCGCCCAACGCGCGCGCAAACGCCAGCGCGAAACCGGTGAGCAGGGCGGGAAATACGGTGGGGAAGATCACGCGGGTGAACGTCTGCCAGGCGTTCGCTCCGAGGCTGGCGGCGGCTTCCTCGATTTCGCCGTCGAGGTCTTCCAATACAGGCTGCACGCTGCGCACGACAAACGGCAGCCCAATGAAGGTCAGAGCGACGGTCACCCCGAGAGGCGTGAATGCGATATTGATCCCCAGCGGCGCCAGGTATTGCCCGAGCCAGCCGTTCGGTGCATAGAGCGACGTGAGCGCGATGCCGGCAACCGCCGTGGGCAGGGCGAAGGGGAGATCAACCAGCGCGTCCACGATGCGCTTGCCCGGAAAGCGATAGCGCGCGAGCACCCAGGCGACGACGAAGCCGAATACGGCATTGACGGCGGCGGCGCAAAATGACGCGCCGAAGCTGAGCCGGTACGATGCCACCACGCGTGGCGCGGTGACGGTCTCGACAAACCGCGCCCACGGCATGGTGGCAGTCTTCAGAAATATCGCGCTAAGAGGTATCAGCACGATCAGGCTGAGATACGTGATGGCAAAGCCGAACGAAATCCCGAAGCCGGGCAGAATGCCGGGGGCCTTGAAACGGAAGCGGCGTCTGCCGGTGATCGGCACGCGCAGCGGACCGGCCGGTGCGGCTTGGGCCCGTTCGCGTGGTGTGGTTACCGCAACGCCCATGATCGTGTCCTACTTGCCGTAGATTTGGTCGAAAATTCCGCCGTCCACGAAGTGCGTTTTCTGCGCGTTCTGCCAGTTGCCAAAAACTTCGTTGATGGTGAACAGCGTTACCCTGGGGAAATCCGCTGCGTGGCGGTCTGCGACAGCCTTCAATCGCGGCCGATAGTAGTGGCGGGCGGCGATCTCCTGACCCTCGTCAGAGTAGAGGTACTCGAGATACGCCTTTGCCACCGCGGCAGTGCCGCGCTTGTTGGCGACCTTGTCCACTACTGAAACGGGCGGCTCGGCAAGGATGCTGTACGACGGCACGACAAGTTCAAACTTGTCCTTACCCAGTTCTTTCACTGCGAGAAAGGCCTCGTTTTCCCAGGCAATCAGCACATCGCCAATGCCGCGCTGCACAAACGTGGTGGTTGATCCGCGCGCGCCCGAGTCCAGCACCGGCACGTTCTTGAAAAGCTGCGCGACAAACTGCCGCGCCTGGTTCTGGTCGTTGTGGTTCTGCCGGAGGGCATAACCCCATGCGGCCAGGTAGTTCCAGCGGGCGCCGCCGGAAGTCTTCGGGTTGGGGGTGATGACCGAAATGCCCGGGCGTACCAGGTCGTTCCAGTCCTTGATGCGCTTGGGATTTCCCTTACGCACGAGGAACACGATGGTCGAGGTGTAAGGGGCGCTGTTGTTGGGCAGGCGTGACTGCCAGTTCCTGGGGACGAGTGCGCCGTTCTCGCTGATGGCGTCAATGTCGTAGGCCAACGCCAGCGTGACAACGTCAGCTTGCAGACCGTCAATGACCGCGCGGGCCTGCTTGCCGGAACCGCCATGCGATTGCTTTATGGTCACGTTCTGGCCGGTGTTGGCCTTCCAGTGACGCGCGAACGCTGCGTTGAACTCCTGGTAGAACTCGCGCGTCGGGTCGTAAGAGACGTTGAGTAGTGCCACACTAGCTGGGTTTGCAGCCGACAACGAGCTAGCTGCGAGTATGACGATCAAGAATGCGAATAAGAATGTTTTCATCGTGAGTCTTCTATCCTTCCGTCGGTCGTCGCCCTAGAACGCGATTTGCAGGCGATTGAAAAACGCCTTTTCCGTAGGACGGTCGCCATTGAGCGCGCCGCCTTGAAAGTGCGTCTGCTCGTAGTCGAACACCAGCTTGGCGTACTTGTTGAGATACCAATTCAAGCCGATGGCCCACGCATTCGCGGAACTGGCGGACTTGGCAGGATCGGCAAATCGGCCGGTGAACGCGCGCTGATCCACAGCCAAATCGCTGAAACGGGCAGCCAGTTCCCAGGCGCCCGCGCCTCCGCTTCTGCCTTCGAAGTTGTGCCGGGGAGAGCTATGCTTGTAGCCGTTCTTTTCTCCTGTGAGGAAGTACGAGGCGGAGACCTGCCAGGCATGGTTGGCGATTTCGGCCTGACTCGTTCCCTTGGCCACCTGCTGGTTGGACTGAACATACTCGCCCAATAAGCCGAGCGGGCCGTAATAGAAGTAGGCCTGGGGCGAGTAACGCAGCCGCCGTCCGGCGGCAAGCACGCCACTGGAGTAGGAGAAGAAAGTGCTCTGGCCGCTGCTTTTGAACGAGGGCAGCACGGAACCTTCTTGTCTCCCTGTGGTCACTGCCGCGCCAAAGCCAAGTCCGCGCAAGGGATGATCAACCTGGGATTTGGCAAAGGGAGTGAGGAACAAGCGCGCGGCAAAATCCTTTCCGTCGTTCGTATCGCCGTCCACGCTGCCGCCATCAGGAGCGCCGTTGAATACCCCCACGGCGTAATTCACCCGGCCAGCAATATCGCCCCAGACCTGCAAGCCCAGGTCTCGATTGGGGACAAGGTTCGTGGGTAATGCGCGCTCGGCAAAAAGAATGTCAGTGGCCGATTGCAGCCGCTCCAGCCCAACCGGCCCTTTGAACTTGCCCGCGCGCAGGACCGTCAAAGGAAAATACCGGAAATCGATATAGGCGTCCTGCAAGACGCTCTTGCCCTCGCCGAAGTCGGGCATGATGCGGAAATCTACGGACTGGAAAACGGTGCCCTGCAATACGGGCCGGACTCGGCGGAGCACAAAATTGTCAGTGCCCACATGCGCATTGTCATCAGGGAAGAAGCGACCATCCGCATGGACATAGCCGCCGACCTTCAATTGAAAACTCTTGTCGGCGGATTGCAGAGAGAAGCCATCCTTGCCGGCGGCAACGACCGGCGTTTGCTTCGCCTTGGCTGCAAGACCCTCCTGTTCCAGTTCGCGGTTGCGCTCCAGGATGCGCAGCTTCTGGTCCAGCGCTTCCAGACGATCGTCAGACACCGCCGCTTCCACACTGGCCGGCACTGCCGCATTGACGCGCTGCTCGAGCTGTTCGAGTTTGCGTTCCAGAAGCCCAAGGCGTTTTTCGACATCCGAGTTTTGCGGCACCGTCTGCGCCTGCGCGCATTGTGTCCCGCCAATGCCACTCACAACCAGCAACACTGAAACTGCAAATTTGTAGGTCGCCCTCATGAAAGCTCTCCTTTGTTCCTGTTCAGGTCGAAGGCACTGCTGGGGTACGGGAACTCAGCAATTCGAGGGATCAACAACAGGAGGACTTGGAGGAAGGCGAGGAAAAGCGGACTTGCTGTTTGGATCGGATCAAAGTACGTATAAGCGTCGCGTCAGGTCCAGACCAGAATTGACTAGCCTGGCTGTGGATCGCGACGCGCCGATAAGTGCGTTTCATCTGGGTGTTTCCTGTATGAAGGTAGGGACAGCAACATACAACAGCCACGGTTTTAATCTATAGTATCTTGATTGTCTAACTCAACTTTTCGATATGATCTATTCGGAAACCGCGGGCCAGGCGGTTAGCGGCTCTCGTACGCGGCAGCCGCCAGTACAGCGCGCCTGGCGAAGACGCGAACGATCTCGCGGCGATACTCGGGGGTAAGCGCGGAAGTGGTCAGCGGCTTGGCAGTCTTGGCGGCAAGTTCGCCGACGACGGATGCGGTGTGCTCATCCACCGCGCGGCCGATCAAAGCGTGGCCGGCGCCGGGGACAAGCAATGGCGCGGGATTTACGGCCGTGATGGCAACGCGGGCATCTTCGATTTCGTGAATATCGCCGTGGCCGTTCCGCGTCTTCACTGCCACCGCAACACCCGCCAACGGATAGTCAATCGAGCCGCGAATCCGCAGCTTGCGGTAAGCGCCGCGCCACCCGGCGGCAGAATTAGGCAGGAAGACGCGCGTCAACAGTTCGTTCTTCTCCAGCCTCATGCGCGCGTCACCCACGTTGGTGTAGAACTCGCGCAGAGGTACGCGACGCACGCCGCCCGGGCCGGCAATTTCGACTTCGGCATCAAGGCACAGCAGAGCCGGAGGCGTGTCGCCGGAAAATGCAGCCCAGCAGCGCGTCCCCCCGGGTGCGACGTGGCACAGGTCGCCGTCCTTCTTGATGCAGAAGCCGCAGGATTTGCGCCACGCCAGCGACTGGTTGTACCAGAGACAGCGCGTGTCCAGGCAAATGTTGCCGCCGAGGGTGCCCATGTTGCGCAGGATGGGCGAGGCAACCGTCTTTGCGGCCTCGCGCAGGACCGGATAATTGCGGCGGATGAACTCGGAATCCTCGATCGCGGTCAGCGTGGTAAGAGCGCCGATCTCGACGCCGCCGGACGGTCCAACGCGGATGCCGCGCAGTTCCTCGATGGCGCGCAGGTCGAGCAGGAATTCGGGCGCGAAGAGTCCCTGGCGAAGCGAGGGGACCAGGTCGGTGCCGCCGGCGATGACCTGAATGTTCGGCGTGTGCTGTGCCAGCAGCGCAACGGCTTCATCAACGGTGCGCGGGCGGAGCAGCTTGAAAGGCGGCAGGCTCAATCGTCACCTCCGCTCTCCACAGGCGCCGCTGCATGGTCGCCAACGCGCGCCGGATCCAACGGGTGGCGCGGCGGGCCCTTGCCACGGAACCACAGCGCGCCGCCATGTTCGCGCAGACGCGCGGGCGCAGTCGGATCCACGCCTTCGGTGAGTTCCAGTTTCTTCAGCCCGGCATCGCGTTGGCGCAGTGCGGCCAGCACGCGCTCCGGCGTGAACGGCGCTTCGCGCAGGCGCACGCCACAGGCGTCGTAAATAGCGTTGGCGATCGCGGGAATCGTCGCGGCAAGCGAGCCCTCGCCGGCTTCCTTCGCGCCGAACGGGCCTTCGGGATCGATGCTCTCGACAATGAAAGCCTCGATCTTCGGCGACTCGGCCGATGACGGACTGCGATATTCCAGCAGTCCAGGATTCATCAGCAGGCCGTCTTTCCAGACCATTTCTTCTTCGAGCGCCTGACCAAGGCCCATCCAAACGGAACCAATTACCTGGCCTTCGACTGCAACGGGATTCAGCGCGCGTCCGCAATCGTGCGCCGCCCACATCTTGTGGACGGTCACTTCGCCGGTCTCTTCGTCCACGCTGACCTCCGCCACCTGCGCGGAGTACGAGTATGCTGGCGAAGGTCCTACGCCGGCACCTTTGAAATTGCCGCCCCGCGCCTCGTGCGGGGGAGCATAGCTGCCGGTACCGGTGAGCGCGCCGTGAAAGTCAATGGCGGCGACCACCGCTTCCTCGAACGTCATGCGCTGGCGCGGGCCTTCGTCCTTGCGCTTCTGCTGCACTGGGCCGCGCAGAATCTGGCCTTCCACACGGCCGCTGACCGTGACCGGAACTTCAGCCGTAGAGGACACAGAGGACCTGGAAAAAACCACGTCGTCGCGGAAGACAACTTCGTCCGTCGCGCAGCCCAGTTTCTTCGCGGCCGCCATAGCGATCTGCTTGCGCACCTGTTCGGCAGCACGCAGGGTAGCATTGCCCGCCATGAAAGTGACACGGCTGGAGTACGCGCCAAGGTCGATAGGCGTCAGGTCAGTATCGGCGGCGACCACCTTCACGCGAGCAAGCGAGCAGCCCAACACTTCGGCCGCGATCTGCGCGGTCATGGTGTCGCTGCCCTGCCCGATCTCGGCTGCGCCGGTGTAAACGACCACGCCGCCATCGCGATCAACTTTGATGTTCACTGTCGAGTGCGGCATGTCGGAGCGGATGATGGAATTGGCCGCGCCGCTCACGTAGTGCGAGCAGGCCAGACCGAGTCCGCGTTTGGTCGTTCGGCGCACAGGACCCGCCGGCGAGACGCCGGCGCTACGTTTGCGGTTGCTCCAGTGCGATGCCTCGACCACCTTGTCAATGCACTCCGGCAGACCATAACTGAGCACGCGCAGGCCGTTGACCGTGATGCAGGGTGGCTGCAGCAGATTGCGGCGGCGAATTTCGGCGGGACCGAGATGCAGCTTCGCCGCGACCTCGTCCAGCGCCGACTCGAAGGCGAAGCGCACGTTCACGGTACCGTGGCCACGCATCGCACCACAGGCCGGTTTGTTGGTCAGCACGCGATAGCCGTCGTAGGCGACGTTGGGAATGTCGTACAGTGCACCGAGAAGGGCGCCGGAATACAGGATCGTCACCGGGCCGTAAGAGCAATACGCACCGCCGTCCTGGATCACGCGCGCGCGTACGGCGGTGATGCGGCCGTCGGAGCGCGCGCCCAGTCTTAGATCAACGATAGTGCGCGGGCGACCGCGATGCGCCCAGAACACTTCCTCGCGCGTGTAGGTGATCTTCACCGGAGCTTTGGCTGCGCGTGCCGCTATGGCGGCGATGATCTCCAGCGGGATCACTTCGCTCTTACCGCCGAATCCGCCGCCCACCAGCGGCTTGATCACGCGAATGTGCGACATCGGCATGCCGAGCACCAGCGACAGCTTGTGTTGCAGGTAATACGGCACCTGCGTGGACGACCACACGGTGAGCCGCCCAAGCTTGCCAGTGTGCGGGTCGAGTTCGAACGCCGCCAGCGTTGAGTGCGGTTCCATGGCGGCGTGCGTGACTTCGTTGGCGATGTAGCGCGCCTCGTGGATGCAGTCCGCTTCGGCGAAACCGCGCTCGGGATCGCCGAAGGTGTGGTGATATTCCTTCTCGATGTTGTGCGCGCGCGACTCGTGGATCAGATCGCGCCCGGCATTCATGGACTGCTCGGGGTCGAAGTAGGCAGGCAGAAGTTCGTATTCAACGTCAATCAGCTCGAGCGCGCGTTCGGCAGCAGCCTCGCTGATGGCAGCAACGCAGGCGACGTTGTCGCCCACATAGCGCACCTTGTCCAGTGCGAGCGCGTGTTCGTCGTGGCCAATGGGGAGAATGCCGTAAGGCGTGGGCGCGTCCTGTCCGGTGACAACGGCGACCACACCTTCGGCGGCAAGCGCGCGCGTAGTGTCAATGCACTTGATGCGGGCGTGCGGATGCGGCGAGTGCAGGATCTTGCCGACGAGCATGCCGGGAAGCTTGAGGTCGTCGGTGTACTTGCCCGCGCCGGTGGTCTTGCCCGCGGCATCCACCATGGCGATGGGCTTGCCGATAATGGAAAACTCGCTCATTGCGAGGCCGCCTTCAATATGGGCGCTTCGCTCAGGTCGCGCACAAACGCGATGTTCGCAGTGATCGCCTTCAGCCGGACAGAAAGCAGCTCCTGGTATTCCGGCGAGTCGTACCACCCGCGCGCGGCCTCCAAAGAGGGAAAAGCCACGATGACGGTACGAGCATACGGCCACTCGCCGGACTTGACCTCTGGCGTGCGCTCAATGGCCAGGTACTTGCCACCGTGGCGTTCGATGAGCGGCGCTACGCGGTCCGCGTACTCCCGAAAGGCATCGTGATCATTTACGCGTTCAATGTTGACGATGACGTAAGTCAAAGACTGTCTCCGGGTTACTTTGCCGCCAGCCCTTTCTTCTCCGCTTCGATTGCCGCCTTGATCGCCTGAAACATCTGTTCGTAGCCGGTACAGCGGCACAGGTTCCCGCTCAATGCATGGCGAATCTCGTCTTCGGTCGGGTCGGGATTGGCGGCGAGCAGCGCTGAAACTGTCATCATGAAGCCCGGCGTGCAATAGCCGCACTGCGCGCCGCCCCAATCGCCATAGGCTTTCTGGATCGCTGCCAGCGAGCCGTGTTCCGCAATGCCTTCAACGGTCGTGATCTCCGCGCCTTCCATGCTGCCCGCCAGCAGCGTGCACGCGAGCATAGGGACACCATCGACCTGGACCGCACAAGCACCGCACGACGAGTCGTCGCAGCCGCGCTTGGAGCCGGTCAGATCAAGCTCGTTGCGCAACACGTCCAGCAACAACGCGTTCGGCTCGATGGCGAGTTCGTAACTGCGGCCATTTACGCGCAGTTCGATGAGTTGCTTTTTCATGAAAACAGCTCTTAGCTATTAGCCTTTAGCTTCTTAGCTTAAACCCCTCAGCGGATACACAACGCTTAGATGCAAGCTGCGCGGTGGAAACGGTCACCAGCTAACAGCTAAAGGCCAAGAGCTAAGAGCTAGTACCCAAAATCCGCCGGCGCCGCATACGCATGCTGCTTGGTCTTCAGCCCGTTCGCCCGCCCACTCCCGAGCAGGTTCAGGTACTCGCGCCGGTCTTCCACACCGTAAACCCAGCGGTCCAGCCAGCGGCCGGAATCCGCCCGGGTCTTGGTTTCCGCGTGGTAGGCGCGAAAGAAATCGTCGTCGCGACGATAATAACCCTGGACCGGCGATGGGTGCGCGCCGAACGGACACTCGACCACCCCGCTGACCAGGAACCCGGGAATGACGGTCCGATTCGGATCGCTGTTGATGACCTCGGGCGCGACGATTTCTTCCGCCACCACGATCACGTGCCGCGCTGCGCGCACCGCCTCGATCATCACACCCAGGTTGCCCCAGCAGTGCGCGTTGCCCTCGGCGTCGGCGCGCTGCACGTGAACGACAGTCACATCAGGCGTGAGTGCGCAGACCGCGTGCAGCTTTTCGCCGGTGAAAGGCGAGGTGAATTCGGCAAACAACTCGTTTCCGCGTGGGACATCGCTGCCAAGTGCAGTACGCGTCGGCATGAACGGCACACCCTGCGCGCCCGCCTGCAACGCCAGCGCGATGGTGAAGTTGGTCATGTTGGTGACCTGAACTCTTCCCTCTTCGACCTCGCGGCGGAAGTTGTAGGCCAGGCCCATCATCACATTGCCCACCCATGCGGCAATCACATGGCGCACACAGCCGCCGGCAATAAGCTGGTCGAATAGGATGTCCGAAATCGGGCCGATCAGCGTCAGGTCACGCTTGCGCTGGCGGATGATCTCGTGGCCGGCAGCGAAGGGGATCATCTGCTCTAGTTGGAGACCAAGGGCAACCGAGGAGCCGTGGTGCACGAACTCGGAGACGGCGGCGGACATCGTCATCAGTTTGGACATTTCGGTTCGCGAGTAGCAGCAAGCAACTAGCAGCCAGCAGCAAGCAAATTCGACCTGTCATCGTGAGCGATGCGAAGGATGGATTCCTGGATGAAATACATGGATTTTTCGCCTATGCTTCGCTCCGGCCCAGAATGATACCTTTGTGTGCGCTGCTGATTGCTTGTTCCTGATGCCGGTGCTCGTTGCTTGCTGCTTCGTTGCTGCCAATCATTTCCCTTTCCACTTCGGCTTGCGCTTCTCGAGGAATGCGTTGACGCCTTCGAGCGCGTCCTCGGTCTTGATCAGCTCGTCCAGATAGACGGATTCGGCGCGTCGCAGCCGCTGATCGAACTCGCGCGCGTCCCAGCGATAAAACGCTTTCTTGGCCAATGCCAGCGCGGCCGGACTGAGCGCGGCGAGGCGTTCGCCCACTTCGTTGACCAGGTCATCGAGGTCGCGATCCGGCACGGAATCGTTCGCCAGCCCGATGTGCAGAGCTTCGTCACCATGAATCACCTGTCCCGTTAGCACCAGCTCCGCCGCGCGCTTGGTGCCGATGACGTCAGACAACGCAACCGCCGCTACCGGCGGAAAGCAGGCAAGGTTGATCTCAGGAAATTGCCAGGTCGAGTTCTCGGTGCAGAAGATCATGTCGCAGACCAGCGCCAGTTCCGCACCGCCGCCCATGCAAGCGCCGCGCACGGCTGCAATGGTGATCTTGTTGGTCGCCGCGAGCGCGCGAATAACGGAATGGAACTTCGCCAGCATGTCGCGAACCTGGCCGGGACGATGCGCGGCGATGTCCACCCCGGCGGAGAAGACGCGCTGGCTGCCGCTGATGATGAAGAACGAAATGTCGGCGCGCCGGTCGAGCTGTTCGATGGCGTCCAGCAGCTCTTCCATCATGCGCACGTCAATGATGTTGACCGGCGGATTGGACAGCGTGATGCGTGCCGCGGGCGGACCCGCGTCGAGGGCGATCTTCGTGTAGTGCTTTTCGATCTGGGTCAGCATTGGTCGAGCCGCTGATCAACCCTGATGAACGCTGATCAAATACATAGGCCCTTCGCTCGCGCCCAAAGCGGGCGCTCGCTCAGGATGACAGATCTCTTATCTGTTCCAGCTTTTCTCTCGAACGAAGCCTATCTCACTTCGTCCAGAAGCCCTCTTTATCGTAGTCGCGAATGACGGCCAACTCTTCCGCGCTCGGCGGTGGTGTTTCCGTCACGTTGCCGGCGACGCGCAACCTCCAGCCTGTATTCGCCAGCACATCTTCCACCGTCACACCCGGATGCACAGTCGCAAGATACGCTTCGCCGTCGTCGGCAAAACGCAGCACGGCCTTGGTGGTGATGCATGCACTGGGCCCGCCGCGCGGCAGGCCGACGCGCTGGCGCCAGCCGTGAGCGTCACCGTTCCCAGGACTTGTAATGTAAGCCACGCGTTCCGGCAGCCTGCGTCTCGAATGTTCCAGCAGGACGACAAAACGTTTGGCGCACGACGCGATGTCGCACGCACCGCCGGAGCCGGGCAGTCGTGTGAATCTGCTTTCGGCTCTCGGCCCCCCGCTCCCGGCAACCACTTGGGTCGAATTCAGGTTGCCGAAGCGGTCCACCTCGGCGGCGCCGAGGAAGCCGAGATCCACGCGGCCCGACTGTAACAGCGACATGACACCCATCATGTCCAAGCATTGCACCGCGCCCTTAATGTTAGGCGGGTCGGCCATGGTGTAGATCAGCTCCGAAGCTGGCGTGGCGCGGATGACGCCATTCTCAAAAAGCCCGAAGGCGTGCGGTGCGTGCGTGCGCTTGGCGACCACAAACGCAATCAGCGGCAAGCGCATGCCGACAAACACCACTTCGCCGTCGCGGATTTCGCGCGCCGCGGCAGCAACCATGAGCTCGGAAAGCGAGTAGCGGGGAATGGTGGCGGCGGTAGTCATCGAAAACCAACAACGGATTTAAACGGATTCAGACGGACCAGACAAGAAAAACCAATCCCCTCTGAATCCGTCCGTTGTTGAAAGGGTCAAATATTGATCGCCGATTTTCGCACCTCGCCGATGGTCTCCAGCGGATCGCGCGCACCGGTTTTGGGAGCAATCCAATTCTTTTCGTTGGCGATGATCTCGACCAGCAACTGTTTGTCTTCTGCCGTGGGCAGGAAGCGCTTGATGTCCCGTTCGTACTCTTTTTCATCCATCGGCTGCCCGGTTTCCGGATGAAACTTCAGGTGTGCCCATTTGCCGATTGAGCGGTTGAACTTTATGTCAGGCGTGTACAGCTTCTTCTGGCCCGGAGCGAGGCAGTTGTTGAGCCGCTGCACCAAAATGTCCACTTCCTGGCGATAGAGGTGGCGATTGTAATCGTTGAGATCATCGAGGTCCGGTGGATTGGGCTTTCGCGGCTCATCGTAGCGGCCCTTGACACCCCATACATATGCCCAATGCGCCGAAGAGGAGTTGTCGGTGCCGAACAGGTCATAGCTTTCGCTGATCCATTTGTTCAGGTACTTCTGAATCAGCCACGCCGGCACCTTGCCTGCCTTTACCACGCGCGCCAGGCCGTCGTTGCCGGTGCCCATGTGGAACGCCTCTTCGCGCAACATGTACGACATCGAGCGGCCGAGCGGCGCGAAGCCGGAGTATTTCAGCATCTGCAATTGGAACTTGCCGTCGCGATCAACGAAATCGGTATAGGTGAAGAAGTCCATCCAGTTGTCCACGTCAACATTGAAGGCGCCGAGCAGACGCTTGTTTTCGAAGGCGCGCCGCTCCAGCATCTTCTGCGCCTCGACCCTGCCGGAATAACCGAAGTGTTCCACCAGCAGGGCACACATCTGCCAGCCGTGGCGCATCTCCTCGATCCAGACGCGCAGCAGCGCCTTGCGGTCGTAGTCGGTTGGGGCGGTTTCGTAAAGGAGGCGCTGTTGCTCGACGCTGGCGAACTCGGTGTCGCCCTGATAGACGATCAGGTTCAGCAGCGCATCGCGGATCTGCTGGGTGGGGACTTGGCGCAGGTTCTCCCACTTGGGACGCCCTTTGTAGTGGCCGAACTGGATCTCGTCGGTCTCGATGGCGCCGAACAGCGTGTCGAAGTGGAAGTTCTTCACTTCCTCTTTGTCCACGCCGATCTCGCGCTTCCACTCGTTGAAGAGTCCCACCCAATCGCTGAATGTTCCGATCCTTGCGACCTTGCCCGGCATGGTGTCCTCGCAGTTGCCAGTTGTCAAATTCTCAGCAGCAAGCAACATGTAATAAGGCATGCATCATCGAGGTGTCATCCTGAGTGAAGCGAAAGATCCATGTATTTGCTCCAGTCCGAATGTTGCTACTGCTTGTGCTTGCTGCTTGTTGCTATTTGCCAGAGCGTGTTTCAAAAATCGGCTTTCTAATGATCTGGCGTCGCCCTCAGCGGCCAAAGCCGCATGAGTGGCGGGTCTGGGCGGCACGGCTGAAGCCGTGCCGCCCAGCATTACTTTTGAAACGAGCTCTAGTGCTTGTTACCTTCTACCCAATATTGAGCCACACGGTTTTTACCTCCGTGTAGCTATCCAGCGCCGCCTCACCCAATTCGCGGCCAAAGCCCGATTGCTTGTAGCCGCCGAAGGGCAGCGCCGCGTCCATTGGCCCGTAAGTGTTGATCCAAACCGTCCCGGCACGCAGCCGACGCGAGAGCGCGTGCGCTTTCTTCACGTCGCGTGTCCAGACCGCCGCCGCCAATCCATAAGATGTTTGATTGGCCAGCGCGGCTACTTGTTCAATGTCGTCAAAGGTGAGCGTCGCCAGCACCGGGCCGAAAATCTCCTCGCGGGCGATGGTCATTTCGTTCTTCACACCGCCGAAGATTGTCGGCTCAACGAAAAATCCATTCCCATTCCCCAGACCCACGCGGTTGCCGCCGGTGAGCAGTTGCGCGCCTTCCTGCTTGCCCGTCTCGATGTAGCGCAGGACAGCGTTCATCTGCTCCTGGCTGACGATGGCACCGAGCCGGGTCTTGGGATCGAGCGGATCGCCCGGCCGCATCTTCTTCGTCCGCGCGATCAGCTTGTCGAGGAATTCGTCCTGCACCCTGGTTTCCACAAACAGCCGCGAGCCGGCGCAGCAGACTTCGCCCTTGCCATAAAAGATGCCATTGATGGCGCCTTTGACTGCCGAATCGAGGTCGGAATCGGCAAAGACGATGTTGGGCGACTTGCCGCCAAGTTCCAGGCTGACGCGTTTCAGCGAGTCGGCGGCGCCGCGCATGATTTCCTTGCCGACAGCCGTGGAACCGGTGAAGGCGATCTTATCCACGTCGGGGTGGCCAACCAGCGCTTTGCCGGTCTCGGGGCCGCCGGTCACGATGTTGAGCACGCCCGGCGGCAGGCCGGCTTCCATCGCCAGTTCGCCGAAACGCAGCGCCGAAAGCGGGGTCTGCTCGGCGGGCTTAAGCACAACGGTGCAGCCGCAGGCCAGCGCCGGGCCGAGCTTCCAACTTGCCAACAGCAGCGGGAAGTTCCAGGCCACAATCGCGGCTACAACGCCAACCGGTTCGCGGACGGTGTACGTGAACGCGTTGTCGAAGGAGTTGACCGTTTCGCCATGAATCTTCGTCGCCCAGCCGGCGTAATAGCGGAAGACGTCCACCACCATTGGCATGTCAACGTAGCGCGATTCGAAGATCGGCTTGCCGTTGTCCAGCGTTTCCAACTCGGCAAGCTCTTCGATGTTCTTTTCGACCAGGTCCGCCAGCCGCCACAGCAGCTTGCCTCGGTCGCTGGCCGACATCTTGCGCCAGGGGCCGGCGACATCATCGAAAGCATCGCGAGCGGCGCGGACGGCCAGATTCACGTCTTCGGCGCGCGCCTCCGCCACCTGAGTCAGCACGTCACCCGTGGCCGGATTGATGGTTTCGAACGTGGTGTGGTGGGCGGAGTTCCGCCATTCGCCGTTAATCAGCAGCTTGCCGGGAGCGATCTTGGCTTTGGTTGCAGTCAGCATGGCAGTGGTGAGTTAGTGATTTCTGATTGGTGAATGCGCGCGCTGGGCGGCCTGCTCTCGGCCCTCGGCTATCGGCTTTCGTGCCAAGCACCGAGAGCCGACAACCGAGAGCCGCCAGCTACTTCGCCGTAAACGTTGCCGGACGCTTTTCGACGTAAGCTGCCAGGCCTTCCTTTGCGTCTTCGCTCTGGAACAGGAGTTGCTGGTTTTCGCGTTCCAGGGCCAGGGCCGCTTCCAGAGGAATCTCCCAACCTGTCTGGATGGAGCGCTTGATACGTCCCACGGCCTTCGCCGCCTTGTTGGGCGGGCAGAACTGCCGGGCATACTCCAGCACGTTCTCCATAAAGTTCTCGCGCTCGAAGATCTCGTTTACGATCCCGAACTCCTTGGCTTCTTCAAACGAGAACGTGTTTCCGGTGACGATCAGTTCGATAGCTTTGGATTTGCCGACTAAGCGCGAGAGCCGCTGGGTGCCGCCGGTGCCGGGCAGCACGCCCAGGTTGATTTCGGGCAGGCCGATTTTGCCTCCGTCCTGGCGAGCGATGCGCAGGTCGGCAGCCAAGGCGATCTCCAGCCCGCCGCCGACGGTATGACCGTTGAGTGCCGCGATCACCAGCTTTGGGGTGTGCTCCAGCCGGAGCAGCGTCTCGTTGGCATGCAGGCAGAAGTAATACTTGAACGTCGGATCGACGCTGGAAAGCATGCGAATGTTGGCGCCGGCGGAAAAAAACTTGTCGCCCGCCCCGGTAAGCACCAGCACGTAGACGTCGTTGTCCATGCGCGCTTTCAGAATGGCATCGTCAAGCTGGCGCATCATTTCGTAGGTGTAAGTGTTGGCGGGTGGATCATCCATGGTGATCACCGCCACTCCGGCGTCGGTGCGATATTGGACCAGAGTCTTGGTCTCGACCAGCGGGGTGAGTGTGGCCATCGCGGACTCCTTTACAGCCTATTCGATGTGCTCAACCTCAGGATGATGCAGACCGCTTCTTCCGGGCTGCCGGCTTGGATGGGGCAGCGGCGGGCCGGGTGTCCTGTTTTGACTTGGCGGTGCCCAGAAATCCGTTCAGGAAAAGGTCGCCCATACTGCGCGCGAGTTCGTCGGCGTCGGCGTCAACCTTCGGGTTGTGCCAGGTGTAGATCCAGTTCATCATGCCGAACAGGCCGAGGGTAGCGAGGCGGGCGGAGATGTCGAGCCGGCGCGCGGTCTTCAAGGCATCAATTACGCCGCGCACGGTCATGTAATACTGGCGCCTGATGGCCCGCACTTCCTGCTCCAGTGCGGGGTTCAGCAGCCCGGATTCATGGGTGATGACCTTCATGCCCTGCTTGTTGGCAAGAAAATAGTCCAGGTGATTGCGGATGATCTCGCGCACCTGCTGTTCAGGGTCGGACACTTCGCTGAGGCGCTGCTGCAAACGATCAATAATGGTTTGGAACGTGTGCTTCTGGATGAGGTAGAGCAGCTTCTCTTTGGACTCGAAATAGTAATACAACCCGGCCAGCGACATGCCGGTGGCGCGCGACAGATCGCGCATGGAGGCCGCGTCGTATCCCTTCTCGCAGAAGACGGCAGTCGCATGCTGGAGGATTTCGGCCAGACGGCGGTCATAACGAGTGTCAGCGGGAAACACGTTGCCCGGAAGCGCGGTATTGCTCGTGGTCATAGTCGAGTCGTTTTTGCCTGTAGCGAACGTTCGTTCCGAAGATACCGGGGAACCGCTGCCGTTGCAAGCAGCTCGCGAGTTGGCAGTTGCCAGTTGCCGGTTCGCAGTCTTGTGCGCCAAGTCGAGGGCGAATTGCACCGGCCGGTTCGGCCGCAACGTCACTGCCGAGCCGTACAGGACCGCGAACTGACGACCGGCAACTGGCAACTGGCGACTGACAAACGCAAATCTAACCCATCCGGTCATCCATCCGTCCGTGAGGATTCCCCATGCCAGAGTTTGTGAAAGATGTTGAGGAACTGCGCCAGCGTGCGCACCAGAAAATCGACGAAGGGCCGGTCACCCGTGCGTATCAGGGGGATGTGGACCAGACGATCCGCATTCTGAACGATGCCCTGGCTACCGAGATCGTTTGCGTGCTGCGTTACATGCACCATTACTTCATGGCCACCGGTGTCCACGGCAAGGCCGTCGCCGCCGAGTTCAAAGAGCACGCCGATGCCGAGCGCAACCACGCCGACGCCCTGGCTGAGCGCATCCAGCAACTGGGCGGCAAGCCCGACTTCAATCCCGGCACGCTGGTCAACCGCTCCGTGGCGCAGTACGTCGAGGGCGAGACGCTGGGCGACATGGTCCGCGAAGATTTGGTCGCCGAGCGCGTGGTGATTGAGTTGTACACCGATATGATCCGCTTCTTCGGCGAAAAGGACCCCACTACGCGCGTGCTGCTCGAAGGTCTGCTGAAGGACGAAGAGGAACATGCGTCCGACCTGACCGATCTGCTGTACATCGTGGAGCCGTCCACGGGCCGCACCGAAGGCATGGATCCGGGGACAAATCCGTTGGAGTTGCGTGGTGAGGGGATGCGCGAGGCACGTGGCGGCGAAGAGCGTTATCGCCCGGCAGCCCAGGAACGCGCTCGTGGTCAGCGCGAACCAGTCCGAGCCAACGATGCCGCGAACGAGTTTCGCCCGGCACGGGCGAGCGGGAAAGAACGTCCGGAGGGCGGCATGCCGGAGCACGCACCCGGCAGCACCGGACATCCGACGCGTCCGCGTCCGCAGCAGGTCACTGAGGCCGAAATCGCCGGCGAGGCCGAGGAAGGCGCGCAGATGGGCACTACGCGTGCCGTGCGGGTCACCCGCCCCAATCGCAAGAAACGGGTGGCCTAGCGTTCAGGGCCGCTTCTGCACGCGGAAGTTGATGGTACCGCTGTAGCCCTGCAGGGTCACGACGATGGTCCAGGCCCCAGGCTGCCCAGGAGGGTCACTTTGCAACGACCCATTCCTTTCCAGGCCGGCGTCGTACACTCGCGTGCCCAATGAATCTCGCAGCGTGAGCCTTGCCGAACCCGCAGTGACCGTGGTCGCCTGATCAACGTTAGCCAGGACCCCTGTGTTCTGCCACGTGTAGGTCAGGGTTTCGGTGACGTTCGTTACGCCCGTGGACTGAAATTGAAAGTTGTCCTGCGCGTTATTGACTTGCGGCTGGAAACGCGGGTTCAGGCTGCTGTTTCCATCCCCGCAGCCGCATAAGGCGAGCAACAGCACAAGGCCGAGGCAACTGGCACGATACATTTCAAACCCCTGGATTGCGCGAATGGGGCCCCGGACCGAAAGCCCGCAAAAGAGGCTTGCTTACCGAACTTAGATGCAGGAACTCAGGATTTGCACTGCCGGTAGTGCTGGGCGCCAGCTTCAGTTCTTAATTTCTGCCATCAACTGCTCGACCTCTCTCTTCAGGTCGGCCGTCAGCGGCAGCAACGGCAGGCGCACCGGGCCGCCGAAGTAACCGTTCAGGTCGCACGCGTACTTCACGCCCGGAATGCTCAGTTGGCCAACCACGCGGCTCGCCGCAGCGGCCACGCGCTGTTGTTTCTCCTGCGCCAATTTGTGGTCGCCGTCCTTGAATGCGGCGTAAACCTCGTACATCGCCGTGGGAGCCGCGTCGGCAAAGGCGAGGATGGCGCCCACGGCGCCCACCAGGAGCGAGTCGTAGAGCTTCTGGGCCGCGCCCACCAGCACCTGAAACCCGATTTCCTTTTCGCGGGTTTTAATTCCACTTTCGAGCATAACCGCGTTCGACGAGGGCTGGGCCAGCGAAGCCGCGGGCGCCACCGCGCCGGCACTGGCCCTGGCGGCGGATTGCAGCATGCGCGGCGTTAGCGCCTGAAACGTTTCCGTCACTTTCGCTGTTCGCTTGATGTGGCGTGTGCGCTCCACCATCAGCTTCACTTTTTCCACCGAGCCGCTGGATTCCTTGATCCCGATCAGGTTTGGATGTTCGGCCAGTTCGATCACAACTTCCGCCGGAATGTCGTAACCGGTCGCCTGCGGGAAGTTGTAGATGATCACCGGCAGCGGGGACCGGTCAGCGACAAAGCGGTAGAAGGCCAACATGTTCTCCGGACGGTTGATCTGCGCCTTGTAGTAGTGCGGCGTGCGCACCATGGCGACGTCGTATCCGAGTTCGGCGGCATATTCGGTCAGGCGCAAGGTCTCGACCGCCGATTCGATTCCCGTGCCGGCAATCATTACCTTATCGGCGCCCGCCGCTTCACGCGCGCACTTCAGCACGTCGCGGCGCTCCCGATCGCTCAGCAGGATGGCCTCGCCGGTGGAGCCCTGCACGACGATACCTGCGATCGGAGTCTTCGAATACCGTTCGACGTTATATTCCAGTTTCTTGAAATACACGCTGCCGTCAGGGTAGAAGGGCGTGGTAATAGGCGGAAAGATTCCGTGTAAGAGCATCTATTTCAGGCCTCGATGTTCGTATGACAGAATAGCTTACCGCAGGGAAGCGGTGAACGGCCCCTTGCTACTCCGACCGGCCCAGGCGCTCGGGGCCTTCGGGCATGTGCCGTCCGCGGCCCGGCAGGGCATAGTTCATCTCTTTCAGGATGTGCTCCACGTGGCGCCGCACAAGCGGGTCGTCGGGATGGCGATTGACGATCACCTGGAGCGAATTGCGGATGTGGTGGTGAACGTGGCGAACCACGCGCTCGCGTTCATGCAGCAGACGCAAGCGCTGGCGCAACTGGTAGCGCCACAGGAAAAACAACACGCCCGCAGTGGCCCCGGCTACACTCATCCCCACGAGGTTTTGCACCTGGGAGTGCGGCAGAACGCGCCCGAACAGCCACTCGGAAAAGCGCGATGCAGCAGCTACGGCAATCACAACTGCTACGGACTGCAGTACTGCAGCACGCATTGCCCCCACCTTAGAAGCAGCCAGTCTGACTGCAACCGTACCACAGATGGAGTTCTGCGGACAGCGCAGGCGGCACTTACTGCACAGTAATGCGTTCGACCAGCTTCGGATCATTCGGCAGAAGGCCGGACCGCGGCAGGCGGGGCGTCACCGTGCGCCACCCGGGCTCTGTGGCAAACGCTTTCCTGAACAACGGCAGCGCCTCGTCCAGGCGTCCCATCGTGACCAGGGCGACGGCATGCCAGTACTGCATCTCCGCCAGGCGGCTGGGCAAAATGCCCGGAGTCTTCGCTGCGATCTGCTCCGCGGTGGCGTACTCACGCAACGCGGCAGCGTTGTCTTTGCGCTCCACCGCTGCATCGCCGGCGTTCATGTGGTTGTATGCGCGCTGCAAGGCGACCAGCCGGCGTAGTTCTTTCAACGGCTCGGCTGCGTCGTCCACCCGCACGTCGAAAATGCGCTCCCACGGCTTGTGCTTGGGATCGCCGCTGACCACAACTAGCGCCGCCGATTGGCGCCCGCGAATGTCGCCGCCGACCGCCTGCGCGGCATCGAGGGCGGCCAACATGCGCTCGGCCAGATCGCCTTTGGCTTCGCGGAACGCGGTTGCCATCGCCGGCCAGACCTTTGCGTTGGCCATGAGGTTCGCCTCGACGGAAAACCCTTCGCCCACATCGCCGCGTCCGCCTTCGGCCGTCGTCCAACTGGTCATGCCAGGTTTGGCATTACTCTCGCCGCCTGCCGCATGCCCCGCCGCCTGGATGTCCTTGCCGCCGGTCCACACGCCCACTCGGCCCTGCGCGTCAATCATTGCGACCTGTCGTACTTCGCGCCCGCCATCGGCTTCCAGCAAGCCTTTCAGCGCATCCGGCGCGCTCTTCCCCGCCCGCATCAGCGCCAGGCCAAGCGGCCCATAGCTCGCTTCGGCGAAAGACTGCGTAGCCACCGCGCCCACTCCCGGTTCGGCCCAACTGACGATCGATCCCACGGAGAACCAGTGCGATTGCACGGCCACACCAATCTCGCCTGTCTTCGGGTCGCGCGCCACGATAGAGAACGTGTTGACGGGACGCCTCTGCGCCACAACATCGAGGGACAACGCCAGCATCAGCAGCAGAACAACCACTCTGGTCTTCATGGCCATGCATTGTAGTTGCTTGCGTGCTGTGTACCCAATTGGAACTGTTCCACTGCTGCACGCCGTTGTTCGTGGCCATACGGCCCGAGCGTTTAGCAGCGGCAAAATCGCCGTCCAATTGAGTAGCAGGAGGACAGCTATGGGCCAACGCCGCTCGGGCGGGGGGTTAGCTGCTGCTGGCCATGGCGCGCTCGGCATGAAGCGTTTGCAGCGCATTCACGGTGATATCGCCGCGTTGCAGCGCGGCAATGCCTTCAGCCGCGGCCCGCGCCGCTGACAACGTTGTAATGATCGGGACACGATAGGTGATGGCGGCGCGGCGAATGGCTTTCTCGTCGAACCACGGCTCGAATCCCTGCGGTGTGTTGATGATGAGCTGGATCTTCTCGCCCTTGATCAGGTCCACCGCGTTGGGGCGCCCTTCCTTAACCTTGTAAACCCGCTCGACTTCAAGACCGGCCGCCTGGAGCACGTCGGCGGTGCCGTGCGTGGCGACCAGTTTGAACCCGAGTTCGGCGAAGCGACGCGCAACTTCGGCAATCTGGGGTTTATCGCGATCATTCACGCTGATGAAGACGTTGCCGCTCGTTGGCAGGCTCTGCCCGGCGGCAATCTGCGCCTTGGCGAATGCCTCGCCAAAGTTGTCGGCAACGCCCATCACTTCGCCGGTAGATTTCATCTCCGGCCCCAGCACCAGGTCCACACCGGGGAATTTCGACCACGGGAACACCGGCGACTTCACGTAGAAATGGCTGCCGGTCGAGAGGTCGGCGCCGCTCTCCACGTTCTCCGGCAGGAACTCGCGCAGCTTGCGCCCGGTCATCAGCCGCGCGGCAATCTTGGCCAGCGGCACGCCGGTCGCCTTCGAGACGTAAGGCACGGTGCGCGAAGCGCGCGGGTTGACCTCCAGCACGTACACTGTCTCGCCCTGAATCGCGTACTGCACGTTCATTAGCCCGATGACTTTCAGCGCGCGCGCCAGGCGGAAGGTGTAATCGCGCATGGTATCCAGCAGTTGCGGCGCGATGTCCACCGCCGGCAGCACGCAGGATGAATCGCCCGAGTGGATGCCGGCTTCTTCGATGTGCTGCATGATGCCGCCGATCACGACGTCCTCGCCGTCGCTGAGCGCATCCACATCAACCTCGACCGCCTGCTCAAGGAAATGATCAATCAGCACCGGCCGCTCCTGCGAGTACTCGACGGCTTCCTGCATGTAGCGCACGACCGTTTCTTCGTCGTAGGCGATGACCATCGCGCGCCCCCCAAGCACATACGACGGCCGCACCAGCACCGGGTACCCGACACGGTTGGCGCCCGCAATCGCTTCCTGCACGCTGGTCGCGGTGGCACCGGGCGGTTGCGGGATCCCGAGCTCGTCAAGCAGGCGGCCGAAACGCTTCCGGTCCTCGGCCAAGTCAATGGATTCCGGCGAAGTCCCGATCACGGTGACGCCCGCAGCCTTCAGCGGCAACGAAAGCGTCAGCGGAGTCTGGCCACCGTATTGCACTAGAACGCCTACCGGCGCGCCGCCGGAGGTCTCGTGCTGATAGACGGCGAGCACGTCCTCAAGCGTCAGCGGTTCGAAGTAGAGCCGGTCGCTGGTGTCATAGTCGGTCGAGACGGTCTCGGGATTGCAGTTGACCATGATGGTCTCGAAGCCGTCATCGTGCAGCGCGAACGACGCGTGGCAGCAGCAGTAATCAAATTCGATTCCCTGCCCGATACGGTTGGGCCCGGCGCCCAGGATCATCACTTTCTTCTTCGGCGTGGGCGCGGCCTCGTCTTCCTGCTCGTAGGTCGAATAGAGATACGGCGTGTAGCTTTCGAATTCCGCGGCGCAGGTGTCAACGTGCTTGTACACCGGAAGGATCCCGTGCTGCTGGCGCAGTTGCATCACCTGCAGCGCCCCGGCCTGGCCATTGGCGACGCCCCAGGTGTCGGCCAGCCGCGCGTCAGAAAAGCCCATGCGCTTGGCTTCGCGTAGCAGTTCGGCCGAGACGACCTCGGGCGAATGCTTTTCCAGTTCCCCCTGCATGTCCATGATCTCCTTCAACTGGTACAGGAACCACGGATCCATGCTGGTGAGCCGCGCCAGCCGCTGCACGCTGTAGCCCTGGCGCAGCGCGTATCGCAGGTACAACAGGCGCTCGGGATGCGGTGTGACAAGCCGCTGCGTCAGCCGGCGCGGCTCGATCTTCTCCGAGCCTACGCGCTTGCCGGTTTCCAGCGAGCGCACGCCCTTCAGCAGCGCTTCTTTGAACGTCCGTCCGATGGCCATCACTTCGCCCACCGACTTCATCTGCGGGCCGAGCGATTCATCGGTGCCGGGAAATTTCTCGAACTGCCACTTGGGGATCTTCACCACTACGTAATCGAGCGTCGGCTCGAAACAGGCGGGCGTTTTGCGCGTGATGTCGTTGGGAATCTCGTCGAGCGTGTAGCCGACCGCGAGTCTCGCGGCGATCTTTGCAATCGGGAACCCTGTCGCCTTAGACGCCAGTGCCGACGAGCGCGAGACGCGCGGGTTCATCTCGATCACGACCATGCGCCCGCTCTGCGGATGCACGGCAAACTGGATGTTCGATCCGCCGGTTTCAACGCCGATCTCGCGGATTACGCGGATCGCCGCGTCGCGCATCGCCTGGTACTCGCGGTCGCTGAGCGTCTGCGCCGGCGCGACCGTGATCGAATCGCCGGTGTGCACGCCCATGGGATCAAAGTTCTCGATCGAGCAGATGATGATGACGTTGTCGGCAATGTCGCGCATCACCTCCAGCTCGAACTCTTTCCAGCCGAGAACTGATTCTTCGATTAGCACTTCGTGAACCGGCGACAGATCCAGGCCGCGCGCCAGGATTTCCAGCAGTTCTTCGCGGTTGTACGCGAGGCCGCCGCCAGTGCCGCCCAGCGTGAACGACGGCCGGATGATCACCGGAAAGCCGATCTTCGCGGCGAATTCCATGCCGTCTTTCAGGTTGTTGACCAACTGCGAGCGCGGGACATCGAGGCCGATGCGCTGCATGGCGTCCTTGAACATCAGGCGGTCTTCCGCCTTCTTGATGGCATCGAGCTGCGCACCAATTAACTGCACGCCATACTTCTCGAGCACACCGCTATCGGCCAGATCTACCGCAAGATTCAATGCCGTCTGCCCGCCGACGGTGGGAAGCAGCGCGAAGACACCTCCGCCGCGGTTCAACTCCGCCTCGATACGGATGATCTCTTCCAGGTACTCGCGCGCCAGCGGCTCGATGTAGGTGCGGTCGGCGAATTCAGGATCGGTCATGATGGTCGCCGGGTTCGAGTTCGCCAGCACCACCTCGTAGCCTTCGGCCTTCAGTGCCTTGCAGGCCTGCGTGCCGGAATAATCGAACTCGGCCGACTGGCCGATCACAATCGGCCCCGAGCCGATCACCAGTACCTTCGAGATGTCAGTGCGCTTGGGCATTTCGCAGTTGTCAGTTGCCAGTTGCCAGTTGCCAGTTTTAATCCCCGCACCGGTTGCCGTCCCGAGCGGAGCGAGGGACCGGCTGTTCGTGCTCCCGCAAATCTCACCCCTTCCACTCCTCCATCATCTTGACGAAATCCTTGAACAGGTAATGCGAATCGTGGGGGCCGGGGCTGGCTTCGGGGTGATATTGCACGGAAAACAGCGGCAAATTGCGATGGCGCAGGCCTTCGAGCGTATTGTCATTCAGGTCGAGATGCGTCAACTCCACTTCGCTCAAATTCAGCGACTCGGGATCAACCGCGAAATTGTGATTATGCGCGGTGATCTCGACCTTGCCGGTGTTCAACTGCTTCACGGGATGATTGCCGCCATGGTGGCCAAACTTCAGCTTGTAGGTCTTGCCGCCCAGCGCGATGCCAATCAACTGGTGGCCGAGGCAAATGCCGAAAATCGGCGTGCGGCCCATCAGCTTGCGGATGGCATCCTGCGCGTACGTGACCGGTTCCGGGTCGCCAGGCCCATTCGACAGGAAAACGCCGTCGGGCTTCAGCGCGAGTACGTCTTCCGCCGACGTCGTAGCAGGCACCACGGTCACGCGGCAGCACTCTCCTGTCAGCATGCGCAAAATGTTGTGCTTGATACCAAAATCGTAGGCGACGACGTGATGCTTCGGTTCAGGCGCGCTCAACACCGTTCCCGGCGCGATCGGCGGCTCCGACCAGTTGTAGCAATCTTTGGTTGTAACCACCTTCGCCAGGTCGGTGCCGTCCATTCTCGGGATCGCGCGCGCCCTGGCGATCAGCTTCTCGATACCGGTCTCGACAGTCGAGATCACGCCGCGCTTCACGCCATGGTCGCGGAGATGTCGCACCAGCGCGCGCGTATCAATGTCGGCCAGCACGGTAACGCCGAAGCGGTCCAGGTACTCGTCGGTGACTTGCTGCGCGCGCCAGTTGGAGGCCACCGGCGAAAATTCGCGCACAACGAGGCCCTCGATATAGGGCTTGCGCGCTTCATTGTCTTCGGGGTTGGTGCCGTAGTTCCCAATCTCGGGATTAGTGAGGACGACGATCTGGCCGGCGTAAGACGGGTCGGTGAAAATCTCCTGGTATCCGGTCAACGACGTGTTAAAAACAACTTCCCCGTAACACTCGCCTTTCGCAC
The DNA here is from genome assembly GCA_041946775.1 of Terriglobales bacterium. Classification (GTDB taxonomy): domain Bacteria; phylum Acidobacteriota; class Terriglobia; order Terriglobales; family Acidobacteriaceae; genus JBHGBA01. Next base: position 74,396 of record JBHGBA010000001.1, read on the forward strand.
CATAACCTTTGCCACGGAAGACGCGACCGTCTTCGAGCGCAAGGATTGCCTGCATTTTTTCTCCGGGGATCAGGTTTGGTTTATTTTAACAGATGGAGCTGCCGGCCTAATTTCTAGAACTGTGCAAAGAATTGCTGACGCGCACCGGAAAATCGACGGCTATCGCCCGGCGATAACATTGGCTGCGGGTCGAGCTTCCCGGCGCCGCAATTGACGGTGAAACGCGACGAACACAACTATGCCCAGAGCAATACTGATTGGCAGCGCCACCTGCCGCAAGGTCACCTGCAATTCAGGATTGGTCGCCGGATTCTGCGGGCCGGTGAGTGCCGTCCAGACAAGCGCCATCATGACGAACAAATAGAAGAACACGCCGCACGCCGCCAGCCCAAGAAAGATCGAGAGCAGCAGACGTTTTCGCATCAACGTAGCTTGCCCAGCCTGCCCATAGGCCAATAGACGAACACAGCTTTACCGTAGATGTAGCGCTCGTCCACCGGGCCGAAGTCGCGGCTGTCGTTCGACAGGTTGCGGTGGTCGCCGAGCACGAAATAGGAATGCGCCGGCACCCGCACCTCAGGATACGAACGCCAGTCGTCATACTCGGCGGGCACATACGGCTCCTGCAACGGGCGGTCGTTGACGTAGACCACTCCGTTCTCGATGCGAACGCGGTCGCCGGCCACGCCGATCACGCGCTTGATGAAGCTCTTGGAAACGTCCCGCGGGTAGTGGAACACCACAATGTCGCCGCGCTCAATGGGTTCGATCCGATAGATGAACTTGTTGATGAAGACGCGTTCCTGGTCGTCCAACACCGGCAGCATGCTGGTGCCTTCAACCTTCACCGGCTGGTACAGGAAAATGATGATAAACGCCGCAATCGTGAGCGAGATCACCAAGTCACGTGCCCAGCCGCGCACGCTGCTCGGCCGTGGCGTTGGCGCCATCGCCGGGGTGCTCGCTTCGCCTTGCTTCACCGGCCCCATCATCCTGTGTTCAAGTATACGAATACCCGGCTCTGGTGAGAAGGTTGCTCGAACTTGCACGGCAGGAACATTGGTCGGTGCACCCTGGCGCGCTCTGCCCACATCTGAGCCGGTAGTGCACCCGTGGCCCGAGCCGTGTGGCAGGCCGTCTGTTCGGGTACAATGCTGGTGGAGGCGAAGCTTGTCCTGTCAGGAAACCGCAGTCCTAACCCCTGCCAGATATGCCTCCCTTCCAGCCGATTGGTATGCCCGTCGCCTGGCCGCAGCGGCAGCTTTACTGCAAGCTATTTATGGACGAACCGGGCACATCCCCTCGGGTTGACGGACCACGGGTTTGCGCGTATAACGTGCTCGCATCAGCAGGCGTCCTGACTTCGCCGACCGGGGCGAACGGCGCCGCTGGCAGGCACCCCGAGGTTGCGCCCGCATGACGAAAAAGGACTCCACGGGAGTACGCGGCGCTCCTGCCAATCGGTCTGAGAAACAACGAGGTAACCAAACTACGGCGCGTGTATCACAAATGAGCAGCAAGCCCCAGAACACCACTTCCGCCACTCGTGGGCCTGCCTACCTGCAGGCCATGCAAAGCTACCAGGACGGCCTGCGCGCTTTGCAGGAACGCAAGTTTGAAAAGGCCAAGAACCTGTTCCAGAAGGTCGTTGCCAATGGTCCACGCGAACTGGCCGACCGTGCCAAGGTGCACCTGAACACCTGCGTGCAGCACCTGGAACAGAGCAGTACGGTGTTTCGCAGCACTGAGGAGCACTACGACTACGCCGTTTCCCTGATCAATGTCGGCGATTATGTCGGTGCTCGCGAGCACATGGAGAAGATCCTGAAGCAGGCGCCCAAGGCCGACTACGCCTGGTACGGCATGGCCGTGCTGGATTGCCTGACCGGACACTTCGAGGAGTCGCTGAAGGAACTCGGCGAAGCCATTCGTCTGAACCCTGCCAACCGGTATCAGGCGCGCAACGACTCGGATTTCAAGAACCTGGCCGACGACCCGCGCTTCACCGAGCTGTTGTACCCGGAATATGGGGTGGACGTTCCGCCGGCCTCACCCGGTTTCCGGCGTTAGGGTCAGGACTTAGGACCAGGGATGAAGCTCAGCAGCACTCCCGAACGCGCATCTGAGCCCGCGGCTGCGGCCACTGGCTACAAAGTGCTCGCAATGGGTGGTGGCACCGGCCTGTCCACTCTCCTGCGCGGCCTCAAGCAATATGTGACCGTCCCGGGACAGATCGCCCCGTCCGGCCCCTACATTGCCACTCTCTCGGCGGTGGTGACGGTTTCCGATGATGGCGGATCAAGCGGCAAACTGCGCAAAGAGTTCAACATCCTGCCACCCGGCGACATCCGCAACTGCATTGTCGCCCTTTCCAAGGAAGAAGAAGTCCTGGCCCGGCTCTTCCAGTACCGCTTCCCGGAAGGGTCCGCACTTTCCGGCCACAGCTTCGGCAACCTGTTCCTGACCGCGCTGAACGCCATGACCGGCGACTTCGCCAAGGCCGTGGAACTGTCGTCGGAAATCCTGGCCACCCGCGGCACGATCTTCCCGGCAACCACCGCCAACGTGGAGCTTGAAGCGTGCATGGACGATGGCTCGCGGGTACGCGGCGAGACCAACATCAACGCCAGCGAAAAGCGCATTGTCGAGCTGATGCTCGATCCGCCCAACGTGCGTCCCATGCCGCAGACCCTGGACGCCATCGCTGCCGCCGACCTGATTACCATCGGCCCCGGCTCGCTGTTCACCAGCCTGATCCCCAACCTGCTGGTACGTGGCATCCCCGAGGCAATCGCGGCATCTCCTGCGGTAAAGGTGTTTGTGTGTAACTTGATGACGGAAGCGAACGAGAGCCTGGGTCTCACTGCGGCCGGCCACATCCGGGCGATCTACAAGCACGCCGGACGCTCGATCTTCGACTTCGCCCTGGTGAACAACCGGCGCGTATCGAATTCGCTGGCCGCCGGTTACGCCCTGGAGGGCGCCAGCCAGATCGTCGCCGACATCGATGAGATCGAGGCCATGGGGATCACGCCGATCGTGGACGATTTCCTTGAGGAGGCCGGGGTGGCGCGCCATGCGACCGACCGCCTGGCCGCGCAATTAATGCGCATCCTGCACGCCGAGAGCGCCTGCAGGCAAACTCGCGCGAAGGTGGCTGTGAATGCCGACGAACCATAAGCCGGCTGAAATTCCCAGATTTGCCATTGCCATTCTTGCTGCCGGAAAAGGTACTCGCCTGAAGTCGCGGCTGCCCAAGGTGCTACATGCCATCGCCGGCAAACCGCTGCTGCGCTACGTCATTGATGCCGCCGCGCAGGTTGTCCCGCCGCACGATATCTTCGCCATCATCGGCCACGAAGCCGAGCGCGTGCAGCAGTCCGTGAAATCCAGCGGCGTGAACTTCGTGCTCCAGGCCGAGCAGCGCGGCACGGGGCACGCCATCATGACGGCCCGCCAGGCGCTCGTGAACTACGACTTTTTCCTGGTGCTCTCCGGCGACGTGCCGCTGATCCGCCCGGAAACCATCCAGCGCGTGCGCGATTTCCACCTCCAACACGGCGCGGCCATGACTATCCTGACCGCTCAGCCGCACGATCCCACCGGCTACGGCCGCATCATTCGCGAAAAGCGCCGCGGCAAGGCTTCCGAAGTCGTCGCCCGCATCGTCGAGCAGAAGGCGCTGGCCCCCAAGGAACTCGGTATTCGCGAGATTAACTCCGGGATATATGCCTTCTCATCGCGCCCGGTGTTCGCCCATCTGGACAAGCTCACCACCGACAATGCTCACCAGGAGTTCTACCTGACCGACATGGCTGCCATCCTGTCGCGTGCTGGCGAGAGAGTGGTGGCCGTGCCCGCCGGGGATTCCAGCGAAGTTTTGGGCGTGAACACGCGCCTCGAACTGGCGCGTCTGGATTTTCTCCTGCGCCAACGCAAGTGCGAGGAGTTGATGGCCGCCGGCGTGACCATCTTCCGTCCCGAGACCTGCCTCATCGACGCCCAGGTGCAAGTCGGCGCTGATTCCGTGATCCAGCCATTCGTTCAGCTTCGCGGCAAGACCCGGATCGGCGAGGAGTGCCAGGTCGATTCATACAGCATCATCACCGACTGCGAACTGGGCAACCGCGTCACCGTCCGGCCCGGCTGCATTCTGACCGAAGCCCGCGTCGCGGACGCGGCCATCCTCGGGCCGTACTCGCATTTGCGTCCCGGAGCCGAGATAGGCAGCAGCGCGCACGTCGGCAATTTTGTCGAGATCAAAAAGTCGCGCCTGGGCAAAAGCTCCAAGGCCAACCACCTCGCCTATCTCGGCGATGCCACCGTTGGCGACAACGTGAACGTCGGCGCAGGCACTATCACCTGCAACTACGACGGCGTGAAGAAGCACCCCACCATCATCGAAGACGGCGCGTTCATCGGCAGTGACAGTATCCTGGTGGCGCCGGTGAAGATCGGACGCGACGCTTACGTTGCTGCCGCCTCCTGCATCACTGAAGACGTCCCCGCCGACGCGCTCGCGCTCGGCCGCGCCCGCCAGACCAACAAAGAGGGCTGGGCGAAGCAGAAGCGCGAACAGCAGCACGCCAGCAACAAGCAGCAAGCAACTGGCAACAAGTGAGCTACCAGCCATTAGCTCTTTAGCTATTGGCCCTTTTGGCCTCAGTGCCAAAGCGCCGCCGTCTCGTGGCGGTCCCGGCGCGTATTCCACACGAGTCCTCGACCTGTTTCGAATCTGTGTGAATCCGTGTAAATCCGTGGCCAGAGTAAGCCTTTTGCCAAAAAAAATCAGCGCGCTGGGGAGGCGCGCTGAGCAAGCGGGACGGATTGTGTTGGCTGCCGCCGGCCCAAACAGGGTCCAGGATTATCGGTCCGGCGGCAGTCCGGGTACTGCCATGTATTAGACGGGCGAGGCGGGGAATGTCACCCGCCGACATCCCGCTGAAAAAAAAAACGGCGCCACAGGGCGCCTATCAGGAGGTCTTCTCCTGAGGTTCGATGCGAGGAATCAGCCGGGGATGCACGCCCCGACTCTGGTTTGGCAATACTCGGTTTCATTCCGGTACGCGGAACCAGAACGGGGCGAAAACATACACCGCAAAAAGAAATGCCCCTCGCGAGAGGGGCAGAGTTCAGGAGAAAGGAGATGGAGATTACGATTTCATTGCCGCCAAAAGCTCGCGGATGCGCAGGCGAGCCTGGTGCAATCCCTGTTTCGACTCGTCTTCCGCCAGGCCAAGGCAGCGACCTATACGTGCGTGGTCGTAGCCCTCAACGTCGTGCATCAGGAAAATCATGCGCTCGGTCGGCGGCACCTGCACGACCGCCTGTTCCAGGTGGACGCGCAGGGTATTCCGCCGTACATTAGCCACCCGGGTGCTGGGGCTGCACGCCAACGTCAGCGTGCCCAGCGGCATCAAGTTCCGCACTGCGGCGACCAACGCACGGTCAATCGTCTCGGCACTCGGTGCTGCGCTCTTCGAAAAGGCGGTGCGGAAGCTGATCTGCATCAGTTCTTCAGCCATCAGCTCGTTGTCCGTCATCAGGAACGCCAGCGCGTAGATGCGATGCCGGTTCCGCTGGTAGATTTCTTCGCAGGCCCTGGCGCCTGTCTCTGACGAACTCGTCAGGAAAGCTGGAAGAATAGAAATGTTGTGAAACGTACTCGCCATCTGGATCCCTCAACTGTTCTGCGGGGTCTCGCTCCTGTAAATCCCGCGCCTTTGCGCCAAGCACTTGAGACACCATTCGTGCTTCATGCCTCGCCAAACCACTGACCTGCTCTGGGTTGTGGTGCTCTCTCGCGATCAATCGGCTGAACGGGCAGCGCTTGCAACTGATTATGTGGTCGCGGAGGTGCTTCGTCCTGCCACTTCTCTGCAATCCAATACCCAGAGGTTCTGACCCCTGAGTTGAACGACCAGAAAACTGGCACAAATCGTTACAGTTCAACAGTTCGGGAGGGAGCACAAGGCGTGAACTGGGCTGTGGATGGCAACTTCAGAAAGGCTAGTGAGAGAAGAAGACTACCTCGAAGTGGTACGATAGCACCCACATTTTACTGCTGGCGCAGTAAAATTTGCCGACTGTCTGGTGCAAAATTCGATGCTGCAGGGCGCTACTCTGTGGCCTTGCGCAAGAATTTTTTCCATGCATCTTCTGCTGACCTTTTGAGACTTCCAGCATCCACGCGAGGCCATTCTGGCCTGTGTAGGTTACAATGGCTCTCCCACGCCAAAAGGAGAGAACGTTGCCAGAGCGCATCCTGGTAGTCGATGACGAAGAACCGATACGCGAGATCGTCTCCTCGATGCTGGCTGCGGCGGGCTATGTCTGTAGCCAGGCAAGTTCCGGCATCGAGGCCCTTGCTGTCCTCGAATCCAGCGAAGAATTCTCCCTAATGCTCTCCGACCTGATGATGGCCGAACTGGATGGCATCGGACTGTTGGAGCGCGCCAAGGAACGCTATCCCGATATGCCGGTAGTCATGGTTACCGCGGTTCACGACATATCCGTGGCACTGGCCGCCATTCGTAACGGCGCTTATGATTACCTGCTCAAGCCGTTCGAGCGCGAACAATTGCTAGCCACCGCCCGCCGTGCCCTGGAAAACCGCCGTCTTAAGCTGGAGAACCGCGCCTATCAGACTAATCTGGAATCGCTGGTGGCGGCGCGCACCGAGCAGCTTCGCCAGGCCATGCAGGACCTGGAGCGCTCCTACGACATCACCCTCGAGGCCCTGGGTGATGCGCTTGACTTGAAGGATGCCGAGACAGAGGGTCACTCCAAGCGTGTTACTGCCTACACCATTGCCATGGCCCGGGCCATGGGGCTCGCCCCAGACAAGATTCGCGTCATCGCGCGCGGCGCTTTCCTGCACGACGTCGGCAAAATGGCCATACCCGATGCCATCCTCCGTAAGCCGGGCAAGCTCAACGAACTGGAAATCAGCATCATGCGCGAGCACAGCTACCGCGGTTACCAGATGCTGCGCAAGATCCCTTTTCTGCTGGAAGCCGCGGAAATCGTTTATGCCCACCAGGAGCGCTGGGACGGTACCGGCTATCCGCGCGGCCTGAAAGGCGACGAAATCCCGTTGGGAGCGCGAATATTTGCTGTTGCCGACACTCTGGACGCCATTCGCTCCGACCGGCCCTATCGCCCCGCACAGTCGTTTGCCGTGGCTCGTGACGAGATCATCCGCTGGAGCGGCCGTCAGTTCGATCCCAAGGTGGTAGAGACGTTCCTCTCCATGCCGGAGAGCATCTGGGAGGATTTGCGCCGCGAGATTGACGCCCAGGTTTACCAGTTCTCGCAAGTGCACAAAGCCGCCCGCCAGCAAGTCTGACGCGCACGGCAATTCTCTGCAACAGTCATGGCCCGGTGGGCATCTCTTTCCCCAGCGCGGAGGAGGCGCAGGGCATGGCTAAATTCCAGCGCTCTGAGGATGAACGTGACTATGGCAAGCGGCAGCTAAGCGAGCAGGAACTACAAAACACCCTTGCCAACCGCCTGCGTGATTGGCGCAAATCAGGCAATGCCCTGGTGCGCACCTTTCAGTTCCCCGACTTCAAGCGGGCCATCGAGTTCGTTAACCAGGTGGCGGAAAAAGCAGAGGACATTCAGCACCACCCTGACCTCGACATCCGCTACAACAAGGTCACGGCGGTGCTGACTTCGCACGACGCCGGTGGGATCACGCGACGTGATCTGATGCTGGCCGGTTACATGCAGGAACTCGCCGGCAGTTTCGAACTTCCGAAATCGGCCTAGCGCGCCGCCTCCAGCGACGATGCCACCCGGTTCAGCGCCGCCTGGATGTGGTCCAGCTCGCGCTGCGCCGCTTCGTTCCATTCCAGCAGAGCGTCCGGCGCGCGGTGGAAGTTCTCGAACGCCCAGCGTAATGCCGCACGTCCGCGTTCCGTCAGGAACAACGCCCCCAAACCGGTAAGCCCCAAAATCGTCACCGGCACATACCATTTGCGCATTTCTTCTCCCCCTGCGGCTTCCCGTCACCGTAACGCTACTACGTTTGACGCGTGCCGCCGATACGAAGTTTCAGCCTTTGTACCTGGTCTATTAACCGCCCAAGTCCCATTTTGGCGCAAGTGAAAATGTAGGCGGGCCGCGGTTCTTGGCTCACTTCGGTAACGCAACTCTCGCGCCCGGCCTGGGTTAATACTCATCAAAGTGAACAGCCGCCCCACTTCGCAAGTTCAAGACAGAGGTCCTTTCATGACAAAGCATTGCTCGGCATGGCTGCTGGTACTAGTGCTACTGCTGGCGGGATTGCCAGCCGCGGCGCAATGGAACCAGGCCAACTACATTCCTGAGGGCACCCGCTTCATCATTGTCCTCGACGATAAGCTGGAAACCAAAAAGGTGAAGGAAGGCAAGAAGTTCAAGGCGAAGCTGGGGGAAGACCTGGTTGCGCCAACCGGTGCCGTAATCCCGCGCGGCAAGAAGATCAAGGGGCACGTCAGCAGCGTCAGTAGCGGGTTGCATGGCGGTTTTCTGCTGTCGTTCGATTCCATTGAGACGAACCGCGGCTGGGTGCCGCTGGCTGCCAGCGTAGTGGATGCTCCGGGCGAACACGGCGTCAAGATCGGCAGCGAAGGCGAGATCGAGAAAAAGGGCATCAGCAAGAAGCGCGCTGCTGAAGGCGTGCTCGCCGGCGCGGCCGTGGGCGCGGGCACCGGCGCGATCGCTGGAGGCACCAAGGGTGCCATCATCGGCGCCGCTGCCGGTGCCGCCGTCGGTGGTACCGCTGCCATCCTCACCGACCGCAATCTGAAGCTCGACAAAGGCCAGCAACTCGAGGTGCAACTCGATCGCCCGCTCCAGGTGCCCACCCGCTAGCGTTCGTGCTGCGCGGAAGGACGACCCGACAACGTCCCGCGTCGGTGCCCGTCCTTCCCCCTCCCGGTGCGCCGGCGGTGACTCAATGACTCAGGATTCAGTTCTCCCCTTTCCATCTGTTAACCTTCCCCCGCCTGCAAGAAATCATCCAACAGCCGTTCTTCAGGTGAATGAGCCGCGTCGCTCGACGCGGGTATGGAGGAGACGATGACACGCCCTGCGGCGCAGTTCTCTGCGATCCTGTTCATCACGCTAGCGTTGTTTGGTACTGCGGCTTACGCGCAGCAGCCGCCGGCCGTCATGGCGCAGCCGAACACAATCTACGTCAGTGCCGACGGTCGCTACGAATGCGCGCCCGACACCGCTCTCGTGCAGTTCAACATCAGCGCGCAGGAAGAGACGGCGAAAGCCGCGTACGAGCGTGCCAGCAGAGCGTCGGAACAGATCCGCCAGATCCTGCGCGATAACGGCATCGGTCCCAAGAGCGCCGAAATCGGCTTCTTTTCCCTTTCTCCGGTTTATGACTGGCGCAGCCCCAAGCGGCGGCTAGCCGGCTACCGCGTGAACAGCAGTGTCACCCTGAAGCTGAAGGATTTCAGCAAGATTTCGCCCATCGTGCAGCAACTTGCGGACATGGACGTGACCGAGAACCAGAACATCAGCTACACGCTGGAGAACATGGACGCGGCCAAGGTCAAAGCAGTAGAGGACGCCTATCAGCGCGCGCGTAGCGAAGCCGAGGCCGTCGCCCGCGCCGGCGGCCGCACTGTCACCGAACTCTACTACAGCTCCGTGGACACCTTTCAGGCGGTGCCCTTAATTACCACAATGCGCCCGCAGATGAGTCGCGCCGCTGGCGCGCCGGCGGAGGCCATGATGGCCCCACCCACCGCTGAATTTACGCCACAGAAGATCGTCGTCACGGCACGCGTGAGCACTATGTTCCTGATGAAGTGAGCGGGCTATAGCACGGAGTGCCCCACCCTTGTCGCGACCGACTTTGGAGCGACAGGGTGGGGATTCGATTTCGCGCACTAAGTAACGACGGCGAATTGTAACGACGGCGAATTCCAGGCCTGACTTATTGCGGCGGCCTCTGCACCGGGCCCATCGTCAACGGCTGCGTCGGATAATACGCGGGTACCGTGGACGGCCACAGGACCTTTTCCGGATCGAGACCAATCGCCCGAGTTAACACCACGTCCACCACGGTCCCAGTCTCGAAGCGCAGATCACTGCCGCGCGCCAGCACCGAAATCAGCGTGCCAGCAGCGATGCCTGCCAGGCCGCCGGTACCGACTCCGCCGATGCTTCTGGTCGCTGCCGCGCCGGCCACGCTGCCGATGGCGGCGCCTTGCGATGCGTTGCGTCCGATGCGCTCCAGGTCCTTGCCCTTTTCCGGATCGTGTTTTACTGTCCCCGATTCGGTAGTCCGCGAATGCTCATCGCCCGGCACCTGGTCAATGGCAGCAGCCAGGTTGGCGGTATGGCCGTTAGGAAAGACCAGCGTTGTGAGGTGGAATTCCAACTCTGCAGTCCCTTTGATTCGCCCCGCCCGCTTCACCCGGTCCACGACGCCTTGCACATAGGTACCGCCGGGAATCATCACTTGCTCGTTGACGATGATGGGGAATGTCGTCTGCCCGTAAATCGGGTCGCCCGGCTGCGCGTTCTTGGTGGAGATCGCCTGCCGCAACTGCACCGGTATCCTGGTGCCCGCAGGCACAACCCATACTGCTTTGCGCGCCGGCTCTTCCGTTTTCGGCGCGTCAGCAGGCAGCACCTCGGTGCGCGATTTCAACACCGGCTGCCCATTCGGCAGTTCGTCTGGCCCCTGCTGCGCCAAAGCTGTGCCTGCCGCGAGTACCATCAGGGCGATTAATCTGCGCATGCGTCTCTCCATGGGTTGCACCGCGATGCGGGACGAGGAACTCTCCTCTTGTTGGATGCAGTCGCGCTATGGCTGGAAACCCAGCTCCCCGGCAGAAGTTCCGCCGTTTATTGTCAGCCGTCCTCTGCGCCCTCTGCGCAACCTTTGCGCCCTCTGCCGTAAAGCGCGCTCTGCCGTAAAGGGGTTTAATCGCGCGGCTTCTCCGCCATCACCACCTGCAGCCCTTCAGGCGACCACGTATCCACGATCAGCTTCGCCATCTTCGCGATGAGCTGCTCGGCCTGGTTTTCGGCGATCCACGTTTGGTCTTTGTTGTCGTAGGTGAAGATCGAAATCACCAGCGGCCCACTCTTGCTCTGCACCAGCGCGACGTCATTGCGCACCGCATCCAGCGCACCGACCTTGTCGCAGATTGCCGACGGTATTTCCGACGTGTCCACCGTCTCGATGTAGTGCGGAATCATATTGCGGTACTGCTGGTTGCGCATGATGCCGATCATGAGGTCGCACAGCTTGCGGTCTCCCAGGTCGCACCGTTGGACGCTGGCCATGATCTCGGCCATCTCGCGCGCCGTGGTTTTGCCCAGCCCAAATTGCTTCTGGTCCGGCGGCGCCTCACCCGTTGGCGGCAGGTACACCTTCTTGTACAGCCAGGTGTTCTTCAGGCCCATCGCCTTGATGCGCTCGTTCACCGCGGGAATGCCCACCGCATCAATCACCAAGTTCGTTCCCGTGTTGTCGCTGACGATCATCATCAGCGTGATCGCGTCCTTGAGCGTGAGTTGCAGTCCGGGATCGAGGAAGGGCAGCACGCCCGAACCCAGCACCTGGTTCTCTTTGGTCAACGTAATCTTTTCGTCGAGCCGGTGTTTCCCTGCCTTGACCTGGTAGAACGCCTCGATCATGACCGGCAACTTGATGACCGAAGCGGTCTTCACCGGGCGGTCCGCGTCGATTGCCACGGTGTCGCCGGTCTTCAGGTTTTTCGCATACAACGCGACCTTGCCCTGATGTTGCACGGCCATCCGTTCCAGCCTGGATTGCAGGCCGCTCGATGCGGCGAACGCGGTGGCGGTCAACAACAGGACAATGACGAGCCGCCTCATTTTGCCACTCCTCTCATGTAGCCTGCCCGGCGCTGAAGCGCCGGTCTTACCTTCGGCCGCCGCTCCGCGGCTTCGAGCTGCTCCTCAGCTCCTGGCCCAGAGTGAAGCTGCTCTACTGAGTACTGAGTACTGGGTACTGGGTACTCGCACTCAGTAAATCAAGTACTTCTTCCGCGCATTCTGGAATTGCAACACCGCGTCGCGATAGTTCTCCTCGATGCGCCGCGGATCTTCCCCGCGCCCAATCGCTTCGAACACCGCCTGATTGCCGAGTAATTCAATCATCCTGTCCAGCTTGTACTCCGCCGGATAGAGCCTGTGCAGCGCCGACGCCAGCTCAAGCCCCAGCAGCGGCGCATCCAGCGCGTTGCGATCGATAACAACGATATTCACCCCGCCGCAGCGCTCGTTCGCATACTTGCTGGCATTGGGTGTGAACGTGATCGGCACGAAGCGCACCCCGCCGATGCCGCGCTCGTTCAGATACGTCGCCAGCTCGCGCGCATTGACCCACGGCGCGCCCACGACCTCGAATGGCGTGTCCGTCCCGCGCCCGACAGAGATGTTGGTGCCTTCGATCAGCCCGACGCCGCTATACAGCGTGGCCTGCGTCAGGCTGCGCATGTTAGGCGACGGGTTGACCCACGCCAGCCCGGTCGAGTCATACCAGTCGCCGCGCTGCCAGCCTTCCATGGGGACCACTGTCAGCTTAGCGTTGATGTTGCGCTCGGCGTTGTAGAACTTCGCGAGCTCGCCGATGGTCATGCCGTGCCGCAGCGGGACCGGGTGATAATCCACAAACGTTGAACGCCCGGCATCCGACAGCGGGCCTTGCACATAGCTTCCGGTGATCGGGTTCGGACGGTCGAGCACGATCACCTTGGTGCCGGTTTTCGCCGCCGCTTCCAGCAGATAGCCCAGCGTAGTCTCGTAGGTGTAGAAGCGCACGCCGATGTCGTGGATGTCGTACACCACCGCATTGAGCGATTTCAGCACGTCCAGCGGTGGCCGGCGCTTGGCATCGGTGTCGCCGTACACGCTGTACACCGGCACGCCCGTCGCCTCGTCCTTGCTGTCGGCGATGTTTTCGGTATCTAACTGCCCGCCGACGCCGTGCTCCGGACTGAAGATCGCCACCAGCTCTATGCCGGGCGCGTGTGCAAGCACGTCAATCGTGCGGCGGCCCTGGGCATCCACGCCGGTGTGATTGGTCAGCAGCCCGATGCGCTTCTTCCTCCCTTCAGCACCTTGCAGGACGTCGAAGTTGCGCGCCGCCAGCACGTCAATCCCGGTCTTCACCTGTCCGTTGCGGAAGGGGATGCGCCGGGCCGCGTTGGCCGCTTCGTTGTATCCCGTAATTCTCGCCAGCCGCAGCTTCTCGTTCTTGCCTGGATCCAACTTCAGGGCCGCTGTCACCGCAGTCGCCACTTGCGAGCGCAACGCGACGAGTGCCTTGCCGCCCGTCGGATGCACGCCATTCGCGAGCACGATGATGTAGGTCTTCGTCGTCGGATCAATCCAGATAGACGTACCCGTGAATCCGGTATGCCCGAACGATCCCACCGGCAGCAGGTCACCGCGGTTGCTGGCGAACGGCGAATCAATGTCCCATCCGAAGCCGCGCACGCCCGTGGCCGTGGGCGGCTGTTGCGGCGTCGTCATCTTTTCCACCACCAGCGGATCGAGCACCTTGCCCTCGTTGTCCAGCAAGGCCTGCGCCAGCTTCGCCATGTCCGCGGCTGTGGAGAACATTCCCGCGTGTCCCGCCACTCCGCCCATGCGCCGCGCCGTGGGATCGTGTACCACGCCGCGCAGCATGACGTGGTTCTCGTCATATTGGGTGGGCGCAATGCGCGGACGCCACGTCGCCGGCGGCACGAAACGCGTTTGCTTCATCCCCAGCGGCCCGAAGAAATGCACCTGCGCGTACTTGTCCAGCGGCATGCCGCTTACGCGCTCCACCAGGAACCCGAGCACGATGTAATTGATATCGCTGTAGAGAAACCGCATGCCGGGCGGATAAACCGGCTTTTCTTCCATCGCCAGGCGGAAAGCGGTGTCCTTCCCCTGCCACGGTTCCTTCAGGTCGAGGTCTTCGCGCAACCCCGAGTAGTGCGTCAGCAACTGGCGGATGGTGATGTCCTGCTTCCCACTGACCGCAAACTCCGGGATGTATTTCGCCACCGGATCGTTCAGTCGTATCTGTCCGAGCTGCACCAGCCGCATGACTGACATCGCCGTCGCCACCGGCTTAGTGCACGACGCCATGTCGAAGATCGTGTCCAGCGTCATCTTCTCGCGCTGGGGCTCCAGAGAACGCCAGCCGAACGCCTTGCGATAGACGATCTTGCCGTTATGGCCTACGATGACGACCGCGCCCGGTGGTGTAGCCGTCTCCACCGCTTTGTTCATCAAACTGTCGACCGCTGCAAAGCCCGAGCTCCCGGCTGGTGCTGCTGCCGTCTTCGTCTTTGCAGTGGAATGGGACTTGGCGGGCGGCGCCGCTGCCGCACCCGCCGTCAGGCACACGACTAACAACCACGGGAGCAGTTGCTTTCGGCTTTTCACAGTTGGACGGCAATTTACCGGAATGCGACGGCTCTCCGCAAGGACATGGCTGGCCCCACCCGCGGCCTCGCTACTCACGCCGTGGCCACTGCTGTTAAGATAGCCTCCCATGGGGACGCTAGTTAGAATCGGTATCGACGCACTGGACTTCCTCTTCGTGACCGGCTTGGTCGGGTCCGTCGCGGTGATCGTACTGACCGGGATACAGGACTCGAAAGCCTTCGAAAAGGAACTGGACGAGAAAGCGCCTGGGCAGGCATAAGAATGGCCTGCTTCGACAGCTTGCAGGCGCTGCGTAGATTCGACGTCCCGAAGCCAAACGTATCGGAAAGGCGTGCCGGCGGGCTTGCTTCCGCCGGACTACTTTTGCCTGCGGCATGAAATTCAGTCCGCCTAACCGCTTGAGCAACCCGGTTCGCATCGTCGTTGCGACCTCGGTGATGCTCACCTTTATCTCCTACTGGCGCGCCGCAGCGGTCATTCTCAACGATCTTGGTTCCTCCGCTTTCTATGCGGGCGGCATTGCCGAGCAGGCAGTCGGCCGCTCCGCCCCGTGGCTCATCGTCGCAGTGATGCTGTTCTCCTTCGCCGTGCGCGCCGTGTACGTCGAGAGCTGCTCGATGTTTGTGCGCGGCGGCGTGTACCGCATCGTCAAGGAGGCCATCGGCGGCACGCTCGCCAAAGTGGCGGTCTCCACCTTGATGTTCGACTACATCCTGACCGGACCGATTTCGGGCGTCAGCGCGGGCCATTACATCGCCGGGCTGGTGAACGATATTTTTGCCGCCATGACCGCCCATGGCTGGATGCCGCAGGCCATCGTTAACCTCTTCCATGGCACGCCCCAGGTCAACGGCAACCTCCTGGCGATGGCGCTGGCCATGGTCGTGACGCTGTATTACTGGTGGCAGAACATCAAGGGCATTGAAGAGTCCAGCGAGAAAGCCCTGCGCGTCATGGAGATCACCACCGTCATGGTGGTGCTGCTGCTCGGCTGGTCTGCTTATACCCTGCTGACGCGTCCATTCCAAATACCGCCGCTTCCGTTCCCGCAGAACCTGGATTTCGCTCCCGAGGCGCTCGGCTTCCTCAAGGACAGCAATATTCACAAGACGTTCGGGCTGTTCGGCATCCTGATGGCCTTCGGCCACTCGGTGCTGGCCATGAGCGGCGAGGAATCGCTGGCCCAGGTCTATCGCGAAATCGCCCACCCCAAGCTGAAGAACTTGAAGCGCACCGCCCTGATCATCGCCATCTACAGCCTGGTCTTCACCGGCGGCGCCACCCTGCTGGCGGGCATGATCATTCCTGATGCCGAGCGCCTGGCGTACAAGGACAACCTGATCGCCGGCCTTGCCATGTACATGGCCGGTCCGCAATTGCTCAAGCTGATTTTCCGCGCGTTCGTGGTGGTGGTCGGTTTCCTCATGCTGTCGGGGGCCATTAACACCGCCATCGTGGGCTCCAACGGCGTGCTGAACCGCGTCTCCGAAGACGGCGTCCTCACCGAGTGGTTCCGCAAGCCGCACCGCCGTTTCGGCACCAGCTATCGCATCATCAACACGGTGGTCGGCTTGCAGCTCTTGATCATTCTGGCGAGCCGTGGCGACGTGTACGTCCTGGGTGAGGCGTATGCGTTCGGCGTCATGTGGAGCTTCGTCTTCAACGCCACGTCAATGCTGGTTCTGCGCTTCAAGTACAAGGGCGAGCGTGGCTGGAAGGTGCCGCCCAACGTGAAGATCGCCGGAGTCGAGGTCCCGATTGGCATCGCCGCGGTTTCCATGGTGCTGGTCGCCACCGCCATTACCAACCTGTTTACCAAGTCGGTCGCGACCGTCAGCGGACTTATCTTCGCCGGCATCGTGTTCGCTGTGTTCACCATTTCGGAACGGATAAACAAGCAAAAGTTTTCCCGGGCCCAGCAGCAGATGCAGGAGCAGTTCCAGCTTCTCCACAGCGATACCGTGGAAAACGAAGTGGTCGGCGTGCGGCCCGGCAACATCCTGGTGACCATTCGCGACTACAACACGCTGAACCACCTGCGCTGGATCCTGGAGCGCGTGGACACCAAACAGCAGGACGTGGTCTGCATGGCGGCCCGCATCACGCGGCTTTCTGCCGGCGGCTCCGAACTCGCCATGGAGCAGATTTTCAGCGACTACGAGCAGACGCTGTTCACGCGTGCCGTTGCCATCGCAGAGAAGTTCGGCAAACACATCTCGCTGCTGGTCGTGCCCGCGCGCGATGTCTGGTCGGCTATCGTGCAGACAGCGAACGCCATGGAATCGTCAGCGGTCGTCGCCGGACTCTCGACCAAGATGACGGCGCAGGAGCAGGCCTTCCGTCTCGGCCGCGCCTGGGAAGAAGCCCCGCAGCCCAAGCAGCAGTTCGTGCTCTACATTGTGCGCCCCGACATGCAGGCCGAAACCTTCCGCATCGGCCCGCATACGCCCACCATGAAGCCTGAAGACGTGCAACTGGTGCACAGGCTCTGGCTCGACATCACCCAGAAACCCGGCCTCGACAAGTTGCATCACTCCGATATCGTCACCGAGGCACTCAAACGTTTCGAAGACGAATACCGAAGCGCGCAGCGCGAGGCCATCTTGCGCGATTTCCGCCACCTCGAGCAACAGCGTCACGGCCGCCACTTCGGCTTCCCCCCGCTGGGTCACGAAGCCGCAGGCGACCCCAAGTCGCCCTTTGAAGAACCAGTGCCCCAGCGTTCGAAAGACGGGCCTGAGTCCCTGCACAACAACGAGCAACCCGCCGATACCGGCAAGCACAAGCCTGCCGACTGATCCTGGTTCCTCAGTGTCGCCTATGTCCCCTGTGGTTGACCCGCCGACTCGCTGCCCCGATGACCCGCTGCCCCGGTCACCGGATCACACGATATCTGCTGAATTGGTGTTCCCCCGCTCGCCGGCAACTGATCCAGTGCCACCACGGCGCCGTCTCTTTGGTAAATCCCGGCGCACCGTCAAACACTGTCGGCCGCCGCTTCGGCGGGTCCTCACGCTCGGCCTCACTGGGCCCCTGTTCGGACGGAATGCACTGCCCGACTTCCACCGGCGACACGGTCACAAACTTCTCGTCAACCAGTCCGGCGCGCGCAACATGACCGTATAGCGTCGGGCCTCCCTCACACAGCAGGTAGCGCAGACCAAGCTCGTGGCGCAGGATTCGCATCGCCTCCGCCACCGGCACAACCTCTTTCTCGCCGCATGCGATAACTCGCACATGCGGATGCGAGCGTCTCCGCGCCAGCCGTGAAGCTCCCAGCTTCGTTGTCAGGATCACCGCGTCCACCTTATCGCCATCGAACACGGCGTACTCCGAGAGTTCCAGGCGCGCCGCCCCGGTGACGAAGATGTTTATTTCGCGCTTGCGTCCCAGCTTGCGGCGCAGCTCGCGCAGCGGCTCTTCCATGATGCGGAAGACCGGGCCCCGCGGATGCGGGCCCTGTTGCATTTCTTCGACCAAGGTATTCACTCCTATGAGCACCGCATCCGCGTGTGTCCTGAGCAGGTCCATTAGCCAGCGGTCTTCCGCCGACTGCGACAGGTCCGCACCCAAAGCGTGCCGTCCCTTCAGCGAAACAATTCCATCCAGCGACTGCACAAAATTGGTGTAGATCCACGGCCGGTCCGGCGGCGGCTCGGGAAACCCAAGCGGACCGTAGATTTCGTAAGCGGGATCGTCAAGCGCGTTTGGCTCGCCGCGATCGAAGAGAACATCAAAATGCATAAAACAATACCCAGTTGCCAGTACTCAGTTGCACTGCACAAAAGCTGAGTTGGCAACGACAGCTCTCGGCCCCTGGGACCAGCCACTGGCTACTGGGTACTGGCTAATGCCTTTTGACATCCTGGTTCCAACCCCCATTCATCAAACGAGTATGACAACCTGGCGGCGGGGGAATCGGATCCGGCGAGTACCCGAATCGGCCGCCAAAGGCAGTGTTTGCGAGATCTATGCGGAGTTGAAAGAGGCGCTCGGCCTGCCTAACGTGGGCGTCGTGCATCAGGCATTCGCCGTGTACCCAGACTTCCTCAAGTTGCACTGGCGCATTTTCCGCCCTGTCACCGAGTCTCAGCAGCTCTTCGATCTCGCCGATCGCCTTCGTGCCGACGCGTACACCCGCATCTTCACTTACTTGGACGTCCCCGATCTCGGGCTTCAGGACCCGTCCATGGGGCGCGAGTTGATGCGCGTTACCGAGCTCTCGCAATATCAGAATTCCTTGCTCCTGTTGATCGCCGCCGCTCAGTACCAGGCCTTTGAAGGACCCGTGGGTTCGCCCGTCGCGCCTGACAGGGTCGCCGCCCGCCATCCTTTGTTCGATACTCCACTCCCCGCAGTGGACGAACACCGTCCACCGGCTCAAGTCCGCCCTGTATTGGAGAAGATGCGGCGCGGCTTCGGCGAGCCGTTTATCGCTCCCGATTACCTCGCGCTGGCAAGCTGGCCGGAGTTCTTCGCCGCCTACTGGGCTGCGCTGAAGAATTGCATGCAATCGCCGCTCTACCAGGGCTGCCACCACAACACACGCGAGACTGCATGGATGCTGGCGCGCGAACTGCCCGGCCCCTTCGAACTCACCTACGAATTGCTCGCCGAGCGGGGAATAGCTGAAGAGGATGTCTCCTCACTGGTGCGCATTACCGAGATGTTTGTAGACAACTTGAGCCGGACCCTCCTCAACACGGCCATTGCGCGCATCGGCCTGGAAGGTGGCGGCCAATCCGCCGTGCGCAAACCGACCGAAGCCGTGCAGGCTCCAGGTGAAGAGCGTGCCGCTTAGCGCAGCTTACAGTTTGCAGTTTGCAGTTGCGGCTTGTGGTGTGCGGTTTGCGGCGCGCATAGCTGTGAACGGTAAACTGCAAACCGCAAACTGATTACCCTTGCGCCCTAAGCGGTTGACCTTGCAACAGCCGTTCGCGCACGAACTCCACGATGTCGGCGGTCACGTACTCCGGTGGACGCACGCGAAACACGGGCTTGCCCGCGACCGGCTTCAGCGATACACGGTCCCACGACGGCGCAATCTCCAGCGCACCGGGCGGAGGCTGGTCGTAGATAACGGCATCGGCGCGGTCGAGATACTCGCGCGCCGACTGCTTGAAATCAGAATTGGCAGGGTCCAGCACCGTAAGGTAGAGGTCGGGCCGCAAGAAGCGCATCACGCTGTTGGACTCGATGATCACGTCCTGGGCCCGCTCCAGTTCGCGCCGCAGACGCGGCATTGCCTCCGCCAGGAATCCCTGGCGCGTGCGCACCCACAACGAACGTTCGGCGCCGGCCACGAGGAACCGCGAGGTGTCCGATTCGCCCGAGCGGTCGCGCTCTTCAGTGATGGCGAAGCTGTGCTCCTGATCGTCCACGGCGCAGTCGCAGGGCTGCCCATCTCGTGAGCATACGCCGTGGCCATACTGGGTGATCTTCACCGCCGTCCAATGCCGCTCCGGCAGCGCGGTAATCAAGCCCGCCACCACGCTGGTCTTACCCACGCTGCGCGAATGCCCGCCAATCACCACAATCGCCATTACCGAACCATTCTCAGCCGCTGATTAACGCATGATAAACGCAGATCAAAGCCAATTCTTGAATTTCGATATTTTCGTCCGCGAACGTGAATGTCGAGTGCTCCCGCTTTCCAATCAAAATTCAAAAATCAAAATTGATCAGCGTTCATCTGTGTTAATCAGCGGCCAAGCCCTACTTCCGCGCCAGCTTCGACAGCAGCGCCAGTTCCTTCAGATATCCCTTGATCGGGCGCGCGGGCGTTCCCCAATAGACAACGCCGGCTCCGCGCAGGACCTTATTGCTGGGAACCCCACATTGCGCCCCCAGGATCACACCTCTTTCGATGCGGCAATGGTCAGCAACGCCCACTTGCCCGCCGATGATCACATCATCCTCGATTACGCAGCTCCCCGAAATGCCGGACTGCGCCGCGATGACCACGTTCCGCCCGATGCGGACGTTGTGCGCGATCTGTACCAGGTTATCAATCTTCGTGCCCCGTCCCACCACGGTCGGCCCCAGCGCGCCCCGGTCGATCGTGGTATTGCTGCCGATCTCCACGTCGTCTTCGATTTCCAGCGTGCCAACCTGGGGAAACTTAACGTATTCCCCGGTATCGGGATCGCGCACAAAACCAAAGCCATCGCCGCCCAGCACCGCGCCCCCATGCACGATTACGCGGTCGCCGATGCGTGTTCCCGGATAAATCGTTACGTTTGCCGCGACATTGCAGTTCGCCCCGATCTGCACGTCGTGACCAACCGCCGTGCCCGGGCCGATGCGCGTGCGGTCGCCGACCACTACCCCGTCCGTCAGCACCGCATGCGGCTGCACCGTCACACCCTTGCCCAGCTTCACCGAGTGATGAATCAGCGCGGTGGAATGCACACCCGGCTCGTAGCGCCGCGGCGGCGCGATCAATGCAGCCGCGCGCGCGAACGCCAGCTTCGGGTGCTTGACGACCAGCAGCGGCTTGTCCGTCTTGACCGAAGCGGCGAACTCGCCCGCGATGATCGCTCCCGCCAGCGAATCCAGTGCTTCCCGCAAGTGCCTCTCGTCCTCCACAAAAACGAGGTCGCCGGCG
Source organism: Terriglobales bacterium (assembly GCA_041946775.1). Classification (GTDB taxonomy): domain Bacteria; phylum Acidobacteriota; class Terriglobia; order Terriglobales; family Acidobacteriaceae; genus JBHGBA01. Next base: position 95,430 of record JBHGBA010000001.1, read on the forward strand.
CCTGCCAACTGCGGGTTGGACAGGCCGCCAACCTGGCGCGTGGCGTCGCCGAGCACGCGCGCGCCGATCAGTTCCGCAACTTCTGCGATGCTGTGCTTCATGCGAGAAAAATCCTACCAGCCGGCTGGCCTCTTGTCGCTCAGTACACCGGCGGCTCACCCGGCGGGCGCGTCTTCCAGCGCCGGTGCACCCACAACCACTGGTCCGGGTAGCGCCGCACGAACCGCTCCAGCACGCGGTTGAACAGCACCGTGTTCGCGACCGCGTCCGCTTCGTCGTCGCCGGTCGAGACCAGCTCCAGCGCGGGCTCAAAGCGGACCCGGTACTTCCCTGCCGCCGCGTCCCAGATCGTGAACGCCGGCACCACCGCCGCTTGCGTGCGCAGCGCCACCCGCGCAATGCCGCTCGCTGTGCACGCCGGCACGCCGAAAAACGGCACAAAAATACCCTGCGGCGGCGTCATATTGGTGTCCATCAATACCCCGACGGTCTCGCCCGCGCGCATCGCCGCCAGCAGGCCGCGCGCAAATTCCGCCTTGTCGAAGGTCGTGTTGCCGTGCAGCGTACGGTATTTTTCCACCAGCCGGTTCAGGTAGGGATTGTCCAGCGCGCGCACCACCTCGCGGATGGGATACCCGTGCAGCGAGTGTACGAACGAGCCCAGTTCCCAGCCCCCCAGGTGCGCGGTCAGAAACAGCACGCCCTTCCCGCGCTCGCGCGCCGCCAGGTAGTTTTCCAGCCCGTCGTACTCGGCGACTTCTGCGACGTTTTCGCGCGTGTAGCTGGGGAATTTGCAGAACTCGGCCAGCAGACGGCCGAGGTTATCGTATTCCGCGCGCAACAGCCGCTTGCGTTCGGCGCCAGTCATTTCCGGAAACGCGATCTCCAGGTTGCGCAGCCCCACTCTGCGCAGCCGCGGATGCAGCACGTACACGAGACGCGCAATGGCAATGCCCACGGTGCGCGCCACATGCCGTGGCAGCGCCCCCAACATTTTCACGATCAGCCATACGGGTGCGTACTGGAGCCAGTGGCGCATCGTCAGGGAACATCAGACGGTACCATAGCGCTTGCGCGCCCGGCAAAAGTAGCCAGTACCCAGTACTCAGTACTCAGTGTCAAGTCCTCAGTGCTCAGTCGCCATTACGCAGCCCCACATCGGCTTTCGCCGCGCCGTCGAATCAGATACTCTGTTCTTACTAAGGTCCCTGCCGGGTACTGGGTACTGGGTACTGGGTACCGCGTACTGGGTACTGAATACTGACAACTGGCGACTCACAACTGATGTTAATTACAGACTGTCACGTTCACGTCCAACCGTACCGGCAATTCATGTCGGCGGACGAGCTTGAAGCCTTCCGCCGCCGCCGGCCCCACGACTTCGACCTCGTTCTGCAGTTCGCCGACTCTCCCGCGTGCTTTCTGAAGTACATGGACACGCTCGGCATCGCCCGCGCCATGCTGATCAACGCCATGCCGCCGCTGTACCGCGGTTCGGTGCCGCGACTGAACGAACTCGCCGCAACTTACGCCGACGTTGATCGCCGACGCCTGCTCTCCTCCGCCGCCCTCGACCTGCACAACCCTGAGGGCGTGGACGAACGCATCGCCGATATCCTGCGGCTCCGCCCGCGCATGATCAAGCTGCATCCGCCGCACCAGCATTTCTATCCCAATGATTACCTGAACGGCCTGAAGCCGCTGGAGGCGCTCTACCGCGCCGCCGAGCAAAACGGCATCCCGGTGATGATCCACACCGGCACGTCGGTCTTTCCGCACGCGCGCAACAAGTACGGGGACCCCATCTACGTGGACGATGTTGCCGTCGATTTCCCGAAATTGAAAATCATCATGGCGCACGGCGGCCGCCCGTTCTGGATGGAAACGGCGTTTTTCCTCGTCCGCCGCCACCGCAATGTTTATATGGACGTGAGCTGCGTCCCGCCGCGCTCGCTGTTCAAGTATTTTCCCCGGCTTGATGAGATCGCGAGCAAGGCGATGTATGGCAGCGACTGGCCCGGCCCCAGCGTCCCCGGCATGAAGCGGGTCTTCGACGAGTTCTGTGCCCTCGAGCTTTCCGACAAGACCCGCACCGCCCTGCTGTGCAAGACAGCCCTGGAGATCTGGCCGGAGTGAAAAAGCGGCCCTTAGCTCTTAGCCTTCAGCTCTTAGCTTTTTGCTCTAAGGTGCTCCCCGGCCGCTTGGTTTAGAGCATTTTCAGGATTGGTATGGCCCACGACTTGTCATCCCGAGCGAAGCGGCGGCCGATTTTGCCGCCGCGCAGTCGAGGGACCTGCTTTGTGCCTAGGGACTACATCAATGCTGAAAACGCTATAGCTGCAAACTGCAAACTGTAAACTGCAAACACTCGCGATGCTTAAGCTAAAGGCCAGGAGCTAAAGGCTAAGAGCTGATGTTAATCACGGATTGCCATGTCCACATCCAGCCGGTGCAGATGTTCAAGCCTGACGCGCTGGCCCTGATGAAGGCGAAGCGCCCAGACTTCGCGCGCATCGAGGAGTTCAGCCGTTCCCCGCAAGCATTCCTCCAATACCTCGACTCTGCGGGAATCTCGCGCGCCGTGCTCATCAACTACGTCGCACCCGAGGTGATCGGCTTCACTCCCGAGGTCAACCAGTGGGTGGCCGGTTATTGCAGAGCCAATCCCGCGCGTCTGCTATCGTGCGGCTCGCTGCACCCGCGCCATACCACGAACATCGAAGCCGACCTCGACCACCTGCTGCGCCTCGGCATTCGCCTAATCAAAATCCACCCGCCGCACCAGTTGCTCTATCCCAACGACTACCTGCGCGGGATGCGCGAACTCGAAACCGTTTACCGCACCGCCGAACGCCACGGCATTCCGGTTATGTTTCACACGGGAACGTCCGTCTTCCCCGGCGCACGCAACAAGTATGGCGACCCCATCTATCTGGACGATGTCGCGGTTGACTTCCCCCGCCTGAAAATCCTGGTCGCGCACGGCGGCCGGCCCTTGTGGATGGACACGGCATTCTTCCTCATCCGCCGGCACCGCAACGTTTATCTGGACATCAGCAGCATCCCGCCGAAGTCGCTGCTCAGCTATTTCCCGCGGCTGGAAGAGATCGCGTCCAAAACGCTATTTGGCACCGACTGGCCCGGCCCCGGCGTGCCCGGCCTCGAGCGCAATCTTGAGGAATTCCGCGCGCTGCCCCTTTCTTCCGCGGCCAAGCAATCCATCCTCAGCAAGACCGCGCTCACCATCTGGCCTGAGTAATGCCAACCACGGATTCACACGGATTTGCACGGATTAGAGCAAGAAAGTCGCCAACCAGAGAGCACGCTGGCCATAAACGATGCAAGGAAACCGAGATCAATCCGTGTGAATCGGTGCAAATCCGTGGTGAGGTCTTACGGCTTCGCCTCGCCCTTGCGCATCTTCTCCGCCGCTTTGCCATCCTTCTTCCGGGTGACCGTCGCCGGCGCTCCGCCAGTTCCGACTAGCTCGTCCGCCACGCGGTCGGCTTGGTACACGTTGCGCAGCGCTTCTACAATGCCGCGCGCATCCACGCTCACCGCGCGCCCCACCTCGTCTTCGTACTGGAAGCGCCAGGGCAGCGACTGGATGTTCCCGTCGAAGATGATGCCCACCACTTCGCCTTTTGCGTTTACCACCGGCGAGCCCGAGTTGCCGCCGATGATGTCGGGCGTAGAGACGAAGTTCAGCGGCGTGTCGAGTTTCAGCTTCGATCGCGCCGCCACCCAGCTTGGCGCCAGGTCATAAGGCGGCTTGCCCCCGTGCTTCTCCGAATGTTCAAACGCGCCGCCGATGGTGGTGAAATAGGGCACCCTCGCGCCCTTGGGCGCGACTGAACCGCGGCCGTCCTCTATGAAACCTTTGGCCGCGCCATAACTCAAGCGCAGCGTGAAGGTCGCATCGGGCGGAACGTTCGTCCCTTCCTGGGCGAAGAGGATCTTGGCCAGCACATTGCCTTCGCGACGTTCCACCGCATCCACTTCGTCCTCGTATTGCTTGCGATACTTCCGCGCCTCCGGATCAATTGTCTTCATGAAGACAATCAGCGGATCGCTGGTGCCATTGACTGCCGCCTGCCCGCCTTGCCACAGTTGTTTGCGCATGGCCGGGTCCTGGAGTTTGCTGCTTTCCACCATGCGTTTCGCCAGCGCCGCTGGGTCGTTATCACCGATCGCCTTCTGCACCGCCGGATCGTTGGGCAGCTTCTGCTTGAGTTCGCTAAGCCAATCGGTCAGCAGCACGATTTCCAGTTCTTTGTACACCGGGTTCGCCGCAAACAGGTTCTGCTCCAGCGAGGGCAGCGCCGACTCACGGTACTCGCGCAGGCGCCGCGCATTGGGTTTGGTGCGCTCTTCGGCGCCGCGCACCAGCGTTCGCGCGTATTCTGCCATTTCACCACCGCTGCGGCGCTCCAGCAGAGTGAGCGGCAAATAGAACGACTTCTGCACCTTCATCGCCTCGGCGATCTCGCTCCACGGATCGCCGAATTCCTGTTTCTTTTTGGGGTCATTCAGCACGGCGGCTTTCATTTTCTCTTCCTCCGCCGCCTTCTTCGCCATCAACTCCTTATCGAGCAAGCCCGACTGGTAGCCCTTGATCGCCTTGAAGCCGTTCTGCGCGCCGAAAAGGCTCTCCTGCGCCTGTCGCGCATGTTCCGGCGATTGCGCCGAGTAGTCTTGCAATAAGCCGATGCGCCGCTCCAGCAGTTCCAGCACCATCGGATAGGAGTTCTCGCGCAGGAATTCCATCTGCGCCATGGTCAGCAACCGTCCGGTCGAGCCCGGATGCCCGCTGACGAACACCAATTCGCCCTCCTTGACGCCCGTCTTTGACCAGCGGAAGAAGTTCTTCAGCTTGGCCGGCCTGTCGTTTTCATACACTCGGAAAAAGGTGATGTCGAGGTCGTACCGCGGATACTCGAAGTTGTCCGGATCGCCGCCGAAGAACGCCGCCTGAAACTCGGGCGCAAACACCAGGCGAACGTCGGTGTACTTCTTGTACTTGTAAAGGTGAAACATTCCGCCCGCGTACAGGTTCACCACATCGCAGCGCAGGCGGGTAGCCTTAACGCAGTCCGCCTCGATGGTGCTCATGTTGGCGCGCTGTTTTACCCCCACTTCCGCCACCGGTGTCTGGGGCGTAATGCCGGCGTTGACCTTCTGGGTGACGTCCTCGATGCCCACCAACTGGTTCAATTCGAGGTCTGGACACTTCGCCTCGTCAGTCTGTGTTTTCGCATAGAACCCTGTCTTGTAGAGGTCGCGCTCTTTCGTGGACAGCGCGAATAGGCACGTCTGGGCGACGTGGTGATTGGTAAACGTAAGGCCGTCGGCGGAAACGAACGATCCCGACCCGCCGTTGTTGAAGCGCACCGACGATAGTCGTGTATGCTCGAGCCATTGTGGCGTCAGCGTAAAACCGTACTTCGCCTTGACCTGCTGCGTAGGAGGATGGTTGAACAGCCACATGCCCTCGTCGGCCGGCGCCACCGCCACCAGCCCGAGAACAACAATTGCGCACAGCGTCCAACGCTTCATCATGGGGGAATTCTTCCTTTCCGCAAAACAGAGGAATATACCTTGCCACCGCCTGTGCCGCAAATTGGGACCTGTCGAGAGTCGCGGGCGCGGGATGACGAATCTAGGTCAAACAGAGATTGGTGCCCCACCTCGCCCGTTGGTGGAAGATGCGGCCGCAGGTCCCCACAGTCTGTTAAGCGGGCCGGCACGAGGCAACATGAGGTGCTCTGGCCATCATTGCAGTTCGCCGGTAAACCAGCTCAGGAGCCTGGGTGTGAGCTGCGAGCTGCAAACTGTGAACTGTAAACGTCCTTTGCTGCGTCAAATACAATAGAAGAGGGACCTCCATGCGCAGGATCTATCTCGACAGCAACGCTACCACGCCGGTATTGCCCGAGGTGTTCGAGGCGATGCGGCCGTACTTCGCCGAAAGTTTCGGCAACGCCTCGTCCATCCATCGCAACGGACAACAGGCGCGCGCGGCGGTGGAGCGGGCGCGCGAATCAGTGGCCGCGCTGCTCGGATGCCGCTCCTCGGAGGTAGTGTTCACCAGTGGCGGCACCGAAGGCGACAACCTGGCCATCTTCGGCGTCGTTGAGCCGGGTGATCACATTATCACCTCCAACATCGAGCACAGCGCCGTGCTGAAGTCCTGCGAGCGGCTGAAGCAGTTGGGTTGCGAAGTCACCCGGGTCGGCGTGGACGCCCGCGGATTGGTTGATCCTGACGCGGTGCGTCACGCGCTGCGTCCCAACACCAAGCTGATCACGATCATGATGGCGAACAACGAGACCGGCGTGATTCAGCCCGTGGAAGAGATCGGCCGCATTGCCGCAGAAGCCGACGTTTACTTCCACACCGACGCCGTGCAGGCCGCCGGCAAGACGCCGATTGACGTTGGCCGCATCGGCTGCGATCTGCTGAGCATCTCCGGCCACAAGATGCATGCGCCGCAGGGCATTGGCGCACTTTATGTGCGCAAGGGGACTTTGCTGAGGCCGCTGCAATACGGCGGCAGCCACGAGCGCGGGCGGCGCGCGGGCACGGAAAACGTCCCCGGCATCGTCGCCCTCGGCAAGGCCGCCGAAATTGCGCGCGCCGGCTTCGAGAACGGCAGCCTCGAAGGGATTCGCCAGTGGCGCGACCGCATCGAGCAGGCCGCGCTCGGCTCTATGGACGCTGTCGGCGTAAATGGGCGCGAAGCGCCGCGCGTGCCCAACACGGCCAGTATTTATTTCGACTACATTGAGGGCGAGGCGATGGTGATCGCGCTCGACCTGAAAGGCGTTGCGGTTTCCACGGGCGCCGCGTGCTCGTCGGGAGCGGTGGAACCCTCGCACGTGCTGACCGCCATGGGCCTGAGCAGCGAGCGCGCCCGCGCCAGCCTGCGTTTCAGCCTGGGCAAGCACAATACGGAGGAGGATGTGGATTTCCTGCTGTCGGTGCTGCCCGAAACCGTCGGCCGGTTGCGCGAGATTTCGCCTGTGTATAAGGCCGCTGTTAGCTCTTAGCTGCGCTGTCGGCTCTCGGCTGTCGGCTGCCGGTTGTCGGCGGTCGGCCTGCAATGGTTCGCCGCAGATCTTGATTCGTATCAGGGCACGACTTTAGAGGCTGCTGAAAAACTCGACTTTGAGCTCGTTTTGAAAGGGCGCGGCTTCAGCCGCGCCGAACGAATTCCTTGTTTTGTCATTCCGAGCAGGCTTCAGCCCGCGAGGAATCTGCTTTTCAGGCTTTCAGTAGCCTGTTTAGTCGTGCCGCCGAATCGAGAATACTTCGGGGCTTTGGCCCCTGAGGGCCGCTAAGAGCTAAAGGCCAGGAACGAACAGCTAAACAAACCCATTCATGCCTTCGACAACCATCGCCGTGGCCATGTCTGGTGGAGTTGACAGCTCCACCGTTGCGGCCATGCTGCGTGCAGCAGGGCACAACGTCATCGGCCTGACGATGCAGTTGTGGAACCAGCGCCGGCTCGCTGGCCGCGAGGGCATGCCGGAACACGTGCAGGGGCGTTGCTGCTCGCTCGACGATGTCTACGACGCGCGCCGCGTCGCCGAGCAGATCGGCATTCCCTACTATGTCGTCAACCAGGAGCAGCGCTTCGAGCGCGACGTGGTGCGGCCCTTCGTCGAGGACTATCTGTCCGGGCGCACCCCGATCCCGTGTTCGCTGTGCAACAACCACCTGAAGTTCGACCAGTTGCTCATCACGGCGCGGCAGATTGGCGCCGACGCGATCGCCACCGGCCACTACGCGCGTTGCGAATACGACGCGGCGCGCGGGCGCTGGCTGCTGAAGCGCGCGGTTGACACCACCAAGGACCAGACCTACTTCCTGTTCGGTCTGACCCAGGAGCAGCTCAGCCGCACACTGTTTCCCTTGGGCGCGATGACCAAGCCGCAAGTACGCGAGCAGGCGCGCCGGTTCGGCCTCATGCTGGCCGAGAAGCCCGATTCGCAGGAGATCTGCTTCGTTCCCGGCGGCGACTACAAGCGCTTCATTGACGCCTATCTCGCGGAGCAAGGCGAGCAGTTGCCCGACATTTCTGGCGAGCTTGTCACCGTCACCGGCGAAGTTATCGGCCAGCACCGTGGCATCCACAACTTCACCGTGGGACAGCGCAAGGGGCTCGGCGTTGCCACCGGCTCACCGCTGTATGTGATCGAGGTGAACGGCGCCGCGCACCAGGTGAAGGTCGGACCCGGCGACGCCCTATGGTCGCGCACTCTGCGCGCCCAGCGGCTCAACTGGATTGCTGTTGATGATCTGCACGGGCCCATGCGCGTACAGGTAAAGATCCGACATCGCCATGAGCCCGCAGCAGCAACGATTGCCAAGACTGGCAACGATGAAGCAATTGCCACCTTCGACGCGCCACAGCGCGCAATCACGCCGGGACAAGCTGCGGTGTTCTACGACAACGATGTGGTAGTCGGCGGCGGATGGATAATCTAATCGGGTAATTGGGTAATCGGGTAATTTGAAATACGCGGGCCTTTCAATTACTCAATTGACCCGATTACGCAATTACCAAACTAAATGAACAGGTCTTCCCGCGGCGTGCCGGCGCCACGTTTGGCGCGGGCGTAGGGGCCGCGGCCGAAGAGCGTCGCCAGGCCCGTCGTCACTCCCTGCAACACCCCGGTCGCCTGCCGGATGGGCGACATCATGCTTTGGTGGACAAGATCGGTGGCGCCTTCAACACGGTCGAGCGTGCGGGTCATGATCTCGTCCACGCGCGCCAGATGCATCCGGCTGCGGTCAAGCAATTCACCAAGCTGAATATCAATGTTCTTCGCCTGCTGCCTCACGATGGTGGAGGTCTCCTCGACGTTCGCGAGGATGGTGTCCACCTTGGGGCGGTAATCCTGCAACATGCCCTGCGCCATGTCCAGCGTGGGCAGGGCGCGCGTCTGCAACTGGCTGGCAACGGCTTCCATGCGCGCGGAGGATTTCTTCACCGCCGCATACAGGGCGACCATGACACCCATCTGGATCACCACCGCTACCGAGGTGACGGCGATGAAGACGATCATCAATGTCTCTTGCGTGGACATCCGTTGCCCACCCCCTTGTCAATGAAAACGCAGTGAAGCCGCTCAGCCCTGCGAACCTGCCGGGCCCGGCTCCTGGCCGGTGGCCTCTTTGTAAGCTTCCTTGCCCGCCTGGAAAGCGGACTTGAACTGCTCCTTCTGCGCATCGTAGAAGTCGCGCCCGCGCTCGACCCAGCGCTCCGCCTGTTCCCGCGCCTGGCGTGCGCGGTCGGTGACGTACGCGCGGCCTTCGTCCGCCCGGTGCGCGATCTCGTCGCGCATCTCACGCCCGGATTTGGGCGCATACAAGACGCCGATCACCGCGCCCACGCCCAGACCGGCCAGAAACCACAGGAAAGAATTGCCGTTGTCTTCTGCCATATCAACCTCCCGGGGGTTTTCCGAGTGCCGCGATGGTAGCAGAAACAGTTGCCAGTTGTCAGTTGGCAGTTGTCAGTTGCTGGTTACGACCAGCCAGTTACCCGCGCAACTGACAACTGGCAACTGGTTTCAGGGTTTTTGCGTGGGCCGCAGCACGATTTCGCTGGTGAAGGATTGCGGCGCCTGGGTCACCAGCATGGCGACGACGTGCGCCACGTCGCTTGCTTGCAGCATTTTCTGCGGGTCTTTGCCGGTGTGCGGGCTGAGTTCACTGATGGTCGATCCCGGGCAGATGACCGACACGCGGATGTTGTAGCCGCGCAATTCTTCGGCGACCGAATACGTAAGCCCGTTAAGTCCCCACTTCGAGGCAGCATAAACGGCGCCGTTGGGGAGCGGATTCTTGCTCGCGATAGACGAGATGTTGATGATGTGGCCTGACCGGGCACGTATCATCATGGGGGCGAACGCACGGATGCAGTAGAACACGCCGCGCAGATTGACTTCGTGTACCTCGTCCCAACTCTCGGGCGGCAACTGATGCAGGGGGCCGCCGAAGCCGCCCACGCCGGCATTGTTGACCAGAATGTCAATACGTCCAAAGCTTTGCTGCACGCGTGCGGCAAGCGCCTCGACGGAATGCAGGTCGCGAACGTCGCATTTGATGGGCTCGCACTTGGCGCCCGCGGCACGCATCTGCTCCGCGGCCTCACGCAGGGTATCGGCGGAGCGGCCGCAGATGACCACGGTCGCTCCCATTTCGCCCAGCTTTCGGGAGATGGCGGCGCCGATGCCGCGTCCTCCGCCCGTAACCACCGCAACCTGATCGCCGAGGACGTCTCGTTCCATGTCTTTCCCCTTATGCAAGTGTGTCAGATGCCGAGCGAAGCTGGCCGACGCTGACATTCGCCTTCCAGACAGAGAAAACGCGCACCGCTCCCCCGTGGCGTGTTTTCATAGAGCTAGCGGGAATTTCCGCGTGAATCAAACCGGGTAAAGAAGTTAAGTACCAAAATCTTGAGCCGCAGGCATTTAGCTCTGCGGCTCGGTGGAGGCGTATGCCCTGCAGATTCAAAGTACGCCAGCAGGAAGCAGTGCAGGGAGAAATGGCGAATAGGCCATTGGCGGGCGATTCGCCCCCACCCTGTCGCTCGAAATCCGCGAGCGACAAGGGTAGGGCGACCAAGCGACGGTTCCCTACTTGTTCTCGGTGGTCTCCGCTTTGGCCTCGGTGAAGGGCTGCACCGGCGCGTATTTTTGCAGCGCACTGACGAACGGCTCCGCGTCACCCGGAGCGGGGACGCCGCCGGTCAACAGCGTTCGGTAAGGCACCATGCGGCCGTAGAAGATGCGGGTATCGTCCTTGTCTTGCTTGACCACCGCGCCTTTCAGAGTGAGCCCGCCGAAAACGCCGCGCGAACGCGAATAGGTGAGGATCTGGGCGCGCATCTTCCAGTCGGTGGCCCCCTCGGCATGGCGTCCCACGGGACCGGCAGCAACCGAGGCATTGGCGCCGAGTTCAAACTTGCTGGACAATAGCGCACGCATGCCGCGGTCGTTCATCACGAGCATGACCAGATCGACCGCCTGGCCGCCGATCTGCAGACCGAAGGTGCCCGCTTTTACGCCGAAGAACGCCGGTGCACTCCAGCCTTTATCGGTGCGGCAACTGGCGACGCCGTGACCGTACTCGCCACCAATGACGAAGCCACCCTTCAACATCGAAGGCACGATGGCAACGCACTTGGCCGAGCCGAGAATCTCTTCGGGGATGCCCTTGTCGGGCGCACCCATGATTTCGTTGAGAACGTTGGCGGCTTCTTCCACGCGCTCGATTTGCTTGTCGCGGTCCTGCGCCGCGAGCGGCAGGCTGATGAGGGCCAGTACAAGTGCGACGACAAAACGTTTGATCACCTGGGTCACAATGTGCTCCACAATCGAAAGGTAGCGACCGGAGTTGATGTTACCCTCGATTGTACAGGCGTTGCAGCGGGGAACGTTTACTTTTCGGAGTCGGGAGGGGGAAGAAAAGCTGAACGCAGAGGACGCGAAGGACACGGAGGGCGCGAAGGAACGAAAGCGACACCGGGCCCACCGCCGGGAGGCGGCGCTTTATCGCGGCATCAGTTGGGGCGTAGACGCGCCAGGGCGGAGCGTCACGGTGCGCTACACGCTTTCCTTTTAGCGTGCTATTACGCGGCGGCGGCGCGCGTGGCGGCGTGGTGCTTGCCCATGAGGAAGCCGATCTGGACGGCGGCTTCCACGCTGAGCGCGCGGAAATCGAAGCTGATAGTGTCCCCTGACCGCTGGCGGACCACCACCGTGACCTCGATCTTGATGCCCTCGGCTTGATCAATCAGCCACAGTCGGTGCGGGCTGCCTTCGGGCAACGGCTCGCGAGCTTCCACCAGCATGCCCAGCGCACCCAGCGTGCGCACCGGGCCCAGGCGCCTGCCGGTTTCGGTGAGGGCTTCGACGCGCGCCGCGTCGTCCAGTTCCATGCGTTCGAATCTGCGCCCGTCCATGAACCACCTCCGCCAGAACAGAGGAGCGGGAGTATTATCCTCCGGTTTGGCAAGGGCTGCGGCGAAGAAAAATGCAAGGCAGGCCGAATGGCGTTCCCGAAAGTACCCACATCTGCCAAAGGCGGGCAGATGTGGGGCGCCAATGCGGCACCACGGCGGATGCGATAAACTCTGGGAACGATTGAACTTCACAGGGTTGGGACGGCGGGCATGGGACTGTCGGTCGCCATTGTTGCGATGAACGAGGAAGCCAATATCGGCCGCACGCTGGAAAGTGTGCGCTGGGCCGATGAGATCATACTCGTGGACTCGGGATCGACCGACCGGACCTGCGACATTGCGCGCCAGTATGGAGCGCGAGTGATCGTTGAGCCGTGGCGAGGGTACACCGCGCAGAAGAACTACGCACTTGAGTTCTGTACCCAGGACTGGGTACTGGCGCTCGACGCCGACGAGGAGGTCAGCCCCGGGTTGGCAGAGGAAATCCGGCAGGTCATCAGCGGCAACGGCAATTTGCGCGGTTACCTCATCCCCCGGAGAAACCTGTTCCTCGGCAAATGGCTGCGGTTCGGCGGGTTTTATCCGGATCCCAAGCTGCGGCTGTTCCGGCGCGGACAGGCACACGTCACCGGGGCCGACCCGCACGACCGGGTGGAACTGACTGAGGGAAATCCGCCGCGGGCCGGGCGTTTGACGAACCCCATGCTGCATTACGCCTATCCGACGTTGTCGCTCTATATCAACCACATGAACCGGTATTCGACCCTGATGGCGCAGACGATTGCGGCCAAGCGGCGGCACCACCTCAGCCTCGGAAACACGGTCCTGCGGCCATTGGGACAGTTCATTTACAACTACTTCTTTCGCTTAGGGTTCCTTGACGGCAAACGAGGGCTCTTGCTGCACCTCTACCACGCCGCGTATGTCAGTTGGAAATACACCAAGGCGTGGGAGGAGTCGAAAAGAAGCTCTTAGCAATCCAGCCCTTGGCTGTTAGCTTTTGGCCGTTAGCTAAGACGCGACCGCCAGACTCAACGTGGCCTGTGGACCTGATGAGCTTCTTCTCCTTCCCCGCGCTTGCGCGCAAGGCTTGGGTCTGCATCCGTGCTGCAAGAGCTGAAAGCGAAGGGCCAAAGCGACTTTATCCGCGCTCCCCAATCAAATAAGTATGGCGACTGGAGGTGCAATGAAACGTTTAGTGTCTGTTCTCGCAATCATTCTGCTGGCCTCGCTGGCGGTCGTGGCGGAGACGAACTGGCAATTTCTCACGCCGGTCAAGAACGCGAGATTTGTGTACGTAACCAGCTATGACGGACCGGAGTTCTCGCCCGGCCTGATTTTCCGGGACCGGGAGGCCATCGCAACGGTGCAGCAGGCGATGCGCGATTCGGGTTACACGTTGGTTTACCGGCCGGAACAGGCGGACATGATCATCGCGGTGGAGAGCCGGCCGAGCGAAGACGTGCTGGCGGTTTACAGCCCTGAATCGTGGCGCCACGGGACATATTTGTGGCGGACCATGGGCAAGAACGGCTTCGCATCGCAGGTGCTGGTGCGGCAACTGGAAACCGCGTTGAGCCAAATGGAAGGAAAGAAACTATCGTAACCCGATTGTTTCCAGAATCGACGCCCGGAGGAGGTCCCGGGCGTTGTTGCTTGAAAAGAAGCTCTTAGCCATTAGCTCTTGGCCTTTAGCTGTTAGCCTGAAGACACGGTCGGGACCGCACCGTTAAAAATCCTAAGAGCTAACGGCTAAGAGCTAAGAGCTACCCTTCCCAGACAAACGCATCGAAAACGTGGCGCACGCGGTAACCGAGGCGCTTGTAAAGCTCGACGGCGCCACGGTTTGCCTCGGTGACGGTCAGGGTGAGGCGCGAGAAGTCGCGGCGCCGCAGTTCGGTCGAGGCGGCGGCGAGCAGGGCTTCGCCGATGTGGCGGCCACGCTGGCCGGGCACAACGCAAACCTGCGTGACGTGTCCAACGTCGTCCTTCACGCGCGAGCACAGCACCAGCCCTACCATGCTCCGGGTGGTGCGATGGATGGCGACAAAGGACGAGCCGTTGTCGAACTGCCCGCATCCGGGGAAGCGGACAATGTTATTCAGGAACCGCAGCGAGCCGCTGCCGGTGCGGTACTGGTCGTTGATCTCGGCATCAATGTGGCCGCGATAGGACGTAGTGATGACAGCGGCTGCCGCCTGGTAATCGCTCTCCGACCAGCGGCGCAGTTCGATCTCAGACGTAAAAGGCGGGGCAGGTTCCGCGGACGCGTTCGCCGGGGCAAGCGGCAGCACCATGAACAGGCGCGGGTACCGGCGGAAACTGTGGCGGCAGAACGGTTCGGACACCTCGCCCGTGCGGTGCAACAGCAACTGGGCTTCGATGCGATGCACGCCGGGCGACTGCTGGAGAGTGGCGAGGGCGTGCGTCAGCAGGCGTTCTTCGCGGCTGAACGTCAGATTGCCTTCGCCGGCGGAGACAAACAGATCGCCGATGACGCCCTTACTGCCCTCGTAAACGAAGAAGCAGTAGCCCTTCACACGGCCCGCGTCCACGATGGCGTAGCCGGGCAGGATCTTGGCATCGATGTAGCGCAGGATCATGTCGGCCGAGCTGCGGTAGTCCCAGAAGAGCGACTCGGTCCACACGCGGGTCTCCTGCTCCAGCAGCGCGCGCAGGTCGTGCGAGGAGAAGTGGCGGAGATCAAGGATTTCCGCGACCGATTTCGACAATGACGAAGGCGCCGTCACGGCTGAGGCGACTAGTGTACGCGCCGTTGTCGCCCGCGAAAAGGGGGAGAACACGCGGCGCTAACACGAACGTCACATGTTGGGATGCACGCAGCCGCACAGCGGGCCAGCGGGTCATCCGGCTATCGGGGCATCGGGTCAACTGGCACGCCAGCAGAAGCCGGGGCCCGCCGCCGGACGGCGGCGCTACTTGACGGCGGAGATCCAGTAGAAATGCAGGCGCTGTCGGGGAAAATGGCCGAGGGGGACGATCTGGCGGCCGGGGACAAGGGCGGCGATTTCGGATGGGGCAGAGCGGGTAATCAGGACGTGAGCGGCGGCGGGGATGGCATCGCGGTCATAGCGCGGGATGGGCTGGTTGAGGTAGAAGCCGAGCCCGTATTCGACTTCGCGAGGCGCGTTGAAGATGGCGACCGGACCCTTTGCCGGCTGGAGGCGCGCCAGTTCGCGGGCGACCGGGCGTGCGGAGAAGGTGGCGTCCAGGGTAGGGGCGGCAAAACGGAGAAGGAAGGCAACACCCAAAATGACGGGCGCAAGCGTGATCAGGCGGACCGAGCGCCATCCGGCACGGCGGACGACGAGCATGATAGCGGCAAACGTGATGACGCCGGCGGAAGTGGCAAGGGTGATCGCCTGTTGCGGAGGACGGACGCGCGACGTCAGGTTAGGAGCAAGCAGAACGGCAGCAAGCGTGGCGCCGGAGAGCAGCGCGTGACCGAACAACAAGAAGTGGTCCATGCGACGGCCGGCGAGCACGTTGGCGTAAAGATAAGTAACGGCCAGCAGCGCAAACGCAGGCACCACCGGCAGGATGTAGCCGGGGAGCTTTGAGTCTGAGAACGAAAAGAAAACCACTGGCAGCACGGCCCAGACCACCAGCACCTGGGCGCTTGGCGACTCGCGCCAACGCCTGAGCGCGCGCACCAAGCCGGCAAGAGCGAGCAACGCCCAGGGCAGCAGGGCCGCGAGCACAATCGGCACGAAGAACCAGAACGGCTGCACGTGGCGGTGCACAGTGGTCGTGTAGCGGGCAAGGTTGTGCTCCAGGAGGAATACGCGGAAGAAAGTGCCCGTGCGCAATTCCACCAGCACGTACCAGGGCAGGGCCACCCCCAGAAACAGAACGATGCCGGGGACCCAGAGCGTCCGCCAGATCAGGCGAGACTCGCGGCGGAGCAGAGCCAGCACCATGATGATGAGCGCGGCTAAGAGCGGCGCCACCGGGCCTTTCGCTAGCATCCCCAGGGCCGTGAACAAGTAGAAGCCGGCAAGCCAGAGCTTCTGGCGCGGGGAGCTTCGGTCGTCGTTCCGGCTGTCGTGTTCGAACGCCATCCAGAACAGCATGCCGATAGCGAACGCGGCGGAGAGCGGCATATCGGTGGAGGCGGCATGGCCGAAGCCGACGATGAAGGCGCAGGAAGCGGTGATGAGTGCCGCCGCCAGTTCCACGCCGTGCCAGAGGTAGCGTGCAAACAGGTACACGGCAAAGACGAGTGCGGTGGCATCAACGGCGGCGGGCAGGCGGGCGGCCCAATCACTAACACCGAAGATGCTGTAGGAGACCATCGCCTCCCAGTAGTACAGCACCGGTTTTTCCAGCCACGGCTGGCCATGCAGAACGGGCGTGACCCAGTCGCCACGGGCCAGCATTTCGCGCGCGATCTGCGCATATCGGGGCTCGTCGGCGCCGGTAAGACCGATTGCATTGAGGCCGAAGAAGAAAAGAAAAGCGCAGCAGCCGGCAAGCACCAGAAGATCGAAGAGCAGCCGGGATGTGGCGTCACGGGCGGTTTTCACGGGTGAAAGCACGATTGTACCGAAACGAGTTTGCAGTTGGCAGTTCACGGTTTGCAGCCGGGCAACAGCGCATCA
The DNA here is from genome assembly GCA_041946775.1 of Terriglobales bacterium. Classification (GTDB taxonomy): domain Bacteria; phylum Acidobacteriota; class Terriglobia; order Terriglobales; family Acidobacteriaceae; genus JBHGBA01. Next base: position 112,026 of record JBHGBA010000001.1, read on the forward strand.
CTCCATTCCTTCGTACCAGGGACACGTTTCCAACATCACAGGCATGTCCCAGAGGCAGGATCATGTTGTGGATTTTCGCGTCGGTGCTGATCGTGCTCTGGATTGTGGGGCTAATCAAAGAGCCGCTGGGCGGCTTTATTCACGTACTTTTGGCGCTGGCCGCGCTGGCTGCGGGAACGGAACTGCTGCTGGCGTGGCGCCGCAAACGGTGGGAGTCGGACTGAGGTAGCGAATCGCCGCATGCACATCAGCACAGCTCCACCACAGGGGACACGGAGGACACTGAGGAAACCGGAGCCCGCCGCCGTGGACGGCAGCGCTACTCACACGTTGTCCCATTCAGCCCGCCAGCTACTCCGTTCAGGCACTTACGACGGGCAACGGCTGTGTTGTCTTTTACATACACACCGCCGGTTGAATAAGCTGGGACAAACCAGGGTCAAGCTGTGTCTGGAAGAACCGGTGGACTTTGCTCCGGCCGGGCTAGGTGAGTCGCCCTCATGAGCATTAATATCGGCTTGGACATCGGCGCAGTCAGCTTGAAGCTGGCGGCCATCGGCGGCAAAGGTGACGAAGCCCTGCTGAAGGGGTTGACGGACAAGTCCAACGGATTCTTTGCCAGCCGGTTTCCGGCGGCGAGCCCGTTAGCAGACCGTCCGCTCGTCTTGTCGCAGTACCGGCGCATTCAGGGCAGCCCGATCCAGTCCACTTTCGACGTGCTCAAGGAATTCTACGAGCACGTGCCCGAGCAGAGCGTCGAGGGCATTCGCGTGACCGGCTCAGGCAGCCAACTGCTCGCGAAAATCCTGGGCATTTACTTCGAGAACGAGTTCCGCGCGGTCGCCAAGGGCATGCGGGTGTTCTACCCGGAAGTGCGCACCGTATTTGAGATGGGCGGTGAAACCTCGAAGTACATGCGGCTGGAGCCGACGGCACGCTCGAGATACCTTGGGATCGTCGATTACTCCTCGAGCGGCGACTGTGCGGCCGGCACCGGGTCGTTCATTGATCAGCAGGCGTCGCGGTTGTTGTACCAGGTGGAGGAAGTAGGCCAGGCGGCGTGCTCGGCGAGTTGCGCAGCGCGGATTGCGGGACGCTGCTCGGTGTTCGCCAAGTCGGACATGATCCACGCGCAGCAGAAAGGCTACAGCACCGACCAGATCCTGCGCGGGCTATGCGACGCGGTGGCGCGCAACTTCAAGTCGGCGATCGTCAAAGGCCGCGAGGTGGTTGCGCCGGTGGCATTCATCGGCGCGGTGGCCATGAACCAGGGCGTCACCAATGCGCTCCGCGAGGCTTTCAAGCTGGAAGAAGCGCAGTTCATCATTCCCGAACTTTATGCCTGGATGGGCGCGATTGGCGCGGCGATGTTCGAGAGCGAAGAGCTGCGCAAGCGCAGTTTCAAACGCATTCACCAGTTGCAGCAGCACGCACAAATGAAACAGCAGTTCGCATGTAGCGACCCGCTGGGCCTGACAAATGTCACCTTGTTGCGTGACCAGGTCGAGGATTTGCCGCTGCCCGCGCCCGGCCAGAGGGTCGAGGCGTATCTCGGTATTGATATCGGCTCGGTTTCGACCAACCTGGTGGTCAGCGACAAAGACGGCAACCTGCTTTACGAGATTTACCTGCGCACGCAGGGGCGGCCGATCGAGGTGGTCAGCGCCGGGCTTAAGGAGATCGAGGAGGCCATCGGCGACCGCCTCGACATCCACGGCGTGGGCACCACCGGCAGCGGCCGCGAGTTGATCGGCGAACTGGTGGGCGCGGACACCGTCAACGACGAAATCACCGCGCACAAGACCGGCGCCATGCACGTCTCGAACATGCTGGGCATGGAGCAGGTGGACACGATCTTTGAGATCGGCGGGCAGGACTCAAAATTTATCCGCCTGGACAAAGGCATCGTGGTGGACTTCACCATGAACGAAGCCTGCGCGGCTGGAACCGGCTCGTTCCTGGAAGAACAGGCAGAAAAGCTGGGCGTCAGCATCAAGGGCGAGTTTGCCAGGCTGGCGCTGAACTCCAAGCAGCCGGCGAAACTCGGTGAGCGCTGCACGGTCTTCATGGAGCGCGACGTGACGGCGCTGATGCTAAAGGGCGCCGAGGTGGGCGACCTGTGCGCCGGGCTGGCTTACTCAGTGGCCCTTAATTACCTCAATCGCGTGGTGCGCGGGCGCAAGATTGGCAACAACATCTTTTTCCAGGGCGGCACGGCATATAACGACGCGGTAGCGGCTGCGTTCTCACAGATACTCGGCAAGCGCATCATCGTCCCGCCACACAATGGCGTCATCGGCGCCATCGGCATGGCGCTGATCGCGCGCGACGTGATGAAAGGCGCGGCCAAGCCCTCGAAATTCCGCGGCTATGATCTGTCGAAAGTGAATTTCACAACGCGCGAGTTCGTGTGCCACGCGTGCTCGAACTACTGCGACATGAAGGAATTCAAGATCGAGGGCGAGAAGAGCTACTGGGGCGACAAGTGCTCCGATAAGTTCCGCAAGCGCGCCAAAACGGACCGCAAGCCGGTCATCGAGGACCTGCTGGAATATCGCGACCGGCTGCTGGAGCAGGTGCTGAAGCCGGCGGCGGGCAAGGGCAAGAAGATCGGCATACCGCGCTCCATGTATTTTTACGACCGCTTCCCCTTCTGGTGTGCGTACCTCCAGGAACTGGGCTTCGAGGTTGTGGTTTCTTCCGCCACCGATCGCAGTATTTGCGCAGCGGGCGAGGAACTGGCGATTGCGCAGCCCTGCTTTCCGGTGAAGGTCGCGCACGGACACGTGCAGCAACTGCTGGCCAAGGGCGCGGATTATGTGCTGGTACCGAACATCGTCAACGCCGAAATCCCGGCGGAACTGATGCCGAAGCACCCGGAATCTCACTTGTGCCCGTGGAACCAGACGCTGCCCTTTGTGCTCAGAGCGGTGCCGCAACTGGAAGAGGAAAGCGACCGCATCCTGGCGCCAACGGTGCACTTCCGCTACGGACGCAAGCACGTGGAGAAGGAACTGGCGGAGTACTTTGGCGGACGGCTGCGGATTTCCGGCCGCGCCAACAGCCGCGCCGTGACTGCCGCGTTCGCGGCGCAAGGTGAATTCAACGAAGCCATGCAAGCGGCCGGTGCGCAGGCGCTCGAGCGGCTGGAGGCGAGCCATGAGCCGGCGCTGGTGCTGGTGGGGCGTCCTTACAATCTTTACGACCGCAGCGTGAATTGCGACATCCCGCGCAAGTTGCGCACGCTCTATGGCGTGAATGTGCTGCCGATGGATTTCCTGCCGCTGGAAAGCGAAGACATCGGCGAGATCAATCCCAACATGTACTGGAATTCGGGGCGGCGGATCCTGGCGGCCGCGCGCATCACGCGCAAACGGCGAAACCTGCACGTGGTGTACATCTCCAATTTCAAGTGCGGACCGGACAGCTACATCAAATCGTTTTTGGATGACGCGGCGGGAAAACCCTCGCTGGTGCTGCAATTCGACGGACACTCCAACGATGCGGGCTTCATCACCCGCTGCGAAGCTTATCTCGATTCCAAAGGATTTCTGCGATGCCCAACGGCTGCAAGCATCTGAGCCGCAAAATCGGCCCTGACCATCCGCTGGCCGGCAAGACGATCTACATCCCGACCATGGCGGAAGGTAGCGCGGAGGCGTTTGCCGCGGTGTTCCGCTGGCTGGGAGTGAGAGCCACGCCTACTCCGCCGTCCAATGAGCGCACGCGCGAACTGGGCGCGCGCCACACCAATGGCGATGAATGTTATCCCGCGAAGGTGACGGTCGGCGATTTCATTCGCGTTATTGAACAGCCGGGGTTCGACGCCAAGCGCACCATGTTCTTCATGCCCACGGCCGAAGGTCCGTGCCGGTTCGGCCAGTATGCGCCGTTTCTGGCGAAGATCGTGCACGAGCTGGGCTACGGAGAGGTGCAAATCCTGTCGCCCACCAGCAAGAACGGGTATTCCGACCTGGGGGAAATCTCCACGCCCTTCATGCGGGCGGCGTGGCGAGCGCTGGTTTCGGCAGATTGCCTGCGCAAGGCCCTGCATCGTACACGCCCCTATGAAACCACACCGGGCTCGACCGACAAGGTGTACCAGGAGTCGGTCGCCGACCTGTGCCGCACCATTGAAAACAGTTGCGCCGACAACGACTGCCAACTGGCGGAGATTGCCGCCTGCATGAAGCGCTCGCGGGAGCGCTTCCGCCGGGTGCCCGCGCATTACGACCGTGAGCTGCCCTTGATCGGCGTGGTCGGCGAAATCTTCTGCCGCCTGAACACCTTCAGCAACGAGGACCTGATCCGGAAGCTCGAAGGTTACGGGGCGGAGTCGTGGCTGAGCGACATTTCCGAGTGGATCGAGTACACCAACGCCGAGCAATTGCGGAAGCTGAAGCTGCTGGGGCGCTACTGGTCCACGGACATGCTGAAGGCGCGGTTGCGCTGGCATGTGCAGGAGAACGACCTGCACGCCATCGTGGGGCCGTTCGAGGAAGATTTCCTAGGCTACAAGGAACCCAGCATCTACGAAATTTTCGAACTGGCGCGTCCGTATTTGCCGAACACCGGGGTGATGGGCGAAATGGTGCTCAGCGTGGGCAAGGCGGCGTACCTGGCGAAAAATGGGGCCGATGGCATTATTGATATCAGCCCGTTCACCTGCATGAACGGCATCGTCAGCGAGTCGGTGTATCCCAAGCTGAGCAAGGACTTCGGCGGCATACCGATCCGCAATTTCTATTTCGACGGGACGCAATCGGACCTGGACCGCGACCTCGGCATCTACATGGAGCTGACGCGTTCCTACCGGGAGAAGAAGCCATACGCGCGCGAATACCCGGCTTATTTCCCGCAACCGGTAGCTTGAGCCAGACTGTAGCGAAGCGGTCGGCTCCGAGGATTTCGTAGCGCCGCCGTCCCGGCGGGCCCTGTGTCTCCTGCGTCCCCTGTGGTTAGAGCGATTTCCGAATAGCTGTATCCCCTCTGATTGAACTCTCACGTGCGTCATCCCGAACCGAGCGCGGCCGCCGCTGCCGCGCGAGTCGAGGGAACTTCCACGGAATCGCTGCACTCCTGTATGTTGAGTCAGTGAGCGACAAGCCAATCCAGGGGCGGCTGCTACTGCTGGGCGCCACCGCCGAGGTGCTGGAGCCATATTTGCGCGCGGCAGAAAAGCTGGCGGTCGCGACCGTGTGCGGCGTGGAGGCGGCGAATGCCAGTGGAGACGCATTGCCGCTGGTCTTTGCACAGCGCGACTCGGCTTTGGCTATCGTCCAGTACGCGCTAGAGCATCCGCTGGCCGGCATGGTTGCGGCCGACGAGCAGAGCGCTCCGTCGTGCGCCCGGGCGGCCAGCATGATCGGCTTGCGCGCTCATCCTCCGAAAGCCGCCGATGCCTGCCTCGAGAAGTTCGCGTTGCGGCAGAAGCTCAGTAACGCCGGATTTCGCTCGCCGCTGCTGGGTGATGCGCCCGCGGGCCGCGATATCGCCGTGGCCGCGCTGTTGGACGGCGGCAGAATGCGTGTGCTGGGCACGATTGAAGATCGCGAAGTCGCAGTTGACGTCCGCCGCCGCGCGCTGGAATTGGGCTTGCGCGCGGCGCGCAGCGTTGGCCTGTTCCACGGGCCGCTGTGGCTGAAGTTGCGCTTGGCCGGCGAGGAAACGTGGATCATTGATATCGCAGCGGCCATCCCGGTGCAGGCGGCAGCGCCGTTGCAGTTCAAAATTCCGCTGGTGGATGAAGAAGTGTCCCTGGCCGAGGTGATTGTGAGGCATGCGCTGGGCGTGGATGTCACGAGGGTGTGCAGGAAGTAAGATTTGGTGAAGTGGGATTTGGTGAAGTAGCACAGCTCTTGGCTCTTAGCCATTAGCTCTTGGCCTTTAGCCAATTACCTGTTGGCCTTTTAGCGTCTTCGGCAAGCGTCCGACCACGACATATAGTTAGTGCGCGGAAGCTAAGGACTAAAAAGCTAAAGGCCAACGGCTAACAGCCACTTCACCAAATCAAACTTTACCAGATCACCCAAATGTCAGTATTCCGCCACTTCCACGATGGCGCGGTACACGTCATCCGCCTGGGGAAGGATGGCATCTTCCAGCAATGGTTGGTAGGCAACAAATGTGTCTTTGGCGGCGACGCGGCGGACCGGGGCATCAAGGTCGTCGAACAGTTCGCCGGCAATCCGCGCCGCGATTTCCGCGCCATAGCCCCAGCTCAGCACGTCTTCGTGCGCCACGATCGCGCGGCTGGTCTTGCGCACTGAGTTGGCAACGGACTCCCAATCGTAAGGACTGAGGGTGCGCAGATCGAGCAGTTCGACCGAGATGCCGTGTTCGCGCTCCGCGCGCTGGGCCGCTTGCAATGCGCGCGGCACGACGGCGCCGTACGTCACCAGCGTAAGGTCGCGTCCGGGCTGCACCACACGCGCCCTGCCAAAGGGAACCATGAAGTCGGCACCTGGATACGGCGCGCGGCCGTAGGTCTCGCGGTAGAGGCGCTTGTGTTCGAGGAACAGTACCGGATCATCGCAGCGGATCGCGGTGCGCAGCAGGCCGTTGGCGTCCAGCGCATTGGACGGAAACACCACGCGCAGTCCGGGAATGTGAGTGAAGATGCTCTCGCCGCACTGCGAGTGATAGATGGAGCCGCCGGTCAGGTACCCGCCAATAGCGGCACGGATAACAAGCGGGCAGGAGAAGCTGTTGTTGGAGCGCCAGCGGATCAGCGGCAGCTCGTTTCGCAATTGCTGCATTGCCGGCCAGATGTAATCGAAGAACTGGATCTCGACGACCGGCTTCAGGCCGCGTGTTGCCATGCCAATGGCGCGCCCCACAATGCTGGCTTCCGCCAGCGGTGAGTTGTACACGCGATCAGAACCGAACTCCGTCTGCAATCCGGCGGTCAGCTTGAAGACACCGCCTTTGCCCTTGATGAGCTTCTGCAACAGGTACTGTTCGCGCGAGCAGTCGGCCACGTCCTCGCCGAAGATCACGATGCGCTCGTCGCGGCGCATTTCGTCCCGCAGGCAGGCGTTGATGAGATCAGCCATGGTCTTCTGACCCATGGCTTGCGGGACAAACTGCGGCGGCTCCGTGCCGGGAATGACTTCCACGGCGCGTTGGGCCTGGGGCGCAGGGGCAGTGTCGAAGGCGCGTGACGTGGGATCAAGGTGAGGCGAGTACACGAACTGCATCACTGATGCGGCTGCGGGCTTGGCGGCTGCCAGAGCGCGGTCGGTGGCCTCCTGAATTTCAGCATCTACCTCCCGTTCCAGGTCGGTGATGGTCGGCTCATCCAAAATGCCTTCGCGGATGAGGAACAACTGCATGCGCGTGATGGGATCGCGCTGGGCATCTTCCTCGCGCTCGGCGGGCGGGCGGTAGAGACGTTCGTCATCGCTAAGCGAATGGGAGTACGGACGAGTGACGTGTGCGTGCACGAAGGCGGGCCCGTTGCCTTCGCGAACGTAGGCCACCGCCTTCTGCAGTGCGGCATAGCTGGCGACGGGATCGGTGCCATCCACTTCAGCGAAGTGAAAGTTGGGGAAGTTCGCTACCAGGCGCGAGATGTTGCCGCCCGCGGTCTGCACTTCGACGGGAACAGAGATGGCGTACTGATTGTCCTCGATCAGGTAGAGCACCGGCAGTTTGCGACTGGAGGTGTAGTTCAGCGATTCCCAGAATTCGCCTTCGCTGGTGGTGCCTTCGCCGCCGGAGACGTAAACCACTTCGTCGCCGCGAAACTGAACGTCCTTAAACTCGCGGTAGTCGCCAACCGCTTTTTCCGCTGCATTAGGATGGCGTGCTAAATAACGTCCCCCCTCGGCGCAGCCGACGGCTTGCAGGAACTGGGTCCCGGTGGGCGAAGATTGAGTAACTATGTTGAAGCGCTTGCTGCCCCAGTGCGATGGCATCTGGCGTCCGCCGGAGCTGGGGTCAGCGGCGGCGCCCACGGCTTCGAGCAGCATCTCGTAAGGCGTCACGCCGAGGGTCAGGCAGAGCGCGCGGTCGCGGTAATAGGGATAAAACCAGTCGTAACCCGATTTGAGGGCCAGCCCGGCAGCAACCAGGACGGCTTCATGACCGGCGCCGGAGATCTGGAAGAAGATCTTCTGCTGGCGCTTGAGCATGATCTCGCGGTCGTCGAGCCGCCGCGACAAGTACATCGTGCGGTAGACCTCAATCAACTGCGCGCGCGTGAGTCCCTGGTACGTTTCCGTCTGCAAGCCGGAAACGGCGGTATCAACCATGGCAAGCATCCTGGCTCCCCGCATCGATTCCCCCGGCCAGCGGATATACTGGAGCTTCCGCCCGGCGCAATCACTTCCGTCCCATTGGATGCGGAAAAGCGCGTGGGCTGTCGTTATACGACGCCTGAGTAGAACAGTAGAGGATGCAACCGGGCATACGCAAGATGCTGAAAATCAACCGACCAATCCCCGCAGACCGGATCCGGCTGCTGATCTTCGATCTGGACGGCACCCTGGTGGATTCGCGGCTCGACCTGGCGAACTCGGTCAATTCCATGCTGCGCCACTTCGGACGGCCGGAGCTGCCGTGCGACCTGATCGCCACCTACATCGGCGACGGCGCGCCCATGCTGGTACGGCGGGCGCTGGGCGATCCCGATGACGAGCAGTTTGTACACGAGGCAGTGCTGTTCTTTATGGCGTGGTACCGCGAGCACAAGCTGGACAATACCTGCGTTTACGACGGCGTATTTGACACGCTGGACCGCATTCTGGCCGCCGCTGACGGGCTGGAACGCAAGATGGCGGTGCTCAGCAATAAGCCGGTCAACCCGTCGCGGCAGATCGTCGAGGGGCTGGGGCTCGGCAAGTATTTCTTCCAGGTGTACGGCGGAAACAGCTTTCATACCAAGAAACCCGACCCTTATGGCGCGCTGAAGCTTTGCGACGAGGCCGGGGTCAAGCCGGGGGAGGCCGCTATCATCGGCGATTCGTCGAACGACGTGCTGACCGGACGCAACGCCGGTATGTGGACGCTGGGGCTGACCTACGGCCTGGCGCCGCAGACGCTTGAAGTCACGCCGCCCGATGTGCTGGTGGATTCGCCGCAAGAGATTGCGGCCGTGTTCCTGCCGGCACGCGACCAGACGCAACCTGCGCGCGAGGGCAAAGAAGCGGAGAGCACGCCGCCATCGCCGTCATAAGTACTTCTGCTGATTCCAGGAGCAGTTTGGTCTTGACGTGCACCTGCAATTGTGCGATCTTTACCGGGCGAACAAATAGCGAAGAAGCGCAAAAACGACGCTCAGCAGGAGTTCTTTGGCGGACCGTGGACGCAGCAGAAACTCGAGTGCCTGGAGAAGTATTTGAGGGCATATACAAAAATATTCAGGGTCAACCCGAGAGCTCAATTCCTGCGAACCACATACGTTGATGCATTCGCTGGAACCGGGTACATACAAGTCGGCATCCCCGAATTGCCACTTGCACAGGTCATGCCGGAATTGGCCGATCTTCGTTCCGAGATACAAGCGCAGGCCGATGAATACAAGAAAGGTAGCGTGGTCCGTGCACTCGAACTTGAGCCGCCATTCCACCGGTATCTCTTCATCGAGCGTGACGTTGGACGGTATGTAGAGCTCTGTAGATTGACAGAACGTTTCCCGGATAGGAAGGGTCGCATCGAGGTCGTAAACGCCGACGCCAACGAATATCTTCTGAAATGGTGCCACGCCAGAGACTGGCGGAGAAACAGGGCGGTTGTGTTCTTGGACCCTTTCGGCATGCAAGTCGACTGGGCGCTAATCGAATCAATCGCGGCAACCAAAGCGATTGATTTGTGGTTACTGTTTCCTCTGTTTGCAGCCAACAGGCTTCTGGTCACCAAGGGCAAGCCGCCTGAGAACTGGGCGACTCGCCTGACGAGAATTCTTGGAACCGATCGTTGGGAAGATGAGTTCTACCGCACAGAGAAATCACTGCTAATTCAAGGAGAGGAACGGACAATCAAAGTTGCCGACATCAAGAAAATTGGTGAATTCTTCGTCGATCGACTTCGATCCGTGTTTACTGCAGTTGCTGAGCCGCTGACGCTGACAAACACACGCGGCACTCCACTTTTCTTGTTCTGTTTTGCTGCAGGAAATCCGCGTGGTGCACCTACAGCTGTTGGTATAGCGAAGGACATTATTGGTGGGTGATATGGCTTTGAAATCTGGGATCGAGTGGACCGAGACCACATGGAACCCGGTCACGGGCTGTTCCAAGATTTCGCAAGGATGCAAGCACTGCTATGCGGAGGCAATGGCACGCCGACTCCGTGCCATGGGAATGCAACGGTACGAACATGGTTTGAAGGTATCTCTACACCCAGATTTGATCGACGCTCCTTTGAAGTGGCGACGTCCAAGGCTCGTTTTCGTGAACTCAATGAGTGACTTATTTCACGAAGATGTTCCACTTGACTTCATACAGCGAGTGTTCGAAACCATGTGCAAGGCCCGGCAGCACACATTTCAGGTGCTTACGAAACGCAGCAGCCGATTGGCAAAACTCGCCGATTTACTGCCCTGGCCTCGAAACGTGTGGATGGGAGTCAGTGTCGAAGACGCCAACAATATCTCCCGCATCGCAGATCTGCGGAAAGTCCCTGCTCATGTTCGGTTTCTCTCTCTCGAGCCGTTGCTTGGACCAGTAGAGCAACTGCCACTCGCTGGCATTGACTGGGTCATCGTTGGCGGTGAATCCGGTCCGGGAGCACGGCCTATGCAAGCCGAGTGGGTACGCTCCATCTTGGCCCAGTGTCGTCGTGCAGATGTTCCCTTTTTCTTTAAGCAGTGGGGCGGCCAGAAGAAACATCGAACTGGCAGACTATTGGATGGAATTACGTACAGCGAAATGCCGGCTGAGCACCACGAAGGGATCGCAGCAGACTAGGCCCTCGCGGTTTGCACAAACCGGCGGCAACAATGTCCAGTTACGGATTTAACACAAGGGAGCTTCGCCGGCTGCGCGCGCTGCGTACGCCGGTGCTGATCCAGCGCTTTCTCGATGATCTGCCCTACCACCACGGAACCACGGCGTGGTCGCCGCGTCGGGTGCTGCGCGAAGGCACGGCACATTGCCTGGAGGGCGCCATTTTCGCCGCCGCGGCGCTGCGCGTGAACGGCTTCGAGCCGCTGTTGTGGGACCTCGAAGCGGTGCGTGACGTTGACCACGTGCTGGCCGTCTATCGCTATGATGGGCACTGGGGCGCGGTTGCCAAGTCGAATTTCACCGGCTTGCGTTTCCGCGAGCCGGTATACCGCAACCTGCGCGAACTGGCGATGAGCTACTTCGACCTGTACTACAACCTGCGCGGCGAGCGCACCCTGCGCGCCTATTCGCGGCCCGTGAACCTGCGTGTCAATGGCGCCTGAAAAATCCCCACTTCCCGGCGCTTGAAATTTCCCCGGTTAGGG
>JBHGBA010000010.1:0-89881 GCA_041946775.1 Terriglobales bacterium
ACCATGGCGTTGTACATCGCCGGAACGATCTTGTCGCAGTTGGCGATGCCGATCCAGGCATCGCACGGGTGCGCACCGATGATGGTTTCGATCTGGTCGGCAATCAGTTCACGGGAGGCCAGCGAATACTTCATGCCGAAATGGCCCATGGCAATGCCATCGCAGATGGCTCCGCCGACGTTGACGTACCAGACATTGAACCCCAGGGCTTTCAGCTCCTCGCGCACAAGGGCGCCTATGCGATCGAGATGGGCGTGCCCGGGGATCTGGTTGGAATAGGAGTTGATGACAGTGACGAACGGCTTCTTCAGGTCGTCGAGCGAGCTGATAACGCCTTCGGCCATCATGAGGGCCGCCGCCGGAAGCATGTGCGTGCCTTCCGCGATGATGCGGCTGCCGCGCCTACGGATCTCTTCAATGCCTTCGTTCATATCCTTTTTTAGTTGTCAGCAGTGAGCGGTGGTACCTGCCTGATTTGCGGGACTCGCACGCCGCTGAGCTTGATTGTCGAGTCGGTACAGTCTGGCTGTTATCATAAACTGGTCCGCAGGATTGGAGCGAGGTGACTTGTCGCACTGTTTATGACCGTCCAGTTCGCAGCAGGCTGCGAATGTCGGTTTCCAGCCGGGACTTGCCGGCAATCACGCGTTTATCCACGCCGCTTTGCACGCGCTTCGTATTGGTGGCCAGCATCATTCGGGGGACCAATGACTCGGAAGCTAACATTGCGGCCACGGCGGAATTTCTGTCCAAAGTAATCACGGTGCAAGGGACAGAATTGCTGCCTTACCACCGGCTCGGCATGTCAAAATACCGGGAATGCGGCATGGAATCGTAGATTCCTTCGGGCTCGTGATCGATTGACATTGAATCTCTCCGGCGACCATGCGGGGGAGCACTAGCGGGTCCTGCATCGCGCGTTACACCTCATTTTGAGCAGCAGGGACAAGGTCCAACATGTTTAAGACCCTTTGGTTGTTGAAGCGTAAAGAAGGCATGTCGAAGGCGGATTTCATCGACTACTACGAGAACAAGCATTCGAAACTCGTCAAGTATGCAATCGGCGCGCGGCACTATGTTCGTCGTTACGTGACGCCTCTCTATAGTGCCCCGGAATGTGCAGATGAGGACCTGGGCTTCGATGTCGTCATGGAGTTGTGGTTCGATGATCGTGCTGCGTTTGAAGCCGCCATGGTGAACCTCAGCAGGCCGGAGATTGCGGCCGAGATTAAGGCTGACGAAGAGAAACTGTTCGATCGCAGCAGGATACGCGCGGTATACGTCGAGGAACACGAGACCCCGCTGGCCGCCGGCTCGCCGGCCACTTGAGTTCTGGAAGTGGTTGACGGGACACGGAGGAACAACCAGCTCCTGCAGAATCAGTTCGTGTAAGATCCCGCAGTTGTTCGTGCGGCGGCAGGTGCTGCTGCTGCGGCGGGCAGGAGAATTGAGAACACGGTCCCGGTCCGCGGGTGCTGCGCTCGCGAGCGAATGCGTATGGAGCCGCCGTGCTTTTCGACGAGCTGTTTGCACACCCACAGCCCAAGGCCGGTACCAGTTGCGCCCTTCGTGGTGAAGAACGGCTCGAAGATGTGGGGTCGGACGGAGTCGTCAATACCCTTGCCATTGTCCGCCACCGTGATCCTGACGCATGACTGACCGGTACTGAAATGGCACGAGCGGGACACCCGCAGTCTGATGGCGCCGTTCCCGTCTATCGCCTCAACACTGTTGGACAGCAGGTTGCAGAATACCTGGCGCAGTTCGCCAGGCAGGCCAGTGACGTAGTGCTGAGCGGTGTAGTGTGTGTTGACGGAGATACCTTTGGCTTCGATCTTGCCTTTAAGCAGGTCAATCGCGGAATTCAGCACAGCTTGGACAGAGATACGAGTCGGATTCGCCGACTCCCGGTAAAATCCGAGCACCTGGCGGGTTATATGGGTGATGCGCTTGAGTTCTTCGTCTGCCAGGTCGAGGTAAGTACGTACCGTTCTTGAAATGTCCGACTGACTGCGCGCGATGTAAATGGTGTTGATCACCGCGGACAGAGGATTGTTGATTTCATGGGCAATGGTTGCTGCCAGCCGTCCTACCGAGGCCAGTTTTTCGGTGCGAATTAACGCTTCCTCTGCGCGCTTACGTTCGGTCACGTCCATCACGATACCGACGAAGCGAGTCAGATGGCCGCTCGCGTCCCGGACCGGACGGCCGCGTGCCATTAACCATCGAATGCTGTCGCCGGCTTTGACGCGGTATTCCAGCATGAGATCGCTGCTGCTACGGGCAGCTTCCTCATTTACACGTTGCGCCATCTTGCGGTCCGCCGGGTGAACTGAGGCAAGCCACGTTTCGTACGAGGGCTCGACGCTGTTCGCCGGAAGACCATGTAAATCCCACACCTCATCAGACCACGTGTACTGGTTCGTCTGCAGGTCCCATTCCCAGGTGCCGGACTTCGCGGCGTCCAGCGCCAGCCGCAAATGGGCCTCCCGGGACCGCAAGGACTCGGTCAGCGCGTCGCGCTCTGCGAGCGAGCGGGCCAGTTTGATGTTGCTGTAGCTAAGCTTCGAGACCATCTCGGCCAGCTTCATGAAATACGTCATGGCGGCCGCCAGCGCTTCCCGGCTCAAGCGCGGCACCTGATCGAGCGCAGCCAGGTAAGCCTTTTCATCAAATCCGTATTGCCTGGCTTGGGCGCGGAATGTTTCCAGATCGGGGCTTTCTCCCTCGAAGAAGAACTGGCCGGTGAAAACGTTCCCCACATGTTTGCCGCCCACCGTAATCGGGGTTGCCACATCCCACATGTTGTTCTTGCAACGATAAACGCGATACTCGCCCGGTGGGATTCCCGCGGAAAGCTCGACGTCACTTTCCACGCAGTGCTTGCAGGATTGCTGGTTCACCCGATGAAACTTCGTACAGATGTCCTGCCAGCCGACGCCAACCAGCACTCGGCCTTCCAGATCGATGATCGCCATCGGGACGCGGGAGAACTTGTGGAACTCCTCCATCATCATCTGGAGCACGGGCGTGTCAAGGACGTCGGCGAGCTGCAGGTTCCCAATGTCAGCCTGGGGCGAAAGGATGCTGTCGAGTTTGAGCCGGACCCGCTGTTCGCTTTGCCGCAGGGCTTTCTCGGCCAGCTTCTGACCTGTGATGTCCACGTTGATACCGACCATACTCACTGGAAAACCATTCTTGTCGTAAGACGCGCGGCCACGGTCAACGATCCAACAGACACTGCCATCCGGTCGAAGGGCGCGGTATTCGACGTCGAACTCCCGGTGTTCCGCACTGGCGGCATTCAGTTCCCGAACCACACGGTCCCTGTCTTCGGGATGCAGGGCATTGCGCCACGTTTCGAACGTGACCTCAACCTCGGGCGCGACACCAAACAAGCGCCGCCAGTTCGCGCTGACTTCCACATAGTTCGTCCCTGGTGTCCAGTACCAGACGCCGATCTCCGCCGCCATGGCGGCTACGCGCAGCCGTTCTTCGCTGAGGCGCAACGCTTCCTCGACCTGCTTACGCTCGGTGATATCTTGTACGGCGCCGAAGCCGCCCAGCAGTTTGCCCTCGCGGTCAAACTCCAACTCGGCCGTCTCGCGTACCCACTTCACGGTCCCGTTGACAAGGATGCGATGCTCGATGTCGTAGGGCGCTCCAGCCAATGCTGCCTGCCAATGCCGATCCACATGCTCCCGGTCATCGGGATGAACTGCGGCAAGGAATTTCTCGTAGGTAAGCAGTGTTCCCTTCGGAACGTCAAAAATGTGGTAGGTCTCGTCCGACCACCACAGCTCATTTCGCTGTACATCCAACCGCCAATTTCCGGTCAAGGCCAGCGCTTGCGCGCGCCGCAAGTCCGCCTCGCTGCGTGCGATGTCCGCATCGGCGCGGACCTTGCGCCGGTCGATCAGCCAGCAGATGACTCCAGACGCCAGGCAGAAGAATCCGCCGCGAAGCGCGTTGCCAAGATTGAACGAAACGGAGCCATCGTGGGGCGGCAGGAAAAGAAGCTGGACCGCGATGGCAGAAATGAATGTAGCGAGCAGGCCAGCCTTGAAGCCGCCGGCGATCACAGCCAGCAGCACCGCTACGTAGAAGGGGAGGTAAGGCGTTTCATAGCTGCCCGGCCTCATGAGCAGACCAAGGCCCAGGCCTAGCAGCACGGCCACAACCGCCGCGCCATAGCGTAGCGTCGGGCTTCTGCCGAAATTCCGCGTGAACAGCCTCATTAAGCGGGGTGTATCCGATCTGTGCCGCTGCCTGCCGGTGTTTCCGGTAAACAAATCTGCGTCGGATGCTAGCACAGAACGATGCTGGATGCGGTGACTAAAGTCCGCCCATTTCACGTGGCCCGGGTAGCAGATGCCCTGCAGGGCTGCATTTACCTGAATCGAGGAAACAATGGACGCGCTTTCAGGCGAACATCGCACCGCTTCCCATGGTAGTCCGGCCGCTTCAGGCCAGCCCGGGAAGAGATCACCGTCAACTGTGACCGGTATCACGGTGGCGCATCCTGTCCCTAAACTATACGTCTATACGCATATGACCATGTGCGTCGGCCAGAATCATCCAGGAGCCGCCAATGAGAGAGTTGGAACGGATCTTCAAGGGCCTTGCGGACCAGACCCGGCTGCGAATTCTCAACCTGCTGATGCACGGGGAGTTGTGCGTCTGCGATATCCAGTACGTGCTGGACTCGTCGCAGCCGAATGTCTCCCGCCACCTGACATACCTGAAGAACTCGGGACTGCTGCTAGACCGGCGCGAAGGCGCGCGTATCTTTTATCGTCTGGCTCAGCCGAATGGACGGCTGCATAGACACCTGTTCATTTTCCTGAAAGAGGTATTCCGCAGCCCCGACGTACTCGTCGAAGATTTGCGAAAACTCAGAAAAGCTATCGAGGCTGGCGCCTGCAGCGTGAGCGAATGGCATCCCTATTCGGCCTTAAGAGAGCGTGCCGCCACCCGCGCATGACCCTGTCGAGGATTTTACATGGCCGCAACAATTGAACTCGCCCATTGTGCCGCTCGTGCCAAACGGCTCAACTTGTTTGAGCGTTACCTGACCATCTGGGTAGCTCTCTGCATGATTGCGGGGCTCGCCCTGGGAAAGGCCGTTCCTGGCCTGGTGCGCGCATTCCGTGGAATGGAGTTCGGGCGTGGCAGCCAGGTCAATGTACCCATCGCCGTGCTGATCTGGCTGATGATTGTCCCAATGATGATGAAGGTGGACTTTCGCGCCATCTCGGATGTCCGTCAGAAGCCCAGGGGGCTGCTCGTCACCCTGTTCGTCAACTGGCTGGTCAAGCCTTTCTCGATGGCGCTGATCGGATGGATCTTTTTCCGCCACGTCTTCTCAGCCTGGATCAGCCCTGCGGAAGCCGGCCAGTACATCGCGGGAGTGATCATCCTCGCCGCCGCGCCGTGTACGGCCATGGTGTTCGTGTGGAGCTATCTGACCGATGGAGACCCGGCTTACACACTGGTCCAGGTCTCGGTGAACGATCTCATCATGCTCTTCTTGTTCGCTCCCATCGTGCGCTTTCTGGTGAGCGGAGCATCGTCTCTGACGGTGCCATTCCTCGTGCTGCTGTATTCCGTGATCGCATTCATTGTGGTTCCGCTGGCGGCCGGAGTGACGCTTCGCGCGTGGCTGACGCGGACACGAGGCAAAGCGTGGTTCGAGCAACAGTTCCTACCCAAGTTCAGTCCGGTTACGATCCTGGCGTTGCTGGCGACGCTGGTATTCATCTTTGCCTTCCAGGCAGAGAACATTACCGGCCGGTATCTCCACGTTTTACTGATCGCGATCCCGATCCTGATACAGGTGTACTTCAACTCAAGCCTGGCCTACGGGCTGATGAAGCTGCTGCACGTGGAGCACTCAGTCGCGGCTCCGGGAGCGCTGATCGGCGCCAGTAACTTCTTCGAGCTTGCGGTTGCGACGGCGATTGCCCTGTTCGGCCCCGGTTCGGGTGCGGCGCTGGCCACAGTCGTCGGCGTGCTGGTCGAAGTTCCTGTCATGCTTTCAGTCTGCAATGTCTGTAACCGCACACGCCACTGGTTCCCCGCAGGAGGCCGGGCGGCTGCTCTCGAGGAGGCGGCTCGTTGAAGAACCGCGTCCTGATTCTATGCACGGGGAACTCGGCGAGCAGCCAGATGGTCAAAGGCCCGCTACGCCACCTGGCCGGCGTCCGCTTGAAGCTGACAGCCGGACTGCTTGGCCTAATTGCATGGTGGATTCTTTACCGCCGGCTCCCTTTGCTGGCAGACTGGGGCACCTACTCGCTCTTACGCCTTGCGCGCGGCACACACCTCGCCTCTGCCGTCCAGTTCTTCCTGTTCGAAGTACCGAAAGTCTTACTGCTGCTAGTGCTCGTGGTGTCCGCGGTCGGCATCGTACGTACGTTCTTTACGGCACAGCGCACTCGCGCCATTCTGGCGGGCAAACGAGAGTTTGCCGGGAATGTTATGGCAGCGTTGTTGGGCGTTGTGACCCCATTCTGCTCCTGCTCGGCTGTGCCGTTATTCATCGGCTTTGTCACAACGGGCGTGCCCCTCGGGGTCACCTTTTCCTTTCTCATTTCAGCGCCGATGGTGAACGAAGTTGCCCTCGTGCTCCTGTTTGGGCTTTTTGGCTGGCGAGTGGCGGCAATCTACGCCGGAACAGGGCTGTTTATCGCCATTGTGGCCGGTTGGGTGATCGGGCGGCTGCGTCTTGAGCGGCACGTGGAGCCCTGGGTGTACGCCACAAATGTCGGCGAGGCGGGCGGATCCGAGGAAAAGCTTTCCTGGGGCGACAGGGTGCGCCTGGGCAAAGAAGCAGTACGCGAGGTCGTTGGGAAGGTCGCACCGTATGTCATCGCCGGCATTGCAGTAGGCGCCGGAATTCACGGCTATGTACCTGAAAACTTCATGGCTTCGATTATGGGCAGGGGAGCGTGGTGGTCAGTCCCGGTCGCCGTGCTGATCGGAGTTCCCATGTATTCGAATGCCGCGGGGATCATCCCCGTCGTACAAGCTTTGCTCGGAAAAGGCGCCGCGCTCGGCACTGTCTTGGCCTTCATGATGTCGGTCATTGGACTGTCCCTGCCGGAGACGATCATTCTTCGCAAGGTGCTCCGCCCGCGGCTGATTGCTGTCTTCGTGGGCGTTGTTGCGGTGGGAATTCTGGCTGTTGGTTACGTCTTTAATCTCATTATGTGAACGAGGTGCTCATGCTCAGCATTACGGTATTCGGTCCCGGCTGCCCGAGATGCAAGGAAACTGAAAGGATCGTGCGGCAGGTGGTTGAGCAATCCGGCACACAAGCAGACGTGCAGAAAGTCTCCGATCCTACGGCCATGGCTAAAGCTGGAATTCTCCTTACTCCTGCCGTTGCCGTGAACGGCGTGGTCAAAACCGCAGGCCGAATTCCCAGTGAAAGCGAGATTCGAAACTGGATCGCCGCCGGCTAGGACAGAACTACAGTTCGTGTATCCGGGCGGAGGCGATGGGAGAAACTGAGGTCTGGGAGAGGACGCAAGAGGATAGCCCGTTCCCGAAGTGGGACGGCAGGCCTGATCCAGAAATACTAGGCCCGCCTGCAATCACCATCCCGGGTGACCCGGCTCACAGCACAAGCATGGAGAATGGGAGTATCCGGATAATGTTTTTCTCGCCCGGTTTGACACGGGAGAGCAAACTTGTCTTCAGCCGGGTCCCTGTACTGCATCCAGGCAGGTTGCGGGGTGTCGGCGGTTTCTTTTCTTTCTCTGGTGGTGAGCGGTGCGCGGGTGTCGCGTACCGCTGGGTTCCCTTGTCCACGGCGCTCGCGAGGTGCTTATGGCGGCTACGCCTAAGTATCGGGCCCGGATTCCCGACGCGCAGTTCTGGAGAGACATGGTGCCCTGCCAGGCAGCATGTCCCGTTCACACCGATGCTGGACGTTACGTCCAACTCATAGCCGCGGGCGATGAGCGCAGTGGTTATCTGACTGCGCGCTCGCCGAATCCGTTTGCATCCATATGCGGCCGCGTTTGCGCCGCGCCCTGCGAGGACGCATGCCGCCGGGGCAAAGTTGACCAACCGGTGACCATTCGTGCCTTGAAGCGTTTTGTGTGCGAGCGCTACGGGCCTGAATCAGGCGCCCCGCAAACCGCCAAGCCCCTGTTTGACTCCGCGACTGAGCCCGGCAACAAGTGGCCGTGGCACCTGCCGATGCTCACGCAATCGCGCAAGCATGGCGGCCGCCGGGAGAAAGTCGCCATTATCGGCGCCGGCCCGGCGGGCTTGGCCTGCGCCCATGACCTGGCGGTAATGGGCTACCGGCCAACGGTGTTCGAAGCATCTGCCATCGCGGGCGGCATGATGTTCCACGGCATACCGGAATTTCGCCTCAGCCGTGGCCTGATCGAAAAAGAGATCCAGACAATCCTGGATCTTGGAGTCGAACTGCGACTCAACACCCCTCTCACCGCCGAGTTTGGTTTGCAGCAACTGCGGCAGCAGGAATTTCAAGCGGTGTTCATCGCCGTTGGAGCACAGGGCGGGCGCGACCTGCCTATCGAAGGCTCCGATCTGGACGGCGTCATCAAGGCCATTGAATTCCTGCTCAACGTCAATCGCGGATACCGCGTAGAACTCGGGCGCCGCGTGGTCGTCATCGGCGGCGGGTTCGTGGCTTTTGATGCCGCCCGCGCAGCCTTGCGCATGGGTGTGGACCGCGAGAAGGCGCAGCAGGACTCGGAAACCAGCATGGTGACCGCGCTGGACGCGGCCCGCGCCGCGTTGCGTGCCGGGGTCGAAGAAGTGCGGATGCTAAGCCTCGAATCGTTTACGGAAATGCCGGTGCTGCGCACCGCCCAGGGCCGCGAGGAGTTCGAGGAAGCGCGAAGAGAAGGCATCGTCTTTCAGACGCAGCGCGGTGCGCGGCGTTTCACCGGCAAGGATGGCCGCGTCTGCGGCATCGAGTTGATCGGCGTCAAGCAGACTTACGATTTCGACGGCCGCTTCAACCCGGTGTATGACCCAGACATCAGCGAGAGCATTGACGCCGATTCCGTCATTCTTGCCATAGGGCAGAAAGCGGACCTGTCGTTCCTCCATCCGCAAGACCGGATCGAGCTGACGCCTCAAGGCGCTATCAAGATTGACCGGGAGACGCTGGCGACCAGCGCGCCCGGCGTGTTCGCCGGCGGCGACGTCGCTTTCGGCCCGCGCAATCTGATCGAGGCCATCGCGAACGGAAAACTCGCCGCGGCCTCAATGGACAGCTATTTGCGGCGTGCGCACGCAGTGGCGGCAACACAGGTTTCCATAACCAAGCTGCCGACGCGCACCTACAGCACCGCTCCGGAATACGAGAAGCTGACGCGTAGTGCGCCGCCGACTATTCCGCTCGATCGTCGCACCGGCATCGCCGAAGTCGAAATGGATTATCCGGAAGCGGAGGCGCGCCGCCAGGCGCAACGCTGCCTGTGCTGCCATATCCAGACCATCTACGACGCCAGGAAGTGCGTGTTGTGCGGGCGCTGCGTGGATGTGTGCCCGCAGCGGTCACTCAAACTTGTGCCCTGGGAGCAGCTTGAGACTGAAGGCGCGGCCAAGCCAGACTTAATTCGGCACTACGGCTTGTCCACCGCCGACGGTCCCCTCTCCGTCATGCTCAAGGACGACGAGAAGTGTATTCGTTGCGGGCTATGCGCGATCCGCTGCCCCACCGAGGCGATGACCATGGAGGTCCTGTTCTATGAAGATCGCGAAGCTATGGCACAAAGCATCTCCGCCGGCCGCTGACGCCGGAGCCGCCCAGGGCCGCCGGTCGTTCCTGCGGCAGCTCGGCTTGGGCGCGCTGGTGGCAGGGCTTGCGGGCCAGGCGTGGGCGCTGTTGCGCTCGCTGGTGCCCAACGTGGTCTATGAGGAGCCGCTGCGCTTCAAGGCGGGTGCGCCGCAGAGCTTTCCTCCGGGCGTGACCTTCCTGGAAGCACAACGGGTGTTCATCACGCGCGAGCAGGATGGCCTGCACGCCATCTCTGCGGTGTGCACGCACCTGGGCTGTACGGTGAAGGCAGTCAATCTGAACCAGCCCCGGCGGGTGCAGATCAAAGGCAAGACCGTGGAGGTGACGCGCGAGTTTCACTGCCCCTGCCACGGTTCCAAGTACTACGGCGACGGCAGCAATTATGCAGGTCCGGCGCCGCGTCCCCTGCCGTCGTTGAAGCTCGAAGTGGCCCCCGACGACGGGCAGCTTGTGGTTGATATGGGCCAGATGGTCAACCCGGACTTCCGGCTGAAAGCGTAACCGCAGCCGACGCGCAGGAGTTGCGCTATGCCAACCGAAACGAAGACGGCGTGGGAACGGCTGACGTGGACCTGGAACCCCAAGAGCGCGCGCGATGCGGGCGATTCCATAGTCCGCAACCTTCTGTTGCACTGGTTTCCCGCCAAGGTGTCGTTGCCGAGCTTAGGTTTCCGCTACTCGATGTGGCTGGGAACTGTTGCCGCCGCGCTGTTCGGCGTGCTCACGATCACCGGACTGGTGCTGATGTTTCTCTATGTTCCGTCGGTGGAGCGCGCCTACGCCTCCATAAAAGACCTGGAATTCGTGGTCTCGTACGGCTGGTTCATCCGCGGGGTGCACCGCATTGCCGCTCATCTGATGGTCGCGGTGGTGTTTCTGCACATGGTCCGGGTGTTCGTGACTGGCGCCTACAAGAACGGCGTGGCGGCTAACCAGGACCGGCCGCTCAACTGGATTGTCGGCGTCGTCTTGCTTTTGTTTACGCTCTTGTTGTCGTTCACTGGATATCTGCTGCCATGGGACCAACTGGCCTACTGGGCCATCACTGTCGGTACGAACATCGCGAGTTCAGCGCCGCTGATAGGCGACGAGACTCGCTACGTGCTGCTCGGCGGCCATCAGATCGCGCAGAACACGCTGATTCGCTTCTACGTCCTGCACTGTTTCTTCCTGCCGGCGGGCCTGCTGCTGTTGTTCGCGTGGCACATGTGGCGGATTCGCAAAGACGGCGGCCTGGCCTGCGTAGACCGGCTGGCGCTCGAGCAGGAACAGACGAAGGTGGCGCCGATCCGCACAAAAACTTATTCGCTGCTCGGCATCACCGAAGGCCGCACGGTGCAAGTCGAAACCACGCTGGTGGACGAGGACCAATACAGCATCGAGTCCTCACCGCACCTCACCAAGCGAATTGCGATGGTGATGCTGGCGACCGTTCTGGTGACCTGCGCGCTCGCCCTGCTGGTGCCCGCGCCGCTGGAAGAGGCGGCCAATCCGCAGGTTACGCCCAACCCCGCCAAGGCACCCTGGTATTTCCTGTGGTTGCAGGAACTCGTAACGGACACCACCATCCACATCGGCGGTGTAACGGTGAATGGCGCCCTGATCGGCGGAATTCTCGTGCCTGGAGTGCTGGTTTTGCTGCTGGCGATTTGGCCGTACTTGGACCGCAGTTCGGTGTTTGCGGCCGGGGTTTGGTGGGCCCGGGAGCGCAGGACACAGAACATCGTGTTCCTCGTCATCGTCGTGGTGGTGATCGGGTTGACAGTAGTCGGGACCTTCATGCGTGGTCCGTCCTGGAACTTCTACTGGCCGTGGGAAGCCTGGCCGGAGATACCCAGGAACTATTAGCGGAACTGCGAGGTCAGCCATGCAATGGAAGAGCCACGATACGCTTTGGATCTATCTCTTCGGGGCCGGCATTCTCCTGGTCACCGCAGTGGTGTACGGCGGCTACTTTACCCCGGAGTGGAAGGACTACCAGGCGCAGTTCCGCGAAACCGTGGAGAAACGCTTCGGGCCTGAGAAAGCTGGACTCGTGCCGGCGGGAATCCAGCAAGTGTGGGCGGCGGAGCTGAACCGCGTGGACCGCTGCGTCACCTGCCATCAGGGAATGCAATGGGCGGGACTGGAAAGCGCGAAGAACCCCTTCCGCGCGCACCCGCGCGAGATTCTTGCCAAGCATCCCGTCGCACGCTACGGCTGTACCGTGTGCCACGGCGGCCAGGGCTGGGCGACCGACACGGAGCACGCCCACGCCATCGCGCTGGAGTACTGGGGCGAGCCGCTGCTGGCTTCCGAACTGGGCAAGGTGTACTCGGTCAGCGACCGCAAGGCGATGATGCAGACCAACTGCAATCTGTGCCACCGTTTTGAGCGCCAGACCGCGGGCGCCAGCTACATCAACGACGCCAAGGAACTTGTCCACAAAAAGGGCTGTCGTGCCTGCCACAAGATCAACGGGCGCGGCGGCGTGATCGGCCCCGACCTGATGTATGTCGGCGACAAATCGCCAGAGCAATATGACTATTCGCGGCTCCACGGCATTAATTCCGTTTTTGGCTGGCATGTGGCCCACTTCAAGGACCCGAAGGCGATGTCGCAGACCAGCATCATGCCCAATTTCAACTTCAACACTCACGACGCGCAGGCCCTGGCCATGCTGGCCATGAGCTGGAAGCGGAGCCGGATGCCACTCGAGTTCCTGCCGGGAGCGAAGCAGGCTGACCAGCCCACCCTCGAAGAACTGGAGAAAGAGCGCCAGATGATGCAGGGCGAAGGCGCCTTTTTCGTTAAGAAAACGTGCTTCATCTGCCACGACGTCAGCACCCTGGGGATCGAGTCGGCGGCCAAGATCGGCCCCGACCTTGCCAAGGCTGTCACCGACGTCCCCAGCCGGTTCGGGCGCCAGTTGGATGACTTCCTAATGGGCCCCACCGGCACCATGCAGATGGTGCTGGCCACGCAAATCCAGCTCACCGATGAAGAGAAGCGCGAGGCCATCGCCAAACTGAAGGTTGCACACCAGAAACTGCTGGAGGAAGAAGCAAAAACGGCCAGGTTAAAGAAATAAGACCCACGCGTACTCCGCACGGGACAACGGGACACAGAAACAACGATGAAGGAGACGGCTTCATGAAACGCAACATGAAATGGACCATCCTGTGTGCCGCTGTGGCTGCGCTGCTGCTGGCCATGACGTCCTCGAGTTGTGCCCGCAAGCCCAAGGTGCAGCGCGGCGACATCGGCGAGGCAGCGGTGGCCACCTATGTCGCGCCGGGAGATCTTGACGAGTACTACTTGTTCTATTCCGGCGGGCACTCAGGCAACATCTACGTGGCCGGTGTGCCTTCCATGCGGCACATCGCCACCATCCCGGTATTTACTCCCTATCCCGCCACCGGCTTCGGTTTTGACAAAGAAACCAAGGAGATGCTGGGCGAGTTCACCTGGGGCGACACCCATCACCCGGCATTGAGCGAGACCAACGGCGATTACGACGGCCGGTGGCTGTTTATCAACGACAACGCCAACAACCGTGTGGCGAGGATTGATCTGCGGGACTTCAAGACCAAGCAAATCCTGGGGCCGATCCCGAATGTTTCCGGCAACCATGGCTCAACGTTCGTCACCCCGAATACCGAATACATTCTCGCCGCCTCACGCTTCTCGATTCCCATTCCCAAGGGAACGGTCGCGCCAGTAGAACAATACGCAACACAATTCAAAGGTGTGGTCTCCGGCATTGCCATTGACCCGAAAACCGGCGCCATGAACGTGGGCTGGCAGATTATGATGCCGCCTTTCAACTACGATCTGGGCGACGCCGGCAAGGGTCCCAGCGCCGACTGGGCTTTCTGGACCTCGTACAACGCCGAGAGGGCCACGGGAAAGCTGGAAATCACCTCCGCCCAGAAGGACCGCGACTACATCGCCGCGGTGAACTGGAAGGCGGCTGAACAGGCCATCAAGGATGGCAAGTTCAAGACCGTCGGCGGCGTGAAAGTCATTGATCCCAGGGAGGCGCCCGGAGTCGTGTACCTGGTTCCGTGCAGCAAGAGCCCGCACGGCGTGGATGTCGCTCCGGACGGCAAGTACTTCATCGGCAGCGGCAAGCTAATGGGCATTACCACCGTGTTTAGCTTTGACAAAATGCTCAAGGCCATCCAGGACAAGAACTTCACCGGCGACGAGGACGGCATTCCTGTGCTGAACTACGATGCCGTTAAGGAAGCTGAGGTCAACGTAGGCTTAGGCCCCCTGCACACCCAATTCGACGATAAGGGCTACGCCTACACCAGCCTGTTTGTCGAGAGCGCGGTGGCGAAGTGGAAGCTGGGAAGCTGGGAAGTGGTGGACAAGATCCCAGTCTCCTATAACATCGGCCACCTGGCGGCGCCGCATGGCGACACCGTCCACCCGCAGGGCAGGTACGTGGTCGCGCTCAACAAATTGTCCCACGGGCGGCACCTCAATGTAGGCCCTTCGCAGCCGGAAAGCTCGCAGTTGATTGACGTCGCCGGAGACAAGATGAGGCTGTTGTACGACGCCTTCACCGAACCGGAGCCGCACTACGCGCAGATCATCAAGGCGGACCTGCTCAAGCCCATCGAAATCTACAAGCAGGAAGACAACAAGCATCCTATGGCGATCTGGGACGTTAAGGATGCGAAGGTGGACCGGCAGGGCAATCGCGTGATAGTGAAGATGAGCGCGGTACGCAGCAACTTCGAACCCAACAAGCTGGAAGTGAACCAGGGCGACCTGGTCACCATTCATCTGACCAACATCGAGCAGACCACCGACGAACTCCATGGTTTCTCGATGAATGAATACAACATCAACGTAGTGGTTGATCCCGGCGAGACCAAAACCATCGAGTTCGTGGCCAGGAAACCTGGTGTTTTTCCGTTCTACTGCACGAACTTCTGTTCGGCCCTGCACCAGGAGATGCAGGGTTATCTGATCGTCAAGCCGAAGGGCGGGGCGGTTGCTAAGGCGAGCCACAAGAACACGGCTTTCATTGCGTCGCTGGGCCGGTCGAAGTAATGGCCGGCCCGGCCGGCCTCATCCCAGGAGGAGAATATGAGCGCGCCCAAGATGGCCGTGGCTGGCCCAAAACCTGCACCGGAGCTGTCCACCTCGGAACGTTTTCTGATGAAGCTCAACGAGTTTTTTGATTTACCGCTCACCATGCGCAGCCGCGGCGTGGTCTTGCTGGCGATTGTGCTGCTGGTCCCGGCATTTTTCCTGCCGCTGTATCACATGACGCTCTATTCCAACCAGTTTCCGGAAGGCCTGAACCTGTACATCTATGCCGGCTCGCTGCAAGGGGGCCACCCGCAAGACCGTGACGACCTGAAGGAAATCAACACGCTGAACCACTACATCGGAATGCGGGCACTCGATCCGGCGGATTTCACAGAATTCAAGTGGATACCGCTGATGCTCGGGTTCTTCGTCATTCTCGGACTGCGTGTGGTCGTACTCGGCAAGGTGCAGAACCTGGTGGACACCTTCGTTTTGTTTGCCTGGTTTGGCCTTTTTGCCGCCTGGCAGTTTTATGAACGCCTCTATACTTACGGCCATAACCTGGATCCGAAGGCGCCGGTCAAGGTCGAGCCATTTATGCCGCCGATATTCGGATCGAAGACCATGGCGAATTTCGAGGTGTTTAACTATCCGGGCGCGGGCAGCTACTTCATGATCGCGTTCGCGTTGCTGCTGATCGTGGCCGCGTGTCTGTCGGTACGCAAGCAGCGCGGAGCGGCATAGCGCAGCGTGTCATTCGGGGCGGTGCTGCACCCTCAGGCACACCGCCCTAATTACCCTGGGGCAGATATTGCGGGGGAGCATCTCACATCCTCGGGTCGCCGCAGTGGATCGCTGGGCCCTCCTCGGTTGCGCGCTCCTGATGGTCAGTGTCGGTATTTCCGCTCAGGCCCGCACCCTCACCGTGGCCCCGGGGACAGCGATCTCCTCCGTCCGTGATGCCCTTGCGCAAGCCTCGCCCGGCGATACGATCGAGGTCCGCGGCGGCGTGCACGAAGGCAATTTCCTCCTCGACCGCCGCATCAAGCTCATCGGCCTGGAACGTCCGGTGCTCCGCGGCAATGCCCGCGGCAGCGTCATTACCGTGACCGCCGACGGCTGCGAAATTCGCGGCTTCGTCATTGAACGCAGCGGCAGCATGCTGGTGGACGAGGACTCGGGCATATTACTGAGGTCCAGCGGGAACATTATTGAAGGCAACGAACTGCGCGATGTGCTCTATGGCATTTACCTGCTGGCTGCCAATCGCAATCGCGTCGCCGGTAACACGATTCGTGGCCGGCCGCTCCCCGACCTGGGCAGCCGTGGCAGCGGCATTCATATCTGGAACGCAAGCGACAATCTGCTTGAAGGCAACCGGATTACCACCGCGCGCGACGGTATTTATTTCCAGAACGCGTACCGCACGACAGTCCGCCACAACGAAATCTCCGACCTGCGGTACGGGCTGCACTACATGTTCTCTGACGACAACGTCTTTGAAGACAACCTGTCGCACCACAATGTGGCCGGCGCAGCCATTATGTATTCCAAGCGCATTCAGTTCCGGCGCAACGCCTTCCTTCACAACCGCGGCTTCAGCTCCTTCGGCATCCTGTTCCAGGATACAGAGCACTGCGTGGCCGAGGACAACATCGTTTCCAACAACGGTGTCGGCATCTTCATGGAGGCGCTGCGCAACTCCACGGTGCGGCGCAACCTGGTTTCCGCCAACGATCTGGCCCTGCAAATCTTTCATAGCGCCTCGAACAACATCTTCGAGCAGAACAATTTTGTCGAGAACCTCAGCCCCATTGAGGTCATCGGTGGCCGCACCAGCACGGCCTGGAGTGGTTCGGCAGGCAACTACTGGAGTGATTACGAGGGCTACGATCTGGACGGCGACAGCGTGGGCGATGTGCCTCACCGCATCTACAACGTCTTTCAATACCTCGAAGGCAACTACCCCCGGCTGCGGATTTACTTTTATAGTCCGGCAGCGCAGGCCTTGGCGCTGGCGGAACGAGGTTTTCCCGTCTTTCAGCGCAAGGCGGAAACCGATGAACGGCCGTTGATGAGGCCGGTGGCTCTGTCCACCGGGAAAAGTTTGGCGCCCGGCCGGCGACACTTTTCCGGCCTGTCGTTCGCCGCGCCCTCGCTGATGTTGATTTGCGCTGTCGTGCTATTCCGGCGGGGTAGCAAGCGATGATTGAACTGCGGTCATTGACGAAACGGTATGGCGACTTGCTCGCGGTGGACCAGGTTTCGCTTCGCGTCGAAGCGGGGGAGAGCTTCGCCATCCTGGGCCCGAATGGCAGCGGCAAGACCACGGTCCTAAAGTGCATCGCCGGGCTGGTAACGCCCACCGCAGGAGCAGTGCTCATCGGCGGCGCCAGCGCAGGCACGCCCGCAGCGAAGCGTTCCGTCAGCTATCTGCCGCAGCAGGTGGCGTTTCCCCAATCGCTGACCGCGCGCGAAGTGCTCGAGTTTTATTGCCGGCTGCGCAAGCTGCCCGCCGCCACGGCGCAGACGGCGCTACAAAGTTCAAGCTTGAACGGCTGTAGTGACAAGCCGCTGCGCGAATTTTCCGGCGGGATGTTGCAGCGCCTGGGGCTGGCCGTGGCCCTGCTGCCCGACGCCCCGGTACTGCTGCTGGATGAGCCCACCGCCGGGCTCGATCCCGAAAGCGCGCTGGAGTTTCGCCGCGGGCTGACCCGCTTGCGCCAGCAGGGCCGAACGGTCGTGTTCTCGTCCCACGTGCTTTCCGACGTCGAGGCGGTCGCCGACCGCGTCGCCATTCTCGTTCGTGGCAAGCTGGTGGCAGTCGAGTCTGTGGTCGCGCTCCGCGAGCGCATGATGCTGGCGTGCGGCCTGGCCATCGCCCTGCTGAATCCTGCGCCGGAGTTGGCGTCAGTGGCATGCGCTGCCGGAGCGCACTCCGCCGAGCTTACTGACCACACCCTGCTCGTCTCCTGCAACGCCGATCAGCGTATCGGTGTTTTGCACGCGCTTGAAGCTGCCGGTGCGATCGTCGGCAGCTTTGCCACGCGCGAGCCGTCGCTGGAAGAAATCTATTTGAGGTACGTGAATGAGAACACGACTGGCAGCGATTCTACTGATCGCTCTGCTGACAAGTTGTCAGACCGGGCCGCCGCGGCCGGCAGCCATTGAGAAAGACGACGTGTGCGCCCTCTGCAAAATGGCCATTTCCGAGCCGCGTTATGCGGCGCAGGTCGTGGACAAAGAAGGGAACACGCATAAATTCGACGACATCGGCTGCATGTTGCGCTTCGCCCGCCAGCGGAGGGTGACAGATTCGAGCGGCGCGTTCTTCGTAATGGAGCACGTGGGCGGCAAGGACTGGCTCGATGCGCGGCAGGCCGCTTTCGTGAAGTCCGATGCGATCGGGAGTCCGATGGCAAGTGGATTGGGTGCATTCCAGAACCGCGCCAGTGCCGATGATTTCGTGGCCAGGAACAAGGGCCTGGTGTTGACGTTTGACGAACTGCTGAGCAGCGAGGCCGCGCAGAGATAGAGCGCCATTTGCTGGGTCTTTGCGCGGCGGACGAGGTGAGCCAATGGATTTCCGCGCGGTGGGCGCCGTTGCCGGACAGGAGTTGCGCATCAACATTCGCAACCGCTGGGTGCTGAGCTTTGCGGTCGTGTTCGCCGTGCTCACGCTGGCAATCTCCTACTTCGGCATGGTCACGTCGGCTGTTGTGGGTTTCCAGAGCTTCACACGCACCTCCGCGAGCTTGCTGAACCTGGTCCTGTATCTGGTTCCGTTGGTGTCGCTGACCATGTCGGCCCTGAGCTTTACGGGAGATCGTGGCTACATTGAACTAATTTTCTCCCAGCCAGTGACACGAACTGAAGTGCTCCTCGGAAAGTTGGCCGGACTTGTAATGTCGTTTGCAGCCGCAACCTTCTTTGGCTTCGGGATTTCGGGATTCGTGGTTGCGTGGAACTCCGGTACTGAAGGCATGGCGCGCTTCCTCACGCTGGTGTGCCTCACGCTGGTGCTCGCCGTGGTCTTTGCAGGTCTGGGTGCGCTGGTGGCCATCGTCGCTGAGAGCCGTAACAAGGCATTCGTCACGGTGCTCGCACTGTGGTTTTTCTTTGTGCTTTTCTATGACCTGATGGTAATTGGTGGCGCGCTGTTGCTGAAACAGCGTACCGCCAATCTGCTGGTGTTCCTGTCGCTGTTCGGCAATCCTGTGGACTTGGCGCGTGTTTCGAGCCTCATCGCTTTGGGCGGTGCCACGATTTTCGGCGCGGCCGGTTCGGCATTGCTGAAGTTCCTGGGAGGTGGTGTCGCCAGCTTCGCAATGCTTTGCGGTGCGCTGATATTTTGGAGCATTGTCCCCGTCCTGCTGGCCAGGTTCGCGCTCCAGCGACGTGACGTCTGAGAACGACCACCACGCACGTTAGCGCATTGCTCTCAGCAGTCCGAGAAGAATTGCTTTCCGAGGTGCTTGAGCCGGAACTGGAGCAGGCCAGCCCGGATGATCACAAGATCCAGCGGCAGGCACGCCGGCTCGATAAATCACTCGCCACACTACAGAAGCAGTGCGGTGCCATGGAAGGCGAATTTGCCAGGGAGCAGGCAAAGCGGGATTGACTGGGTGCGCCGCGTTGGTCCTACCCCCACAGGTTCAAACAACGGTGATGATGATTGCGTTTGTAAAATCTATGAAGAACGCCCCAACCATCGGCACCACCAGAAACGCCTTGGGCGCGGGACCGTAGCGCTCAGCCAGCGCTTCCACGTTCGCCATGGCATTTGCCGTCGTTCCGAGCATGAAGCCGATGAAGCCGGTTGATATGACTGCTGCTTCGTAATCGCGCCCCATCATCCTGAACACCGCCAGGGCTGCGACCACCGCAATCGCCAGCACCTGGAGAAACACGATGACCGCCAGCGGCAACGCCAGTCGGCGAAGTGACACAGCAGGTTCCTCGCACGCGCCAAAAAGCGGGCGCGGCTCGGAATGACAATCCCGGAGGTGGCGCTGCTCCGGGCAGCCCTGGGCCCGCTGCCGGGGGGACGGCGGCGCTACGATGCTCACGTCTACTTCTGCGTCACCGTCAGGTTGTGGCTCCCGATTTGCGCAATGTCAATGCGATAAGGCAAGCGGAAGGTCGAATCCAGCCCGATTTCCGGGTGCTTGGGTTTCAGATAACGATCAATGAAGAATTGCAGCGCGATGCGCGGCACGGTGACGCCGTCAATCGCAACCGACTCGATGCGCACCTGGCCTTGCCCGCCGCTGCCGTTCGCGCGCCCCCTGACCTCCACGTCGTGCACGCCGGTGAAGAGCGCCAGCAGCGGGTTGGACGAACGCTTCTCGGCCGTGATGGTATCGAAATCCACGCGCGCCAGCGCGTGCACTGCTCCCGGCGTGCCGGTGAAGCGCACGGAACGGACGCCTTTGGGCAACTCCATTTTGCCCGACGCCAGGTAGGCATTGATCTCCCGCTCGGTGAGCACCGTCGGACGCTGGTCCGGCTGCGCCTGGCGGCTGTTGTCTTCGATGTGCTGAAACTTGCGCTCGGCGCTGGCGACAGCGGCCTGGTGCATCGCCTCGGTGGCCGACGCGGGTGGCGGCTGCGGGGCCGACTGGGCCCGGAGAAAAGCCGCAGACAGCACCAGAAGATGCAGGGCGAAGAACCACCTCATGGATTAAGCGCTGCCTGTGTTGTATTGCCCATCACGACAACCTTGGGCTTCTCGAGTGGGCCCGAAATTTCATACGTGCGCCCGCCATTCCGGAGTCTTACCTCCAGTTCGCGGCCAAATGACGGGGCAACTCCGCTCACCAGATAGATGCCGGATGCAGTTGTCATTTTGCTTTCGCCCAGCATCAGCGCGCCTTCGCGCAACTCCATTTCGCCCGCGAAGCGCTTGAACTGGAGCGGCGTAGCGCGGCCATCCAGCGAGACATGGCGCAGCACTCCGTGGGTCCAATCGAACTTGCCGCTGCCCATTGCCGACGCGGCCAGTTCGGCCGCGCTCCCGCCGGTCATGCTGATGCGATAGCCGAGCGCCGCCGTTCCCGCAGCCCAGTCGTCCCGCGCCAGCGCGGCCACTTGCGACATCACAACGCCATCGAGTTTGCCGCTCCCGCGGTATTCAGGCGCGCCGCCGGTGAAATCGGCCTCCCAGCGGCCCTGGTGTTTTCCTCCCAGCACGTCGGCTTTCACGGTGCTCAACGTGAGCTTGCCGGCGCGAAGTTGCGCGCTGGCGGTTACGTGGTTCGCGCTGACCGAGGCGAGCCTCAACCGTCCTACCGAAAGTTGTCCGGAAGCTTCCAGGCTCAACAGTGGCGTGCGCTCTTGGCTGAACAGCCTATACCAGGTGCGTTTCGCGTAGCGCGGATTCAACAGCCGGTTCAGGCTGCCCAGCGAGAGCTCGTCACTGCGCAAGTCAAAACGAATGGGACACTGCACCAGTGTGTCGCAGCCGCGCCCCACCTGTACTGAGCCGGAAAATTCCACCGGCGAACCGGACAACAGCGCGGTGAAATTTTGCATGGTAGCCGCGTTGCGTGCCAGCACCACCGTGGCATCGCCAATATGCAGCGGCGCGTTGACGCCAGGCACAGTGGCGTTGACGTTGTGCAGTTGCGCCGTGCCTGTGATTGTCGGACTGGTGAACCCGCTCCACTTCCCCGCGACCTGAAGGTTCACACGCGCCAGACCTTCAGCCGAAGTTTGCAGCGGACGCAATCCCAATGCGCGGGCGGCCTGTACCAGCCGCACAATGCGCGCATCGCCTGTGACGTGCCACTCGTATCCCTCGCGCGCAAACCAACCGCGCAGGGTCAGCGGATCGGGCGTGCCCAGGGCAAGCTCGATCGGGTCCGCTTCGAGGCGCAGCACATCGGGCGTGGGCGAGAGTTGCGGCGCCCGTCTGCGGACTACCTTTCTAGGCCTTGCGTCGTGTGAACTCTCGGCCCCGGGCCCTTCGACAGCAAAAGTGATGGCCGGCAGCAGCAGGTCCGGAGAAAGCACTGATGATTGCAGCACAGCCTCCGAGGTGTGCACCGACCCTGCCCAAACCGGCAGCGGGTCACCTGCTTCCCGTCGCACCGAGAACCCCGCGTCACAGGTGCCGTTCGCGCTCAAGTCGTCAGGAATGTCCTTCTTGACGTGCCGTGCCAGCGAGACCAACGAGCGCAGGCCCACGTTTTCTGCGGTCACGTTCAGTTCGTAAGTGGTCGGCCGGCGCAGAGGGCCCATCGTGCCCTTAAGCGCCACGTCCCCACCGCCGATCGGCAGACGGCAAGCCAGGTCCGAAAGGTGCTCATTGAGCGCGTCGTATTTCGCCGTGCAACGTACGTCGAGACGTAGTTCCTCGGTGGTATTGATGTCGTACCGGCGGAAATCGCGCACGCCCGCAGTGGCGCTCAGGTTCAGGCCCGCAGGCGTGCCCTTCACATGCGCATTCACGTCAACCCGGCCGCGCCAACCGCGGTCCCGTCCATAGATCAGCACTGTGAGTTGGCCCAGTTGGGCGTCCTGGGCCTCGATGTTCAGTTCCAGTGGCGTCTCGCGCAGGCTGCCGGCGCGGCGAAAACGCCCGCTGATTCTCACCGTACCGGTGTCGCTCAGGTTGAAGTCGGTACGCACCGGCGTGGCCCGCAGGCGAAACGCCCACTCGTTCTCCGACGCCAGCCACAGGGCGAAATCGGCATCGGTCAAGGCGTACGCTTTCTTCTCCTGCCCGATCTTGAAGTTGATCCGCCCCCCGTTGGCTTCGATGTAAGGAAAGCGCGGGCGCGCTTCGGCATGGGGCTGTGCCGTCGGCGCCGAGGGTGTGGCCGAAGCGCGCTGGAGCAGCGCCTCAATGTTCCAGCGGCCATCGTGGGCGCGCACGAGGTTCAGGCTGGGAGGGTTGATGTCTGTGCCGGTGTCCAGCGTCAGCTTCGCCACTTCGAACCGGCCGCGCCATAGGCCCCCGAGGCGCAACGATACCGTTACGTCGTCGGCCCGCAGCATGGGCTCCGCACCGAAGGCAGGATCGTCCGCAATGACTACCCGTTCCAGGTGAAATCCGGGTTGCGGCAACAAGCGCAGCGCCACATTATCCACCGTCACCTTGCGGCCGAGCGCTTCCGTCATTGCCGTTGCGATGCGGCCTTTGAAGCGGTTTACATTGATAAACGGAGGCAGAACAAAGGCGAGCAGCGCAATGGCGATTACCGCCAGCGCCACTCGCTTTATCGTTCTTTTCCGCATCAACGCACCACGCGGAACATACGGCCCCAGCGGGTCCTGTCGAAGAAGTGGATGATCACGCGCCCCACAAACCCCAGCCGGTCAAGGATGCCGGTCTTCATGTACTGATTGGGCGGCGTCTCGAACGACCAGTAGATAAATACCGGCCGTCCGATAATGTTCTCCCGCGGTACGAAGCCCCAATAGCGGCTGTCCAGGCTGACGTCGCGATTGTCGCCCATGACGAAATACCGGTCGGGCGGCACCACCAGCTCACCATTCTGGATGTACGAGCTCATCGTCACGTGCCATTCCGGTGCAACCCCGGAGGCTTCCGAAGGCGGGATCTCAGGAAAATTGTCGCGATACGGCTGATAGGTGCCGTTGTGCAGGACGTAAGCCTCCTGAAGCGGCCCGCCGTTGCGGTACACCACACCGTTGCGCAGGCGCAGCCGATCACCTGGCGCGCCGATGATGCGCTTGACCACGTACAGCCCGGGTTCGGATGGCGACAGAAATACTACAATGTCGCCCCGTTTCACGTTGCGGTAGGGAATGACTGGGCGGATCCAGTTGGTCGGCGGCGCCTCCAGCACGCGATCTACGAACACGTGGTCGCCGATCAGCAGCGTGTCTTCCATGGAGCTGGACGGGATCTCAAACGCCTGGAGGCAGAAGGTGATGATGAACAACCCAACCACCAGCACGCCCGCCATGGAGGCCACAAATTCGGGTTTGGTCTCGCGCTTCTTCTCCGGTTTGGCGCGTTTCTCCGCGCGCCGGGTTTGCTCTTTCTCGGCTGTTATCGCTTTCTTCGCCACTTGTCTCTGCACACTCTCTGTGCGGCCGCGCAGCTCATCTGCCGGCTCGCTTTCACCGCTTGGCCCTGTCTTATCGAACCAGCCGAAAGGCCCGGTCCCAGCGCGCTCCGTCAAATACGTGCGCTACCATGTATGCGAAGTATACGAGTCTATCACCCAGCCGGTCGCTGAGCGGTCCGGCGCGGCCATCATTGTGCATGGACCAGTAGATCAGCAGCGGGCGCCCGATGATGTTCTCCCGCGGCACGAAGCCCCAGTAGCGGCTGTCCAGGCTTTCGTCGCGATTGTCCCCCAGCACGAAGTAGCGGTCCGGCGGCACCGTCAATTCGCCGTTGCGCACCAGTTCGCGCACCTGCAACCACCAGCGCGATTCGATGTTGGAGTTGAGCAACTCGGTGCGGGGGAAATCGTCGCGATAGGCATCGGGCGTGGTGGAACGGAACACCACATATTTTTCCTGCAGCGGTTTGCCATTCACGTACACCTGCTTATCGCGCAGGTGTATGCGGTCTCCGGGCAGGCCGATGACGCGCTTGACGAAGTGCTGTTGCGGGCGCACCGGGTAGCGAAACACGACGATGTCGCCCCGCCGGACCGGCCCATACGGCAGGAGCTGGCCCCAGGTCCCGCCCTGGGCAAAATGCACTTTGTCCACCAGCAGGTAATCGCCGATCAGCAGGGTGTCCTCCATGGACTCGGAGGGTATCTGGAATGCCTGCACGATGAAGGTGATGACGAACACCGCAATTACCACCGTGGCAGCCAGTGACTGGACTGAACTGAGCACGCCGCCGGGGTGACGGGGCTTCTCGGCGCCCGGCGCCGCGTCCGCTTGGGATTCAACGGACGCCGGTTCGGTCGCGGTGGCGCAACCGGAAGTGGCTTGCGTCGTTTCCCCGCCTGCGGTCGTTTCGATGTTGGGTTCGGATGGATCCATTGCTTACCGCTTCGCGCCGCGCCCGCCTTCCGCAGCAAGCGACCGCAAATATTCCAGTGCCTGTTTGGCGGCGTCCTGCTCGGCCGTCTTTTTGGTCGAGCCTTCGCCGCGCCCGACGTACTCGGGCTTCCCATGATGGTTGCCGCGGCTGTGAATCCGGGCCTCGACGGTGAAGATCTTCTTATGCTCGGGGCCCTCCTCTTTCACCAGCACATACGAGGGCTGCGGGCGCGAAGCCGAATGTAACGCCTCCTGCAACGCAGATTTGTAATCGGTGATCGGCAGCCCCTGTGCAACGTGCTTCTTCAGGCGCTTCAGTTCGGGTTCGACGATCAGCTCCAGGACCAGTTTCCGCGTCTTCTCCAACCCCGCGTCGAGATACATCGCCGCCAGCAACGCTTCCAGCGCATCCACCTGCAGCGCGACCTTGCTTCGGCCGCCGCTCTTTTCCTCGCCGCGGCCCAGGCGCAGGTAGCGCCCGACGCCCAGCTTCTTGGCCGCGCGGATCAGGTGCCTTTCGCTGACCAGGTGGGCCCGCAGCTTCGACAATTGCCCCTCGCGGAACTGCGGGTACCGCTCCAGCAGCGCCTCGCTGGTCACGAATCCCAGCACTGCGTCGCCCAGGAACTCCATTTGCTCGTTGTCGGGAACTCGCTCGCCGTTGCCCTCGGCGGCGTGCTGCGCATCCATCTCGCGCGCATGCGAACTGTGCGTTACCGCCCGTTGCACCAGCGCCTTGTCGCGGAAGCGATGACCGAGCTTGCGTTCGAGTTCCTTGATGTCCCGTGGTTTCATGGACCAAGCAACCAGAAACCCTTCTCAGTTGGATGCCGCCGAACCCAGTGCAGCCCGCGGCTACGCAGGTCCGCCGGTTTCTATTTCGGCTCCACCGGTGTGAGCTGCGTCGGAACTCCAGACGCGTCCGGTTTCGACGTCAACTGCAACAGCCGTTGCCGCTCCTGCTTCGCCATTTCGGCCTGCGGCGAATTCGGCGGTGAGAGTTCCAGCGCCTTATTGGTGGCCAGCAGCGCTTCCTGGTACTTCTTCTGCCGGTCGAGCGCGATGGCGTATTGCAAATAGGTGATCGGATCAGGCTGGGCGGCGTTCAGGTCAATGGCCTTCTTGAGATTCACCTCTGCATTGGCATAGTCATTGCGGTTCGCATACACGGCGCCCATGGCCGAATATGCCAGCG
Organism: Terriglobales bacterium; assembly: GCA_041946775.1. GTDB lineage: Bacteria > Acidobacteriota > Terriglobia > Terriglobales > Acidobacteriaceae > JBHGBA01. The sequence goes on from JBHGBA010000010.1 coordinate 25,992, forward strand.
AGCGCACGTAGTTCTTGTTCTGCTCGACTTGTTCCGCGCTGAGTCCCGGCGGCGGCGTCATCTCGGTATCCACGTACTGCAACGACTTCTGCGCGCTCTGCATGGCCTCGTCAAGGCGCTCATCGCGGTCCAGGTCGGACTCCCGCGTCTTCATCGCCAGCACTGTCGCCAGCATCGCCAGCGTTACCGGTTCCGTCGGGTTCGCCGCCAGGACCCGGCGCCCCATCTCGATCGTCTTTTCCGCTTTGTTCTGGTTCTGGTACAGCATCATCGCGCGGTAATACAGCATGTAGCGCAGGTCGCTGGTCTTGAATTTGGCGGCAAAATCGTCCGCTGCCTTCTCCACTGCAACCGGATCCTGCGCCGCCGACGCTTCCTGAAAGGCCTTGAACTCTTCCTGCGTCTTGGCCTGCGGCGGAGCTTTGGCCGCCGGCGCCTGGGCCTGCTGCGCCGGAGCAGTGCCCGCCTGCGCCTGTGGCGCCTTGCCCTGTTGTGCCTGTTGTGCCACCGCCCACCCGGCCAGACCAACCATCACTAACAGCACGAGAGCAACTCGCTTCATTTCTTCTCCTTTGCGGCAGGCCGAAGCCGGCCGCGTGTTCCGTTAATCCTCGTTCTTGTCTTCGGCCTGCGGCGCGCGGCCCACAGGAGGCGCATACGGCTGCTGGAGCCCGCGTTCAGCCGCTGCCCGCGTTCCCGGACTCGCATCGCCTGACGAGAGCGCTGCCCGGTAGTGCTCCAGTGCCGCCTCGCGCTCCGCCTTCAGGTCGTAAATCCGTCCAAGATAAATATGTGACCACGCGACCAGCTTCGGGTCCTTGCCCGCGTTCAGGGTACGCTCGAAGTACGCCTGCGCGCTGTTCATGTCGCCGTTCAGCGTGGCCACCCGGGCCAACACGAACAGCGCGCGTGCCGCGTCTTCCGGTCGCTTGGCCAGCGCCTCTTGCGCCAGTTCGCGTGCACCGCCCAGATCACCGGCGGACAAGCGCTGCTCCGCCTGGTCCACCAAGGGGACAACCCGCGGAAGCGTCGAAGCATGCATTGCCTCCGGCGCTGCTACGTTGGCGAAGATGATTTCCGCCGCCTTCTTTCTCTCCCCGCCCACATCAATCATGCGCAGCCACGTCGGAAATGCGTCCTTCAACCCTTCCGGGTCCTTTTCAAACTGCGCCAACTGCTGGTTGAAGTAGGGCGCCAGCACAAACCCCTCCGCCGCGCTTTGCTGCGCGCGTTGCGCACGCTGCGCCTCGGCCTCCTTGCCCCTGCCCTTCACGTCCATGCGCGCTTCAAGGGCGCGGATCAGCGACTCGGTCACCATCAGCGAAACGTTGTTCTTGAACGTCTCGTCCATGGGAGCGGTCTTTACCGAGTCCATGATGGGGTCCAGCCGCTTCATCGCCGTCGCCCGCTTCGCGGTCAGCGGGTCGGTGACGAAATGCAGATAGGTATGTCGGATGGGCGCAATGTGCAACTCGCCCCGATTGGGGGCTACAACCATGAAGTAATCCACGCCGTAATTGCGCGCGTTCACCTGCCCCGGTCCCGCCATCGGCTCCAGGTACACCACGAAGCGCCGGCCGACATAGCCGCTGATCGGCATCTTCAGGTACACATCGGTTGTCAGCAGCATCTCCGCCACCGGGCGGGAAAACTTGTCTAACAGGGCTTCGTACTGCGGCTGGCGCCGGTTCCATATCTGGTGCAGGTCGGTATTGATGTAGAACCGCTGGAGCAGCGGCACGAATCCCAGCACGTAGCTGGCGTCCGGCGGCATGTCGGCCTCTTTGACCGTGGGCGCAAACGAAGGCGGTTCGCCCAGGTACAGCGCCAGCGAAACGTACTGGGCCAGGTCGTGCGTGGCGTCCTGTTGACGATGCTCGCGATAGAAGCGGCACATCTCCTGCACCGCCGTCTGCGCGCGCTCCGATACCTCCACCGCTCGCGCCACTTCCGCCCGCACCTGGGCCCGTACCGGGTCGGAATCGCTCAACTCCTGGTCATAACCACAGGTGTTGATGGCCGTGAGCACCGTGAACAGGGTCTCGCTCGTGTCCAGCGCCACTTTCGAAGGCTGCTGCTGGGCCGGGGCCGAAGGGAACAGCATTGCGCAGCAGGCCAATGACAGCAAGTATCGCGACAGGGAACGCAGCACGACTCTCCTGGATCAAGGGATTAACACCAAGTTTACATCAGCAGCATGGACGCGGCCACGCGCCTCAATTCCACCTTCTCGCCATTGAGCTACTTACATTCTTAGACACCACTCGCCGCCCTTCGTGCCAGGTTCGGCTTTCGGTTCTCGGCTCTCGCCGTCGGTCAGATTGGCCGCTGATGAACGCTGATACGCTGCTGCTCCGCGAACCTGTTTATGGGTCTTCGTGCTCGGCGCACAGGTCTTCGGCGGCCCTGGAACAGCATCCCACCGGGGGCAGACCTGCCAAAATCAGCGTTTATCTGCCGTGAAATTCCGTCACTCCGGCACGCAATACACGTGACCCAGCGCCAGCCGCGGAGCGGCGGCTGAATTTAGCCAGGGCGCCAGCCCTGGGATAGCGTGCGCAGCAAACGCAAGTCCCGTAGGGGCGACTGACGTTGCCACAGCACCAATTTTCCTGATTACGGGTGGGAGTCTCTCCCATCTTCGACTGCGTTCCAGCGGCCATTCTGACCGACAGCCTGCAATCAACACCCGAAAGCAAAAGCCGCCAGCATCGCTGACGGCTTCTACTAATCTCGTTCGCGACTACCCTCTAACGTTGACCTTTGACAGTGAAAGCACCGTTTTGCTCGTGACCGGCTGGCCAAACGACGTGGCCGGACGGAACACGGTGAAGATCAGCATGTTATCCAACTGCGGCCGGATACTGTCGAGGTCCGACGTCGGAGAAAGAATCTGGTAATCCTGCACGCGGCCATTGGCGTCCACCGATACTTCCACCACGATGGAGTCGGCGTTGATTGCGCCGATGCCGATCTCAAACAAGGAGAAGCGCAGTTCCGGCGGCGTATATAGCACCGTGGGCACATCGTTCCCGGAAGCCTGTAACTGCGTGGGCAAGGCAAAGAACCCAATCAGCAAGCCGAAGAATATGACCGCGCTCAACACTCCCGCCGTGGCCGGCAGCATGAACGCCTGCGCCGCATTCTCCATGCGCGTGACCATGGACTCCCAGAACGAACGCCGCCCGCGCGCCGCTTCCTGCGACAGGGCCACGCGCAGCTTCAAAGGCAGCGCTTCCGGCGCCCGCTTCCGCCCCAGCGCCGCCACCATGCGCTGCGTCTGCCGCAGCAGCGCGTATTCCTCGCTGCACTCGCCGCAGGCCGCCAAATGCGCCTGCACCTCGCACATCTGCTTGCCCGTTACGGCGCCGTCGAGATACGACGACAATAACGTCTTCGTCTTCGTGCACTTCATGACGTCACCTCGACTTCCCGGCCACCGGCCGTGGAGGGCCGACGATCCGGACCCGCCAGGTACGGCTGCAAACGCTTTTTCAACGCATCGCGACCACGCATCAGCCGCGATTTCACCGTCCCCAGCGATGTCTCCATCACTTCCGCAATTTCCTCGTAAGACAGGTCTTCCAGGTCACGCAAGATCACCGTGGTGCGATAAGGCTCCTGGACGTGGCGCAGTTCGGCCTCCACCCGCACCCGTAGCTCTTCCTTCATCATGCTGTCGAACGGCGTTGCGCCCTCATCCACCAGCGTGTCCTTCAGTTCCAGCGGCGTTGCCTCGCCGTTATTCGGCCCCGCCGATCGTTCCATCGAGGTCTCGCGCGCCTTATGACGGAACCACCAGCGCCGCTGATTAGAGGCTTCGTGCACCGCGATGCGGTACACCCAGGTCTTCAGGCTGGACGCGCCGTTGAACCGGTTCATCCCACGGAACACCTTGAGAAACACTTCCTGCGTCGTGTCCGCCGCATCTGCCGGATCATTCACGATGCGGTACACCAAGCTGTAAATTGGCTGGTGGTATTGGCTGATGAGCCAGGTGTAAGCCTCTTCCGAGCCCGCCTTCAGTTCGGCGATGATAGAGGCCTCTTCTGCCCTGGCCGCAAGCGCGCTTGCGAGTTCGCCCAAGGTTGTTGCTCCCGCCATGCCATTCATGGCGTTACCTCCACGATAACAGGATTGTGGATACGCAACAACATCTCTACCCCCGTACCGCAAACGAGGGTAACCACTTAGCCCAATTTGGTTCGGCCGGGAGCTGCTTACCCAAGCCGACCTGAGCCCCGGCCAGTGCGGACACCGGGGCCTTCTCCCCGCTCTCTATAGACCCCGCGCACCGGAACAAAGTTCCGAGAAACTTGGTAACGCCGCCGTCCCGGCGGCAGACTCCGGTTTTCCTCTGCCGCCTCTGCCCGGAAAAATTGCATTCGCTCTGGCACGCAATACACGTCACCGAATGCCAGCCGCGGAGCGGCGGTATGTGTTAGCCCCGGGCGGCAGCCCGGGGTAAACGGACCATCGAGAACGCGAGCCCCGGAGGGGCGACATAATGCCCCGCCTCATGAATCGCGTGTTTCATGTTTGTGGTTGCGATCGTGGTCCGTCTGCGAATCGGTGAATTATTGCTCGGCGCTGGAATGAAATCAGATCAGCCGCTTGCCCGCCTGGCTCATGTCGTAGCCGCCAATGCCTTCCAGTTCGCGTCGCAGGGCTGCGCGCGAAAGCGTATCGAAGAGCGCTTCCACCGAGGGCAGTTGCAGGTGTTTTCGGCGAACGACCAGGTCGTATCGCTCGCTGACGAGACTGACAAAATCCAGCCCCAGCGAGTGGGCGGTGGCACGCATGTTAATGCAGCAATCCACCTTGCCTTCCTGCACCAGCCGGGCCGCCGCCAGGTGCCCCGGGGTGATCCGGTCGTACCCCCGGATCATTGTGCTGCGCAGCCCGGCCCGCCGAATCAGGGCATCCAGCAGCAACCGGCTCCCCGAGCCATGGTCGCGGTTGGTGATCGTCACATCCTTGCGGACCAGATCAGTAATACTGCGGATTTTCTTGGGGTTCCCCGGCGCAACCACCAGCCCTTCTTCCCACAAGGTGAACGAAAAGACCGCGATCGTGTCCTTGCGGAACATCTTGCTGATGGCGGAGAGATTGGATTCGCCGGTCTCGTCATCGCGAAGATGCGTGCCGGCAACCTGTACCATCCCTTGTTTCAACAACTGCAATGCGCGCGAGCTGTTCTGGTGCGCGATTACCAGCTCGGTCCCCTGACGCCGCAGATGCCGCGCCAGGACCGACACCCCGGGATCACAGCCGGCCAGCAGCAGCCGTCTTTCATCTTTCCAGCCGTCCGCGACCACCTGCACTTTAAGGCGCGCCGTGGCCCCTTTGGCGTCCTCAACCGCAATGCCGTCGGCCTGCGACAGGCTCCAGATGTTCGGCTCCGATGGGACGGCCACGATCTGCTCGTCAACTGCGCAAAGCTGCACCGGTTGCCCCGCTCGCAACCCGCCCGACCTCATGAGCAGTTTCACGCGCTCTACTTTGAGCGGCAACGCTTCGGCGCTTTCCAGCCGGAACAGGTCCTCTACCCGGCTCTCCAGAGTCTGCGCCAGCTTCAACGCGATCGCAGTATTCGGAATGTACTCGCCCGACTCGATCGCGTAGATCGTTTGCCGGCTGACGCCCACCGCCGACGCCAACTGCGCCGCCGAAATCCCGCGGCTCTCCCGGAGCCGGTTCACGTTGTTCTCGACTGTCATGCGGGCCCTCTCGCGAATTTCCGTTGACGATGCCGCAGGGTTCCTGCTACTTTGCTGCGCATCGGTAGTGTCACGTTAACACGACACCGACGCGAATACACGACAATTCCTCGCGTCCTGAGGGGTGCGGCGCGAGATTACGTTTCAGGCCTACACACACATTGCCAACAGTGGCGCAGTTGCGCCCGCACGAGGAGCAATTTCATGCAGCGGTGGTACAGGTTAGCGGTGTTGACGTTGCTGGTTCTAAGCGGTGCTGAAGTCACAAAGTCGTGGGCACAATCTGCCGCCATCGACCGGCAAGCAGAACTCGAAAGGCGCCTCGGCGCGCTCGAGCAGAAACTGAACCAGCTTGAAAAACGGGTGGATGCCGCGCTGCCCAACGGGGCTGCACCGCAAACGACCGTTCCCGAAGATCGCCTTGACGCGCTCGACAAGAAACTCCAACTGATCGAGAAAAACAATCAGGAGAACGCAAAGAAGGTCCCAGTGGTCACTGCCGGACGAGACGGCTTCGCGATTACCAGCGCAGACAAGAACTATCGCCTGAAGATTGGCGGCTATGCGCAGGTGGACGGCAAGACCTTTTACGAAGACCGCGCCCACAAGCTGACCAACTCGTTTGGGCTCACTCGCGTTCGCCTCAATATTGACGGCAGGATAGGGAAGTTCATTGAATTCCGCATGGCGCCCGACTTCGGCAACAATACGTTCCGATTATTTGACGCGTATGTCGATCTCAAGTACCAGCCGTATGCCATCCTGCGGGGCGGCAAGTTCAAGACACCCTTCGGACTGGAAATGTTGCAGCCCGATACTGACCTGTCCTTAATCGAGCGCTCCCTGGCCAGCGATCTGGTGCCGAACCGCGATGTGGGCTTCCAGGTGTCGGGCAATGTCGCCGGTCGGTTTACCTATCAGGCAGCCATCCTGAACGGCACCATGGACAGCGCCAGCAGTGAGATCGACGTCAACGACGGCAAGGAGGTGGTGGGCCGCATCTTTGCCAGCCCATTCGCCAAGAGTGGACCGAATTTCCTGCAAGGCCTGGGTTTCGGCCTTGCCGCCTCCACGGGTCGCCAGAACGGCACTACCACAACCAGCAATGCTGTCGTCAGTGTGTCCACTGCCGCGCTGCCGTCGTTCAAGAGCAGCGGCGCGCAGGCGGTGTTCTTCTCTTACAACTCCAACGCCTTCGCCGCCGGCCGGCGACTGCGTTACTCGCCGCAGATGTATTACTACAACGGCCCGTTTGGCCTGCTAGCGGAATACGTGGAAAGCAACCAGGATGTCGCCGCCGTCGTCAGCAACCGAGTTGTCGCTCCCCGGGAAATCAGCAACCACGCCTGGCAAGTGGCCGGTAGCTGGGTCCTGACCGGAGAGAAGAAGTCATACAACGGACTGTTGCCTCGCCGGCCGCTAGAAGGCGGCATTACCAAACCCGGCTTTGGCGCCTGGGAAATCGCCGGACGCTACAGCGAACTGAACGTCGATCCGACTGTATTCACCGCGAATTTGGCTGACAGCACCAAATCCGCGCGCGCCGCGCGTGCCTGGACCGTGGGCCTGAGCTGGTACCTCAACAAGAACGCCCGCATCTCGCTGAACTACGAGCAGGCCCACTTCCAAGGGGGCGCCGCTGGCGGCAACCGTCCTGCGGAAAAGACGTTCGGGCAGCGCTTGCAGATTGTCTTCTAGCAATTTGAGTATGACCGTGAGGCAGCCTATGACAAAGCTTTCGAATTTCTTGGTGGTGTTCCTGGTCGTCGTACTTGGCTCCGTCGCCTTCGCCCAGGAGCGCCTGCGGATGTCCACCACTACCTCCACCGAAAACTCCGGCCTGCTCAAGTTCCTGCTGCCGCCTTTCGAGGAACAATGCAACTGTCGCGTGGACGTGATCGCCGTCGGCACCGGCAAAGCCCTGAAGCTCGGCGAAGCGGGCGATGTGGACGTTGTCTTCGTCCACGCGCGCAAACTCGAGGACAAGTTCATCGCTGACGGCTACGGCGTCAACCGGCGCGACGTCATGTATAACGACTTCGTCATCATCGGCCCCGCCGATGATCCCGCCGGCGTCCGCGGCGCGAAGACTGCCGCGGAAGCGCTACAGCGCGTTGCCGCCAAGCGCGCCACCTTCGTCTCGCGCGGTGACGAGTCGGGAACTCATCAGCGCGAAAAGGAACTGTGGGATGCAGCCGGCATCAGGCCCGATGGACAGTGGTACCGGTCCGCCGGTCAAGGCATGGGCGAGGTCATCATCATGGCCACGGAGAAACGCGCATACGCCCTCTGCGACCGCGGCACCTACAACGCCTTCAAGCACGGCAAGACCGACCTCAAGATATTGTTCGAAGGAGAAAAAGGCCTGCTGAATCCTTACGGTGTGATCGCCGTAAGCCCCAGGAAATTCCCTCACGTTAAGTATGATCTGGCGATGAAGTTCATTGACTTCGTCACCGGTCCGCAGGGGCAGGGAATTATCGCGAATTACAAAGTCGGCGGCGATCCTGTCTTCTTCACCTACACTAACAAATAAGCCTTGAACTTTGCTGAATCATTCCGCACCGCGCTGTCGCTGATCCTGTCGCTGGACCGCGACGTGTTCTCCGCCGTGTGGACATCGGTGAGCGTCGCGGCCTGGGCAACGGTGTTTTCCGCGATGTTCGGGATTCCTCTGGGAATGGTGATCGAACTCGGCCAGTTCCCGCTGAAGCGCTCAGTAATCACCGTGCTCAACACGCTGATGGCCGTGCCGACAGTCGTGATCGGCCTGGTCGTTTACGGCTTTATCAGCCGGATGGGACCGTTCGGCCACTGGGGACTGCTGTTCACGCCGTCGGCGATCATCATCGGCGAGACCGTGCTGGCGGTTCCGATTGTCGCCAATTACACGCTGGGCGCAGTGAAGGCAGCGGATTACCGTGTGCTGCCGACGGCGCTGACGCTCGGCGCAACTCCGTTTCAGAGCGTCGTGCAACTCACACGCGAGGTGCGCTTCGGCGTGGTCGCAGGCGTGATTGCCGGGTTCGGCCGCGTCATCTCCGAAGTCGGAGTGGCCATGATGCTCGGCGGCAACATCCAGTGGTATACCAGAACCATGACAACAGCCATCGCGCTCGAAACCAGCAAGGGCGAATTCGCCTTTGGCCTGGCGTTGGGCGTGATTTTGATCGCCGTCGCCTTGGTGATCAATCTGCTGTTGAATTTCGTGCAACACAGGCCGGCCGCGTGATTCCTCAATACCAGTTGAGAGCGGTGACGAAATCCTATCGGGGAAAATCCGTCCTCAATGTGGATGAGCTTACGCTGCTCGCCGGCCGGCTTTACATCCTGATGGGCGCCAACGGCTCGGGAAAAAGCACGCTGCTCAACATTCTCGCCTTTCTGATGAGGCCCGACGGGGGCGATATCGTCTTTGAAGGCGAGCCTGTCACCTGGAAAAAGCCGGAACTCAACGCGCTGCGCCGCCGCGTCACCCTGCTGCACCAGTTCCCGTACCTGTTCGGCGGCACGGTGTTCAGCAACGTGGCATTCGGCCTCAAACTCCGCGACGTGGCCGGCGAAAAACTGCAACAGGCAGTCGCGGACTCGCTGGCGCTGGTCGGACTCAGCGGCTTCGAGGAGCGCCATGTGCGGCAACTGTCAGGCGGCGAGGGCCGGCGCGTGGCGATTGCCCGGGCACTTGCCATCGCGCCGCACATCCTCCTGCTCGACGAACCGCTGGCCAACGTGGACGAGGACAGCGCGCGCGTCATCGAAAGCCTGATCGCGTCGCTTCCGGGCCGGGGGATCACGGTCGTAATGTCCACCCACGACCTTCATCAAGGCGACCGCATGGAAGCGACCACCATCCGGCTGTGCAATGGGAGGCTGGACTTGCCGAAGCGAACGCTTCACGGTTTCTCCTGGGAGATGCTGGACGGCTGATTGTGCGCCCGTCGCAACAAATGCTCAAGGTTACTTGTCGATGGCACACGCTGGCGGCGGGCCCGCACAATCCGGTTTTGTTGTGCGGGTCCGGCTACGCCATCAGCGAAGCAGACTCACAAGTAAGGCTTAAGTAATGCCTGAAACGGACCGCCGCTGCCATAACAGTCACAACATCCCAGCACGAAAGTCACTTCCGCTGAAGGCGGCGAAGCCGTATTATGCGCTGCGATACTTTCCGCGCTGGTGCTGAGGCCTCTGCCTTCTTGCAACCCGGAATGAACCTTGCCCAGGTCGCGTGAGTTCCTAATAATGGATGTTCTGTACCGGAGGGCTCGTTGCAAACCCGTCTCGTGAGAATCATCGCGGTTGTCGTCGGATTTTCGCTCGCCTGCATGGCGCAGGAGCGGTGTACTGCCGATCCTGTGCTCGCCAGCATGAAACAAGAACTCAACCGCTCTTTCGCGATCCTGAAGAAATCGCCCGTCCCACCGTATTTCCTGTCATATGAACTGACCGATAACCGCGCGATTTCGGCGACTTCCTCCTTCGGCGCGCTAACCTCGAGCGGCGACATAAGGTCAAGGCTACTCGACATTGATCTCCGCGTGGGCGACGATCTGCTGGACAACACGCATTCGATATCGCGCGGTTTTGTCCCCTCACAATTCGGGCAAACGCGGGGAGTGCTGCCGCTGGAGGACGATCCTGCAGCCCTGGCGGTCGCCTTATGGCTGGAGACGGACAGGCATTATCGCACCGCCGTGCAGCGATTCGATGCTGTAAAGGCCGACCAGCAAATCAAGCCCGCCACTGGAAAAAGTTTGCCGGATTTCTACAAGGAACCGGCGCAACAATATTTCGAACCGGACGCGCAACTCTCGTTCAATCAGGCCGAATGGGAAGACAAGGTCCGACTCTATGGCCAGCCCTTCAGGGGTAATCCCGACATCCTGAGTGCCACGGTTTCAGCCACGGGAGAGTTGGAAACCCGGCGATACGTAAACAGCGATGGCAGCGAGATTCGGATGTCCATGCCACTGTACCGGCTTACCATCTCGGCGTCGATACGTGCCAGTGATGGCGAAATCCTTCCCCTTCAGCGCAATTTTATGTCATTTACGCCGGAGGGAATGCCGGCGGACGACGTCGTGCTGAGGACTGTGCGCGAGATGCTGGTCACGCTCACAGCCCTGCGGAACGCGCCGGTCGCGGAGCCGTTCACCGGACCGGCGATTCTTTCCGGCCGCGCAAGCGCCGTTCTTTTTCATGAAATCTTTGGCCATCGTATCGAAGGCGATCGCCTGAACGACGATGATGATGCGCAGACGTTCAAGAACAAGATCAACCAGCCTGTTCTCCCGGCGTTCATGTCCGTCTATTCCGATCCGACGCTGCGGCAGATTTACGGCAAGGATTTGGTGGGGTATTACCCGTACGACGACGAGGGTGTGAAGGCGACCCGGGTTCCGGTTGTGGAGAGCGGCATCTTGAAGAACTTTCTGTTGTCGCGCTCGCCGGTAGGAGGATTTTCGCAATCGAATGGGCACGGACGTCGGCAGCAGGGATACAACGTCGCAGCACGGCAGTCGAACCTGCTGGTGCAGTCGGCGAAGGTTGTACCACGCACGAGACTAAAGGCAATGCTGATCGAACGCCTGAAAAAGACAGGCAAGCCCCACGGTCTGATGTTCGAGGACATCGAGGGGGGATTCACGTTCACATCGCGCTCCGCTCCGAACGCGTTTAGCGTACTGCCGACAGTCGTGTACCGGGTTTACGCGGACGGGCGAGAGGAACTCGTACGCGGTCTGAACCTGATCGGCACTCCGTTAATCGCGTTCAGCAGAATCGTGGCAACAGATGACAGTCCGGGAGTGTTCAACGGGGTTTGCGGAGCGCAATCCGGGTGGGTGCCGGTTTCCGCGATTGCCCCGGGGATGCTGATCGAGCAGATCGAGGTCCAGCGCAAGGAGAAATCGGATCAAGGCAAACCGATACTGCCACCCCCAACAGGAGACTCGAAGTGAGCGCAAGAACCCGAAGCGTAACACTCATGTATGCTATTGCAATTCTGCTGCTCGCGGCGCTGACTCCGGCACTGTTCGCGCTCGAGGACCCGGTGATAAAAGCGATGAAAGACGAGATGGAGCGCGCCAAAAGCCAGCTCCGCGCCGGCGAGATGGTGAAGCCGTACTACCTCCAGTACCGGATTGATGACAGCACCACAACCAGCATCAGCGCGACCTTGGGGGTCCTGACCGGCAGCAGCACCACCCGTGGGCGAGCACTTACTCTGCAGGTTCGGACCGGCGATTACAGTCTGGATAACACGAATTTCCTGACGGCCCGAAGCTTCGGCAGGACAGCGGCGGTCCGCTTCCTGCCACTCGACGACGATTACGATCAGATCCGGCGAGAGATATGGCTGGCAACCGACCAGGCCTACAAGGAGGCGGCGCGTGAATTCGCCGCCAAGCGCACGGTGCTGGAAACCCGCAAGTATGGCGCCTATCTCCCCGACTTCACGCCGCAACCGCCCATCGCCATGCTGGAGCCAAGAAGAGAAATCAAGGCCGATCGCAAGGCGGCTGAGGCGCTGGCGAGGGATGTTGCGGCGGTCTTCCGGGGGGCCCCGGACATCATTGAGTCGGGCGTGGACATTGTCATTCGCGATCTCTACACGCGATTCCTGAACAGTGAAGGTACGGTATTTACGCGTTCGGAGCCAATGGTTGCTGTCCGTGTACATGCCGGCACACGGGCTGCGGACGGCATGCCGGTGCGAGACTCATTTTCCGTTTCAGGCCGCAGCATGGAGGAAATCAAGACGGATGGATTGGTAGAGCGGGCGAAAAGTTTTGTTGCCGGACTGCTGGCGCTTCGCTCCGCACCAACCCTCGAGAGATACAACGGTCCCGTACTGTTCGAAGGCGTAGCCGGTGGACAGGTGCTCGCGGAAGTATTTGCGCCTGCCATTGCTGCCGCGCGCTTTCCTGTCACCGATGAGCCGCAGTTTGAAACGGCGATACCGCAGTTGTTCGCTCAGATGGGCGGAACGCCTCTGACTGACAAACTGGGCGGGCGCGTCATGCCCGAGTTTCTCGACCTGAGCGACCATCCGCACCTTGCAAAGTTCGAGGGCGTGACACTGCTGGGCAGCCGCACCATGGACGACGAAGGCGTGCCTACGCGGGACCTGAACATTGTGGAAGCCGGGATCCTGAAAACAGTGCTGGCGACGCGAACTCCCACCGTCGAAGCCAAGACCAGCACTGGAAGCAAGGGCGTTTTCGGGGCTGTGCCCTGCAATCTGTTCTTGGATGCGAGGAAATCGCAAAGCGCGGCGGAACTGCGGCAGCACTTGCTCCGTCTCGCCAAAGCCCGTGGGTCCGACTTCGGGATTGTAATTCGGGGCGCAAGTGAAGGAGCGTTGAGCTGGGCTGCCAGGTTTGCCGCTGCCGCGGGCGCCGCGGGTGGTTTGAACGACGTGAGCGTGGCCGTTTTCAAGCTGTTCCCCGACGGCCGCGAAGAACGCGTGCGCGGCGTGGAAATCAGCTCGTTGACGCCGGTCTCCTTCAAAGACATCGTCGCCGTGGGCGACAAACAGGTGCTCTATCAGGGCCCGCATGTGCCCACGATGAATGCCATCTTTGCGGGCTTTGGCGCGGGCAATGTCGGAGGTGATCTATTTGCGTTTGGCTCGTTTGTCGCGCCTTCGATCCTGTTTGAAGAAGTTTCGCTCAAGAAGGCGAACATGCCGGTGCCGAACCCGCCAGTTGTACCGTCGCCGCTGCTCTCTTCGTTTACGCAGAACGGGAAGTGAAGATGGAGCCGTGGCGGTGAGATACGGAAATTGACGCCGCCGGACTCGGCTTGAAATATCTGGAGCACAAGCTCCTGCCCCGCCACCGTGGGGCCTGGCCGTCTGCTCCATTTCGGCCAGCCTCAAATCGCTTCAATCGAAATCCTTGATTAACACGATCAGCAAAATCATCTTTCCTGCCGCCCGCTTTTCGGATAAGGTGGCAGGCAAGAGGTAAATACCCGTGACCGGCCAGAAGATCTGTGGCATGCAGTCCGGCGACCGCTGTTGTTGTGCGGCGCAATCTTCTGGCTAGTGGTACAGCAGTACGAAGGACGCATTACCCCGAACCCACAGCCAGAGAGCACGGCTGTGGGTTTTTCGTCAGGTGAAGAGATGTCAGTTGTGGCGGCGACCATGAACGATGGCGTAGAACAAGCGCCTATACCGCACGGAGCCGAGGGCTGGGCCATGGCCAACCTGTTTCCCATGTTTCTCAAGCTCGAAGGCCGCCGCTGCGTCGTGGTGGGCGCCGGCGCTGCCGCCGAGCAGAAGCTTGAGGGACTGCTCACGGCCGGCGCCGAGGTGCATGTGGTTGCGCCGGAAGCCGGCGAGCGAGTGTGCGCGCTGGCTGCGGGCGGGCGCGTCACCTGGACGGCGCGCGCGTTCGATGCCTCCGATCTCGACGGCACTTTCCTCGCGGTCGCCGCGACCGGCGATCCGGCGGTGAACGAAGCAGTATTTCGCGCGGCCGAAACTCGTGGCGTGTTGTGCAACGCCGTGGATGAGCCGGAACGTTGCCATTTCTATTGTCCGGCGGTGGTGCGGCGCGGCGATTTGCAGATCGCTATTTCCACGGGCGGGCACAGTCCGGCACTGGCGCAGAGGTTGCGAGCGGAACTGGAAGCCGCCTTTGGCCCGGAATACGGGCCGTGGCTGCGCTGGCTGGCCAGAGTGCGGGCTTTGTTTTTCCGCCGAGCGCTTGACCCGCAACGCCGCCGGCAGGCGCTCCACCGCATTGCCAGCCGCGAAGTTTATGAGCGTTTCACGCGCGCGCACGAGCGGCGCGCGGGAGGGTCGCGCTAATGGGCAAAGTCTTTCTCGTGGGCGCGGGGCCGGGCGATCCGGAACTGCTGACGCTGAAAGCGGCGCGACTGCTCGCCGCGGCCGACGTGGTGCTGCACGACGCGCTGGTCAGCCAGCCGATTCTCGATCTGGTTCGCTCCGGCGCCAAGGTCATAGACATCGGCAAGCGCTGCGGACACAAGCTGCTCACTCAGCAGGAGATCAACGCGCTGCTCGTCTTTTACGGTTCGACGGCGGGCAATGTCATACGGCTGAAGGGCGGCGATCCTTCGATCTTTGGGCGCGCGGGGGAAGAAATCGAGGCGCTGGCTGAAGCCGGCGTGCCGTTCGAAATCGTGCCGGGCATTACGTCTGCTCTGGCTGCCGCCGCCGCATCACGTGTGTCGCTGACCGATCGCCGTTTCGCCGCGAGCGTCGTATTTACGACCGCGCACCGCGCGCCAGGTGCGAACGCCGAGTGGCATAAGCTGGTCACGTCCGGCTCGACGCTCGCGATCTATATGCCGGGAAACGATTACATCCAACTTAGCGCGGACCTTCGCGCCGCAGGATTACATCCTCACACGCCATGCACCGTGGTGTCCGCGGCCGGTCGTCCCGAGCAACAAGTCTTGTGGACAAACCTGACGGCAATATCGCACAGCCCCGCCCTTCCCGCGCCGTCGTTGGTGATCATGGGCCGCTGCGCGGGGGCAGCGGTTCAAACTGACAGCACCCTTAAGGTCGCCGACGAAGAGCACTCCAACGGTACAAGTGAACAGTCGCTTATGACATAGACTTAAAGTAAAACTTTGACTGTTCCACGTGGAACATTCCCCGTTCCGCAGTCCCAGACACCTTGCGTTCCCCGACTAGGCATATGCGTTCTCTGGAACCGCACTAAGCCTCAACCCGGATTACAGCAGCATCGCCCTGCCCCAGCCCGCCACAGATCGCGCAAGCGCCGAAGCCGCCGCCGCGTCTGCGCAGCTCGTACATCATGGTCATCAGAATACGCGCGCCGCTCGCGCCCACCGGATGACCGACGGCAATTGCCCCGCCATTCACGTTCGTCTTCTCCAGGAGCGCCCTCCAGGTGCGTTCATCGCCACTCGCGAGGATCTTGGTCGAGACCAGCGGTACAGCGGCAAACGCCTCGTTGATCTCAATCACGTCAATCTGATCCAGCCGAACTGCGGCCTTGGCAAGCGCTTTCTGGATAGCCGGCGCCGGGGCCTCGGCAATCTTCTCCGGCGCTACCGCGACGCTCTCAGCAGCCAACACGGTGGCGAGAGGCTTCAATCCGAGTTCTTCGGCCTTTGCTCTACGCATCAGCAGAACCGCGGAGGCTCCAGCATCCAGCCCGGGAGCATTGCCGGCAGTCACTGACGAACTTCCATAAATGGTTGGCAACTTCGCCAGCACTTCCAGCGTGGTGTCCGGCTTGGGGAATTCGTCGGTATCGAATACCACCGGCGGACGTTTGTGCTGCGGAATGCAAACCGGTACCACTTCGTCCTTGAACTTGCCTTGCTTTGCTGCTTCCTGATATCGCTGCTGCGACCGCAGTGCCCACCTGTCCTGCATGTCGCGCGTGACGCCGTGCTCGACGGCTGAATCGCCGGCGTCCTTCGCGATTGCATTGAAGCCTGTATAGGAGATCGGGTTCAGGTGGTCCCGAATGACGGGCGGCTGGAGGCCGCGTCCCCAGCGGATCCCGTTCATCACCAGCGGCGTATTGCTCATGTTTTCCACGCCGACAGCCAGGCAGACATCAGCGTTTCCGGCGCGTATGGACCTAAAACTCAGTTGCACGCAGGTGAGGGAAGAGCAACAGGCGCGGTCGAGCGTCATCGAAAGCACCGTCGGAGGCAAACCGGCGCGGAGCAATGCCTGGCGGCCGTTTACGTTGCTCTCCAGCGCCGCTTCCGACTGGATGCACATGCCGTAGTACATCTCGTCCACCTCGGCGCCCGTCAGTCCAACCGCTTTGAGCGACTCCCGTATGACCACAACGCCGAGGTCAATGCTATGCATATCCTTCAGTGCGCCGCCAAATTTGCTGAAGGGCGTTCGCACCGCGCTCACGACTACCACATCGTCATTGCTTTGCATGGCTATTTCCCATCGCCTGTGTAGTCGTACCAGCCCCGTCCAGTCTTTCTGCCAAGTTTGCCTGCCTTCACCAGGTGCAGGACCGTCTGCGGCGGGCGGAAGCGGTCGCCAAAGATTTTGGTCAAGCCCTCAGAGGCAGGTACGTCAAGGTCGAGGCCGGAAAAATCGGCCAACTCGAACTGTCCCATCGGATGTCCCAAGGCCAGACGCAGCGTCTTATCTATGTCCTCTTTCGTCGCCACGCCTTCTTCGAGAATCCGGTAGCATTCCAGCCTGAGCGCCATCAGCGCACGCGTGCTGATGAATCCCTGCGAATCCTTGCAGACGACCGTCTCCTTGCCCACTTTCGCGGCAAACGCCCGGATCGTTTCGACCGTCTCCTCGGCCGTTTCGTGCCCGCGCACGACCTCTATCAATTTCATCAGCACCGGCGGGTTGAACCAGTGCATCCCGATCACGCGCGAGGGCGCAGGCACAGCGGATGCAATTTCCGTAATGCTGTACTGCGAAGTGTTGGTCGCAAGAATGGCGCCCGCGGGAGCACAGGTGCTCAGCCGTTTGAATATGTCCTTCTTGAGCTCCAGGTTCTCCGAAACTGCTTCGACGACCAGGTCGGCGTCCTTCACCGCCTTGCAGAAATCCGTCGTAACCGAAATCCGCGAAAGGATTTGGTCTCTTTCTTCTGCCGACATCTTTCCCTTGCTTACAAACTTTGCAAGCGAGTCGCTGATATTGGAGTACGCCTTTTGCAGGAACTTGTCCTCAATGTCATTCAGGTGAACATTGCACCCGGCGGTGGCGGCGACCTGGGCGATGCCGTGTCCCATAATTCCGGCCCCGATTACGGCCACATTCTTGATGTCCATAAGAGTGCGTCTCTCCTCGCTATTTATCGTCTATGCCCACGAGCCGCTTTGCCATTTTCTTCTTCATTTCGAGATTGCCCAGCCGTGCATACATCACTTTCTGTGTTTGGGGCGAACCGGCGCCGTGCATTGCCTCAACCAGCGCAGTGCCTCCGGTGAGGTTTTCAATCAGTCTCAAAATGCGCAGCCGGTTTTCGACCGAGACTCCGTCCACGCCGGCCATATACTTTTCGACCCGCTTGCCGATTTCCTCGCTTCTTAGATCAGCCTCAAAGGGCATGGTGGCCAGAATGCCGCCGCTGATGTCATGCGCCAGACGGGCGATCTCGTACACGTTGCGGGTGACGTTGTGTTTGGTGCAGTTCGCCAGCAAAGGATCGGGATAGAACGCTCCGCTCTCCGTCTTTGAGCCCATGGCTGAACATCCGGCAGAACCTGAATACAAGGTTTCCGCCAGGTGCATCATCTCCGCGAGTTTTTCCTTTACGTGTGACGCCTTGCTCGTCCCCTGGTACTCCGTCGCCAGCGCACAAGCCCCGATGATGACGTCGGACACGCCTCCCTTGCAGCCGCCGTAATTTTGCCGGTGTAGTGTCGCAAATCGCTCGACCAGGATGCCGGAAAAATCGGTCTCGCCGCACATGAACACGCGTTCCCAGGGAACGAAAACATCTTCGAAGACGACCAGGCTCTCGCCGCCAACCAGGCCATACTGCGGATTGCCGGCATCGAACCCGCCAGTTAGCTTTCGTTCGTCGTTGGTTTGGCGGCCGAATATTTGCAGCACGCCCGGGGCGTTCAGCGGCACCGCGCAGACCAGCGCCCAGTCCTTTTCTTCGGGCCGCATCGCCTGCGTGGGCATGATCAGGATCTCGTGGCTGTTCGCCGCGCCGGTCTGGTGCGCTTTTGCCCCGCGGATCACAATGCCTTTATCGTTCCTGCCCACGACGTGCGTGAACAGGTCGGGATCGGATTGTTGCGCCGGACCTTTGCTGCGGTCCCCTTTGGGATCGGTCATGCCGCCCACTACCATGATGTTGGTGGACTGCACCATCTTCAGGTATTCGAGAAACCGCTGGTGATAGGTGGTTCCATGCTTTTTGTCGGCATCATAGGTGGTCATGTAGGTGGCATTCAGCCCGTCCCACCCCACGCAGCGCTGGAAGCAACTCCCGGTTTCGTGCGCGATCGCTCGCAGGAGCTGTACTTTCTTAATCAGATCTTCAATGGACTGATGAATGTGCGTAAACCGGCTGATACGCTCGCCCGTCAAGTGGCTGGTTGCCGTGGCGAGTTCCTCGAATTCCGGACGCTCCGCCATTTCATATGTCTTGGCCGCGGCGTTGATGTGCGGAATGAACGCAGGATGAGTGGTGACATCCTCTACGCGCGCCCCGTTGTAATACACCGTGTGCTTCTGTTCTTGAAGACTCTTGACGTAATCGCTCTTACTTGTGATCCTCACCGGAATTCTCCTTCCCTAAGACCCGGCCGACAACATCGTGGGGCGCCATGCGATCGCTCTTCACTGAAATGCAGCGGCTTGTCGTCTGCAACTCTTTTTCCGGGCATGCCCTGTGGCAGCCGCTTATTACGAGCACTACTTCACCGTGCTGCTCATGCACGGAAAACCACCGAATCCTTTCCCCCGCAGAGTGTTGAATCCGGTTCCAATACTCGACCCGGTCATACGTCGGATTGCAGCCTCCGCAGAACTTGATCGCCACTTCGACGGCCGGCTGATGGGTCATGTGCTTGTACTAGAATACCGTGTGAATCCGCCGGCTGGCTTGCGTGGTGCGGTCCAGAATGCGAGTGTCAGGGTGCAGCGGTAGAAAGCTGCCGCCGAGTTGCTGTTGGATGGCGCGCTGCAGCCCGCTGACATCCTGGGCCGGAACCGTCACCGACCCCAGCCACTCGAGGCGGTTCTCCGCGGTCTCGATGACTTCTATCGTCACCTTTAGCTGCTCGCCGCGACGTGCGTAGTGGCCGGTGACGAGTTTCGATACCCCGAGTTCGCGACCGGCTTGCTGTGCATCGAACGCGCCCGCATACCTTTGCACCTGCGAGACGTCCCTGACTTTCCATGGACTATTCGTGGCTAGCACCGAAACTATGTCTTTCGCCAGAGCGAAGCGCTGCGAATTATCCACTGAGGGTCCCAAGTTGCGGAAGGGAAGGACGGCTACCGTGTCTGCGCTGCTAACCGCCGAATTTTCGTGCCGGTACTTGTTCCAGCCCAGCATCATCACCAGCAACAGGACGCACGCGAGGCCGACGATGCCATACGCCGCACGCGTCCTGGAACGGCGGAACACCCTCCTGCGGGAGGGCGAGACTCGCGAGTCTGCCGGGATGGATGTCGAATCCGATTTGCGCCTGATGCTCTGGAGGGCCGCACGGAGTTTAGCGGCGTTCCGGTAGTGCTCTCCATGTTGCTGCAGGGCCCTGCTCAAGACCGCGGCGAGCTTGGCCGGCGGGTCGCAGTCCGCTGCCGGCGTGGCCGCCACGTCCAGCGGCAGGAGCCCACTCCGGGTTGCTGCGTCGTGCAAAACGGCCGCAAGCGAGCGCACATCGGAACTCCCGTCAACCGCGGGCCCAGAGACTTGCTCGGAGCCGCCGGCCGTTCCGAAGTCCAGCACTTTCGCCTGCTTGTGATCAGTGATGTATATGTTTGCCGGGGTGATGGAGCCGTGCACGATTCCGCTGTCATGCGCTGCTTCAAGTGCTGCGGCGCATTGGATCCCCAAGTCGAGAAGTTGATCGAGGCTGAGGGGTTCGCTTTGCAGATACTCTTGCAGGCCCTTGCCCTCAATCAACTCCCGAACAATGAACAACCGTCCGTTGTGCTGCCCGGCGCCATAGACGGCGCAGATGTTCGGGTGGCCCACGGATGAGGCAGCGCACGCCTCACCGCGCAAACCATCCCGCGTCGAACTCCCTCCGCACCGCTCGCGGGGCAGCAGCTTCAGCGCCACATGCCGGCCAAGGCGCGTATCTTCAGCCTTGTACACCACACCCATGCCGCCGCGACTCAGCTTGTGGACGATGCGGTATTTCGTCACGCGCTGGCCGATCAGGGCATCGCGGGGTTCGCACATGGTGCCGCGGCCGAATTGTCTTTGCGCCTTCATTACATTTTCTAGCTCGGCTGGTACACCGCCCGGCCGTCTGCCTGAAAATAGGGCTCCAGACGTTGCTTCAGGAGATTGCGGCCCCGGCTGATGCGGGAGCGCACCGTGGCCTCTGAGGTTTGCATCACGTCCGCGATTTCGCTGTACGAGAGGTCCTCAATGTCCCTCAGAATTACCGTGGTGCGGTAAGGTTCGCGGACCCGCTGCAGCTCCTCCGTCACGCGTGCGCGCACTTGTTGCAACTGCATGGTGTCGAACGGCGAAGCGCCCTCCCATGGCAGTCGGTCCTGCAATGCCTCGCCGATGGCGTCCAGCCCGCCCAGGCCATCGCGCGGCTCCATCGATTGTTCCCGCGCCTTGTGGCGGAACCACCAGCGCCGCTGGTTGGAGATTTCATTGACCGCGATGCGATAGATCCACGTTTTCAAACTGCAACGGCCATCGAAACGGCGGATCCCGCGGAACACCTTGATGAAGATTTCCTGGGTCGTATCGGCGGCGTCGGCCGGGTCACTCAGCGTGCGGTAAACAAGGTTGTAGATAGGAGCGTGATATTGCGCGACCAGCCAACCATAGGCCTGTTCCGAACCGGCCTTGAGCGCGGCCACGATTGGGGTTTCGTTACTGCGTGCCCCAAGCGTGTTGCCCGTATCCAGAGTTGCTGCTCGCGCCACGAAGGAACTCATGGCGGCACCCCACTTAGACTCGACCCGCGGAAGCGGGGCCCATAACTCCACCCGCGTCGCGCCCGGTCTGAATTGTTGACTGCTACCAGCAGGCAAGGCGCACGCCATCCTCGTGCCCATGCTGCGTGTGGATGAGAATGTTCGCCTGTAATACTTACTTACTTCGCAGACAGTTGTCAAGGTTTTTTTTGCCTGCCCCGTTCTTCGAAGCAGAAAAGTCTTGACAATGACGAGGCAGGTAAGTAAGTATTACCCTCAACAAACTGGCTGGTCCGCTGGGCGCGGCTGGCCGAAACCGTGAGGATGGCCGGGCAGTTCGTGGTATATAGCTGCACACACTGCATTTCGGCACGTGGAGTTTGCTCATCAGCGCGGGCTGGTGTTCGCTGTTCCACTGCACGGTACGGTCGATCCACAACGTCCCCTGCGGATGTTTCCGACGCCGGGGCCATGGTGTTTTTTTTGCCGAAGCGCCTGAGCGAGGCGTACGCAGCGGCTGAGAGGCGGCTGTAAGGGAATCTTCGATGACGACCGGAGCAATGCAGAAGCAATTGGCGGCGGACTTGTTCTCACCCATTCGGATCAGCGGGCTGACGATCAAGAACCGCATCATCATGCCGGCGCTGGTGCTGAACTACCCGTTTAGCGGCTTCGATGTCGGTGAAGAGTGGGCGCAGTTCTACCATCGCCGGGCTGTAGGTGGTACCGGCTTAATCATCGTCGGCACTTGCTACGTCGATCCCGCCGGCAAACAGGACGCACACCAGATCGGCGTTGACCGCGACGAGTGGATCCCCGCCCTGGAGAAAATAGCCCGGGCCATCAAGTCGGGGGGCGCGGTTCCCGCATTGCAATTGAACCATGCCGGCCGCTATGCCAAGAAATCCATCAGCGGCTTCGATCCGGTGGCGCCTTCCGCTATTGCCTCGCGGTACACCAAAGAGGTCCCACGCGAGTTACCGGCCGGCGAGGTGGAAGCGATCATCGCCTCGTTTGCCGCCGCCGCGCGCAGGGCCAGGATCGCGGGATTTGAAGCCATCGAGCTGCTGGGCGCCACCGGGTACCTGATCAGCCAGTTCCTGTCACCGCTCACCAACCAGCGCACCGATCGGTTTGGCGGCACGGAAGAGAAGCGCCGGACATTTGTGAAGGAGATCATCGGGGCGATCAAGCAGGCGGTCGGACCCGATTTTCCGCTGATTTTCCGCCAATCCTCTACCGATAACATGCCGGGCGGCATGGATGCCGATGATCAGTTGAACCTTTCGAAGGCGCTGAAGCAGTGGGGCGTTCATCTGCTCAATATCACCGCCGGCTGGCACGATGCGCCCGTGCATCAGATCGGCCCGTCGGTTGCCCATGGACATTTCATTCCCTACGCCACGCGCATTCGCCAGGCGGTGAATCTGCCGGTTTCCTGTGCCGTCCGCATTACGACGCCCGACTTGGCCCGCCGCGTGATCGCGGAAAACCAGCTCGACATGGTCACCATCGCCCGGGCCTTGATCGCCGATCCCGATTGGCCCAACAAAGCGCAGGCTGGCGCGGACGAGTCGATTCGCCAGTGTATCTGCTGCTGCAACTGTTTCGACCGCGCCTTTGCGCGCGAACAGATCGAGTGTTCCATCAATCCCGCGTTGGACAACGATGCCCTCTCGCCCGCCAAGAACCCGAAGCGGATCCTGGTCGTCGGGGCAGGGCCCGCGGGGATGGAAGCTGCACGGATCCTGGCGCGCCGGGGCCACCGCGTGACCGTCCTCGAAAAGAACCAGCCTGGCGGCCGGCTGGGCACTGCGGCAAGGCCGCCGTATAAGTCGGAAATTTACAACCTGGTCCGCTTCCACATTTATGAGCTGAAAGCGTTGAACATTCCAGTTGTTGGCGAAGTGGATTTCAACAATCTCGCCGCCAACTACGATGGCGTGGTGCTAAGTGCCGGCGCTGAAGAGAGGACCCTTGCCATCAAGGGCATGGAAAACATGCCCGTGTATTCGAGCACCCATGTTCTGGATGGCACCGCCATTCCCGAAGGCCCGGTCGTGATTGTCGGGGCAGGCGAAGTGGGCTGTGAAACCGCGGATTATCTCCGCACCCTGAACTACGAAGTCAGCATAGTGGAGATCCAGGCCAGGCCCTTGCCGGACATGGGGATCACTTTGCGCTGGGTCTTGCTGAACCGGCTGAAAGAGTCCGGCGTGAAGATCTATACCTCGTCTTCCGTGGCGGAAATCGAACCGGGCCTGGTCGTCGTGCAGGCGCCCGACAAGACATTGGAAATCGAGGCCCGCAGCCTCATCTTGGCGGTTGGCTTCAAGGCGGCCGAAAACGCCGTCATGGGGCCCGTCAGAAATTCCGGCCTGCCTTACTACGTCATTGGCGACCAGAAATTCCCGCGCCGGATCAAAGATGCCGTTCACGAGGGTTATCGCGCCGGCACCGCTTGGGTGGACGGCTTGGAATAGGGTCCTCGACTCGCACGAATGAGAATAAAGAAACCAGGCAAGATACAGGACCGGTTGTGGTTTCTCGGACGCGAGGAATCCTGCGTGTACCTGTTGGAAGGCAGCAAAAGCTCCATTCTCCTCAACGGCGGACTGAGCTGCCTGGTTCCTGAGGTCGTGGCCCAACTTCGTGAATTCGCCATAGACCAGTCAAAAATTGACAAGTTCCTCGTCCTGCACTCGCATTTTGATCACGTCGGCATCATTCCGTATTTCAAGCGTCACTACCCGCACATAGTGGTCCACGCGTCTGTGCGCGCTCTGGAGATTCTCAACAAGCCCAAGGCAATCCAGGTGATTAACGAGTCGAATCGCTATTTCACCAGGAAGCAAGGGCTGGAGCAGGTCTGCTCGGAATACGGTGTGGAGTGGCCGCTGGGCATATCAGGCAGTGCTGTCCGTGAGGGTGATCGCATCGATCTCGGCGACCTTGAGCTTCGGATCATTGAAACGCCCGGCCACTCGCCCTGTTCCATTTCCGCTTACGTGCCGCAATTGAAGCTCCTGTTTCCCTCGGAAGCCGCAGGTGTTCCGCTCGCGACCGGACTGATGACGTATGGCACCTCGAACTTCACCCAGTTCGAAACTAGTCTGCGGAAGCTGAAGGACCTGGAGATTGAGCTGGTCTGCTGCGACCATTGTGGCTGCGTCGCGGGAGAGGAGGCGCGGGGCTTTGTGGCTGCGTCAATTGAATCGGCGAAATGGCGGAAGCGCCTGATGCAGGAGACGTACCAGCGCACAGGGAGCGTCGAACTGGCCGCCCGGGAACTAGCAGCGCGCTTCGAGGGCGAGAACCGGCTCGACATCGTACCAAAGGAAACGTTTCTCGAAAGCTACCGCCATATGATTATGCACGTGGTTGGGTTGAAAAAAGGGGTGGCAAGCCCACAAAGCACTTGACAAGGAAAGTGAAAGCCATCAGAATTGCTGCCACCTTCTGGCACTTCCACTCAGCGCTGAATGTCGTGCGGGTGAGTAGTGTGGACCTGATGGTAAGTAAGTATTACACTCTGGGTGCTACACTCTGGCGTGGGAACCAGCTAAGGCTATCGGTCGATTCCGGCGCGCCGGCCTATTGTGCCGTCTGGCCGCCGTTTGCCCCTTGTGAGCGGCAGGAGAAGCAACGTGGACTTCGAATTTTCATCGGAACAACAAGCAATCATTCGCGAAGTTCGGCAGTTTATCGCCAAAGAAGCGACTCCCGAGATGCTCAAGGAATCGCACGAGCTCGAATACATATATGGTGGACCCGAAGGGCGAAAGTTCATCCGCAAGTTCGCCGCCAACGGATGGCTCACACCATCATGGCCGAAAGAATATGGAGGACTAGAGTCCTCCGAGATGGTGACCTACATCATCCGCAACGAGATGGCCTACGCCGGCGTGCCCATTCACTTTGCCGGTGCGCACATGGCCGGTCCCAGCATTCTCCGCTACGGTAGCGACGCCATTAAGAGGAAGTTCCTGCTTCCCCTTGCCAAGGGCGAGATCGAATTCGCGCTGGGCTACTCGGAGCCCGCCGCCGGCTCCGACCTTATGGGCCTGAAGATGCTCGCCGAGGACAAAGGCGACCATTTCCTGGTCAACGGCCAGAAGACATTCAATACCCACGCCCACGTTGCGGACTACCACTGGCTAGCCGTACGCACGGATCTCGAGGCTCCGCGCCACAAGGGCATCTCGATCCTGATCGTCGATCTGAAAACCCCGGGCATCACTATTCGTCCCATGAAGACCATGGCTGGTACCCGGACGAACGAGGTCTATTACGACAATGTGAAGGTCCCCAAGGAGAACCTTCTGGGCGAGAAGAACCAGGGCTTCAAGTACATCATGGCCGCGCTCGATTTCGAGCGCATGTTCCCCTGGGGACACTACAAGAAGTTCTTTGAAGAACTGGTCTGTTTCGTGAAACAAACGATGGTGGACGGCCGGCCGCTGGCGAAGGACCCGCTCGTGCGGCAGAAACTGGCCCAGCTCGAGATCGAGTTCGATGTCCTCAAACTGCTTTACTTCCAACTGGCACACCTGCTCGACAACGGCAAAATCCCCAGCTACCAGAGCTCAATGGAGAAGACCTTCTTCAGTGAACTGTGTCAGCGTGTTGCCGACGCGGCCATGGAGATACTCGGCCTGACCGGCCAAGTCCGGGCGGGCGACAAACGCGCCGTGCTCCACGGCATGCCGAACTTCTTCTACCGCTGGGCCATTATCGAGACCATCTACGGCGGAACGTCGGAGATCCAGAGGAACATCA
Source organism: Terriglobales bacterium (assembly GCA_041946775.1). Taxonomy (GTDB): domain Bacteria; phylum Acidobacteriota; class Terriglobia; order Terriglobales; family Acidobacteriaceae; genus JBHGBA01. The sequence goes on from JBHGBA010000010.1 coordinate 52,068, forward strand.
TCGCTCAACGCGGCTTGGGCCTGCCCCGCAGCGCATAAGGACACCGGACTATGAACTTCGATCTGGCTGCTGAACAAAGAATGTTGAAGGAGTCCGCCAGGGATTTCTTCTCGAAAGAGCTGGACAGCGCACTGGTGCGCGAGTTGGAAGCCGATGATCAAGGCTACAGCCCAAAGCTCTGGGCGAAGATGGCCCGTCTGGGCTGGATGGGCCTGCTGGTTCCTGAAGTTTATGGCGGCGAAGGTATGGAATTGCTGGATATGGCGGTTGTCCTCGAGGAGATGGGCCACGCGGCCTGTTCCAGCCCTTTCTTTTCCTCGGCGGTGGTCAGTGCGCTGCTGCTCCTCCATGGCGGCACTGAAGCTCAGAAGAAGAAATTTCTGCCAGACCTGGCAAGCGGCAAGAAGATCTTCACCAGCGCCTGCGACGAACAGTACTCGGTGACTGCCGCCAGCAGCGACTCGCTTTCTGCCGTCCGACAAGGCGAGTCCTATGTTCTTTCCGGGACGAAATGGTTCGTCCCTTATGCGCACGTCGCCGATTACATCATTACCGCTGCGCGAACCGGAGAGTCAGGCGGTAACGGCGACATTGGGCCCAGTCTTTTCATCGTCGATCGGAAACTTCCGGGCGTAACCGTCGAACCGGTTGAGATGTCCACCGGAGAAAGACTTTGTGAAGTACGGTTCAACCAGGTTGCCGTGCCGGCTGCCGGCCTGCTGGGCAAAGCGAACCATGGACTGAACGTATTACAGCCGGTCTTCCAGATGTGCGCTGTCGCCAAGGCCGCCGAGATGATTGGCGCAGGCGAAAAGGTCCTGAAGATGACGGTCGATTACGCCAAGAAGCGCGAACAGTTTGGCCGTCCCATCGGCAGTTTCCAGGCCATTCAGCATCACTGCGCGGACATGAAGACCTATTTGGAAACCTCCGTACTTGTCACCTATCAGGCGTGTTCGCAGATCAGCCAGAAAAGGCCCTGGGAAAAACAGGCTGCCATCTGCAAGGCCTGGGTCAACGATTCGCTCAAGAGGCTGGTTGCCCTGGGACATCAGATCATGGGGGGCTTCGGTTTCATGGAAGAAGCCGACCACCAACTCTACTTCCGAAGAATTCGCTCGGCCGAGTTTCTGTTCGGCGATGCAAGGCACCACAGAGAAGTTGTGGCCCAGAAGATGGGGCTGTAAGCCGGCAAACGCTTGAAGGGGGTTACGAATGGCAAGGACCTTCGAGACGATTCTGTTCGAAACGCGCGGCCCTGTGGCCACGATCACCATGAATCGTCCCGACAAGCTCAACGCTTGCAGTACCCAGATGTACAAAGACATTGATGCCGCGCTCACTTTGATTGAAGAGGATGCGGACATCCGCGCCGTAATCATTACGGGCGCCGGCGACAAAGCGTTCAGCGCGGGTGCGGACCTGGAAGAACTGCAGTTCAAAAACCTGAAGGAATCCACGGAATACATCAGGATTGACGCGAAGACCTTCCGGCATCTCGAGAACATTCCTCAACCCGTAATTGCCGCCGTCAACGGTGCGGCGATTGGCTACGGCTGCAAAGTGGCCATCGTCAGCGACATCACGATCGCTTCAGAAACGGCGAAATTTTCGCTGCCGGGGACAAGCTTTGGCGCCGTCCATGTGATTACGCTGGGACGCGGCAGGGAAGTGGTGGGCCGGAAGCGGCTTGCCAACATGCTGCTTACGGCAGAGACCATTGATGCTCACCAGGCGCGGGAATACGGTATTGTGAACACCGTCGTACCTCCTGACCGCCTGCTCGCCGAGGCCGAGCGCGTAGCGCACAGAATCGCGAGCTTCCCGCCACTTTCCGTCCAGACCACACGGCGCATGCTGCACCGGGGAATGGATGACGACTATCGCTGGGAAGACCTTTTAAGCCCCGGGCTTCTTCTGATGGAAGACCTCAAGGAAGGTCAGCGGGCGTTCATGGAAAAACGAAAACCGAAATTCACGGGCAAGTAGGCACCGCGGTCCAACGCGGCCAGGTGACGCAAATTCATATCGGAGAAAGATACATGGGATCGAACGGAATATTCAGCCTTCAAGGCAGAACTGCCATCGTTACCGGCGCCAGCAAAGGACTGGGAGAAGCAATTGCCTATTCGCTGGCCGATGCCGGCGCGGACCTCGTACTCGCCAGTCGCGACCAGGCCCTTCTGGAAAAAGTTGCTGCCGAGGTCAGGTCGAAAGGTTCCAAGGCGATTACCGTCAGGGCCGACATGCTGAACGCCAAAGACATTCAGGCCATGACGGACAAAGCTATCGCCGAATTCGGCAAGATCGATATTCTCGTCAACAACGCGGGCATTAACATCGTCAAGCCCTTCGTTGATCTCACCGAGCAGGAGTGGGACAGCGTTCTCGATACCAATCTCAAAGGGTACTTTCTCTGCTCCCAGGCGGTTGGCCGCGAGATGTTGAAGAGAAAGAGCGGCTGCGTCATCAACAACGCGTCGGTGTTCGGCCGCACCGGCTTCATGAATCTTTCTCCCTACATCGCGAGTAAGGGCGCCATTGTTCAGCTCACGAAGGCGCTGGCAGTGGAGTGGGCCCGGTTCAACATCCGCGTCAATTGCATCGCGCCCTCCTACATCGTCACCGAGATGGCGAAGAAGGACATTGAGTCGAATCCGAAGGTCCTGGAGCAGAACCTGAAAAAGATTCCCATGCGCCGCGGCGGCGAGCCGCGCGAGGTAGGGAGTGTGGTTGCGTTCCTCGCGTCCGATGCCGCCAGCTTCATGACCGGCGAGACTGTAGCGATCGACGGCGGCTGGCTGGCTTGGTAGCCCCGAAGGGGCGGCAGAGAATGGCCCATGACGAAGTCCTGGGACAGCACTTGATAGGCAGGAAGTAACGACAGCGTTATTTCGACGGAGATGGACCAATGAAGAAGAGTGACATTGAACGGCGTCTTGCTGAATACCGCGACGCGCTTCGCTCTATGCAGACCGACGCATGGGTCTCACAGTTTGCCGAGGATGGCAGCGTGGAAGACCCGGTGGGAATGCCGGCCCACCGTGGCCACGAGGCACTGCGGACTTTCTTTGATGGCGTCCGCAAGAACTTCAAGCTGCTCGACCTCACACCGGAACTGGTCGTTGTCGCGCCGCCCGAAGCCGTCGTGAAGTGGTCCACTCGCGGCGTCACCGCAGCCGGGGCCGAGATCACTTTCCAGGGTGTTAGCACCTACACCTTCCGGGAAGACGGCAAGGTGCAGCAGATGCGGGCGTTCTGGGATGTCAACGAACTGGGCCGTTTGTTGAAGGCCGCGGCCGCCGCAGGTTAGCCAGACGCACAGTCGCCGTTCAGGAGTTGTCGTCATGCATGAACGAAGACCCAAACAGGTTGGGCCGCTTTCGCAGCAGGACCTCGAGCGCGACGTGCAGGCGTATCGCAGCATGGCGCTGAGCATGGGTGCTTCCGACGCAAAAGTGATCGCCGCGGACCGGGTTTACGTGGATACACGCGTCCGCGCCAAGTGCAGCATTCCCAAGTGCCCCGAGTATGGGATTTCCGCCCATTGCCCGCCGCATTGCCTCGACGCTAATCAGATAAGGGACTTGGTGTCCGCGTATCACTTGGGACTGCTGGTGAAGCTCGACATCGATTCCAACATCATGGTGGGTGACGGCTTGGGCGTTACAGATGAAGGCGGGAAAATCGTGACCTCCCCGGCGTTAACGAAGCTCCTGAACCGCTACCGCAAGATCAGTGACATCGTCACGCAGATAGAATCCCAGGCTTTCTACGATGGGCACTACCTGGCGGTGGCTTTTTCCGCCGGCTCCTGCCATGCCGCCTATTGCAACTTCAAGGAATGTCAAGTGCTGAAGGGCATGCCGTGCCGCTTCCCGCTAAGGGCCAGGCCGTCTATGGAGGGCAGTAGCATTGACGCTTTCCGCATGGCCGCCGAGGCCGGCTGGGACGTGTTCCCCGTTGGCTCTGACTGTAACCCGGCTTGCGTTCCCCATGGGACCTTGCTGGGGCTCGTACTAGTGGACTAGCCAGCATCCAGCATCGAGATTTTGTGGTTGGCAGGTTGTGAAGTGTTCCGCGAAGTAAAAGCTGACGCCGATCGGCTCCCGCTCGTCGGCCTGTGCTCTTTCGCCGTGACGGGCATATCGGCGGCTGCGGGTAATCGGTTGTGCATGCGCATCAAACCTGCACCACATTCACTACAACCGCTTTTTGGGGCGGCTGACCGTGCGTTGTTGCAGAAAAAGCTTGACAAGAGGGAGGAAGGTAAGTAAGTATTACCCGCGATGTGGGGCGCGTGCTGACTCCATGCGCTTTAGCCGGTGCAACCCAAGATTTCTGGACTGACGTTCTGGCATTCGCCGGCCGTGAGCTTCGCTCCCGGCTTGTGATTGCCAAGCGTCTTCGTGCAGCCCGCAACCGCTGCATGCGTGCACTACTAAGCCGACCAGCCGCCTGGCCCTGCCAGAGTTTGCTCGCCGACTGCTGAACAGAGAACACGGAGAAGAAGACCGAATGGGTACCGACGCCAAGTATTACTGTTATTCCGATTCCGGTGGCACCTTCACGGACACCTTTGTCATGACCGACCAGGGGGAGTTCTTTTCAGGCAAGGCCTCCACTACCCCCGGCTCTCTGGACGGCGGGCACATCAATTCCGTCGCCAATGCGGTCACCGACAATCTGAAGCTCAGCCTTGAGGAATTCTTCCCCCGGACCGAAGTCGTAGGTTTCGGCACTACCGCCATCATTAACACGGTTGTCACGCGCGTGGGCATAAAGACCGGAGCGATCGTCACCAAGGGCTTCGAGCAGGTTCCCTATATGGGCCGCGGCGCGCAGACCTACACCGAGATGAGCTGGGAAGACATTCTCCATGTCGCCACCCACCGCAAGCTCGAAGACCTGGTGCCGCTGAAGCTGATGAAGGGCGTCACCGAGCGTGTGGACTGCTACGGCGAGGTGAAGATCCCGCTGTATGTTGACGAAGTTCGCCAGGCCGCGCGCGAACTCATCGCCGAAGACGTGGAAGCTATCATCATCGTCTTCCTCTACTGCTTCCTCAACCCCGACCACGAGCTGACCGCCAAGCGGATTGTTGAGGAAGAAGTGGCTGCTTCCGGCAAATCAATCGAGGTCTTCACCAGCTACGAGATCAGCCCCGGCAACCGCGAATGCAATCGCTTCAACGCGACCGCCATCGAGGCTTATGCCGGCAAGATTGCCCGCCGGTCAATGCGGGAGTCGGAGAAGCGCATCCAGGAGCTGGGCGGCAAGAAACCCATGCAGGTGATGCTCTCGCACGGCGGCCTCTGCCAGATCTCCCAGGCCAAGATGGTGGAAACCGCCATGTCCGGGCCGGTTGGTGGCGTGCTGGGTGGCGCCTACATTGGGCAGCTCTACGGGATAGACAACATGATCACGACCGACGTCGGCGGCACTTCGTTCGATGTTGGCCTGGTGACTAAGGGACGCATTCACCTGAACCTCGAGCCGGTGGTCGCGCGTTTTTTGATCAACGTTCCCTATGCGGATGTGAAATCTATCGGCGCCGGTGGCGGTACCATCGCCTTCATTGACCCGATGACCGGCCGCCTGCGCGTCGGTCCCAAGAGCGCCGGTGCCGTACCTGGTCCTGCCTGCTACGGCAAGGGCGGAGAAAGTCCCACGGTCACCGACGCGGATTTCGTCCTCGGGTATCTCAACCCGAAGTACTTCCTCGGCGGTCGCGTGCCGGTGGGCAAAGAGCTCGCGGAGAAAGTCATCCGCGAGAAGATCGCGAAGCCGCTCGGCCTGTCGGTGGAGGAGGCCGCGTGGGGCATCAAGACCATTATTGACACCCAGATGGACAACTACTGCCGCAACATGATCAGCTCACGTGGCTACGCCGTAGAGGACTATACGCTGCTGGCCTTCGGCGGTGCGGGCCCCAGCCATGCGGCGGGTTACACCCAGGGGACGAACTACAAGAACGTCATGATGTTCCCCTACTCCGCGGTGTTCTGCGCCTTCGGCGCGGCTACTGCCGATTTCAGCCACCAGTTTATCCAGGCAACCAACGCTTTGGTGCCCGGCAATGCCAGCGCGTCCACCAAGGTCGCAGTCGGCAAGGTGATTACCGATGTCTGGGAAAAGCTCGAGGCCCACGCCACCGAGCAGATGCTGGCCGAAGGCTTCCGCAAGGACGAAATCCACTTCGACTACATCGCTTTTGTCCGCTATTACGGGCAGCTCGACGAAATCCTGGTGCATTCTCCCGTCGCAAAAATCCATACGGCGGAAGACATGGACCGCTTTATCGCTGCCTTTGAGAAGGAATACTCCAGTATCTATACGTCCGCCGGAACCTACCCGCAGGCGGGGTACCTGTCACGCCATGTCGGCCTGATCGCCTCGGTAAAGAAAGCCAAGCCGAAGCTCATTCCGCAGGAAAAGGGTTCGAAGAAGCCCTCGGCCAATGCCCTGAAAGAAGTACGGCCCGCTTTCTTCGGCCGTGGAATGGTGGACACCAAGATTTACGAGCTGTCGGAACTGAAGGCAGGCAATGTCATTCCAGGTCCGGCGGTGATTGAGCACGTCAACACCAACTTTGTTGTGCCGCCTGACCGGTACATCGAAATTGACGAGTACCAGACACTTTGGCTCAAGAGGGGAAACTAGCATGGGCAAGCTCAAAGAACGCCTTCTCCAACGGGAAAAGAACATCGCAGAAGGCAATTGGCCGAAGATCGAGCTACTCAAAGAGGATCCCCTGAAGTGGGAACTGCTCTACTACCAACTGCTGGGCATGGTGCAGGAGGGCCGCGAAACGGCCCGGCTGATCAGCGCTTCGCCCACCGTTCGCGAATTCGGTGAGTGCGTCTTTGCGCTGTTCACTCCGGAAGGTGAATCGATCGCCTTCTCCCGCGGCATCCTGCTGCACATGGCCAGCATGGGTGCGTCCATCAACTGGATGCTGAAGAACAACTATGAGGAAGTCGTTGGTATCAATGACGGCGACATCTTCTACAACAACGACCCGGACATCGGCGGCGCTCACTCGGCCGACCAGGCGGTCCTGCTGCCGGTGTTCTATGAAGGCGAACTGGTTGCCTGGGTCGGCGGCCTGACGCACTGTATGGAAGTCGGCGGTCATGAGCCCGGCGGCATGTCGCCTTCCGCCCTCAGCCGCTACGACGACGGCCAGATGGTCCCCTGCATGAAGGTCGGCGTAAATGACCAATTCAACCCCGACTTTCACATCATGATCGAGCGCAACACGCGCGATGGCAAGTGGTGGATCCTGGACGACAAAGCGAAGCTGGCCGGCTGCATGAAGATGAAGCATGCGCTGCTGAAGTTGATCGAGAGCGTGGGCGCCGACTACTTCTCCAGGGCTTGCTACGAGATGATCGAATCGGGCCGCCAGTTTGCCGTGAACAAGATCAAGGCATCGCTGTTCCCCGGGCGTTACCGCAGCGTTGCGGTGTACGACATTCCCAACGCCAGCCAGCCGATCCGCATCCCGGTGGACTACATGGCGATTATGGCCCTGGATGCGCAGGTCGAACGGGAAGGCCACCTGCGCTTCAGTTGGGATGGCACCAGTCCTTCCGGGTACCATTCGAACAATTCGTCGTTCGCTGCGTCCCTTGGCAACCACATCTATACCCTGCTTCAGGACGCCATGACCGACGGCTTCTTCAATCAGGGCATGGTGTACGGCTTTGATCTGCACGTCCCCCGCGGAACAACGCTCAATCCTGAAAAGGACAAGGCCTGTTCCTGCTGGCTGACAATTGTTTCAGCTATGGCGGCCGGACTAACTCCGGTTCTGGCGAGAGGCTTTTACGCCAAGGGAATTCGCGAAGAAGGCTTCGCGAGCAAGCCGACAAACAGCGGCATGTTCGCCGGCGGTATTGACCGGAAGGGGAACGTATTTGCCGCCTACAACTTCGAGACCAACTGCTCCGGCTCCGGCGCGCAAAGCAATTACGACGGTCTGTGCGCTGCCAACTCGGTGTGGAATCCCGAAGTCAATATGTCCGATTGCGAGACCTTCGAGCATGTCTGGCCGCTGATGTGGCTGGGACGCGGCGTTTACAAAGACGGCGGTGGCTACGGACGACGTCGCGGCGGCGGTGCGGTCGAATCGCTCTACGTCATCGAGAACGGACCCCGGTATATCGAAACGGGCACCTCTGGCGCAGGCGACAATGTTTTCACCTCTCCTGGGATCTTCGGCGGTTACCCGGCGCCGGCAGCATACCGCTACACATATCGCAATACGAACTACAAAGAGCTGGTGGACAAACGGCTCCCGTTGCCGCACTCCGAAGGCGAAGATCCCGCTAATCCTGAATTCGCCCAGTTGATGAAGGGCAAGCTGGTCAGGTCGTCGGCCCAGGATGCCTCGCAGAAATTCGACAACTACGACTTGATTCACCAGCGCAGCGGTGGCGGCGGTGGCTGGGGCGATCCACTGGAACGGGACATCGCCGATATCGAGAAAGACCTTGCCGAGGGTGTGACGACGGTATGGTCGGCCACGAATGTGTACAAGGTCGTGTTCGAGCCCGGCACCCAGAAGATAGATGCGGCCAAAACGCGCGCCCGCAGGGAAGAGGAGCGCAAGGCCCGCATCAAGAGGGCGGTCCCCGCGGCAGAGTTCGTTGCACAGCAGCGGGAACGTATCACTTCCGGCAAAATCCCGGAGATCACGAGGAAGTCCTTCAACGAAATCTTCCGTATCTCCGACAAATTTCTGCGGGAATTCAGAGAGTGCTGGGGACTCCCCAACGATTTCAGGTCCGTATAGGAGAGCGCAATGGCTAAGGGTGCGGTTGCATCTGTCGAGAAACCGGTCGCGAAACCAAGTACGGTATGGCCCAAGGACGTCCTTAAGGACCTGGTCGAGGGCCATTTGGATCCCGACGTCCTGTTGCAAATGCAGCGGGCGCCGAAGGAACCCGGACGCTTCGAGGCTATCCGGCAAATCGAGCAGGAGAGGGTGCCATGGCCGGACACCATCCTAGTTCCCATCGGCGAGGGCCTGTACATCGTCGAAAACAGCCGTGGCCGTGTCGTGAAGCATATCTGCGGCCAGGAGTTCGGTGACTACAAAGTCAACTGGAAACTCTCCGCCCTGGTTTACGAGCGAGATACGCTGGAAAAACTGCAGGAGATTTACCGCGGACCACGTGCCTGCAATCCGGACTGGATGGTGCTGCGGGAATATATCTGTCCCAAGTGCGGCACTATGCTGGAGACCGAAGCGGTTCCTCCGGGGTATCCCATCCTGTTCAATTTCTTGCCCGACGAACAGGAGTTGGATGAGATCTCCAAGTCCCTGCGACAGGAATAGATACGATCATGACGGCTAATGGCAGCAGTTTTCGCCTGGATGGGAAAGTGGCCCTGATTACCGGCGCGGGCCGGGGAATTGGCGCCAAGTGCGCCGAGGTGCTGTCAGAGGCCGGCGCGAAAGTGGTGGTCACCGACATATTGCGGGATGAGGGTGAGGCCGTGGTCTGCGCCATCCGGCGCGCGGGAAGGGACGCGGTCTTTCACCCTCTGGCCGTCAGCGAAGAAGACCAATGGTCGGCGGCCGTTCAAACGGCCGTGCAGACCTTCGGCGGACTCGATGTAGTGGTGAACAACGCCGGCATCGGTCCAATCAGCCTGATCGAAAACACCAGCCTGAAAGATTTCCGCCAGGTCATGGCCGTGAACGTGGATGGCGTGTTCCTGGGCACCAAGCACGGCATCATCGCTATGAAGCCCGGAGGAATCGCTGGTCGCGGCGGTTCCATCATCAACATGGCCTCGGTCTGTGCCATGGTGGCGTTCTACGCTGCCAGTGCTTACACCGCTTCCAAGGGGGCGGTACGGGCGATGACGAAAGTCGCGGCGATTGAGTGTGGCCGGAATGGCTACGGCATTCGCGTGAATTCCGTTCATCCCGGTGTAATCCGCACCAACATGCTCGTTGAGGGTGCTGCGACCCAGGAGAAGTTGGGTCTCATCCCCAAAGCGGAAGAGGCCGAAGCTCTGTACACAGCCGCCACCCCGATCGGCAGGTTAGGCGAATCCCTCGATATAGCCCAGGCCGTCCTTTATCTTGCTTCTCCCGCCAGCAGCTTTGTGACTGGCGCTGAGCTGGTCGTGGATGGCGGCTTTATCGCGGTGTAAGTGGCCGACACTTGCATGGCCGCGCCGGGCGATAAACCGGCGTCATTGGTACTTACCTCTGTCGTTCTGAGCGCGGCTGTTGTTGCCGCGCAAAGGATCAATGCATTGGTGGTGCCGCCGTCCCGGCGGCGGGCCCAGTTTGTGTCAAATTCATCCGATATTTTCCGGCGTGTTATGCCGAGGGTGACGCACCATGAACATCAGAGAAGTCATTGAAGCGGCGGCTGCAAAGGGAAAGGACAAGACCTACCTTTTCTTCGAAGACCAGGAAGTAAGTTTCCAGGACTTTGACGCGAAGGTCAATCAGGTCTCCGATGGCCTGATGGGCCTGGGGGTAAAGCACGGGGACAAGATCGCCCTGATGCTGCCCAACTGCCCCGAGTTTCTCTATGCCTGGTTCGGCGCCAACAAGCTTGGCGCGATCATGGTGCCCGTCAATACCGCTTTCAAGGCGGAAGAGACGAAGTACATCGTCAGCCACTCTGAAGCGAAAGTGGTCGTCACGCATCCCACTTTCCTGCAAATGCTCAAGACCATTTGCCGGGACTGCAAAGCGGTCCAGTCCATCGTGTGCATGGGCGACTTGTCGGATTCTGACGTCATCCCGTTCTCCGCCATTTCCAACGGTTCTCCTGTTCTCGCGCCGGTCAACATCGACGATGAAGATGTCGCCGCGTACGTTTACACCTCTGGCACCACCGGGTTCCCCAAGGGGGTGATGCTCCCTCATCGCGCCTATGTGAATACCGGCCAGGCATTCGGCCTATGGTTTAACCTGACTCCGGAAGACCGCGTCATCAACCATAATCCGCTGTTCCATGGCAACGCCCAGTTCTACGCCACCATGGGCAGCCTTTGCGCCGCGATTCCCTTGATCTTGGTGGAGAAATTCAGCGCCTCGCGCTTCTGGGACGAGACACGCCGCTACAAGGCAACCATCGCCACACCTTTCGGCGCGCCCCTGCTCATGAAGCAACCCCCGTCCGATCGCGACAAGGACCATCCCGTTCGCGCTTTCTTCTTCAACATGCCAACCGCCTTCCGGCAACGCTTCAACGTCGAGGTAAGGGGCGGATTCAGCATGACAGAGACTATGATCGGCGCGTTCTGCGATGTTCCCGCGCTCGAGAAGGAGCGAGGCGGACCGCTGGACGACGTCCGGTGTATCGGCCGTGGTGCCCCGCATCCCGATCCGGCCAAGAACACCCAGATTAAAGTCGTCGATGCGAACGACAACGAACTCCCGGTGGGGCAGATTGGCGAGCTCGTAGTGAAAGGCCCTGCCTTGATGAAGGGCTACTTCAAACAGCCGGAAGAAACTGTCAAGGCTCTACGCGGCGGCTGGATGCATACCGGCGACGCGGCTTGGCTAGGCGAAGATGGCTGCTACTACTTCTTTGGCCGGCGTAAGGACATCATTCGCGTCAGTGGCGAGAACGTTTCCCCGGCTGAGGTCGAAGCCGTCATTAACACCCATCCCAAGGTCCAGGAATCGGCTTGCATTCCCGTGCCTTCCCCGGTTCGCGGTGAAGAGATCAAGGCGTATGTCGTGTTGAAGCCAGGCGAAACCCTGGCGCCGGAGGAGATAGTTGACTGGTGCAGGGAACGCATCGCCTACTTTAAGGTTCCCCGCTATGTCGAGTTCCGGGACGTGCCTTTGCCGAAGACTGCCGCAACCATGCGCATTCAAAAGCACATCCTCAAGGCAGAGAAGCCGAACCTGACCGAAGGCTGCTACGACCGCGGCGAGCGTCCCGCCTGGTACCACGCCTAGCGCCGCCGTCCCGGCGGCGGGCCCGTTTTTTTTGGTGCGCGGCTTTCGAGCGCAACGTGCGGCCGCCTTGCCGCGCGGCAACGAGAAGCTTGTGGTTTAGAGCGAGTTCAGAATGGCTGTATCCGTTTGCCTGAACTCTCGCGCCTGTCATCCCGAGCGACGCGCGGCCGGTTGTGCCGCGCGGAGTCGAGGGACCTTGTGCTTGCATTGCCGGACGAGGACACAGTTCTTGTGAAGCCGTCCCAGCCCACACGCGCTCTCATTAAATCTCGCTTGCCACCCGTGCGCCGTCATGAATGGCGTGCAACAGCTTTAACGGCTCCGCCCGGTCGCCGGCGACATAGACTTCGGGCGCAAATGCCTTAAACGCAACTTGTAGATCATCGCCCGCGGTAAAGCCGAGCATGGGGATGATGGAATCGCAAGGAATCGTCTCCTTGCTTCCAGTTTCGTTCACAACCACGATGCCACCCTCGGTGACCTCTTCGTAACTCTTGACACCGGTCCTCAGCAGAACGCCTCGGTCTGCCAGGCGCTTCAGCAGCCTCAGCCTGAGGGTCGATACCAGGTCGTTGGCGAGCCGATCTTCGGTCGCTACCAGGGTGACTGATCTTCCTTGTTCCGCGAGGAAATCCGCCAGTTGGCATGCCGTTAAATCATTGCCCAGTACAGCAACTCTTTTCCCAGCGAGAATCGGTATCCCGATTCGTGCCAGGCGCCTTCTGAGCGATAACGGCAACGGCCGCCGCAGAAGAATCGCCCCCATCCGGATGAGTGTCCCTCGCCACCCTGAGCGGATCGCCGCTCCATTTCCTCCGCTGCAGGCCAGCTTGCGAATATCGCCGCTGCTAATGACGTTCTCCCTGGTACTCCCAGGAATGTCCAGCTTGACCGGAACTGCGCCGGTGGCAATAACCACCACGTCGGGCTTTCCTTCCCCGTTTGAGCCGGCAATTCCAGCTTTACCCAATCGGATCTGCACCCCTTCTCGGCGCACTTGGGCCGCAAGGTATTCGGTCAAACTCTCGACTTGGGCTTTGTACGGCATCATGGCCTGCAGCAGCAGCGCACCGCCGAGTTGCTTTCCGCGCTCGAACACGGTTACCTTGTGTCCTCTGCGTGCTGCTACGAGGGCCGCCTCCATGCCCGCCGGGCCGCCGCCCACAACCACGACTCGCTTTTGTTTTTCGGCAGGCTTGACTTCCAACTGCCCCTCGTGTCCGGCCCGGTAGTTGACGGTGCATTCAACGCCTTCGCCCGCTGTGGACCTGCCGTAACACTCATGACAATCAATACAAGGAATAATCTCGTCAGCTTTTCCTTCGGCCGCCTTCTCCGGCCAGTACGGGTCGCAAATCAACTGTCTGCCCAGCGCGATGATGTCCGCCTTACCCGCCGCGAGTATGGCCTCCGCGAACTCCGGCGTCTTAATCCGGCCAACGGCCACCACCGGCGCGCTGACTTTCTGCTTTACCGCCGCTGCCAGATGGACGTGCGTTCCGATTGCGTCCTCACCTGCCGGAACATAGCCGCCCTGAAACGGAGGAGTCCCCAGCGAAACATTCAGCACGTCAATCCCGGCCCTTTCCAGCTCAACGGCGAATGCGACGCCCTCCGTGATCGAGAAGCCATTGGGTACTGCATCCATCACCCCGTGCCGCGCAAACAGCGGATAGTCGTCTCCCACGGCGCGCCGCATGCTTCGGACGCATTCCAGACCAAATTGCATTCGGCGTTCCAGATTGCCGCCGTACTCATCCGTCCGCCGATTGGTGGCAGGCGAAAAGAACTGGCACGGCAGCAGCCCGTGCGCGTTATGGATTTCAACGAAATCAAAGCCGGCCTGTCTTGCGGCGGCCGCGGCCTTACCGAACGTCGCGATAATCGACTCGATTTCCTCGACCTTGAGTTCGCGCAGGTAGTCGCCCGCATTTACCCAGGCGCTCCGTGGTGGGTCCGGCTCGCGCCGCGCGGAAGGCGCCACCAGTTCGCCCGCCCGGGGATCGAGCGTAAACGGATACCGATTACCGTAGTAGAACTGAATGCCAACCTTGGAGCCGGCGCGGCGTATCTCGTCCGTGACCGTCCGCAGGCGTTCAATAAACGGCTTGACCGCGCCGGGTTTCCCCCATGCCTGATCGCTGACGAACAGGTCAGGAATTCCGGCGCCAATGCTGATCGCGCCCACCCCGCCGCGAGCGCGCTCCAGGTAGAACGCCTTGACTCGCTGGTTGGTATAGCCCAGACCAACGCCCATGGATGACATCAGAATCCGGTTCTTCAGTGTCATTCCGCGAATGGTGATTGGCTCGAATAGTCGCATTGTCGGGCTATGCAGTCGTGTGGCTTGCCGCTAGCTGCTCCCGTTTTTCCTGCATGCGTGCCTTGATCCAGGAAATCCACGAGTCAAGCCCCTGCTCCGTAACTGCGGAAATCTCGAGAATCGGAATATCGGGATTCACCGCACGGATGTTGGCGATCACCCTTTTCTTATCGAACGTGAGGTGGGGCAACAAGTCAATCTTGTTCAGCAAAACGAAATTGGCTGCACGGAAGATCACCGGATATTTCAACGGTTTGTCCTCGCCCTCAGTCACACTCAGGACCACGCCGCGCAGGTCCTCGCCAATATCGTAAGCGGCGGGACAAATCAGGTTGCCAATGTTCTCGATGATCAACAGATCGATCGCGTCCAGGTCAATGCCGGCCGCAGCCTCGCGAACCACGTGCGCCGCCAGGTGACAGGTGCCGCCGAAGTCCCCCGTAGTGATCTGCACCACCGGTGCGCCGGTTTTGGCTAACCGGTCGGCGTCGTTCGTGGTGCAGACGTCGCCAACGATCACTCCGGTCGGAGTGCTCGGCAGCAGTCGGGCCAGCGTTTTTTGCAGCGTTGTTGTCTTGCCCGATCCCGGTGAACTCATGATGTTCAGCACCAGCAGGCCCTTTTCCGCAAAGAGCCGTCGGTTCTCCGCGGCCATTTGGTCGTTCATGGCCAGCACTTTGCGTACGACCTTAACTTCCACGCCGCACTCCTTTAGCCTGACGACGCGGGCGTATCCGCTACTTCGACCGACGTGACCAGCAATTCCCGGCCGGATATTAGCTCGAGCCTGGCCCCCTGGCAGCCCCGGCAGACAAAATGTGCCGTCTCGATGATCATGCGCGCGCCGCAATCCCGGCACTCGACCTCGATCGGCACTTCTTCGATGTTGAGCCTGACGCCCGCGAATGGCGTGTCGCTGACCGCCACGTCGAAGCAGAAACGCAAGCTCTGCGGAACTACTCCGCTCAGTTTCCCGACTTTGATGTTCAGCGCCTCGACCTTCGCATCGCGCATGTCAGGTGGGATTGCCGCCATGGCGACGTTCAGGATCTCCAGCGCAATTCCCATCTCATGCATAAGGGGCGCAAAAAGAAATACCGGGGAGATGGCGGTTACCATCTCCCCGGCGAAACCAGCCTAGAAGGTGAACTTCAAGGCTAATTGCAGTTGGCGAGGAGTACCTACGATGCGCGAGATGCTACCCGCCGTCGGGTTGCAGGAATACAAGTACATCTCGGCAGTTGTCAGCCTGCAGGTCGCGATATCGGTCCCTACCGTACGAGAACCGTCGGGCTGCAGCGCGGGCGTCGGCGAATACAGTTGGTTGAACGGCAGATCGAAGTTCGGGTGATTGATGATGTTGAAGGCCTCGGCACGGAACTCGAGATTTGTCCGCTCCGAAGTCTTGAATTTCTTGGTCAAGCTCAGGTCCACTTCCGTGAAGCCCGGTCCGCGGACTGAGTTGCGCGGCGCAGTTCCCAGGTAGCCAGGCTGCTGGAGTTGGAAGGCCTTGGGATCGAAGTAGCGGTCCACTCCGCCAAGCACCGGATTGGGACGCAGAATGTCCGGGCGATCGGGAAGCGCCACGATGTCACCCACGTTGGAAATCCCCACGCCAGCCAGCACAGAGAAGGGAATACCGCTGCGGATTTCGATCAATGGATTGATGGCCCATCCGCCCAGCAACACCTGCTTAACGCCACTGGCATCGCCGGCGATCTTCTTGCCTTTGCCGAAGGGTAACTCGAAGATGCCGTTTGCGGTGAAGCGATGGCGAATGCTGTACTGCGATTCGGACCAGTCCGCCATCGGGTTCGTCGGCCACACGGAGTGTCCGGCATTGCCCAGCATGAAGGCCCCGAGGTCCTTGCTATCGGAGTTCGACATCGCCTTCGCGAAGGTGTAGCTCGTCGAGAAGCTAATGCCGCCTTTGGGCCGCTTGTTGAGAGTTACCGTGCCGGCATTGTACTTCGCTTGCGCGTCGTAGGACATGGCGTACTGCTCAATCGCCACCGTTGCAACCGCCGGAGCGGTCGTTCCGCACTCACCCTTGTATTGGCCGAAGTAGGGCCGTCCGTTGGTAATGCTGCACGGCTTGCTGGTATTGCCTTCCAGGCCGCGGATGTTGTTGTAACTGTGCGAGCCCATGTAGGTGACACCCAGGCTGAAGCCCGCCGGCAACTCACGCTCGATTTGCAGGTTCCATTGCACCGACGTAGGCGAACGCACCTCGCCCAGCATCGCGGTCAGCAGACCCAGGAAAGGCGACGGCACCGTACATTCAGATTGGCCGTTCGGCAGTGCCGGACAGGCAGGGAATGGGATCGGCGCGAAGGCCTCCAATCCGGGAAGCGGATTGCCCGGTGTGCCACGCGCTGCCGGCGGAAGCGCTGTGATGCCGAACCGCGCGTTCAGGTTCGGGTACGGAGAGTTATAGGTAAGCTCACCCGACATCTGTTCCAGCGTGATGGGATCATAGAACATGCCGAAGCCGGCGCGGATGACAGTCTTGCCGTTGTTGAACGGATCGTAGGCAATGCCCACGCGCGGCGCAAAATTCTTCCAGGTGTTGTTTTTGAACGGCTCACCCGGAACGACCGTGTTGCTGTCCCGCGAGATGTTGATGCCGATACGCGAAGGGTTGTGCGCCTCGCTCAGCAGCGGCGCCTGGAAATCGTGGCGCAGACCGAGCGTCAGGGTCACGTTCGGTTTCACACGCCAACTGTCTTCCACATACCAGGAGAAGTGCTTGCTGCGGTACTTCCAGTGTGGTTGCTGGCCGTCCTGAAGGATGAACATGATCTGCGGTTGCCCGGCGAGCAGGTCGTTCAGGCTGCCGAACACGTAATCACCCGATTCCATGTTGCCCTTGTCCCAATTCCACTGCTTGGGAACAAACTGGCCGCCAAACTTCAACGTGTGATTACCGCGGGTGTAGATCAAGTCGTCAGTGACGGGGAAGATGTTGTGAGCGCCGCGGAACGGGCCCCAAGTGTCGATACCGATGGTCGTGAGCGCACCTGCGGTTACACCGCCGCCACCGACGTTGATCGAGCCCAGAAGCTGGCGGGCCGCATTTCCTGTGTAGGCAGCCGGCGGCACCGGGATCGTGGGGCCGACGACGGAAGTGGTAAGCGACCGCTGGAAAGAGAAGCTCGCCGTATTGACCAGGCTGTTGGAAATGATGCGCGTCCATTTCATCGACAACCCCTGCAGCCGGCTGAACTTGTCGAACTGATACGTCGGCACAAAGAAGGCGTTATAGCCTTCCGCATTGGTAATGGTATAGCGCGCCATGAAGGTGTCTTTGGAGCTCAATACCTGGTCAAAACGGAACATGCCGTAGTGCTGATTGACCGGCTGGTAATTGGCGAAATGGGCCTCACCCGTACCGTTGGAGAAAATCTGGCCGTTAGCACGCGGATACATTTCCAGAATGGCCTTTACGCCCGGAGAGATTTCCGTCGGCTGGCCCCAGGGATCGAATACAGGGAACCGGCCGTCGCTGCCGTCGCCGCCGCCATTGCGGGCGAAATCATTCGGGACATAGGCAATGCCGGTGGTTGTCAGGCGCGAACGTAGCGCCTCGTAGTTGGCAAAGAAAAAGGTCTTGTCCTTCTTGATAGGACCGCCCAGCGTGGCGCCAAACTGGTTGCGGCGGTATGGGTTCTTTGGGCCCTGGGATTCACGATTAAAGTACTCGCGCGCATCCATCACGTCGTTACGGAAGAACTCGTAGGCGCTGCCATGAAAATCGTTGGTGCCGCTGCGCGTCGCGAAGCTGACCACTGCACCCGCCGAGCCCCCGTACACGGAGCTATAGTTCTGGCTCAGCACCTTGAATTCCTGGATGCCCTCAACGCCCGGTATATCGCCACCTGCCGCCGTCCCCGGCGCGCCGAAGCCGGAGTTGTTGATGTTTACGCCATCGATCAGGTACGCCATCGAACCGGAACCCAAACCGTTGGCGCTGATCTGCGAACCTTGCGAATAGGCAGTTGAGGTCGGCGTCTGGCTGGCGGCGTTGGACGTGTTTGTCATCGTCACCAGGCCAGGCTGCTGCGTCACCAGCGCCGTAAAGCTGCGCTGGTTGATGGGCAGCTCGCGCACCTGGATTTCCTGAATGACGTTGCTGATTTCGGCCTTGCTCACGTCAATGGCCACTTGCGCCGCCTCGGCGCTGACATCCACTTTCTGTTCCACCGACCCGAGGTTCAGTGCGAACTTAATGTTTACTGTCGCGTCCACGTTGAGCTGGAAATCACGCACGACGGCTTCCTTGAAGCCCGTCGCCGCAGCGGAGATCGAATAGTGACCGGCTGGCAGTTGCGACATTACGAAATGGCCGTTCGCGTCCGCCACGGCCTCACGACGCAAGCCCGTCCCTTGGTTCTGCGCCACGATCTTGGCGCCGGGCAGCACGGCGCCGCTGGCGTCCGTGACATCGCCCGTGATCGTGCCGTGAGTGACAGATCCTTGCCCCCACGCAAAGTAGGTGGCGCCGACGACAACTAGGCTCATCGCTGCGGCGGTCCGCAGGAGAGCAGCAATTCTCCTGAACATATGTTTCCTTCCCGGCTTTCTACGAAACGGCGCCTTCGGCGCCGCCGTGCCTGCGAACGTGCTTAATTCCGAAACTCCGGGCAATTTCGCACGGGTTTCTGCGACTTCTTTGTCTTCTCAGGACCACATGCCCACCCGCACCAAGGCCGACCGGGTGGAGAAGAGTTCCCTCAAAGACTCCCTGCAAAAGTAAAACCTACTTACTCAATTCGAATAAACACCTAAGGCCCCACGCGCTTGCTACTTTGACGTAATCCCCCACATTACAAATCGGAAGTTGAAAGAGGATGAACCAGTTCGGCTACTCTGTCAAGAAAAAATTGCACCCCGCATGATTTTGCTTGCACGGCCCACGGTTTCTTCACCCCGGCAACACCTTCCCCGGGTTCATGATCCCCAGCGGATCGAGCGCGGCCTTAATTCGCCGCATGGTCCCCAACTCTGCTCCCCCGCGCCATTTTTCCATCATGTACGGTTTCAGCCGGCCGATGCCATGTTCCGCGGAAAAGCTGCCGTCGAACTGCCGCACGACCTCGTTCACCGTGTCCATCACCTCCTGTGATCGGGCGAGAAAGGCAGCATTGTCGGTTCCCACGCCCGCGAGGACGTTGAAGTGGATGTTGCCGTCGCCAATATGGCCGAAAGGTACGGCGCGCACTCCCGGAAACCGGCGCTCACACGCCGCCCGCGCCGCGGTAATGAATTCCGCAACCTTCGACACGGGGACCGAAACGTCGTTTTTTACCGACGCCGCCTCGCGCTTCTGCGCCTCCGACTGTTCTTCGCGCAAGCGCCACAGCGCGGCGCGCTCGGCAGAGCTTCCCGCCAGCACCGCGTCTTGCACCAGACCGGCGTCGGCGGCTTTCTCCAGCACCGCCTCCAGTTTCTCTCGCAGGCCCGCCTCGCACGCGCTATCTGCCAATTCCACCAGTACGTAATGACCAGCCGCCTTCGCCAGGGGGAACTCCGCGCCGCTGATGTGCTTGCGCACCAGCTCCATGCCATCGCCTGACATGTATTCAAACGCCTGCATCGGGTGATAGTGGTGCCGCCGGCACAAAATGAACAAATCCAGTGCGGCCTGCACCGACGGCACCGCGCACAACGCGACCACCACATCGTGCGGCCGCGGCGCCAGCTTCAGCACGCCCGCCGTGATGATGCCCAGCGTTCCCTCGGCGCCCACGAACAGCTGGCGCAGGCAGTACCCGGTGTTGTCCTTGCGCAGCCGCCGCAGCCCGTCCCAAATCTCACCATCGGGAAGCACAACCTCCAGCCCCAGCACCAGCTCGCGTGCGTTGCCGTAACGCAGAGCGTTGTTGCCTCCCGCATTGGTGGACAACACGCCGCCGATCTGCGCCGATCCTTCCGAGCCCATGGACAGCGGAAGCATGCAGTCTTCGGCGAGCGCAGCGTCCTGCGCAACTTTCAGGGGCACGCCAGCCTCCACTGTCATGGTCAAGTCAACCACATCGAGCGCGCGAATCTTGTTCATGCGCGCCAGCGAAAGCACCAGTTCGTCGCCGTCGGCGCTCGGGGTCGCGCCGTTCACCATGCTGGTATTACCGCCCTGAGGGACCAGCGGAATGTGCCGCTCCGCGCACAGCCGGACGACAGCTGCAACTTCCTCCGTGGATGCGGGACGCACCACCGCCGGTGTGGATCCCTTATGCAGTTGCCGCCAATCCTCGCAAAAAGGCGCGGTCTCCTGCGGGTCAAACAGGCAGCCCTGTTCGCCGACGATCTTCGTCAACGCCGCACGAAGTTCCGGTGTAACGCCTGGCCCAGCGCTAGCTCTAGCCATGTTTGTCCCTTCTTTCCAACTGCAGGCTGTGCCCTCTGCGCTTACCTTCGCGCCCTCTGCGGTTCTGGCAGGCCGTCAATCCAGCGCCCGCAACTCCCCTTGCGTAAACCACACGACGACCGCTCCCAGCAGCGCCACTGCCGCCATGGCGCCAATCGCGACCGGGGCCCCCACCCACTTGGCGGCCGATCCGGCCACCAGGCTGCCGATCGGCGACAGCCCGAGAAACGCGCACGTGTAGATACTCATCACCCGGCCGCGCATCGCTCGCGACGACAACTGTTGCAGCAATGCGTTCACGTTGGCGATGGCCATCACCATGCAAAATCCAATCGCACCCAGCAGCACCGCCGATACCAGGAACCAGCGCGAGCTGGTGAACAAGATGATGCCCAGCGACAGCGCCGCCGCGCAGCCCGCGACCACGCGTCCACGATACCGTGGGTGACGGTACGCCATGTACGTCGCGCCCAGCAGCGCGCCCAGCCCCGACGCGGCCATCAGCAGGCCGAAGCGGCGCTCATCCAGGTGCAGCACATTACGCGCGAACCACGGCACGAACACGAAATAGGGAAGCGCAAACAGACTGACCAGCGCTGTCACGGTCAGCAATGTCCGCATCAGCCGTTCGCGGTGCACGTACCGGAAACCCTCGACCAGATCGCGCCACAGGTGGCGGTCGCCGTCGGCCGCTGCGCCTGCCGGATAACGAATGGCCACGAGCGCGACGATCACCGCGAAAAAGCTCAGGCCGTTGATCAGGAAATTGCCTGACATGCCGAACCACACGATGCCGAATCCGCCCAGCGTCGGTCCGATCACGCGCGCCAGGTTGAATTGCGCCGAGTTCAGTGCGATCGCATTCGTGATGTCCTCGCGCGGCACCAGTTCGGTCTGCATCGCCTGATATGCGGGCAGCGTGATGGCCATTGCCAGTCCAGTGGCAAACGCCAGCAACGCTACTACTGGAATGGTGATCAAGTGCGTCCACGTCAGCACTGCCAGCAGGAAGGCGAACAACATCATGGCCGCCTGCGTGGTGATCAGCAGCCGCCGCCGGTTGACGCGGTCGGCAATCACTCCACCGATCAGTGAAAACACCAGCATGGGCACGCTCGACGCAAAACCCACCACGCCCAGCCAGAAGGCGGAATCATGGCGCGCCAACTCCAGCACCAGCCAGCCCTGGGCCACGTTCTGCATCCACGTCCCGATGTTCGAAGTCAGATTGCCCAGAAAGAAGTAGCGAAAATCGCGGTGACGCAGGGCGCGCGTCACGCGGGCCGGGCGGGCGGCGGGCGTTTCGACCAGCGCTGCGCCGGCGCCGGCGATCGGGGTTTCGGGATCAGCCATTTAGCTCTTCACCTTTCTGCCATATCCGGGAGCCAATGGGCAAGCAATGGGCCGCTTCCTTGCTGCATTTCGAGGGTGTACATTCAACATTTCTGATTTAGCGATTGTTGATTTGTGATTGTCCTGACCCGGTGAAGTTCACTTACAAATCACAAAAGTGCTGAATCACAAATGCTTCCCGGAGCCATGATGACACAACTGCGCGCCCTGAAAATTTCCCTGCTCAAGAGCATGGTCAAGAGCCTTTTCGAATCCAGTCGCGGAGCGGCGCCAGATAACAGGTATTTGTGCAGGCCCACGGCCGCCGCTGTCCTCACAACCAGGCGCGGAGCGGCGCTAGTTATTGGCCACGGGCGTAAGCCTTTGGCAACCGGTCTCTCACGATGCGGGCCCCGGACAGGCAATAGAAAGGTCCTGCGTTCAACCTTCATCCTCGTTGTACTCGCGCTGCTTGTTGCGCCTCTCGCCGGCGCCACCCAGGAACGAGACACCCCGACCGTCACCGTCGAGGTCGAAAACCCCGCGCGTCCTTCCATTTTCGGCTTTCGCGATGCCAAGGCACAGAGGGAGCGCGAAACGCAATTTCTCGCCGTCCCGGATGCGCGCCGTGCCGAGCAACACCTCCAGGCGCTGACCGCCGCCCCGCACATGGCGGGTACGCCAGAAGACCGTCAGACGGCCGAATACGTCGCGCGCCAGTTCCGCGAAGCCGGATTCGACACCGAGATCGTCGAGTACAAGGTCTGGATAAATTGTCCGCTGGACATCAGCGTTGAAGTCGTTGCGCCCACCGGCCTGAAGATGCGCGGCCCCACGCCAGAGCACGTTACCGGCGACGATCCCTTTCAGAACGACCGCCGCGTCGTCATGGCCTTCAACGGCTTCTCGCCCAGTGGCGAGGTTGAAGCCGAGGTCGTGTACGCGAACTACGGCCGTCCCGATGACCTCAAAAAGCTGAAAGACATGGGGATCGATGTCCGTGGCAAGGTCCTGTTGGTGCGTTATGGGAAGAACTATCGTGGCGTGAAATCATATGTCGCGCAGGAGAACGGCGCAGCCGGCGTCATCATCTATTCCGACCCAATTGATGACGGCTGGTTTAAGGGCGATAAGTATCCGCAGGGCCCCTGGCGGCCTGATAGTGGTGTGCAGCGTGGCTCGGTCGGCTACATGTTCGAGTTCCCGGGTGACCCCACCACGCCAGGCATCGCATCACTCCCGGGCCTGCCGAACGCGCAACGCATCTCGCCGCAACAATCGGCGCAGATGCCCAAGGTGCCGACCACGCCGCTGTCCTACCGCGATGTGTGGCCCATCCTCGAGCACCTCGGCGGGCCCGCTTCACCACGCGAGTGGCAGGGCGCGCTGCCGTTCACTTACCACGTCGGCCCCGGACCTGTACGCGTGCACATGCGCCTCAAGCAGGATTACGCCTTCCGCAGCATCTGGAACGTGATCGGTAAAGTGCGCGGCAGCACGTTTCCCGACGAGTGGGTGATTGCGGGCAATCATCGCGACGCCTGGGTTTACGGTGCGGTCGATCCCGGCAGCGGCACGGTCGCCATGCTCGAAGCCGCGCGCGGCATCGGCGCATTGTTGAAATCGGGATGGCGGCCCCAGCGGACCCTCGTGTTCGCCAGTTGGGATGCCGAAGAACAGGGCCTGATCGGCTCGACCGAGTGGGCCGAGCAAAACGCCGCCCAGTTGGCCAAGGCGGCAGCGTATTTCAACACTGATGCTGCCGTTTCCGGCCCGAATTTCGGCGCCTCTGCCGTGCCCAGCCTCAAGCAATTCGTGCGCGACGTCACCAAGGTCGTGCCCAGTCCGCGCGGCGGCACGGTTTACGACGCCTGGCTTGCGACCGCGCCGCCGCAGCGAGACGCGCACGTGGTCCCGCAGGAAGCCTCGCGCCGCCTGCCCGCGGCCCAGGTCACGCGTGACGTCCCGGTCGGCGATCTGGGTAGCGGCTCCGATTATGTCGCCTTCTTCCAGCACCTCGGCATTCCTGCTACCGACTTCGGTTCCTGGGGCGCCTACGGCGTCTATCACTCGGTATTCGACAACTTCGCCTGGTTCAAGAAATTTGCTGATCCCACGTTTGCCTACGAACAGCAGCAGGCCCGCGTGCTGGGCATCGAGATGCTGCGCATGGCCGATGCCGATGTGCTGCCGTACGACTATGAGGAGTACGCGCGCGAAATCCAGCGTTATCTCGAAGATGCGAAGAAGGAAGCCGATGCCCGCTTCGGCGCCAATGCCCCGGATTTCAACTATCCGATTGTGGCTGCCGAGCGGTTTAATGCCGTCGCCGTGCGTATGAAGCTCGCGCAGACGAACCCCAATTCCGATACGGTCAGGCTGAATGCCGCCCTGCGCGCCGCCGAACGCGCTTTCCTGCTGCCCGAGGGCTTGCCTACCCGCCCCTGGTACAAACACGCCATTTACGCGCCGGGCCGCTACACGGGATACGCGGCGGTGGTGCTGCCGGGGGTGAACGAAGCCCTCGATCAGAACGACCTCGCTCGCACCGCCGAGCAACTCCGTACGGTAACCGCGGCACTCGAGCGTGCCACCCAGGTGTTACAAAAGGTCATTTCCAACGATTAGTCATTTGGGCCATTCGCGCGATAGCGGGGTGGCGGGCAACTGTGCTACGCTCCGCGCGATGAGTATACGTTTGCAAGAGCAGATCGGCTGCATTGTTGCCGCTGCCGGCGTCGTCTGGACGGTTTGGGTCATGACCACCAACTTCAGTTCTACGCGCCTGCTGAGCTTCCCGCCCCTCGGCCCACTCGAGTTGTGCGGCGTCGGCGTAATCATCTGGCTTACCGCGAAGTGGCGCCGCTCCGTCAAAATCAAGTAGTGAACTGCCCAACCGGCGAACCGACGAACTGGCGAACCGGCGCACAAAGACTGGCGGACCTGCGGAGAACTTCAGTCCGAGTTATGGACGTTGCTCAAGGCCCGCCTTGATGTGTACGATTGGACACCGCGATTTGCAAACAGGGCACTTTCGAAAGTCAACGCAGATCGCCACTTCGCCGGTTCGCCCGATCACCTGATCGCCCGATGGATTTGGCCACCCACCCGCAGCAGAAAGCGTCTAAGTAGGTGCGCCCGTAACTGAACTATGAGGGGACAGGATGCCGCTGGCAGTGATTGTCTGCGATTCTTCCGATACCGCTGCGCCGGTCGCGGCGCGGCTTGCCCGCTTGGGCTACGACGTCGAAGTTGTGGCGCGAGGGCTTACATCCGGGCCCCACGCTGATCTGCGCCTCGAAGTCAGCGCTTGCACCCTCGACGAAGCCTTCGCCCAAGCTGAGTGCTTTGTCACGCATAACCCTGACGCCCATGTGCTGGTCGCGCCCGGCGTCCTGCCCACCGACGCTCATTCAGCAACATCCGACGATCTTCCCGCGCCCTCGCCAGCGGCGGGGCCCTCGCCTGCCTGCGCTGCCGCGCCCCTCGAAGCACTCGTGGAAACCGGTGCCGAACAAGTTGAAAAGGTCTATTCTTCCGGCTCGACCGCCGACATTGTCTCGAATCCCTTTCCTCAGTCGCTCCCGGTCGAAACGCGATCGCTGATCGCGCCCACAAGCTGCGAAGAACACGAGCGCCTCCGCCAGCAGGAATTGGCGCGCCGCGCCGAGGATGAGTGGCGGCGCGAACAGGAACGCCTGGCGCAGGAAGCCGAGATTGCTCGCCGCAACCGTGAAGCTGAAGCCGAAGTCCTGCGCATGGCGGAGCAGCCGCCGCCCGAGCCGAAAGCCGGGCCTGCCGCGCCCCCGCCTGCCGAAGGTGAAACCGACCACGAATTCATTCGCACCGAAGCGCTGCGCGAACTCGCCGCGCGCCGCCGTGCCTTGGTCAATGCGCAGTCGCCCGCCCCACTCCCGTCCGCCGTTGCGCCACCGCCGTTGAAATCTCGTATGCGGCCGCGGCCACCGGCCACCGCGCGCCGCCTTCGCCGCGCCGATGAATTCAAGATCGCCGCCATTAGTGCCACCGTATTCGCCGTATTGCTGATGGGCGCATGGTCATTGGTGAGCCAGCCACGGCCGGCGGCTCCGCTCTCTCCCGGCCAAGTAATGCAAGATTCGCAGATTCAGCAACAATCGCCTTTCGGACCCGTAACCATCTCGAACGAGCCAGTGAACACGTCCGCACCAGGCCGGCATACGCCGCCGAAGGCGCAGGCGCAAGCCAGCCGTCCTGCACCGGCCAAACCTGCTGCCGCCATCGCTAGACGCAAGCCCGACTCGCGTGCCACGAAGCCCACTCGTGCGCGTGCACAACAGCAGTACGAGGACGACGACAGTGTCGTCATCATCCGCCGGCTGCCAGCCAGCCGCCAGCAGGTGAACAATCGTGTGAAGCGCTACTCCGATATGGACTAAACCGATTCCACCGTAGCTGTGTCCCTTGCGTCTGTCATCCCGAGCGACGCGCGGCCGGTTTTGCCGCGCGGAGTCGGTGGTCCTGCCGGAGCTTTGGCGGCCGAACGACTTGCCCACGCCAACCACCAGGTCCGGCTCTTCGACGAAAAACTTGCGTGGGAAAAGCCCTGCGGCGGCGGGGTGACCCCGAAAGCGCTGTGGCGCTATCCGTTCCTTGCCGAGGCCCAGGTCGAGCGCAAGTTTGTAGCCGCCTGCGAACTGATCAGTCCGGCGGGACGGCGCGTCTGCTTTCCGCTACACCAGAAAATCGCCATCTTCTCCCGCCGCGTGCTGAATGGCCTGATGCTCGACCGCGCATCACAAGCTGGCGCCGAGATTGTGCAGGACCGCGTGATCGCTATCGAGGGCCGCCCCGGAAGCTGGCGGTTGCGCAGCCGCAACGGTACACAGTTCGACGCCGCGTATCTGATCATCGCCGCCGGAGCGCGCAACCCGTTTCGCCGCCAATTTTCCCGGCCGTTCACTTCAGCGGAACTGATGGCCACCGCCGGATACTACATTCGCGGTAGCAGCGACCGCATGCAGATTCGCTTCATCCGCGACCTGGACGGCTACATCTGGACGTTTCCCCGCTGCGATCATTTTTCGGCCGGCATTGCAGCCAAGATGAGCTGCAAGCCGACCGCCGAGTTGCGCCGCTTGCTCGAGGAGTTTCTGGTTGCGGAGGGCTTCCACTACAGCGAGGCCGACTTCTTCTCGCACGTGATTCCGTCGCCGACGGAGGAGACGTTTAAGCGGGCGCCTTTCTGCGGCGACGGTTGGGCGATGGCAGGTGATGCGGCGGGGTTCGTGGATCCCATCACCGGCGAAGGGATTTATTATGCCTTCCGTTCCGCGGAATTGGTGGCCGATGCAATCATCGCCGGTCGGCCGGAAGCGTACCGCACTATGCTCTCGCAGGATCTGTTGCCCGAACTGGCCGCCGCCGCCCGCTACGCCCACCAGTTTTATCGCGGCAGCTTCCTGGGCCAGCCCATTCTCGAACGCATGGTGCAGTTCGTTGCCGAAAGCATCCGGTTCCGGGACATGATCGCCGATCTGTTTGCCGGCGCGCAGGCCTATGTCAGCCTCCGCGGGCGCTGCTACCGGCAACTGCTTCCCTTGGTGTGGGATGTGATCGTCAGTTGAATTGTGCAGCGCTGTGTCATCCCGAGCGCAGCGCGGCTGGTTTTGCCGCGCGGAGTCGAGGGACTTCGCGTTTGGGAAACTGGTGCCGCTACGAAGCTACTTCTCCAGTTCTTCCAACTCTTGCTTCGCCCGCCGATACCCGCGCATCATCCAGCCGAGATACGCCAGGTGAACGATCCACGTCACTGCGTATGCGGCATACAGAAACTTCATGATGCTGCTCTCCCTTCCTGATGTGCCGGCGCCAGTTCTTCGGCCTCCTCGCGCAGGGCGTGCGCTTCCTCGATGTGTTGGCGCGTGCGTTCCAGCCGATAGCGCAGCGTGGTCACGATGCCCGCGAACACCATGAACGCCAGCCAGTTCACCAGCAGCGCCTTCAACATCACTGGATCAATGCCTGAGCCCTGGCCGCCGCCGATCACCGGCTGCGGATGCTGCGTGCGGAAATAGCGGATCGACAGGTACACGATCGGTACATCGATGAACCCGAACACTGCCAGCGCCGCCGCCATCACCGGTGTCTGCCCGCCGGTCGAAAACCTGCGCAGGACCAGGTAACTGACGTAGATGAGCCATAGAATTAGCGTGCTGGTGAGGCGCGCATCCCACGTCCACCAGATCCCCCACACCGGCTTCGCCCACAGCGGCCCGGTGATGAGCACCACCGTGCAGAACACCACGCCTACTTCGGCGGTCGCCATTGCAAACGCGTCGCTGCGGCTGCCGCGCTTCACCAGGTACACAATGCTGGCAATGAAATTGGCAAAGAACGCCAGGAACGCCGTCCACGCCGAGGGCACGTGATAGTAGAAAATGCGTTGCACGTTTCCCATCGTCGCTTCCGTCGGGGCTGCGTACATGCCCAGGTAGTAGGCATACGAGAGCAGCGCCAGCGTGGCAAGTCCAACAATCGTAATCTTGAGTTTCATGGACCCTGTGCTTCCTTTTGCGCGCGTTGCACAACTTACTCGGCGTGCAGCACGGTCTCAAACAACAGCAAACAAGCCACCGTAAACACCACGTCGTACACCGCCAGCAGCTTGATCCAGTACAGCGGTGAGGCATCCCCCGCCAGGATCGCGGTCGTGGCCGCAACCATGGCGTACAGCGCGGGAATCGAGATGGGGAACAGAATCAGCGGCAGCATCACTTCGCGGCTGCGCGTTCGGATGGAAATCGCGGCGAAAAAAGTCCCGTTGACCACCAGCGCCCAGGTCGCCAGTGCCGCCACTACCGCCAACTGCCACGCCGGCCCCAGCGGCCGCAGGTTGTAGAAGATCATGAACAGCGGCGCCATGATCGCTTCCAGCACCGCCACGAAGAGGAAATTGCCGGTCGCCTTGGCCAGGAACAGCGAATTCGCCGGGGCCGGCGACACGCGGTAGGCGTCCAGCACCTGGTTGCGCAACTCGCGCGCCCACGTCTGGTTCAGGGCCACCACCGCCGCAAACAGGAACGATACCCACATCAGCCCGCCAGCAATACGCCGCGATTCTTCCGCCGTGGGATCAAACGAAAAGCTGAACACCACCGCCACCAGCAGCGCGAAGAACAGCATGGAGTTGATCGCGTCTTTCGAGCGCCACTCCAGACGCAGGTCCTTCGCCAGCGTGGAACGCAACACCGCCAGCAGTCGCGGTTGGCGACGGGCAGCCGTCAAGGTTCGAGTTTGCGCGACGGTGCTCATCATTTGCTAAACAGCGGGGGCAGGGCGGACTCCGATGCCAGCGTGCTCGTTCGATCCACAATGCGGCCCCGTTCCATCCACACGAACTCGTCGGCCGTGCCTTCCAGCAGCGCGGGCTGATGGGTCACCACGAATACCGTGCGGCCTTCATCGCGCATGTGCCCGAGCAGGCGTACCATCTCGCGCGTGGATTGGACATCCACGTTGGAAAACGGTTCGTCCAGCAGCAGTAGTTCGGGATCGTGCAGCACGGCGCGCGCCAGCGACAGCCGTTGCCTCATGCCTTGCGAATACTGGCCGACGCGCCGCTTCAGCTCCGGATCCAGTCCCACCAAACGAATCGCCTGCGCGCACACGGACCCGTCATGGATCCCGTACAAACCCGCGAAGTAGCGCAGGTTCTCCATCGCATCCAGTTCGTCGTAAAGCAGCGGCGCGTGCTCCATCAGGCCGATGCGGTGACACACGCGATGCGGATCAGTCGCGCCCAGCAGCGCTACCGTCCCTCGCGTGGGCGGCGCCAGCCCGGCGATCAGGCGCAGCAGCGTGGATTTGCCCGCCCCGTTCTCCCCCAGGATTACGTAAAGTCGCGCCGCTTCGAAGTGCGCGGTTATCGAACGCAGGGCAGCAAACCGCCCGAAGTGCTTGCTCACGTCCTTCAGCACCACCGGCGCCACTTCGTTTTGCGGATTGGCTATCGCAGCCAGTTCAGGACAACTCACTTGGCGGAAGCTTCAGCCTTCTGTAGCGGCGCCGTGCCTTCCTTCGGGGATTCGGTGCCGTCTTGCTTGGGTGCATACTTCGAGGCGCACTTGGCCTGCAACTGCTTGGCATGGAACACGCCGTCGTGTCCGTAGTTGCCTTCGGCCAGGGCCTGCGAATCGTCTTTGAAGGTGTCCGGCGGGGCTTCGGTTCCCTGGTACACCACCGGCAGGACCAGATCGTTTTCTTTCAACTGGAACTCCACGCGGGTGCCCTGGCGCTTGATCGACCCGGGCACGACGTTCCCCGCCACGCGCAGCCGCTTGCTGTAACGGCCCTCCAGCGTCTGCAATTCCTGGATGGTTACGTAGTAGCTTTTGCTCTCTTCGACACCCGTCCACGCCAGGTAACCGAGCGAAATCAAAACGACACCGATGGCCACGCCGAAGCGCAGAAACTTACTTCTCTGGTCCGAGACAATCATGAAAAACCCCGCACTGCCTTACCAGAAAGCGTACTTGCTAGACTGGGGCGGGTCAAGCTGTCACACGAAGCAGTGACAAACCTCACGCCCACGGCGGACACTGCTCCCGCGCGCCTTTACTTGGGATGCATCAACTCTGCTGAGGGTTTCGGAATCTATACTTTTGTGGCAGGGCGCATTAGAAAGTAAGGTTCAAGCATGGCGTTATAATCGGGTGTTTGCACCAGGGGAAAGGTAAGGCGCTTTATGGACCGGAACAATGGAAAGCAAGGCGGCAACGGCGATGGCTGGATCCTGAAGCCCCGCGCCGAATGGATTGCCCGCCGCAGGGAAGAGGCGGCGCGTAGCGGCGACGGCAACATGACCCAGTTACATCATGCCCGCCAGGGGGTCATCACCGACGAAATGCGCGTTGTCGCCCAACGCGAACGCCTCACTCCCGAGGCGGTGCGCGACGAGGTGGCTGCCGGCCGCATGATCATCCCCGCCAACATCAATCATCCTGAGCTGGAACCGATGGCCATCGGCGTGGCCGCCACATGCAAGATCAACGCCAACATCGGCAATTCCGCCGTCACATCCAACGTGGATGAGGAACTCCGCAAGCTGCACACGGCGGTGCATTACGGCGCGGACACGGTCATGGACCTGTCCACCGGCGGCGGCATCCACGAAATCCGCGAGGCCATTCTGCGGCATGCCCCCGTCCCCGTCGGTACCGTCCCGATCTACGAGGCCATCGCCCGCGTTAAGCGCCTCGAAGACCTGACACCCGAGATCATGCTCGAAGTCATCGAAGAGCAGGCGGCGCAGGGCGTGGACTATATGACCATCCACGCCGGGGTACTGATCGAGTACCTGCCGCTGATCACCAAGCGCATCACGGGAATCGTCAGCCGCGGCGGCGCTATCCTGGCGCAGTGGATGGCGTACCACCACAAGCAAAACTTCCTCTACGAGCGCTTCGACGACATTTGCAGGATTTTTCAGAAGTACGACGTGTCATTTTCTCTCGGCGACGGCCTGCGTCCCGGCTGCCTCGCCGACGCCAGCGACGAAGCGCAGTTTGCCGAACTGCGCACACTCGGCGAGCTCACGAAAAAAGCCTGGCAGTACGACGTACAGGTCATGATCGAAGGGCCCGGTCACGTGCCGATGGACAAGATCAAGGAACAGGTGGACAAGGAAGTCGAGTGGTGCTACGGCGCTCCGTTCTACACGCTGGGTCCGCTGGTCACCGACATCGCGCCGGGTTACGACCACATCACCTCGGCCATCGGCGCCGCGATGATCGGCTGGTACGGCGCTTCCATGCTCTGCTACGTCACGCCGAAGGAACACCTCGGCCTGCCCAACGAAAAGGACGTGAAGGACGGCATCATCGCCTACAAAATCGCTGCGCACGCCGCCGATGTGGCCCGCCATCGGCCCGGCGCCCGCGACCGCGACGACGCGCTCTCCTGGGCCCGCTACAAGTTTGATTGGGAAAAGCAGTTCGAGCTTTCCCTCGATCCCGGCACGGCGCGCGCCATGCACGACGAGACCCTGCCGGACGACTATTACAAAGAGGCCAAGTTCTGCTCGATGTGCGGCCCGAAATTCTGCTCCATGAATTATTCGTCCAAGGTAGATGAGTACATCAAGGAAGTTCACGGGGTCGAAAAGAAAGACTACTCAGAACTGGCGAACAAGCTGGTCACGCTGAAGCACTAGCGGCTTCCACCGAAGAATCGCCTTCGCCTTTGGTGCCCGCCCGACTCGCAACCTGCGGGTCGGAGCGGGCCGAAACTTCGGCGCCCTTGCGGTGTTACCACGATTGAGACCGGTGTTCGGCAATACGAGAAATTGCCGGCACAGTTTCGTGCAAAGCATTTATAATTTTGCCGCCATTCCGTCACATGCAGTTGGGCCCCATGCCGTAAAAACTTGCAGGGAAATTGCTGTCATCGATACGGAGGCGCCGTGAAAACCCGTTATTTCGTTTATTTGCTTGCAGTGGCTGTATTGGCGATGTCCGTCGGCTTGATCGCAGCCGAGCAAAAGGCCCCCACTGAACCCATCATTCTGAAGGGCGCGCCGATGGGCGGCGTGAAGTTCCAACACAGTTCCCACGCTGCGGTAAAGTGCATCACCTGCCACCATGCGTCCAAACCGGAGAAAGCTGCCACTTCGCCCAACCAGAAGTGCACTGACTGCCACACCAAGGTGGCCGCTGCACCCATGAAGACGAAGCTTCAGGCTGCTTTCCATGACCCGACCGCAAAGTCCGGTCTCTGCATCACCTGTCACACCACCGATGCCGCCGCGAAGGCAAAAAAAGCGCCCACTAAGTGCGTCGATTGCCACAAGAAAACGAACGTATAACCCCTGTCTTCCTCCTTCGTCCAATGAGGCCCGCCAGCCGCGGGCCTTAGTTATATGGCATTCGTGTGTGTCCGCCGTGTCCCGTGCGGTTCAGCACTTGTTCGGCGCGGAACACGGTCCGATTTTCAAAATTGTGTTTTTGGGGAAAACTGCACAGGCGGGCGCTGACCCCTGGCCAGTAACCGCTGGCCACTATCTCGGCGTCGTCACCGGCGGAAGCACTTCGCACAGCCGGCGAATGGCTTGCCGCTGCTCCGGGGTGATCTCCACGAACTCAACGCCATACTGCTGTCCCGAGCGATAACGCACCGTGCCGTACACCAGCAACGGTTCCGCGGCTGTGGGCAGCACAAACGACAGCGCCACGATTTCGCCGGGCGCAATATCGGCCGGTACGGATAGCCCTGCGCCGTCTTCACTGAGATCTATCGAATGTCCTTCCCACGTTTGTGCCACGCCCGAGCGTACCAGCCGCACGCGCACCGAGGTCGCCACCGGATAGCGGTGCGAAAAGCGCGTGATGGGCCACTTCAATCGCAGCCCCGGACCGATGAATTCCTGGATTTTCCTCACCAGGTCGCGTTCGACCGCGCCGCGGTGCAACAACGCGTCTGTTGATGCCAGCGCCGCTTCCGACAACAGCCCAGGACGTCCCGATAACACCAGGATTCGCGTCCGCGGCAGCCGCCGCCGGATTTCCTGTATCACCTCGTCCGCATCCACCGCGGCCGTCGGATGACCCAGCAGCACGGCGTCGTACTGCCGGCTGTCGAGCACCTCGGCGTAATTCGCGACGTCATCGGCCACTGTTTGATAACCGGCAGCTTCCAGCGCCCGCCGATAACGGTCGCGATAGAATTCCTGCTCCTCCAGGTACAGGATCGGACGCGACAGCGTCTGCCCCACTTCGATGCACGTCAGGCCAACCTGCCCCTCTTTCGCTGACCCGGGTTTTCCGACCCACACGACCTTGAACCGCCCGCTGCAACTGCCGTGCTGCACGCCGAGCACCGCGCCCGGCACCACCACGTGCGTCAGCCCCTCTACGCGTGCGCCCCGCGATGAAATGTCGATCGTGCGGACCTGTTCTACGAACAGGGTGCCGTCCTCCTGCATGCCCCAGACAGTGGTTGGCAGGCGCAATTCTATGCGTTCTTCGCGGCGGCAACCCATCCTGCCGATGATCGGCCATCCCGCGCCACCCCAGCAAATTACAAAAGTAATTGGCATCGTTCCCAGCCCCTTCGTCCAATGACGTTGACCTGTTGGTGCCCTCCTTTTGGGTTTGTCCTTGACGAACCGCCCAATGACAGCAAAGGATTCCTGATTAGCTGAATGTGGAGGTCCACCATGAAGAGCCGCTGGCTGTTGCTCGCCCTCCTGGCTATTGCTCCTGCATTGGCCTCGCCCGCCTTGGCGCAACAGGACTACTCCGAGGACTATTCCGACGAGCAGAACGAGAGTGACGGCCGCGTCGTGCGCTGCGAATCCAACGACGAGCGCTACCACTTCTGTCGTACCGGCCCCATCGCGCGTGCAATCTTGCGCCGCCAGATCAGCGGTTCGGCCTGCAGCGAAGACCGCACCTGGGGATTCCGCGCCGACGGCATCTGGGTGGACAAAGGCTGCCGCGGCGATTTCGAGGTCCAAACCGAGGCAGAGGCACGCGGCCGGACTCTGCGTTGCGAGTCAAACAACGGCGACTATCATCTTTGCCCCACCGGTCCGATTTCCGGTGCCGAAATGGTGCGCCAAATCAGCGGGTCGCCCTGCCGCGAAGGGTACACTTGGGGACACCGCCCTGACGGCATCTGGGTGGACAAGGGCTGCCGTGCCGAGTTCCGTGTTCGCGAACGCGTTGGCAACCGCCCCGCGGCCAACATCGTGCGCTGCGAATCCCATGGCGGCAGCTACCGGTTCTGCCATACAGGCCCCGTCGGCCGAATCGAGTTGAACCGCCAGATCAGCGGCTCGCCCTGCCGCGAAGGCCATAGCTGGGGACGCCGCGCCGACGGCATCTGGGTGGACAAGGGCTGCCGCGCGGAGTTCGTCGTTCACCCGCGCCGCCGGCTGGTCCCGCGCACCATCCGCTGCAATTCCGATAACGAAGATTACCAGTTCTGTCCCACAGGCCCCATCCAGCGCGCCGAAATGACGCGTCAGTTCAGCGGCTCGCCGTGTCGCGAAGCTTACAGTTGGGGATCTCAGCGCGACGGCGTTTGGGTGGATCGCGGTTGCCGCGCCGAATTCACCGTCTACGGTTTCGAGGAAGCCGGTGGCGGCCAGCGCGACAACGCTCGCCGCATCCGTTGTAGTTCCGACTTCGAAAATTATCAGTTCTGCTCGACCGGGCCCATCAACGACGCCGAAGTTGCCGTGCAGATCAGCGGCACGCCCTGCGACAAGGGCCGCACCTGGGGTGTGCGTCCCGACGGCATCTGGGTGGACAAGGGATGTCGTGCCGAGTTCACCATCTGGTAATGAAAGTTCCCCAGCCGCCTGCGACGCGTTAGACTAATACGCGTTCCACATTGTCTGTCATTTCGAGTGAAGCGCGGCCGGTTTTTGCGGCGGAGTTCAAGGACCATTTCTCTTGTCATCCCGTCAAGCAAAGCGCGGCTGCTTTTGCCGCGCGGAGCCGAGGGACCCTGTGTTTGATGGCCTAAAACATTACGGAGCTCAGATGATACAAAGATTGCTCGTCCTCAGCGTGATGCTGACCACATGCTTCGCCTGGGCGGCGGAAAAACCGGCTGCTGCCATCCCCGATTTTTCCGGCGTGTGGCTCATTGATCCCATCCGGAGCCACGGCGATTCCATTCCGCGGGACACCACGGTCATTCTTATTCGCCAGGCCGGCAACGAGCTGACCTTCGAGCACTACGCCACCCGCGACATCGAACGTGCGCCCAGGGCCGTCGAAGTGTTCGTCGCAGACGGCCGCAGCAAGAAGCGATATTCCACGCGTACTCAGGTTGCGCACGCCCGAGCGAAATTCGACAAAGGTGCGCTGGTGATTGATACCACCACCACGCTGGACCTGTACGGCGCGCAGTCCTTCAGTGACCGGGAGCGCTGGACCCTTTCGCCTGACGGCAAAACGCTGACCGAAAAGGTGTCCGACGGCTCCGTCATCGTGTTCCACAAGGAAGCGGCGCCACCCATTCAGCAATAGCTTCGGAATTCTTGAAGCCTGACCGCTGTTCCAGGCATCACTTGGCTTCGGAACCTGGTACGTGCTTCCTGCGCCAGTAACTGGTTTTATCGGGACACGACCTCTCGTGTTTTAAGCTGCTGTGCAATTGCCCCTCGGTGTGGTAAGGTTCCGGCATCGGGGTGATCTTTCTTCCTGCGGCGGTTGTGCACGTTTCCGTCGCGCAGCCGTCTGGGCCCTTGCTTGCCAGGAAACTCCCTGGAGATTTGGTTAGAACGATGAACACGCTGCTCATCTACCCGCAGTGGCCCGATACTTATTGGAGCTTCCGTCATGCGTTGCCCTTTCAAGGCAAGCGCGCTGCCTATCCGCCTCTGGGACTTATTACGGTGGCCTCCATGCTGCCGGCCCACTGGAACAAGCGCCTGGTGGACAGCAGCGTGCGCAGCTTGACCGATGCCGACCTCCAATGGGCCGACATTGCCATGCTCAGCGGCATGCTCATCCACAAGCCGGAGTTGATCCAGATCCTGGAGCGCTGCCGCAAAGCCGGCGTACGCACCGTGATCGGCGGTCCTGTGACCAGCAGCGTGGAAGAGCTGCGTCACCACGCCGACCACGTCGTCATCGGCGAGGCCGAAGACCTCATGCCCGAGTTGGTGCATGACCTTGAGAACCACTGCGCCCGTCGCGTGTACCACGCCACCGAGTTGCCAGGCCTCGATAAGACGCCGCTGCCCGACCTGCGCCTCATCAAGCCCAGGTACTACAGCACCATGGCGGTGCAGTACTCCCGCGGCTGTCCCTTCAATTGCGAGTTTTGCGACATCATCGAAATCTACGGCCGCCGCCCGCGCACCAAGCCCGTGGACCAGGTCATCGCCGAACTGGAGCAGCTCTATGCTTACAAGTGGCGCGGCTCAGTCTTCTTCGTGGACGACAACTTCATCGGCAACAAGCGCAATGTCAAACAATTACTGCCCGTCGTGGCCGAATGGAACCGCCGCAAGGGCATGCCGTTCCAGTTCTTCACCGAAGCCTCTATCAATCTCGCCGACGACGAAGACCTGCTGCGCATGATGCGCGACGCCGGCTTCTTCCGCGTCTTTGTCGGCATCGAGACCCCGGACGAGGAAAGTCTCAAGGTCGCCCAGAAGATGCAGAACACCAAGCGCAACCTGCTCGACTGCGTGCGTCACATCCAGGCTTACGGGATCGAGGTGATGGCCGGATTCATCGTCGGCTTCGACAGCGACACCGAGGAAGTTTTCGACAAACAGGTTGACTTCATCCAGAAGAGCGCGATCCCGCTGGCCATGGTTGGACTGTTGCAGGCGCTGCCCGGAACCCAGCTCTACCGCCGCCTGGTGAGCGAAGGCCGCCTGGTGGACTACGGCGATGGCGACAACATGTCCACCGCGCTGAACTTCCTTCCCAAGATGGACGCCCAGCGCCTCGTCGAAGGCTACCGCTCCATCCTCAAGCGCATTTACGATCACGAAGCGTACTACGAGCGCGTCCGCGAATTCCTCAAGCGCTACAATCCCACCCACCGCGTCCACCACGAGCTTGCCGATTACGTGGCGCTGGTCCGCTCCATGCTGAAGCAGGGCCTGTTCACCAATGGCCGTATCGCCTACTGGAAGCTGTTCTTCGAGGCGCTCACCCAATATCCGCGCGCCTTCGGTACCGCCATCACCCTGGCCATCATGGGCTACCACTTCCAAACCATCACGGAACGTGTCTGCGATACGGAATCCTGAGTTGCGCAGAAGGTGAAGACGAATTCACAGCATTTTCAGTGAAGGTGTATCCCGATCCTTGAAAGGGCACGGCTTTCAGCCGTGC
>JBHGBA010000100.1:0-5967 GCA_041946775.1 Terriglobales bacterium
CTGTCGGGCACCTCCGGCATTCACGGCGTAATCTTTCCCGACGGAACCAAGCAGACGACCGCCGCATTCGGTACGATCACCGGCGTCACGGCGGGTAGCGGCCTTAGCGGTGGTGGGACGAGCGGCAATGTCACCCTCAGCGCAGACACTGCCTATCTGCAACGGCGAGTCGGCTCGAGTTGTACTACCGGCAACGCCATCCGCGTAATCAATGCTGATGGAACCGTTTCCTGCCAGGCGGTCACCGGCGGAGGCACGATTTCGCCTCCGGTCAGTTGGACCGCTTCAACCACGCCTCCGACTGCGGTGCTCAATGTTACCCAAACCGCCAACGGCCCCGCGCCGCCCGATACAAGTCCAAACTTGGCATGGGTGGACACGGTCCCTGCGGCGATCGTCGGCCTTGCCAGTTCGTCTTCTGGTGTCTCTGCGGGAGTGGCGGGCCGCGGTACGACCTCTAACGGGGTCGGTGTAGTTGGCATAGCCGGCGGACCGGTCCCCGCGATTTTTGCCTACAACTATGGTACCGGCGCTGATGCCAAGGCGGTCATTGCGCAAACGGACTCCACCAGTGGAACGGCGTTTTCGGCGGAAACACCAGGGTACGGGCTCGAAGCACACATCTACAGTCCGACTGGAACCGGCATTGTTGTGAACGCTGAGGCGGGCGGTGGTCCAAACTTCACCGTAATCGCAGCGAACAACATCAACGGCCAATTCCGTGTTGATGGCGACGGTGTGATTTCCGCGTCTGGAGGTGTTTTCAACGGCAATGTCAATGTAACCGGCACTCTGAGCAAGTCGGGTGGCAGCTTTAAGATCGACCATCCCCTTGATCCCGCCAACAAATACCTCTCCCACTCCTTCGTTGAGAGCCCCGACATGAAGAATGTCTATGACGGTGTCGTGGTCCTCGACGGCCGTGGTCAGGCGTGGGTCACCATGCCCGACTGGTTCGAAGCTCTCAACCAGGACTTCCGTTACCAATTGACCGCGATCGGCGCGCCCGGGCCGAACTTGTACATCGCGCGCGAGATCACCGGCAATCGGTTCCAGATCGCCGGCGGCAAACCTGGCATGAAGGTCTCGTGGCAAGTGACTGGTACACGCCACGATGCCTGGGCCAACGCGCATCGCATCCCTGTGGAGGAGGACAAGGTCGGAGCAACCAAAGGCACCTACCTGGCACCCGAGCTGTTTCAGAGTACGGAAGTGGCGCAGAAAAAGTAAAAGCTCAACCCAGAAGGCCAGTCCGTTGTTCGGCTGGCCAGGGTTCCATCACAGCATTAGCTGTGGCGCCGGCTGCCCCGGGAGGGGCGGCACGGCGCCACGTTCGTGAACTGTACCCCTGCCTCGCAGACCAGGTTTCAGAGCTGGCTAGAATGCCGTATTTTGCGGCCTTCAAGCCGGGTTCGCGGCATAATTCACCTACATGTGTGCAGCAAAAGAACAAAGAGCAACCTGACTTCCGGCCGGCAGGGCCGCGGTACGCCCCCGGGCGCCGGCAGTGATGTCAGTAGCCCCCGCTCCGGCGCCGGCGCCATCCGGACGTTCGCCCAGTATCCGAATGCCCGCCTTGTGCGACCAGTTGGCACTCACCGTGGGCCAGTGACGGCATAGAGCACGGCTGCCCTTTGTTAGAATCGTTGCAACCCCAAGGAGCGAACGAACGAATGTCGATCCAGGCGGTCCCGGCCAGATTGTCGGACGAGCTGCAGCGGAAAATCGAAGCGCGCACGGCGCAAGTAGGCATCATCGGGATGGGCTACGTGGGCCTGCCCCTGGCCTTGCTCTACAACCGCCAGAAGTTTCCGGTCACGGGCTTCGATATTGACGCCCGCAAGGTAGCGACCCTGAACTCCGGCGGCTCGTACATCGTGCGCATCACGCCCGAGGACATCGGCAAGGCCCGCGCGAGCGGGTTTTCCGCCACGGCCGACTACCGGCGCATCACGGAGATGGACGCGGTGATTATCTGCGTGCCCACGCCGCTGAACGAGTACCGCGAGCCCGACCTGAGCTACATCGTCAACACCGCGGAATCCATTGCTCCCTACCTTCGGCCGGGCCAGTTGATTGTGCTGGAGAGCACGACCTATCCGGGTACCACCGAGGAAGTGCTGGTTCCCGCGCTGGAGAAGGGCAACCGTCTGGCGCTGAAGGCTGCACGCGAGGGCGAGCCGGCGGATGCTGTGTTTTACGTGGCGTTTTCGCCGGAACGCGAAGACCCCGGGCGCACCGACATCGAGCGGCACGACATTCCGAAGGTGATCGGCGGGCTCGACCCGGTGAGCGGCGACCTGGCGGCGGCGCTGTATGGTTCGATCTTCCGGCGCACGGTGCGGGTCTCGTCGCCGGCGGCGGCGGAGATGACCAAGCTGCTGGAGAACATCTACCGCTGCGTCAACATCGCCATGGTGAACGAGCTGAAGCTGCTGTGCCTGCGCATGGGGATTGACCTGTGGGAGGTGATTGACGCGGCCAAAACCAAGCCGTTCGGCTTCCAGGCGTTCTACCCTGGGCCGGGGCTGGGCGGGCACTGCATCCCGGTGGACCCGTTCTATCTGTCGTGGAAGGCGAAGGAATACGACTTCCAGACCAAGTTCATCGAGTTGGCCGGCGAGGTGAACACGGCGATGCCGTATCACGTAGTCGCCTCGGTCGTGGGGGCGCTGAACCGGCGGCGTAAGGCACTGAACGGGGCGAAGGTGCTGGTGCTGGGACTGGCGTACAAGAAAGACATTGACGATCTGCGCGAATCGCCGGCGCTGACCATCATCGAGCTGCTGCAGAAAGAGGGCGCGGAGGTCAGGTACAACGACCCGTATTTTGCGTACGTGGGACAGGGGCGGCATTACAAGCTGGATATGCATTGCACGCCGCTGGAGAACCTGGGGCAGTACGATTGCGTGCTGATCGTGACCGACCATTCCACTTACGATTACCGGCGGATTGTCGAAGAGGCGCAGTTGGTGGTGGACAGCCGCAATGCGACCCGGGGGATCAGGTCGAACAAGATCGTGCAGTGTTAGCCGAATAAACAACAGACCCACACAACAAAAACGGGTTGTGCGGGCCACCAGCCAGTCCAGCCCAGCCGTTAATATGATTTCATAATCTCTCTCTTGACGAGTTTGAGACCTTCCGGGACAACATCAAATCGCTCTCGGAAGTCCTCCGCCCGGCCTTTCTGGTTAGTGACTTCACCTTCCAAAATGATATGGTCGCCGAAGATGCCGGTTACCTGCGTTCCGGTGAGTCCGTCGACGCTCCAGATCTCGCGCAACGAGGTACCGTTATAGGCTGCAATAGCCACGCGTAGTCTTGCGCCGCTGTCCCCGATTCGTTTGCCCCAAAGAAGGAACCATGACTCTCCAGGTCTCCCGGCTTTTATCGGATGCACGAAGAATGTTCGCTGGGTGAAAGACGAGCCCACCTCGCCGCTTAGCGTCCACTCGTGGTCGCGCTTCTGAAATACTGCAAAGTAGGGACGGATATCGGGTGCACCTGCGCCCCCACGATAAATCTCAAAACCCACAGCAACAGTCGGTTTGTCCCCACTCAGCAAGAATGCCACTGGCATGTTAGTGCTTCCGTCTTTTCGGCCGATTTCGTACTGGGGGACGGCGCTCTGAACACAGCGGATCCGGAGCTCAATATTCGTGGGCTGAGGGAAGCTATCGGTCCTGAGCTGTTGCAAAATCTGCCCTTCAAGATAGTTGCGCACTCGCTCTGTCCCATTGTCCTTCACGAGCTGGTAGTGGCGCGCGTCCTCCCTATCCCGGATAATGATCGCTTGATTGAGCTCGGCCAATTCCGATTTCTGCGGTTCACAATCGAGTGCGCTCGCCGCCTTGCATAATGAGGCGATCACAACAAGTACGACCATGGCGAAGTGTGGCATACGTGACCTGCGGTATCTGGGGCCGGTGCCCACTCAAGCTTTGCTTGAGTGGGGCATTTTCAGCCATCGCGCAGATCATGGTCTGCGTTGCTAACACCCGGTAAACAGACCCACACGACCAAAACCGGGTTGTGTGATGGGCCACCAGCCCACGAGAATGTTTACTAATAGCTTTGCTTCAACACACTACGCCTGACTTAGCCGCGCACCCCTGTCGATCGTTTCTCCA
The DNA here is from genome assembly GCA_041946775.1 of Terriglobales bacterium. Classification (GTDB taxonomy): domain Bacteria; phylum Acidobacteriota; class Terriglobia; order Terriglobales; family Acidobacteriaceae; genus JBHGBA01. Next base: position 4,134 of record JBHGBA010000100.1, read on the forward strand.
ACGTGATGCCGGAGGAGGTTACCCGATAAGTCTCTCTTATCTCGTGTACGGATTTGTATCCTGGGCCAAGCAAGGAACTCAGAAACGTCAGCTTGATCTTCCTGCCTTCGATCTTGATCTGCCCCTGTGGCAGGTCCGATCGAGACCAGATGGGATTGAGTGTGTGACCATCGAAGGAATACGCGATGACGGTAAGACGGTTGTGGGCATCGCCCCAATTAACGCCGTATGCGAGCACCACAATCTTATCATCCATTTGCAGCGGCTTGGGCCAAAGGGCGATGGTTTTGCTAGGCAGACTATTGTCTACGGCGCTTAGCATTCTGTACTGCCCACCAGGAACCGAAGGCCCGAACACGCCAATCCAACTACGGCTATATGTTGCGGCTCCAGCTAGCGAGTATCCAACTACGTAATAGACTTTACCCTCCCGTTCGATGCATACAGCGCTCGCAACATTTGGGTCTGCGTGGCCCTCGTGCCCTAGAGCGCTGCGCAAGTCCTCCTGAACGTCTCCGCACGCAGGCCGTGCCGGGCCCGCTAACATAGAAGCAAGCGCACTGTTGAGCTCCGCCTCGATGGTTTTCAACCGCCCGTCTATGTAGTCGATGGTGAACTCGGAGCTTGTGCCTGTTTCGGCAGCTTGCTGACGCTCTTCATGAAAGGCGTGAAGCATCTGCCTAGCACGACTTAAGTCGCCCTGGCCCAGGCAGACGCCAGAAGCGATCAGAATAAGCGCGAGGGCCAGAGATGGCCGAATCATCAGACGTTTCATCGTTTCATACATGTGCCGCAGGTTTCGGCTCCAGCATGCCTCTAGAGCAAAGCTCAGGGGCTACACGAGGCAGTTACAGCAGCCGTCTGCGTTGAATTCCGGAATGCAAGGAAGAGGAAATTGGGTGCCCCATTGCTCTGGGTTCCAACGCTGCTCATGAACAGAATCTGCTGATTCTGGTTTGACCAAGACGCAAACGTCGGTGCACCCGTGCCCGAAGGGAATGTGGTTGTGCCTGAACTGATCGCCGCCTGGACTGTTTGCCACTGGGTCGATGTTGGGGTCCAAAACGCTAGCGCATTGCAAAACCTTCCAGGTGGGCCGACGAATACATTTACCGAGAGGTCAAGCTCTGGTTGTATGCCAGTGCTGGTGGCAGTTGTTGCGAACTGTCCGGAAACGATTGTGTTCTGGTAGTTGCTGTAAGGTGGGTTGAAGATTGTTGAATGGATTCTGTTCTGGGCGACATCGCCAAGTGCCTGCATCAGTGTGCTGTTGCCAGTTCCACCGGCCTCCGCCTGCATCATCTGAATTAACACCTGGGGAGGAATGTTGATGGTCGTGTTCGCACTGCAGGCACCAGATGCGCAAGAGTGGGCGAGAAAAATGCCAGATGGGGAGTTTGTTCCAGAAACTGAAATGGTGAAATTTTGTGTGCCCGAAATACTGCTGGCGCCTGGAATGCTCAGGGATGCTGGGCTCGCACTATTCGGATTGCTCTGCAGTGCAGTCGTGAATACAAGGTTGGAGGCGATCGCCCCACTTGGATTAACTGTCACTGCAATCGTTTTGTTGGTGTCACCACGGGACATGTTCAGTGAGCCAGGGCTCTGTGTTAGCGAAATGACATTCGCCGGACCTGCGGGTCCGATGTACTCCTTAGGACACGTCACTTTGACGCCGGGCTGGTACTCATATTCGAAGTAGGTGGGCCCGAAAATGGTGGTGGCGATCTGCGAAGTACCCACACTCACGCCGTGTACCATTCCAGTACCTGCGACGGTGGCCACGCCGGTCACGGCGCTGCTCCAGTTGGAGCCGGGACTGAACGTCGAGACA
>JBHGBA010000101.1:0-5717 GCA_041946775.1 Terriglobales bacterium
CTTTGGCGCGAGGAACCTGCTGTTTCCCGAATGCGACCAAAAGCAGATTCCTCGCTTCGTTCGGAATGACAATCCACTTGGCTGTCACAATATTCTGCGAACCTCAATAAGAGGCCAGAAACTGTAAACGTGATCGCTTAGGTTGTTGCTGCCATGGCGGTCTTCAACCGCTCCACCACCTCTGCCGCCGTCATTCCTTGCACGCGCACCACTTTCGCGCGGCTCGTCTGACCGCTCGCAATACTAACGGACGAACGAGGCACTTTCAAAAGCGCGGCGAAAAACGCAATCACCGCCTCGTTCGCCCTGCCTTCCACTGGCGGCGCGGTCAGCGCCAGTTTCAGCGCGTCGCCGATCGCGCCTGCAATGGCATTCTTCTTCGCCCGCGGATGCACCTTCACCGCGAACGTGGCGCCCTGCGCGGTGTCGCGGACAGGAATCATCGTCCGCCCCGGAGCCAGAACAACGATTTGCGGTGGCCCGGCGATCGCCAAGTCGCCGGTTTGTCAGTTCGCCGGCTGGCCGGCGTTCTCATACCGGCGACCTCGGCCCGAAAATAGCGGTACCCACCCGTATGCAGGTCGAGCCTTCTTCGATGGCCACTTCGAAATCGTGTGACATGCCCATCGAGAGCACATCCAACCCGACCCGCGGCAAGCGCCGGCGCCGCAGGTCGTCGCGCAACTCCCGCAGCATGCGGAAATATGGGCGCGCGTCCTGCGGGTTTTCCGTGTACGGCGGGATGGTCATCAGCCCGCGAATTTGCAGATGCTCCAGGAGCGGCGCGGCCTGCAACAGTTCTTCCAGCTCCGGCGAACATGGCGGCACACCGCTCTTCTGCTCTTCTCCGCCCACGTTCACCTCGATCAGCACGCGCAATCGCTTTCCCAGCTTCGCCGCCGCTTCATCCAGCTTGCGCGCCAGCCGCAGCGAGTCCAGCGAATCGACCGCGCTGAATATCTCTGCCGCCCTGGCCGCCTTGTTTGTCTGTAGATGACCGATCAGGTGGAACTCGGTTCCGGCAAGATGCCGGACCGCGTCAATTTTTCCCGCGAATTCCTGCACCCGGTTTTCGCCGAAGACGCGCAGGCCCGCGTCGTAGCCGTCCAGGATGCGTTCGGGCGGGAACGTCTTGGTCACTGCCATCAGCGTGATTTCGTCCGGATCGCGCCGCGCCCGGCTCGCCGCCGCCGCCATCCGCTCACGCACGCGCGCCACGTTTTCCGCGATTCCCATCTCAGCCGCAGATTAACCTAAAACGAGTTTGCAGTTTGCAGTTTACAGTTTGCAGCCAAAGCCGCCGAGTAATGGTTTAGCTGCACGCTCCATAAACAAATTTGCAGTTTGGAGTTCACAGTCGGCAGCTAAAACTACCGCGCGGGTTTAGCTGTAAACTGCAAACCGCAAACTGCAAACGCTCCTTAACTCCGATCCGTGTGAATCCGTGTAAATCCGTGGCCAGGCCTTACATTATCGCCGTCGGAGGCGCCGGTTCATCCGGGCTGCCTGCATTGGCCAGCGGCACTTTGATCATCACCGCCACCAGCACCACGATCGCTACGATGGCCGTAAACCAGGGCGCTCTCTCCAGCAGGGTCCACATCGTTTTATCCGCGCGCGAGCTTACGATGGCTGCGACTACCAGTCCGCATAGCGCTTCACCCGCGATCAGGCCCGACGCCGTCAGCACACCCGCATTCTCCACGCGCGCTTTTTGCGCTTCGTTCAGGCCGCGCCGGTCGCGCAGTTTATCCGTGGCCCAGCGCACCAGGCCGCCAACGAAGATGGCGAACGTGGTCCCCAGGGGCAGGTACATGCCGACCGAGAACAGCATAGGGCTGCGCACTTCGATCAGGATCAGCGCAAAGCCCATCAGGATACCAACGATCACCAGCGGCCAGGCCATCTCGCCGCCCACGATGCCCTGCGAGAGCATCGCCATGAGGCCGGCTTGCGGCGCGGGCAGCACCGCGCTGCCGAAGTGGTACGCCTTGTCCAGCACCATCAAAGGGAAGAACAGCACCAGCGACGCGACCATGATGCCGAAGATGTCGCCGATCTGCATCTTCGACGGCGTCCCGCCCAGGATGTGCCCGACCTTCAGGTCCTGTAGCATCTCACCCGCTACCGCCGACGATACGCACACCACGGCGGCTACCCCGAGCACAGCCGCCACGCCGCCGACGCCCGATACCCCCAGCGCCACCATCAGCAGCGCCGCCACCACCAGCGTGCAAAGCGTCAGGCCGGAGACCGGGTTGTTCGACGACCCAATCATCCCGACCAGGTTGCCGCTGACCGCCGCGAAGAAGAACCCGAGAATGATCATCACGCCCGCCGCGACTATCGCTCCGGAGGCGATCTTGGAACTCGTCAGGTTCCCCGCGCCCGCAATGAAGAAGTAATACAGGGCGATCATGGCGATGAACACAATCGCCACGCCCAGGAAGACCACCTTCGCGCTCAGGTCACGCTCCGTGCGGTCGGCAGCCTGGCGCGCTTCCGCGGACTTCTTCAGATCGCCAATGGCGCGCCCGATTCCGGCGGCCAACTGCCGGCGCATGCGGAACAGCGTGAATGACGCGCCGACCAACATGCCGCCCACCGCGATGGGCCGCACGATCGAGAAGTAGATCGCCCCCGCCAGTTGCGACCAACTCAGGGTCGCGCCCCCTGCCTGTTGCGCCTGGATATACGGCCCGACCGTGTAGGTTAGCAGCGGCACCAGCAGCCCCCACGCCAGCACGCCGCCGGCAAAGTTTAACGCGCCCAGCCGCGGGCCGATGATGTACCCCACGCCGAGGTAGGCCGGGCTGATGTCTGGCGCAGCAAACGTCGTTGCCCCTCCCGTCACCGTGGTGGCCACATTGGGGTTTGTGCTCGTCCGCAGCAGCAGTTTCTTCCCCAGCGCGCCGATGTTGACGGCAAAAACGTTGCCCGCGGAAAAGATGTTGATCTGCCCAAGGAAGTACAGCAGCCCGCCGAAGCCCATGTTCGCGAACAGGATTTTCGCCGCCTTCGAGCCCTGCTGCCCGGCTTTGTGGATCTCCGAGGCCGCCACCGACTCCGGATACGGCAACTCGGGATCTTCCACCATCACGCGCCGTAACAGGGTCACGAACAGGATGCCCAGCAGTCCGCCGATCACCATCAGCGCCACCGACTGCCAGTACTTCTCCATCCCCAAGCCCGGCCACAGGCCCGCCAGCACGAATGCCGGAATGGTGAACACCGCGCCCGCCGCAACCGACTCGCCGATCGAGCCCACCGTACGGGCCATGTTCTCTTCCAGCAGCGAGCCCTTCATCAGCCGCAGGATCGCCATGGAGATCACCGCCGCCGGATAGGTGGCGGCAATGGTCATGCCGGCGCGCAGTCCCAGGTACGCGTTGGCCGCGCCCAGCACGCCGGTCATCAGCAGCCCCAGGAGGAGCGCCCGGCCGGTGAATTCGGACATCGGAAGGTTTGGCGGAACGTACGGCGTAAACTTCTTTCCGCCCACAGTAGGTGGCGCTTGCGCTTGAGTGCTCATGAAGCCGTCCTTGTCGAGTTGGTGGCGTTCTTACCCGCGCTATTTATGACGCGAAATTCATGATAAGAGGAACCGCGCAAATTAGCACGCGGCAGGGCTGCGGCACAAGGGCAGGAACTTCGGTTTACAGTTCACAGTTTTCAGTTTGCAGTTTCTCGTTCGTAGCGCCGCCGTCTCGGCGGCGGGCCCCGGTTCATCCTTTGCGTCCTCTGCGTCCTTCGCGTCCTTTGCCTTCAGGGTTTTCGGCCTTAGCCGCGAACTGCAAACCGTAAACTACAAACGCCGTCCACCAAACCTCTCATTTACAATGAAAAGTGCCCATGAACCTGCCTTTACTACAGGCCGCGCTGCGGTCCCGCCAGATTGACGCCTGGCTGTTTTACGACCATCACCACCGCGACCCCATCGCCTATCGCGTGCTGGGCCTGCCGGAATCGCTGTTCGTCACGCGCCGGTGGTTCTATCTCGTGCCCGCCGACGGCGAACCGCAGAAGCTGGTCCACCGCATCGAAGCCGGACATCTCGACTCGCTTCCCGGCGCCAAGCGCCAGTATTCGTCCTACCAGGAACTCGCCGACAACCTGAAGGCCATCCTGAAGCCCTACCGCCACGTGGCCATGCAGTATTCGCCGAACAACATGGTGCCCTACATCGGCCTGGTGGACGCCGGCACCATCGAGCTCATCCGCAGCTTCGGCGTGGACGTCGTCACCTCCGGCGACCTAGTCGCGCAGTTCGAAGCCGTTTGGACGCCCGAGCAGATCGAGTCGCACTTCGCTGCCGGCCACATCATTGACCGCATCACTGAAGAGGCATTCAAAGAGATCGGACGCCGTGTGCGCAAAGGCGGCACCCACGAATACGAAATGCAGCAGTGGATCGAGGAAGCCCTCCGCCGCGAGGGCCTGACCAACGAGAACGAACCGCCCATCGTCGCCGTCAACGCCAACAGCGGCAACCCGCACTACGGCCCCACCGCCGGCCACTCCGTGCCCATTCGCGAAGGCGACTTCGTACTGCTCGACATCTGGGGCAAGCTGACCAAGCCCGATGCCGTCTATTACGACATCACCTGGACTGGCTTCGTGGGCCACGCGCCCAGCGACCGCATGCGCGAAGTCTTCCAGGTGGTCCGCGATGCTCGCGACGTAGGTGTCAAGACCGTGAGCGACGCGGTCACCGCTGGCCGGCGTATCTGTGGCTGGGAAGTGGACGCCGCCGTCCGCGGCCACATCGAGCGCTGCGGTTATGGCCAATTCTTCGTCCACCGCACCGGACATTCCATCGCCACCGCCGTGCACGGCAACGGCGCCAACATGGACAACCTCGAGACCAAGGACGAGCGCGAGATCCTGCCCAACTCGTGCTTCTCTATTGAGCCGGGCATCTACTTGCCCGAGTTCGGCGTGCGCAGCGAAGTGGACGTGCTGGTGCGCCCGCGCGCCGCCGAAGTCACGGGCAAAATTCAGCGGGAGATTGTGATTATCTGATGGCCAAGAGCAACGTACAGGACGTGGCGGAGCGCGCGCCGGCGCCGCCCTTGACCGGGATGGCTGTGGTGGCTCCGGCCGTGGCCTGGTTCATCCCCGGCATGGGACATATCATTCAGCGCCGCTACATCCGCGGCCTGCTGCTGATGCTGTGCGTCTGCGCCATGTTCTTTCTCGGCTTGGGGATGCAAGGCAAAGTCTATTCCCCTAATACCGGTGACATCCTCGACATGCTCGGCTTCGTAGGCGACATCGGCGCCGGCGCGCTGTACATCCTGGCCCGCACGCTAAACTGGGGACAGGGCGCCATCCATCGCGCTACCGCCGATTACGGCACCAAGTACATCATTGTCGCCGGCCTGCTCAACATCATCTGCGCCGTGGACGCCTACCACATCGCCATCGGGAAGAAGAAATGACCATCGAGTTCTCCCACTTTACCGCTGCGCTGCTGTTCGCCATCTTCGCTTCAATCGTCTTTGGCATCACCCAGCGCAACACGCCCAAAGAGATGCTGAAGTACGGCGCCTACTGCTTCGCCCTGTTCGTCGGCGGCGTCATCCTCGCCGGCTGGGTCATGTGGATCATCAAACACTAACGAAACCCCAGCCACGGACTACAACGGATTCACACGATCTATTGAGAATCGCATATTATAGTGACACCCGTTGACTCTCTTGCGATGCCGTTGACCC
>JBHGBA010000102.1:0-5356 GCA_041946775.1 Terriglobales bacterium
AAATCTTTCCGTCTAAAGGAGTTAAGTGTCAAAATATAGAGCGCAAAGCACTTAGCTCGACGGCTGCGGAGGTCGGGAGCGGCACGGCAAGGCCTCAGCGGCCTGCCCGCGGTGTGCGACGGCACCAGGATGTCAAAGAGCTTACAAGTAAACAATTGAGCCGCAGGTATTTAGCTCTGCGGCTCGTGGGAGGCAGTGTGCCCCCTGAGAGGAACATAGTCCAGGCAGACGAAGGAGCGCAAGCGAAAAGTGAATTACGGCGGCACCGTTGGTTCCGGTTTGGGCTGCGGGTGCGGATGTTAGTGGTGGCCCGAGACTTATTGTTAGGATTCCCGCCCAAGCCAGAGGCGGGTTTGGGCGGGGCCACCCTGCGTTTCACTTCACGATCCCTCCGCAAAGATCAGCCGGAGTTTGTCCTTGTCGGTTGTACTCAGAAACGTGAACCGCTCCGGCTGGGTCGTGTAACAGGCGAAGGCTGCACCGAATGACTCGCCAGGCGTTTTTGCAGAGTACCGATACGTGGCGATCTCTGTTCCTTCCAGATCGCTCACCTTCATCACGCGCTCTCCCGTCTGGGGATGCGTAAACAGTACGGCCAGCCGATTTCCAGAGATGTGGAAGGCGAATGGGTGCATGTTGCCGTCGCCCGAGTCCAACGTGAACCGTCGAACAACCTCACCGGTTGGTGCGATAGCGTAGAAGATCGCCGGACTTGTCCATCGCATCAGGTAAACATTTCCGTCCTCGCCAACATCCGTCTGGCTAAAGCTAATCGCACGGTTGCTCCCCGGAGCAGTTGGTGAGGCGTACCGCCGATCGCCAGCATCTGCCAGCTTCTGGAGAGGTGAATCATCTTCCAGCGCAATTTCCTTAAGCAAAGTTCCATCCGCCTTAAACAACCCCGTAAACGGAACGTACAGGATCTTCGCTTCATCTTGCCTGCTGCGGACGTATCTCCTACCGGTGATAAACAGCTCGCCGGACGGAAATACCGCTAACGCGTTGGGTGACCAGGCAAAACCCGGATCGAGCTTGATGGTGGATTTGTATTTTCCGTCCAAATCGTACACGAAGAGGTATCTGGTGATCTCTTTAGCATAGACGAGCGCGTAGAGGTCGCCGCGACCTAGTGCGAAGGAGCCGATGAAATCAACTTTCACGTGCGAGTCCGGATTCGGGTTGAAGGTGGCCAGCCGCTCACCTTTGGGGCTGATTCTCCGTAGCCCGGACACTCCGAAGACCTCCGAGTGCAGGTAAAGATTGCCCTCGCGGTCACACCGCAGAGGCGGGCCAAATTCCGTGGCGACCTCCGAGGGGACGTCCAGTGTATTAAGCAACTTGAGCTTTCGCACATCATCTTGCAGGTTGCCAGCCGCTGCGGTGTTCTTCTTCTCCTCGCCAAGTCCAGTTGCTACGCCAATGCACATCAATAATCCGAGTAGTAAGACGACCCTCATGGCGCGGTGCATGGCTATAACCCCCTCGGCAATTCGATCTCATCCTGCCCCACCACCGTGTAGCTGTGGCGACAAGAATCGACCACGAAGGTTATTCGGTTCGGCATGTGTTTGATGTTGCCCGGCCCAATGACCGAACCGGCGGGCCCACGAGCAACAACGGTTCCAGATGCCTTTGACGGCGCCGGATGAGAGCCGACAACCGGCATTTCTCCACAGACGTTTCTGCATCTTGTCCAGTCGCCATCCGGATAGATGACAGCATTGTAGTAAATCCTCCCACAGCATTCCCCGCTGCCGCCTTCCGAGTAGCATTCGCCGGACGTGCATCCAAAAGTACACTGGGTCTTGTACTACTCACCGTAGCAGCCCTCACCGACGCAAGTAAACGGGCCAGTATCACGATAGCCCACGCAGGCGGATGCTGAACTGGGCGTGGAAAGCCCGAGTACCAGCGCGCTAACGAATACGCTTACGGCAAAGATGCGCTTCATGTTTCTGTCCTCCCTGGTAAGTAATAACTTCCTGCGAGCGCGTCTTACAACGCCGAGCTTCATTCCATTGGGAACTAGCTATCGCTAGGCAGAGGAAGATACGCGCATTCCCACACATATGAAAGAGATTCTATCTGCTGTTCTGAAATCGGAACGCCATACGAGCACCGCGCTCACGGCGGCAGTGGCCAACGATGAAGAACTCTCGATTTCTGCAGGGTTTGCGTATCACTGCGTGGCGTGTGAGATGGAAAGGCGGAACGCAAGTGGCTCTGACCGAGCGCCCAGGACAGAGCCCGTGCTGTTCTGAAGTCCGGACCTCATCAAGAACCCGCGAATGACAAGGTAGGGCCACACAGCATGCGCGCTCAAATTACTCGATCACCACCAGCGCGTCGCCGGCGTTGACGGCGGCGCCTTCGGCGGCCAAGACCTTCTGCACGATGCCTTTTTTGGGCGACTTCAGCTCGTTCTGCATCTTCATGGCCTCGACCACGACGACGCCCTGGCCCTGCTCGACTTCGTCTTTCTCTTTGACGAGCACGCGCACCACTTTGCCCGGCATAGGGGCGGCGAGCTTTTTGGGGCCTTCGGCGGTTTCGCCGGCGGCGCGACGGCTGCGCAGCGAGCGCGGATCGCGTACTTCAGCGGCGTAGCGCGCGCCGTTCACCCAGACGTGCAGGTCGTTGGCGGCCAGCTCGCGCTTGACCTCGTAGGCCCGGCCGTTGACGATCATGGAGATCACGTTGGGACGCGACAGCATGGCGTCCACGCTGACGGGCTTGCCGTCCAGCTTGCCCGTCCATAAGTTGCCGCTGCGCTCCAGTTCCAAGCGGTGCGGCTTGCCTTCGATGATGATGTCGTAAGTCATAGGATTTGGTAATTGGGTAATCGGGTAATTGGGTAATTGAGTGATTGGGTAATTTGAAATCTTTTGGGCACGCAAAGCGATTCCGGCTGACACGGCCCTACAGCAATTACTCAATTACCCGATTACCCAATTACGAAATTATCTGGTTCGCATCGCCTCGAGGCGTCCGGCGTGTTTCCAGCCGGAAACGGTCACCGACGGGCCTTTACCGTTGCTGGTGGCGGCGCCGTTGGAGCCCGCGACCGCCGTTCCGGCGCGCGCGGTCGAGGGTTCGATCACACTGAAAATGCCGGCCGCCACGGCGGCAATTGCCGCGCCTTCCTCGTCCTGCTGTACGGCACAGGGGCCGTCTTTGAGCAGGCGGTCGAGGAAGCCGGTGTCCAAACGTCCGCGACGGAAATCAGGATTTTCGAGGATGCGGGTGAACAAGCTGATGTTGGTTTTGATGCCACCCACGAAGTATTCGCTAAGCGCACGCTGGAGCCGGCCGATGCACTGCTCGCGGTCGGTGCCATAGACGATCAGCTTGGCGAGCAGCGGGTCGTACTCGATGGGCACGATCCAGCCTTCGTAAATGCCACTGTCGCGCCGCACCCAGGGGCCCGAAGGCGCTATCAGCAGCGTGATCTTGCCGGGGCTGGGGAAGTAGTTGTTGTCGGGGTCTTCGGCGTAGATGCGGCACTCGATGGAATGGCCGCGCATCTTGATGTCGTCCTGGGTGAAGGGCAGCTTTTCGCCGGCCGCCACCCTGAGTTGCAGGTGTACCAGGTCAAGCCCGGTGACGAACTCGGTGACCGGGTGCTCCACCTGAAGACGCGTATTCATTTCGAGGAAATAGAAGTTCTTTTTCTGGTCGCTGAGGAACTCGACCGTGCCGGCGTTGGTGTAGCCGCAGGCCTTGGCGGCGCGCACGGCGATCTCGCCCATCTTGCGCCGCATTTCGGGGTCTACCAGCGGTGAGGGGGATTCTTCGAGCACCTTTTGATGGCGGCGCTGTACCGAACATTCGCGTTCGCCCAGATACACGCAGTTGCCGTGCTCGTCGGCGAAGACCTGCATCTCGATGTGGCGCGGGTCCTCGATGAACTTCTCGATATAGACTTCGTCGTCGCCGAAGGCGCGCAGCGCCTCGCTTTTGGCGCCGTCGTAGGCGGACTTCAATTCCTTGCGGTCGCGCACCAAGCGCATGCCCTTGCCGCCGCCGCCGGCCGCCGCTTTCAGCATGATGGGGTAGCCGACGCGCTCGGCGGTGGCTTCGGCCTCTTCGAACGAGGTCAGGCCCTTGGCCGAGCCGGGCACGAACGGCACGCCGGCTTTTTCCATGGCCTGGCGGGCGCCGGTCTTGGAGCCCATCATTTCCATCGCCTCGGGCGGCGGGCCGATGAACTTCACGCGGGCTTGCTTGCAGGCGCGGGCAAATTTGGCGTTCTCCGACAGGAAGCCATAGCCTGGGTGGATGGCATCGGCGCCGCTACGCTTGGCGACATCGAGGATCTTGGCGAAATTGAGATAGCTCTCACTGGCTTGGGCGGGCCCGATGTGATAGGCCTCGTCGGCCTTGCGCACGTGCAGCGAGGCGCGGTCAACGTCACTATAGACGGCGACCGACTTGATGCCCAGCTCGCGCAGCGCGCGAATCACGCGCACAGCAATCTCGCCCCGGTTGGCGATCAGGACTTTCTTGAACATGGTAAGACCCGCCCTGGAACAATGTACCGCCACCTGCGGTGACGGCGATCGGTCTAGCTCTGGAGAAAGCCATTCTAAATGCTCAGGCCCGTATCCGGCTAGAACATACGCGGATGAGAGCTGCCGGCCGGCTCTTTCAGTCGCCCCTTGCGGGGCCCACGTCGGCGGCACACGCCCATCCAGGGCTGGCGCCCTGGGCCAAGTTCAGCCGCCGCTGCGCGGCTGGCACTCGGTCACGTGTATTGTTTGCCAGAGCGATGGAATTTTCACGGCAGAGGGCCGCACAGGGAGCGCGGAGGGGCGCAAAGAAAAGGGGCCCGCTACCGGGACAGTGGCGCTACGGCGGTACGGTTACAAGCCGCCATCGTGTGATACCGCGTGATCGGGTGATCCGGTGGCTGGGTGATCCCGAGGCCCGCTACCGGGACAGTGGCGCTAAAAAGCAAGGGCGGCCGGGTGGCCGCCCTGTCTGAAAAGTGGAGACTGAAACTACGCCTGAGCCGGGCGCTCGCCGGGCTGCACGCTGGGTGCGCGGCCCGGTTCGGGCTTGAGCACCTGCTGCACGCCGTCGTCCGGCGGGGTGGTCGGCGGCACGCGGCTGGGCAGTTCCTTGCCTTCCAGGATCGCCTTGATGTCGTTGGCGTCAATGACCTCGCGCTCCAGCAAGGCGTGAGCGATCTTGTCCAGGTACTCGCGCCTGCTGGTGACAATGTCGAGCGCGGTCTTGTATGCGGTATCCACCAGCCGGCGCACTTCCTGGTCAATCTTGATCGCCGTGTCTTCCGAGTAGTCGCGGTGCTGGGCGATCTCGCGGCCGAGGAAGATCTGCTCTTCCTTCTTGCCGA
>JBHGBA010000103.1:0-5284 GCA_041946775.1 Terriglobales bacterium
GCCTGGATCGGCATCGCCAACTGCGACAAGATCGTTCCGGCGATGTACAACGCCATGGTGCGCATCAATATTCCGGCCGTGTACCTGAGCGGCGGTCCGATGCTGGCGGGACGGGGGAACACAGATCTGATCACGGTGTTTGAGGGTGTCGGTAAACACAGCGTTGGCAAGATGAGCGAGCGCGAGTTGCGGGCGCTGGCCGAAAGTGCCTGTCCCGGCTGCGGCAGTTGTTCCGGCATGTTCACCGCGAATTCCATGAACTGTTTGGGCGAAGCACTCGGCTTGGCGTTGCCGGGCAACGGCACGATACCCGCCGAACGTTGGGTTGATAGCGCCTCCTGCAAGACCGAGCCCAACCCGGAGCGGATCGAGCTGACGAAAAAGGCGGCACACGCCTTGAAACGCTGTCTCGACCAGAACTTGCGCCCGCTCGACATCATCACCGAGCAGGCGCTCACCAACGCCTTCGTGCTTGACATGGCAATGGGCGGCTCCACCAATACCGTTCTCCATACCCTGGCGCTGGCGCATTCCGCCGGAATCACCTTCGCTCTCAACCGGCTGAACCAAATTTCCGCCAGGACGCCGAACCTCTGCAAAGTCTCGCCCAGCCGTCCGGAAGTGCACATCGAACACGTCCATCGCGCGGGCGGGATTCCGGCAATCTTGAAAGAACTCGACCGTCACGCGGATACGGGTTTGCGCCTCGATGTCCCATCCGTAGTGGGGAGCCTCGCGGACGCCGTTGCCTGCGCTCCCGACCCGGACGGAAACGTAATTCGCCCGGTTGCCAAAGCTTTCTCTCCGACGGGAGGTCTCGCGGTGCTGTTCGGCAACCTTGCCCCTAACGGAGCGGTAGTGAAGGTGGCCGGGGTCGATCCGGACATGATGGAATATGAGGGCACAGCCCGGATCTACAACTCGCAGGAGGACGCGCTGCGCGGCATATTGGCCGGCGAAGTACAGAACGGTGAGGTGGTGGTGGTCCGCTATGAAGGACCGCGCGGCGGTCCGGGCATGCAGGAAATGCTCTCACCCACCGCAGCCCTTGTTGGAGCGGGCATCCGCGCCGCGTTGATTACCGACGGACGGTTCTCCGGCGGCACGCGCGGTCTCTGCGTCGGCCACATCTCGCCTGAAGCGGCAGCCGGTGGTCCCATCGCCGCCGTCCGCGCCGGTGACCGCATTTACATCAACGCGAAAACGTGCAAGATCGAACTGAAAGTGAGTGATGCCGAGCTCAAGCAGCGATTAGCGGGCTTGCCACAACTCCAGCCGAAGGTGAAGCGTGGCTGGCTGGCCCGCTATTCCCGTCAGGTCACAAGCGCGGATACCGGCGCAGTATTCGAAATATAGATCGCAGCTTGCGAATGGCCCACCGACGTTACCTAACGCCTGGGTGGGCGACTTTAGTCGTGCGAAACTGTCTGTGGATATGAGCTTGGCAACGAAAGGCCTACCCGAGAAAGCAGGGTGAGAAAGCGGGAATCCTGATGAAGGCTTACATAGGCGGGATTGACAGCCATTTGCAGCACATCCGGCTCACGATGTGCGACCATGTCCTCCAAGGCAGCAACGGCCCTATCGGCTTCTCCTGCATAGGCATACCACTCGGCGGCAACGAATTCGTTTTCAGCATGCGCCCACCCTGCGCCACGGCTAAGGCCGTCCAGGCGTATCTTCGCGTAAGCGGGCACTCCCCCGCGGCGAAAAGCGCTTAATCCGCGGTCCTCCAGTTCCATTCGGGCGGTATCGTGTTCCAACAATGCCATATGCCTCCACTCGGCAATTGCTTCTTCGTGCCGGCCGGCATACCAGAGGGCCCAAGCAAGTTCGAGATGCGCCAAAGGCCACTCTGGCAACATTTTCACCAATGCCTGCGCTGCATCAATCATTCTCGCGTTTTGCCGCGCACTGCTGGCAACAAATGCCTCCGCGAGGTACGTGGAAGGCCAGAAAGGATCTGCAGCGCGGGCGCGATCAATCTGTTCAAAGCTTTCATGAAACCGCCCTTGGACGCAAAGGATCACCGCCAGCCAGATATGATAAGAGGCTTGACTAGGGTCGAGTTCTACAGCGCGACGCAGTTCTCTTTCGGCATCACGGAAGTTCCATTCCAAGCGAAATGCGACCCACCCTAGCACTGCCCGCGCCTCGGCGAGCGACGCGTCCATTTGGATGGCCCTGGTCGCCAGCTCTTTTGCGGTGTGATAAGAATCGTCACGGCGGCGAACGCCGTGGTCAGCCATAACAGCATGTGCGTGGGCCATGCCCGCCCAGGCTTTGGCGAATGACGCATCCGCTGCAACCGCTCTGCCAAACTGTTCTACGGCTTTGTGCAAGGATTCGTCGGTTTGCTGCGACAAATAGTATCTGGCTCGCAAGTAAGCCTCGTAAGCGCGCGGCGCCGTTGCGCGAACTTGGGCGGGCTGGCTTGCATACCGCGTCAACTCGAGGCGAGTATAGAGTTCGCGCTGGATGCGATTGCGGAATGTCGCGAGATCGTCCTTAGTGCCGGAATACCGGAAAGACGCCAGATGGGCAAAATCACGTCCGCGAACCAATTCAAACTGCAAATCGCAATTCTTTCCTTCGATTTTGAAGTCACCCATTAAAAGGACGTCCAAGTGCAACATCTGCGCCAGGGCGCTAATGTTGGCATTGTCTCCTTTGCCGCGCGGAAAGGCCTGCGCGGCGCGCACCTGCACCCCCGGCAACTGCGCAACGGCATCGGTCAGGTCGAGACGAAAACTTTCCGCCAGCTTTTCCGCGTCCGGTCCCGCCACCTCGAATGGAGCGATACCCACGTAAATATATCCGGGAGGGGGGATCTTACGTCTAGTGTTCCAGACCAGTCCGATGGCGCCCAGAACAATTGCAATCGTGGTCACCAATACCCAGATACGCCACCGAAATGGGTAAAGCCGGCTTATGATCGCCAAGCGGCGCAGTCTTTGCGGCGTGTCTGCAATTTGCGCCAGGGCCGCGTTGCTGGGATGGGTAGGGGCGATCGCGGGATCCGCCGGTGTCGGAACGGCACCTTCCACACATTCGTCAGCACCTTTGCAGCTCTCCGTTTCACAAACGGTGGTTCCCCCTTTAGCAACGACCGCGGACTGGACCCCAATCTCTCCAACAAACCGGTATCCCCGTTTCGGAATGGTTTCTATGAATTTCGGAGTTCTGGAGTTGTCTCGCAGCACTGTGCGAAGCTGACTGATTGCTCGATTGATAGCGCTGTCGTAGTCCAGAAAGGTACCCTCCGGCCACAGCAACTGCCGTATTTCCTCGCGTGTGACCAGGACGCCTGCATGATCGAGAAGGATTGCGAGCACCTGTGAGACCTGGTTCGGAATACGGATTTTCCAGCCGTTCCTCGTTAACTCGCCCGTGTCAGTGTCGAACCTGAACACTGAAAACTCATAGATACGCGATCGAGCCATAACGAAAGCTGCCTCCCCAAGAGGTACTTCGCCACACGGCATGCATTACTCTCCTCCGGCCACACGAAATTAGGGACCAACTGGCGATCCATATTTCTGCGGTCGGGATAAGCTACAAGTCGTTACGTTTCGGCGACCTTGTTCAACCCGAGCTTCTGTGGAAAATGAATTGTAAACCCCGGATCCAGCAGTACTGGATGCCCTCGCCTTACAAGGCCGTCAACAGCAGACCCCGGCGGGGCGTGGGTTGAGACTCGGAATTCCGTTCACCAGGTCTAGTCCTGGCTACGGATCGGAAGTTCATTGTGCGGAAGTTGAACTCTCAGCAGTTGATTGCGCGGGCCCGATTCGCAACAGCAGCGTGGAAGCTCCGAATCAGGCCTGGAGCCTGGATTTCGTCGCTGATCAGTTCCTGTTAAACCAAGATCAAAATGTCCCCTCCCGGCCAAGATAGAAATGTCCCCTTTTAGAGTGGCTCTGCAAGGAGGCACTCAGATTGGGGCGGACCGGATTGAGCCGTAAAGAGCTGAATCGGGTAGAAGTGCTGGCAGAAGTGAAAGCCGGGAGTTTGCGGCTGACGGAAGCGGCGGAGCGGATGGGGTTGAGCTACCGCCAGGCGAAGCGTCTCTGGAAGCGGTATCGACGGAAGGGGCTAAGGGACTGCAACATGGCAACTGCGGGCGGCGCTGGAACCGGGCGTACGCCAAGCCGTTTCGCGCAAAGGTGCTGAAGCGGGTGACGGAGCGGTATGGGGATTTCGGTCCGACGCTGGCGGCCGAACATCTGGCGGAAGACGATGGGCTGGTGGTCAGTGAAGAGACGCTACGGCAGTGGATGATCGAAGTCGGGCTGTGGCGCAAGCAGCGGCGGCGGAAGGCGCATCGGCAGCGGCGGCAACGCAAGGCGCACTTTGGCGAGCTGGTGCAGTTGGACGGCAGTTTCCACCAGTGGCTGGAGGAGCGCGGGCCGCGCGGCTGTCTGATGCATATGGTTGACGACGCCACCAGCACCGTACTGGGCCGCTTCACCAAGGAGGAGACGATCTGGGCAGCGGTGGGAGTGCTGCGGGCCTGGATTGAGCAGCACGGCATCCCGATGGCGCTCTATACGGACTGGAAGAACGTCTACGTGCGGGAGCCGAGCGAGGCCGAGCGGTTGAGCGGGACAGTGCCGCTCACGCAGTTCGGGCGGATGTGTCAGCGGCTGGGGATCCGCATCATTGCGGCCAACTCGCCGCAAGCCAAGGGGCGGGTGGAGCGTGGGCATGGTACCCATCAGGACCGGCTGGTGAAAAAGCTGCGCCTAGCCAAGATCGACGATTACGAGGCGGCCAATCGCTACCTGCAGGAGCGGTATCTGGCCGATCACAATCGGCGTTACGCACGGCTGGCAGCTTCGGCGACGGATTATCACCGGCGGCGCCCGACGGCGCGGCAACTGGACGAGGTGTTCTGGCTGGAGGAGCCACGGGTGGTGAGCGCGGATTGGGTGGTCAGCTACAAGGCGCGGCTGCTGCAACTGGAACGACAGAGTCGTCATTGGGCGCCGGCGAAGAGCCGGGTCACGGTCCGGGAGAACGAGCGGGGCGAGCTGGCGATCGAGTATCGCGGGCAGCGCTTACGGTTTCATGAGATCGCCTTCCGTCCCCCGTCGGAGGAGCGGCCCTCGGTTGCCGTCGCGCGCGACGCGTCCCCGGCGCGCCGGGGACGCGTCGCCCCTCCTCCCACCCATCCTTGGCGACAGGATTACCGGAACATGAGGACACAGCTGTTTACTTCGCGATGGTGAACCAGGGGACATTTCTACTTTGGTGAAGACGGGGACATTTCTAATTTGGTATG
>JBHGBA010000104.1:0-4615 GCA_041946775.1 Terriglobales bacterium
AGAATATTGTGACAGCCAAGTGGATTGTCATTCCAAGCGAAGCGAGGAATCTGCTTTTGGTCGCATTCGGGAAACAGCAGATTCGTCGCGCCAAAGGCGGGCGCTTGAATGACAATCCACTGGGGTCAACGGCATCGCAAGAGAGTCAACGGGTGTCACTATAATATGTGATTCTCAATAGAAAGCCGATTTCTGAAACATGCTCTAATTTCTAGTTTTTTGGTTCTGGTTTTCCGTTCTCCGTTTTCCGTTACTCTCCTCTTCTGGCTGCCAACTGCAAACGGTAAACTGTGAGCAGATGACCTCCAACCTCGTCCTGATCTTCCAAGAGGAATACCGGGTTGTGCGGCCGCGGGCGCCGATGCCTGAGGTGGTCGTGCGGTTTTATCCGTTCGCCAACATCAACAACACCATCCGGCTGCGTGAGGGGCGGTTGTACGTGCGCTTGTCGGACTTGTTGGAAGGCGCGCCGGAAGCGGTGTTGCGCGGGATCGCGCACATCCTGCTGGCGAAGCTTTACCGTAAGCCGGTTGACCGCGCGCACGCGCAGCGCTATCGGCGGCACATCACCAGCCGCGCGGTGCTGGCGAAGGCTGAGCAATTACGCAGTTTGCGCGGGCGGAAGCGGATCGAGTCGGCGCGCGGCAAGGTGTACGACCTGGATGCGATTTTCGACGCGCTGAATGCGCGCTTCTTCTTCGGGCTGCTGGCCCGGCCGCAGATGACCTGGAGCCGCGAGGACGCACGCAATAGCCTGGGGCATTATGATCCGGCGCACAACGCCATCGTGGTGAGCCGGGTGTTCGATTCGCCGCGCGTGCCCCGATACGCGATTGAGTATTTGGTCTATCACGAGATGTTGCACTTGAAGCATCCCGTGAAGGTGCGCAACGGCAGACGGTGCGTGCACGGGCCGGCGTTCCAGGCCGAGGAAAAACTATTTCCGCATCTCGAGGAGGCAAAGGCGTTTCTGAAGCGAGGACTGTGATCGATCTGGGATTTGGGATTGCGGATTTGGGAATGCGTTATGCCGCGAGGCGGGTGGCGGGCTCCAGGATGTGCGCGGCGCGGGCAATCATTTCCGCGGTCGCCTCTATGCGGAACAGTGAGACGGACGAAGTCATGAGACGCCTCTTGTGGGGCTGCTCGCCGGTCATGAAGTCGCAATCGAGACCTTCGGTCAGGGAGCGGCGGGTGACCTCAAAGCAGAGCGCAGTCCCGGGCGAGTAGTGCGCCCAGGCGCGATCGAAGTACACGGTGTAGAAGCGGCGCACGTCGCGGCGCGCAGGTTCGGTGTGACCTGGCGACTCGCTGCGCTCTTCGGCGCAGTCGCGGAAGGTGACCAGCCCGGCGACAACACGGCTGCCGGCTTCAAAAGTAAAAATTTCGCAGGCGGCGGGATCCATGGCAGCGGCGGCGGCCATGAAGTCCACGCGCACGGGGTCGGCGAAGAGGTTGTTGGGGGCTCCGGCGAACTGTGCCGCTTTAGCGCGGTAGAACCGGCGGACAAGAGCGACAGCAGAGCCGCAACGGCGGTGCAGTTCAACTCCACCGCGGGCGAGGCGGCGCACATAGCGGCCGAGACGCGGGTGGGCGGCGGCAAAGGCGTCTGCGGTGATGTCGCGAGTGGTTGCCCGCGGTGCAGTGACCCACGGCGCAGGCGCCAGTTCTTCCCACACGGCAGCCGGACGGCCGCGAAGCGCGGTAATGTGTAAGGGCAACTGCAAACTCGCCAGTTCAGCCCAGGCGGCGTGCAGCGGCTCCTCATCGCCGACGGAGAGCATGTCGCGGTAATCAAAGAGCGATTCGCCAAGCAGCACCAGACCGCCACGGTTGATGGCAGCAGGAATGATGGCTGCGCCCGAGTCGCTTTCCGCAAAGATGACGTGGGGCTGTTCGCGGCCGGCAAAACATTCGGCAGCAAGGCGATTCCAGGCGAAGCTCTGAAATAGAGTAGCCGATGCCGCCGAAGCATGCAGGTAGTCCCACGCGGGACGGAAGGTGTCCATTTCAGCGGCCGTACGGGCCAGGCGGATTTTCAAGCGGCCTCCTGCTCAGCTTTAGAAGCACGGACGCGGGCGGTGGTAGCCCGAGCAGCAAGAGAGATTTGGTGATGTGGTGATTTGGCGAAGTGAACGCAGAGGACGCAACAGGACGCAGAGGACGCCACGGATGGGAAGGCAAAAACCGCCGCCGGGACAGCGGCGCTACCAAACCAGATTACTTTTTTCTCTCCACCAGGAAGTGCGCCAATTCCTGCAACACCTGGGCATGCGCGGCGAAGGGCTGCAACTGCTCGCAGGCGGCGTTTACCAGCTCATTGGCCTTGTTCTCGCTTTCTGCCAACCCGTATAGCGCCGGGTACGTCGCCTTCTCCGCCGACACGTCCTTGCCCGCGGTCTTGCCCAATTGCTCTGAGGTTTGCGTGACGTCCAGAATGTCGTCGGCAATTTGAAACGCCAGCCCCGCCAGTCGCCCAAACTGCCGTATACGGCTGATCTCTTCCGCCGAAGCATTCGCGTACAGCGCACCCGCGACAAGTGAGGCAGTGATCAGGGCGCCTGTCTTCGAGCGATGGATGTATTCCAACGTCTGCGCATCGGGCTTGCGGTGCTCGGACTCGAGGTCCACCACCTGCCCGCCGATCATGCCGTCCACCGTACCAGTGGCGTGCGCCACTTCCGCGAGGATGCGCACCGTCGCCTCTGGCGGACAGCGCAGATGCGCCATTACCTCATAAGCATAGGTTTGCAGCGCGTCACCGGCCAGGATCGCCGTGGCTTCGCCGAATGCCTTGTGACAGGTCGGCCGCCCGCGCCGCAGGTCGTCGTTGTCGAGCGCCGGCAGGTCATCGTGGATCAGCGAATAGGTGTGCAGCATTTCCAGCGCGGCGCCGAGTTCGTCCACCCCATCGGGCAAACAGCCGGCCACCATGCGCGCCGCTTCCATGCACAGAATGGGACGCAGCCGCTTACCGCCGGCGAATACGCTGTGGCGCATGGCCTGGTGAATGGACGGCGGGAATTGCGTGGCGCTCGGCAAGAGCCGTTCCAGCGCGGCATCCGCCAGTGCGCGGCCTTCTTCCAGGGTCTGTTTCAGCATGAAGAGGCAGTATACCTTCTCGATTTTCAATTTCCGATGCGGAAAGGCAAAGCCCCCGCGGAACTCTGGGGGCTGTGCAGTTCCCTTGTCTTGTCGGCCCTTACTCGCTGCCGCTCAACTGTTGCGACAGGTAGTTGGCGATGCCCATTTGCTCGATGGAGCGGAGTTGTGCCTCCAGGAAATCCACATGGCGCTCCTCATCGTGGAGGAGCTTTTCGAACAGTTGGCGGGAGCCGTCGTCCTTGGCGTCCTCGCACACCCGTATCGCCTTGTTGTACTGCCGGACAGCGTCGTGCTCGTCTTCCAAATCAATCTGCAACTGCTGCTGCGCACTGCTTCCGAGTCTTGGTTTCAGCCCCACATCCACGGCTGGGGTCGCATCCAGGAAGATGATCCGTTCGATGAGGTGTTCGGCGTGTTTCATCTCCTCCATGGCACGTGACCGGTGTATTTTCGCCAATCCCTCGTAGCCCCAGTTGTGACACATCTCCGATTGCGTCATGTACTGCACGATGGCCGTCAGTTCGGCACTGAGGGCTGCATTGAGCTGATCCACTACCTTGCTATTTCCTTGCATCGTTCAAACGACCTGTCAGAAAAATCTGCTGCCTCCATATGTTACCTGCCGACCGTGGCGCGCGGAAGGGATTTCCGGAACACGGCGCTCTCAATTGACGGGAATGCCAATGGCACCCACCAGACGTGCGCAAAATTCTTCCCAGTCCTGTCCTTCGCGTGCCAATAGTTCGGTTACATCGAACCATTCCGTCGTGGTCTGCGACTCCTGCATCAACTTATTCATATCCAAGCCCTTCTTGGAGATAATCGTCCAGAAATCCTTGAAGCCTTTTCTTTTCGCTTTCAGATGCGACTTCTCGGCTTCGCCGGCGCGATTGTGAGCGTTGCTCACATCAGTTCCGCCTTTCACCTCGATGGCTACCTTATTGTGAAGACGAGCGCCCATCATCTCCTGAATGCTCACATCCGGATCGTGATACAGAGTTACGTACACCGTACGGCCTGAAGCGTTTTTCACCGTTAACCGTGTAGGCTCCTTCTTGATTACGTAATTGCTCACGATATCGGTGATGGCAGCAAACACTTCTTGCATGGCCTTCTTTCCAATTTCGGTGTTGTTGGAGCCCTGCAACTGAGCCCAAACGTCAGCAGAGGCAATTCGCGAAGATCACGTTCGGTCACAGACGGAATCTGTCGAACCAATTCCGCGAGCGGCACTGCCATTGCCCTGCAGAAGGCCGGCAAGCTCGCCTTTTGCTTTTCGCTTATTGTTCCCGCTTCCTCCATGCTCTTGAACGCGCCCATGCCTGTTGAGCCCCGGTAGAACGCTTTTTGTGAGGCTCCGAGCAGCATTCGATAATATCCGACAAGAGAAGGCATCGCCTCGAGCACGGCGGGGACAGGGAATACATATTCATCACGCAGGCCCGCTGACGCTACAGCGTGTTTCAAAAATAGGTTCGGCCTCACATCAGGTACTTATGTGTGAGGCAGG
>JBHGBA010000105.1:0-4412 GCA_041946775.1 Terriglobales bacterium
AAGCACCTCCCCCGAGCGGCTATTGGCGGCGGGCTGAAACTTTCTGCCGGACTGGATGATCTGTATATGGCAGGAACTCAGCTCGTTCGCCTGTGCGGGGCTGGGGGAACGCAATGAAGCGGTCTGGTACGCAGAAGATTATTGTGGTGCTGGTGCTGGCGCTGAGCGCCGTCTGCTACGCAGGCGAGGGACTCAACGCTGCCGAAGCAGCCTCGGCTGGCACCGGACCGGCGGCCTCGGCGGACATTTCTTCAGCTTCCGCTCCTGATCCGACCTTAGCGGCCTTTGTTCCGCCCAAAGCGATCGGCACCTATAAGCCTGATGGGACCTTCCAGCGGACACGTAAGTCCCACTGGTATCGCCAAATCAGCGAGGTCGCGCTCACCCGCGAACCCCTCAGGCCTGTTGAAGTACCGCCGCACGTGGATATGCGTCCCATCGAGACCGTCGTTGAGGACTACGCGCCACCGAACCATGCCCGGAAGATCATGCAAAAGCCCTCCCGGTTCGGGAGCTTCTTCGATGGCGTCGTTACCTTCGTCTACGGCCGCGAGAACGTGCTGCTGGGTCCGACTCACATAACCACCGATTCACAGGGGCGCGTCATCATCTCTGATCCGGAGCGCAAAGCCGTCCATGTGCTGGACGGGACCAGGTCATTCCGGATCGCCGGCGGTCCGGGCCGTCGCCTGCAACGGCCCGGTGGCGTGGCCGTGGACAAGGATGACAACATCTATATCGCTGACGGCAAGCTGGGAATGGTCCTGGTCTATGACAAACTGGGACGTTTCGTCCGCTCCATCGGGACCTTCAGCAGCGACGAGGGCATGTTTCACGAGCCGACGGCCATTGCCATTGATGCCGATGCAGGCCACCTCTATGTTCTTGACACGCCCAGTAACGAGTTGGTGGTCTTCGATCTACGGGGCAACGTGGTAAAGTGCGCCGGCGGAAGGCGCGACCGGACCGGTGCAACGCCGTTCAACTCCCCGACGGAAATCGCGGTCCGCAATGGCTTGCTGGTGGTTCTGGACTCCGACGGCACGCGCATTCAGGTCTTCGACTTGCACTGTAACCGCCTGCATGCCTTCAAAATTCGGCATGTAAACGGCGAGCCCCTGGTGCCGGAGATGGGCCTTGCCCTGGACAGCGGGTCGAATATCTACGTCAGCACCATAGGCGTCTCGGTGAAAATCTATCGGCCGGACGGCCAACTGATCGCTGCGTTTCCCCATGGCGGCGTCGTCTCCGCGCCTTCCGGACTGTGGATCGACGCGGGGGACCGCATTTATGTGTCGGATGCGTTCACCGGCAGAGTCCGTGTTTTGCGGCCTGCAATGAAAGCAGCGGCGGCAAGGCCCGCGACGCCGATGGCACCGTGACCCGCTCAGGCCGAAACAGAGTGCCCACTTCCCTGCCCTCGTCTGCGGCCAAAACCCGCAGGCCCAATAGTCCAACTACCCTCGCGTTCTCACTGTGCAGACGATAGTTGCTCAACGCCCGTACACCCAGACTCGAGGATTCGCTCGATGAAACGCCGCATGTGCTCATAATGCGGGCCCGCCCAGTAGAGGCGTTCGCACAAAGGGCAGGTACGGAAATCGTGGTAGTGCTGACTCGTTCTGGGCGGGAGACGGTCGGAGATTGATTGCTTCGAGATGGCTTCCAGCCGGCAGTTGCATCGCAGGCATCGCTGAAACGGCGCGGCAGCACGGAACAGATGGTAGCGCCTCAGGACTTCAACAATTTGGCGCCGCGGCCCAGTTGCCCTCACGCAGTAGCCGTATGTTATCTCGCCACGCTTCAGCAGGGCACGGTCGCGCGTCAGCAGAATGCGGTTCTGTGTAGCGGATATCCGCGCCAGATCGCGATCATTCCAGCCGGGTTCGTACAGCGCATCGAAGCCCAACATCCTGAGGTATCTCGCCAATCGGCCAAGATGAGTATCCACAATGAAGCGAAAATCCTGCTGTTGCGGACGCAACTGCATGACCGAGGACACGTCCAGTGAGGAGAAGGCAGGACATACGCTGACGCGATCGCCGGCCCGCACCAAATGCCCGAATCCCGCTGGTACACCGTTGACCAGAATGAAATCAACCTCGGTGTGGGGCACGCCGAGAGATTCGATCATGTCTTTGACCGAAGCGCTAAGAAAAACAGCATGGGGAAATGCTGCCAGCCGCCGCTCAGGCAGCAGAAAGTCGTTCAGTTCGGCATAGAAGCGGAAAACAACCTCCTGCAACATGGCTGAAGCGATCTCTCCCGGGTCATCGGCATTCACGCGGCACTCTGCTGCCCGGTGCGCATGGGCAGCAACTCAGGCACCAGCGGGTGCAGGGGCGGCCCTCAAGACAGATCTCAGCCTTTGATCACCGCGATCGGCTCCAGCCGTGCCACTTTCCGGCCGATCCCGGCGCGGTGAACGACATCCACTACGCGGGACACATCCTTATAAGCCACCGGAGCTTCCTCGGCCAGGCCGCTCATCGAGCCCGCGCGTACCACGATGCCGCGCGATTCAAGCTCCTGCCGTAATTGTGCCCCGCGAACCGTCTTTTTGGCCTTGGCGCGGCTCATTACGCGGCCCGCGCCGTGACACGTCGAACCAAATGTCTGGTCCATGGACCCGGGTGTGCCCAAAAGCACAAAAGAAGCCGTGCCCATCGAACCAGGAATCAGGACGGGCTGGCCAAGCTCGCGCAGGTCGGCGGGCAGAACGGAAGAGCCCGGTCCGAACGCCCGGGTAGCGCCCTTGCGATGCACGCACAACCGCATGCTCACGCCGCCGACCCGATGCTCTTCGACCTTGGCCATGTTGTGGGCGATGTCGTACACCTGGTGCAGATCGAAGTCATTGACTCGGCCGGCCAACACCTGCTCGAACGAACGCCGGATGGCGTGGGCCAGCGCCTGGCGATTCGCGAAGGCAAAGTTGGCCGCGCAGCACATGGCGCGGAAGTAATCCTGGCCTTCCTCCGAGTTGAATGGCGCGCACACCAATTCGCGGTCAGGGAGCGTGATGCCGTAGTCGCGCACAACTTTCTGGAAGCGACTGACGTAGTCTTCGCAGACCTGGTGGCCCAAGCCGCGCGAACCGCAGTGAATCTGGACCGCAACCTGGTCGGCAAACATGCCGAGTTGGGCGGCAGCGGAATCGTCATAGAGTTCAGCAACACGGTCCACCTCGATGAAGTGGTTACCGGCGCCCAGGGTCCCGAGTTGGTCGCAACCGCGTTCCTTGGCCCGCGCGGATACAAATGCCGCGTCGGCGCCGGCAATGGTGCCCGATTCTTCCGTGTGCTCCAGGTCCTCACGCCGGGCAAAGCCGTTCTTCAAAGCCCAGCCTGCACCTTCGTGCAGGACCGCGTCCAGGTCAGACTCGGTCAAAGGAAACTCGCCCGTGGTGCCCACCCCGCTGGGGCAGTTGCGGTAGAGGGCAGAGGCGAGGTCTTGCAGAAAAGGCCTGATCTCTTCCGCCGTAACATGGGCGGCCAGCAGCCGCACGCCGCAGTTGATGTCGTAGCCGACCCCGCCGGGTGAAATCACGCCATCGGGCAACTTGGTAGCTACAACGCCGCCTATCGGAAATCCGTAGCCCTGGTGAATGTCAGGCATCGCCAGCGCGTACCGGACGATTCCGGGCAAGGTGGCAGTATTGACCAACTGTTCCGCCGACTTGTCGCTGAGCACGCTCTCCAAAAGCTGATCGTCCGCGTAGAGGCGGGCAGGCACCCGCATATCTTCGCGAAATTCGCGCGGAACCTCCCACACATTCTCGTCAATGCGTACCAGATCGCTTCTGGCCACCATCGCATGCTTTGTATCTGAAGTCACTCTATACGTCTGCGACTACCGTCGCCTCCCATCCGCCGGCGGTCTTTTTCACTTCCAGATTGTGGAATGTCACCGCCTTGATACGCCCTTGCCTGTTCTCCGCCGGCGCGCCGTAAACGCGAGCGCGCAAATGAGTCGCATCGATTTCGATGATGTCGAACCTGTGGTAAGACTCACGCTTGGCCTGCTCCAGGTACAGTATTTCGTTGAGCCAGTTCACCAGCAGGCCCTCACGATCCACGCCTTCGACCTGCAACTCGCGGGTGATTGTCGTCGTCTCTGCTTCAGGCTCGCCTTGTTCCATGCTGCACATCGCCCGCGCCGCATTGGTGAATAGCTCCTGCAAATCGCGGCCGCGCACCTGGAACGCCCAATCGGCCGCGTGTTCGATCTCTTCATAACCCTTGTCTTCTGGAAGGCCCACCGTTTTAACCTTCATGCTGCGATGCCGTCGAGCATCTGCGGCCGCATCGCCGAGCGGAAACGTACAGTGGTGATTGTGCCATCCGCGGCGCTACAGCATTTTCAGTGAAGGTGTATCCCGATCCTTGAAAGGGCACGGCTTTCAGCCGTGC
>JBHGBA010000106.1:0-4173 GCA_041946775.1 Terriglobales bacterium
GAGCCTGGCGTAGCCTGCCGGATCGGAATAAACAAACGCAAACGTCTGAGTCGTCCCGCCGCCCGTGTTCGGCGTCACCGACACCGCCGCGGGCGGTGCAGTTACCGTCACCGTTGAAGACCCGGACGCACCCGCATAGGAAGAATCGCCGCTATATGCTGCAGCAACGATGTTTGAGCCAAGTGCAAGTGCGCTGGCAGGAAGTCCCACACTTGCTGCTCCGCTTCCAACCGCTACCGGTCCGGAATTATAGCTACCACTGGTGAACGTCACCGTGCCGGTCGGTTGCGGAGTGCCGGCTGCGCCGGTAACGGTTGCCGTCAGCGTGACCGTCTGCTCAACCAGTACGCTGCTAGGCACCGCCGCCACACTCATGGAAGGCTGAACCGGCAGGAACGCGTATGCGCCGATCTCCCAGCCGGAGCCGAGGGTGGCCTGGTCCACCGTGCCGCCGGTGGGCGAAAGAGCCAATTTGTAGGCAGAGTCGAGGGTGGCGCCGGCGTTGATAGCAACGGAGCCGGGTTGCAGAGCGTAGTTGCCCTGGTCGGGATACGTCTTCGTGAATAACAGGCCGTTGACCGTCGTGTGGTCCGCGCGAATACCATCCACTACATCGCGGTACGTGGAAAATGTACCGCCCAATCGAGTCATCTCGTTGACAAACGCCAGCAGCGGGGCATCGGCGATGTCGCTTGGAGAATGCCAGATGTACGTGCAGATGAGCCCAGCCATCTTGCAGCGGACGTATTCGCGCCGCGCCACGCGCTGCAAGGTAGCATCGCTGCCGTCGCCCTTCATGTGATAGAGCGTCCAACCCTGCGTCTGGTAGATCTGCACCGAGCCAAGCCAGGAATCACCCACGGTAGAATCGCGCGTGCCGCTGAAGCCGGCCGTGTCCCTCAGGTACTCAGGCATGCCAGGGGCGTTGTAGAAGCTGCCGATCGGATAGGCCATCGTGGTCGGGGCAATGCCGGTCTGAGCTTGCAACCAGGTAACAACGTCGGCGATTTCCTCGTTGTAGAACGCGGCCCTGTCCACCGGCAGCGAGTACGGAAAGACCGACGAACTGGTCGCCGCGAGCGCCTTCAGCCGCATGTCGTCTTTAATCGTGTTGCCGACGCCGCCCTCGATCGTCCATCCCTTCCCGGAAGTGTTGCTGTTGGAGTAAGCAATATATGAGGGATTGATTGCCAGTTTAAGAGCGGCGATATCCTTGTCGCCCAGAGACCAATCAATCGTGACGGCGTTTCCCGGCGTGGTCGTATTCAGCGCCAGTCGCTTCGCGACGGGATCGACCACCACGCTCGGACTTGCGTTGGTTGTGCTGATGCGGATCGCGGTACTCGCGTCCAGCGGGCTGTGCGACCAGCCGTGCACCGCCACTTCGTGCCCCGCCGCCGCAACCTGCCCAATGTACTGATACTGGTTTGGCGGAATCAGCGAGATGTGCGTGGCAAAAATCGTGAACGGCACGCCGGGAGGAAGGATGTCGGCGATGTGCTGCCAGTAGGTGGGGGTGTAGTAGTCACCATCAATGGTGAGGCTGAAATACGCATTGCCGTTGGCCCAGGATTGGAAGCCCGGCAGGACGTCAATCAGGTTGTGGCCTCCATCGACGCATTGTGGGGCGGCGCAAGCGGGCGAAATGTTCCAACTATCGATGGCCGCGATCGAGGGGAACGAGCCTACCGGCACTGGCAGGCCATTGCCGGAAATCACGTTGTTGTCGTAAGTGAAGCGGCCCGCCGGTGAAATCGTTACGCCATGACTGCCGACCTGCCAGCCGTTGCCGACAATCATGTTGTTCATCGCCGTCAGGTTGGCGGGTTGCGCGCCATCGGACATCACCACGCCGCCGCCGACGTTGTTGACGATGGTGTTGTTGTAAAGCTCGACCACTGAGCTGATCACCTGCACGCCCGGACCGGTGCTGTTGCGAATCAGGTTGTTCGCGAGCACGATGCCAGTGGTGTCGGTGAATGCCGCCTTGCCGCGCAGGTCGCAATGCTGGATGACGATGTAGGACTGGGAGCTGATCCGTACCGAATCAGCCGTGCCATCGCCAATGATGGGCGGGGGCCCGCTGCCGTACGAATCGAACATGATGGGATGGCCGGAGCTGCCCGAGTGCGATACGGTCAGCGCTGGGAAAGTCGAGCCGGTCGCCAAAAAGACCTGGTCGTCGGGCCAGAGGACAGGCAGCCGGCTGAGGGTTTTCCACGGCTTGAGGATGGAGCCGTCGCCGGTGACGTCGTTGCCGCTGGCGCTGTTTATGTAGTACTGGACCCCGAGCGCTTGCGCGGATAGAAACACTAACCCCGCAAAGAGAGAGACGAAGATGCGCACGCGTACACGCATTCAACTGCTTCCGTCCGATGTTTTTTTCTTGAATCCCGTGGTTGGGGCAGACGAGGGCCTGGGACTCATGTATTATCCGATGCTCTCCAGCACTGCTGGTGGCAAGGGCGGTGGCGAAAATACACCCAGGCGTTCCCGAAACGGGAGCCGCAGGCGTCGCCAGCAGTGCGCTTCCCGGCGCATGGCACTTTACGGCCTACTCTGAAACCGGCTTTCGACGCGGGTCACGGCGGATGGTACGGGTGGAGGATCATCAGATGCGTCGTGACACTCCTACGAGCAGTTTGGGTGGGTCGGACACAATCGTACACGCAAGAAGCGTCCCCGAAAGATTACGGGCGCGACCATCGCCGCGCCCGTTTCGGACTTGAGTTCCAGTGCTATTTCATGAGGCGGCCGTGTTACGTGAGGCAGTGCGACGATACCACTCGACGGTGCGCCGCAGACCTTCGCGGAAATCTACGCTCGGAGAGTAGCCGAGGCATTGCCTGGCTTCGGTGATGTCGGCCAGCGAGTGCTTGACATCACCAGCACGTTCAGCAGCGTAGGCCGGCCCACCGGAATATCCGGTCAGTTCCTTGAGGATGGCGAAGGTTTCGTTGAGGGTAAAGCAGCGTCCGGTGGCGACGTTGAAGACCTTGCCGACCGCGCGCTCCGCCGGCGCAACGCACGCCAGCAGGTTGGCCTCGACGGCGTTCTGGACATAAGTGAAGTCGCGGCTTTGCTCGCCGTCGCCGTAGATGGTTGGCTGTTTGCCCGCGAGCATCAGGGTGATGAACTTGGCGAGCACGGCGGAGTAGGGCGAGTCCGGGTCCTGGCGCGGGCCGAAGATGTTGAAGTAGCGCAGACAGACGGTCTCGAGTCCGTAGCAGTGATGGAACGACTTCATGTACAACTCGCCGGCGAGCTTGGAGACCGCATAGGGCGAGATGGGATCGGGCATCATGGCTTCGTGTTTCGGCAGAGTGGGCTGGTTGCCGTAGGCCGAGGACGAAGCCGCATAAATAACGCGCTTGACGCCCGCGTCGTGCGCCGCGATAAGCAGGTTGACGGTGCCGTCCACGTTGGCGCGATTGCTGGTGTAAGGATCGGCAACGCTCTTGGGAACCGAAGGAATGGCGGCCTGATGAAGGACGTAGTCCATATCGGCGCAGGCGTCGCGCAGGGCTTTCATGTCGAGCAAATCGGCTTCACGGAAATCAATGAGGTGAAGGACGCCGGCGATGTTTTCGCGGCAGCCGGTTGCGAAATTGTCAACGCCGCGGACAGAGTCGCCGCGCTCGAGCAGCGCGTGACAGAGAGAAGAACCGATAAAACCCGCAATGCCGGTGACGAGGTACTTCGCCAAGATGGACCTCCGTGGAGCCAGTATGACCCTCCCCCCTCTTTTGCAAAATCTCCGGAATCAGGAGGTTAGCGGGAGAGGTCTGGACAAAATCTTCTCTTCAAAGAACTTAAGTCTCAAAATCTTGAGCCGCAGGCAGTTAGCTCTGCGGCTCGGTAGAGGCGCTGTGCCCCTCATTTAACCTACGGCAGCGGAGTGATTGGTTGCAAGGAAAAAATGATCAAGGGCAAGCGGGGGAACGAATCAACCACAGGGTCACGGTGGTCGCAGTTTGGGGGTGGGGCGCTAATCACAACCAGGCAACGGCTACAGGATTTTCCGTGAAGGTGTATCCCGATCCTTGAAAGGGTACGGCTTTTCAGCCGTGCCGAATAGCTTCTTTGAAAAAAGGGCCTTTATTGAGGTTCGCAAAATATTGTGACAGCCAAGTGGATTGTCATTCCAAGCGAAGCGAGGAATCTGCTTTTGAT
>JBHGBA010000107.1:0-4088 GCA_041946775.1 Terriglobales bacterium
CTTCGCTCGGAATGACAATCCACTTGGCTGTCACAATATTCTGCGAACCTCAATAGGTCAGGTGCTCGGGAATCCCAGGCAAGCCTGCGATAAGGTTGAACCAAGAACAGGTCGTGTAACGATATCTTT
This sequence comes from Terriglobales bacterium, assembly GCA_041946775.1. Taxonomy (GTDB): domain Bacteria; phylum Acidobacteriota; class Terriglobia; order Terriglobales; family Acidobacteriaceae; genus JBHGBA01. The sequence continues at coordinate 130 of JBHGBA010000107.1, forward strand.
GCGGCACAGCAGTGTTACTGGGCCGCGGCTCGGGGCCCGAGTAGTTGAATCCAGCGATGAGGTGCTCTGTCCTGTGGCAGCTCACGGTACAACAACCTGAAGATCTGTCGGCGAATCCTCCATAAAAGTGAATCCAGTGCGACCGCCGCAAAGCCGTAGATGTCACGCGTTCAACCACTTAGACGCGCGACAGGTTTGGCGAAGTCCGTGCGAAGTGAGAGGGCAACTAGAGCGTCACCGCGAACGACGCTGCGGGTGAGGAGCACCACTCCCCATCTGTTTGAGCTGGAGTGTGGCTGTGCGCATGTGCCGCACGCATGTGCCGCACGGCTGCGAAGTACACAGTGACCTAGGCACGATGTGGAGGATGAACGTGAAGTGTTTTCTGACTGGAACACTGATTGTGATCGTGACTGTGTTCACGGCCACAGCGGCAGCGCAAAGGCTCGATGGCACCCTGCGGGGCACAGTTGTGGACCCCACCGGCGCCGTCCTGAGCGGCGTCAACGTTACCGTTACGAACGAAGCTACCGGGGTGACCAACACCGCCACTACCACTAACTCAGGAACGTATGTCTTCCCCAACCTGCTGGTGGGGCCATACACGCTGACGGTGGAACAAAAAGGCTTTCAGAAATATGTGCGCCGGGGCATCGAGGTCCTGCCGAACCAGGTGGTTACGGCGGATGCTCGTCTGACGGTGGGAGCCGAGGCGACCACCGTGGAAGTGACCGCCGGTGCGGAAACGGTGCAAACCACCACGCCGCAGCTCAGCGTGGACTTCGACACGCAGGCGGTCTCTAACCTCCCGAGCCCGGGGCTCGGAGGCGGCCCCTTAAACCTCGCGCTGCTGGCGCCCAATACAACGAGTCAAGGCGCCGGCGTGCTCGGTGAAGGCGGCTCCATCGGCGGTGCACGTCCCCGTCTGAACAGCTTCAACATCGACGGTGTAGACGACAACCGGGTGGACGTGACCGGTCACTCAACAGAGGTCATTCCAGAGGCTGTCAGCGACTTCAATTTAGTCACGAACATGTTCAGCGCCGAGTTGGGACACTCGGCCGGCGGACAGTTCAACATCGTCACCCGCTCGGGTACCAACTCCTGGCATGGTGCTGCGTGGGAGTTCAACAATAACCGCAATTTCAACGCGATGGACAACCTGGAGAAGAGGTCCGTAGAAGATCCGACAACGTGTTTCGGCGGATGTCCGCGGCGCATCGACAGGAACCGTGCCGGAGGCATGATCGGCGGCCCGATCTTGAAAAACCGGCTGTTCATCTTCGGAGCTTATCAGTTCTCGAATTTGGGACTGGCGGGCACCCCTGGCGTGCTGCAGTCCGCGCCTACTCCGGAGGGGCTCGCGATTCTAAACTCGCTGGCCGCCAACGACGAGGTACGGGCGGTTCTGGCCGAGATGCCGACGATCGGAACACAGACGGCTACCACGACTGTTAATGGGGTAGCTATTCCGATCGGGACCTTCCAGCCGACGGCACCCAACTTCCAGAACCAGCACGACTTCCAGATCAGCGTGGACGCAAACGCCGCACGGCACCAGCTGCGAGGACGCTTCCTTTACAACCGGGCCCGTAGTCCATGGGTCAACCCGGACACTCCGCTGCCCCAGTTCACCGGCTCGACCTCGCTCGACGCCCGCAAGGTCCTGTTCACTGACGTGTGGTCGCTGACCCCCAGCATCGTCAACGACTTCCGTCTTGGGTATTCACGCTTCAACCAGACGTTTACTGTACCCGAAGTATTCGCGAACTTTCCGAACGTCAAGATTGATGAACTGGGCCTGAACATCGGACCTGAAGGCAACTCACCGCAGTTCGGCATCCAGAATACGTACCAGGCGGCGAACAGCATCAGCATCGTGGTCGGGCAACACACATTCAAGTTCGGAGGGGAGTTCCGCAAATGGATTGCACCTTCTAGCTTCTTGCCGCGCTCCCGCGGTGAGTGGGACTATGCGAGCCTGGAGAGTCTCATCAATGACGTGGTTCCGGACGGCCTGAACGGGGCGTTGCGCGGCGCCGGCCGACCCACTTTCGACGGCAACCAGCATGCAATCTACGGGTTCGTGCAAGATGACTGGAAGGTTACGCCTCGGCTGACTCTCAACCTGGGTCTCCGCTATGAGTGGTACAGCAACCCGAAGGATGCCAAGTTGCAGGCGTTGAATGCGATTTCCAATGTTCCCGGAGTGACCGCATTTCCGGACATTGCGAACCTGCCCAGGCAATGGATTTTCCGCGAGCCACGGACGGACAAGAACAATTTCATGCCCCGCGTTGGCTTTGCCTGGGACCCGTTTGGCGACGGCAAGTGGGCAGTTCGCGGCGGATTTGGCGTCTCCTTTGACGTGACCGCGCAGAACTTCCCGCTGCTTTCACTGCCCCCGCAGCTCCAGACCGGGCAGAACCCGGACATCAGCTGCGCCGTCTCGAACCAAGGGCTGGGCTACTGCGGTGGCGTCGATGCTCAAGGAAACCAGCTATTCCGACCGGGCTTCCTTGCTGGGGGCGGCCTGCTTCAGGAAAATGTACCCCCAACAACGCCCGAAGAGGCGCGCGGGGCGACCCAGGGCATAATTTTGGACGTTCAGCAGCCGAAAGTGCTGACGTGGACGCTGAGCATGCAGCATGAGCTGTTCCGCGATACCAGTCTGGAGTTGCGTTACCTGGGCACGCGCGGCCTGTCGCTGCCGGTGCAGGCGCGTCTGAATACGATTAGCGCATTCGAGGCCGGTCTCCAGCCGTTACCGATGTTCTTCAGCGCCTCCGACGTGCCCGCGACAATTATCGGTGGATCACGGTTGGCGGACTTTGAACAGCACGACCCGACCCGGTTCCAGGAATTCAATGGCGCGTTTGTGACCGCCTTCCCGGCGATCGGCAGCAGCATCTATCATTCGGGCGCGGTGGACTTTTATCACCGCTTCTCGCGTGGGCTGATGTTCCGCGCCAATTACACTTGGGCCCACAACATCGACGACTCGACCAACGAACTGTTCAGCAGCGTGATGAATCCCCGCCGACCGTTCGACTGGGGCATCATGCGCCTAGACCGCGCGGACTCGGTGCTGGATGTCCGGCACAAGTTCGCGATGAACTGGCTCTGGGAGATCCCGAGGATGCCCACGGAAAACGGCTTTTTGAAAGGGCTGCTCCACGGCTGGCAGTGGACGGGAACTTACCTTGTGCAGACCGGCCAGCCTGTGACGATTCTGGCGGACGAGGACGTGAACGTCAACGCCGATGCGGCGGGTGATCGCGCAACCCTCAATCCGGGCGGCATCGGCAACACGGCAACCGGCATCGGCAGTTTCGTGTGCGCAGGTGCGGGCGGCGCCACGAGCATTGTGTCGGTGGATGTGGGCTGCCCCGGCGGCAGCGGCGACGTAGCAGGATATGTGGCAGCCGACCCGAGTGCACGTTACGTGCAGACGGGAGTCGGAGCCCTGCCCAATCTGCGTCGCAACAGCTTCCGTTCGCCAGGCCTCAACATCTGGAACATGGGCATGATTAAGGACACGAAATTCACCGAGCGCTTAAGCCTCCAGTTCCGCGCCGAAGCGTTTAACGTGTTCAACCATCGGAACTTCTCGCTGGCGCAGCCCAGCGTGTTCCAGACGGGCTCGATCATCGGGACGGTAAACAACGCCTTGAGTACCACTTACTCGAACATAGCTTCTGCTCTCGATCCTGAGTCAGCCGGTTTGTTCCTCAACGCGAAGCAGTTCACCGGCGGCAACCGCATCATGACACTTGGTGTCAAGGTGATCTGGTAATACGCCTCCTTTGTGTACGAACAGCGGGGCCCTTCGGGGCCCCCCCATTTTTGCTGCCGAGAGCATTTCAGGGTTTAAAGGCCCTTTTTTCAAAGAAGCTATTGGGCACGGCTGAAAGCCGTGCCCTTTCAAGGATCGGGATACACCTTCACTGAAAATGCTG
>JBHGBA010000108.1:0-4012 GCA_041946775.1 Terriglobales bacterium
CAGGCGCGCAATAAGGCGGGGCTGAGCTCAGGCTGGCAGCTGCGTGGCAGCTGGACGCCATAGCTACGAAGGCGGGAACTTGAACCTCGCCCTCGACGCGCCGGAGTCGCGGCCTTCCAGCGCGGTTCTCAGCGCACGATGAGGTCGCGAACAATCGCGCGTCCTCGTCGTCATTCAAGCAACAAGATCCTTAAGTTGGCATTTGGAACGTCATCCTCCAGACCTACCTCTTGAAGGTGTAGCACAGTGTTTGCCAGAACAACGCGGAGAAGCAGGGGAATCAACAGCTTGAATACCTACTCTGACGATGGACCAAAACGGGAGGACGAACAATGTGTGCGCTCTGATAGTTCCATTTCGGCACTGACCCCCACTTAAATTGCAGGGGGCCGGAGCAGAGTTCCTGCTGCCTTTTGGCATCGCAGCAATGAGGAGAATGGGTGCGCTCTGCCCTGAAGCCCTCCACGCCGAAAGGACCCTCTCTACCGATGTCTACACGAAGTTGCTCTGCTGCCCTCCTGATTGGGTTGGCCTGTTCGCTCGCGCTGGGGCAGACCCAACCTCTACGAATTGATCCTGGCGCTTCTCCCCGTCGCTTCGCGCTCCAGAATTTCGACCGACGCAGTTCCGTGCCGTCCCAGGTTTCGCCTGCCCGGAATGCTGCCATTGCCAAGCTTCGCCGCGACCTGGGCTCGAAAGGCGGAGCTACCATTGACAGCCGCACCGGTGCCATTCGGCACCTATTCCGTTACGAGGGTGCTGTGGGCCCGGCGCGAGCGGGGTCTCCGGAATCTATCGCAATGCAGTTTCTCTCGGACAATGCAAGTGTCTTCGGACTGTCGGCTTCGGACCTGGCCAGACTCCGGCCGTGGCAGGAAGACCGCGACGAAGTCGGCATCGCCCATCTGACCTTCAGGCAGGAAATAGGCGGCATTCCCGTGTTTCAGTCCGGGATTGCGGTCCACGTTGATGGCCGGGGACAAGTGGTCTCGGTCGAGGGCTCCTACACGCCGAACCTGCAGCCGCCGCGGAATCGCCGGGTGCTCTCGGCCAGGGATGCGGTGCTGCGCGGGATGGAGTTGACTGTTCCCGACCTGCTCGACAAAGTCATTGCGAAACCGCCGGCTCCGGGCCGGATGAATGCGAAGCCTCCGCGACCCGGTGAGAGCGCGGTTACCATCCACGGAGCGCCGCTGCCGTTTCCTGAAACGATTGAGCCTGAGAAAGGCGTCAGTTCGCGCGCACTTTTTGAAGCCGGGCCGCTGCGTGATCCTATCCCCGCCGAACTGGTGATCTTCCCCGAGCCGAACGGCCAATCCGAACTGGCGTGGCAGATGATGCTGCACGCTCCCGACCGTGCAGCCAACTACATCGTGCTGCTGGACGCAGCCCGCGGCGACCTGCTCTATCGGTTCAACACCTACCAGTCCACAAACGCTTCGGTGATTCTCCAGAATCCCGACGCCACGCCACCCACTACGGTTCCGTTCCAGGGCAACCCAACGGCGTCACCGCTGGGCTGGAACAGTGCCACGGGAATCGGGGGAAATAACGTCCGCGTCTTCGGGGTACCGAATGTCACCGACTACATCTTCCCGTTCACTGATGGCTGGAAACTTTCCGGAGCGAACACTTTCGATTTAACCAACAAACGATTGCGCCTGACACCGTACACACCCCCAGGTTCCACGACCGCCACGGGGTACACCGTCAGCGTCAGCAACTCGGCAGGAATTGCCCCTGGCATGTTCGACCTTAAGCCGGTGCTGGCCAACACGGACGATGCCAGCGTTGCGATGTCCTGTACCGACAGCTTGGCGCTGTTCGGCCAGACCTACGGCACCCTGTATGTAAACACCAATGGCTCGGCTTCGTTCGGGGGACCAGTATCGAGCTACGCGGACGTCGGGCGGGTTGGATTCCACTCCAAGTATCCGCGGATCGGCGCCATGTTGCTGGACTTGGAACTGAGCGCCGACAGTTCCACACTATCGGCCTCGTGCATCACCGAAGGCGCCGGCCAGGCGCTGTATGTCGCGTGGATTGGCGCGCGCGCCTATGGGCTGCCATCCAGCAGTCATACGTTTGCCATCACGGTTCATGGCAATAACACGCCGACGCCGGGCGTGATCGACATTGACTGGGGTGCGCAGACCGCCACCAGCGGAATTATGGTAGGCGTCGGCGGAAGCCCCGCAATTCCCCCCAATAGCAATGCGCCAGGCGAGGTCTCCTATGTTGACGTGACTGCGTCGAACGGCCTGAGCTTCCCCAATGGCGTGGCGGAAAAGTTCCCCATGTCCGACTACAACTTCACCGCCACGACCGTCGCCTACCAGTTGAACTGGATGCACGACTACTTCTATCAGCGCGGATTTACCGAATCGCTACGCAATTTCCAGACCAACAACTTTGGCCGTGGCGGGATCGGCGGGGACCCGATTGATGCGGAGGCGCAGTACACGTCCGAGAGCGGGGGCGCTATCTACAACAACGCGTACTTTGCCACGCAGCCTGATGGATGGCCCGGCTTTACTGTTTTCGGAATGATGGAGTTCAGCCCCGGTTGCCTGCGCGATTCGTCCCTTGACGCCTCGGTCGTGCGGCACGAATTAACGCACGGCGTGACCAACCGTGTGGTGGGCGGCGGCGTGTTTCCCAGCCTGACAACGTTACAGGCCGGTGCTCTTGGCGAAGGCTGGAGCGACGCCTTCGCCATTCTTACCCTCAATGATCCGGTGGCGGGGGCATACGTAACGTGCAATCCCACAACCGGCATTCGCTCTGTGGCGTACAACAACAGTCCTTACACTTACGCCGATTTCGGCAACCTGCTTGGCCCCTGGACGGGCGGAATTGGCAACGTCTGGGTACCCGAGGTACATGCCGATGGCGAGATCTGGGCGAGCGTGGCGTGGGACATGCGAACCGCCGTGGGTTCGACGGTGGCCGAGCAACTCCTGTTCGACGGTTTGCGCTACACTCCCGCGAACCCCACCATGGTGGACGCGCGTAACGGCATCTTGGTCGCCGACGCCACGCGATATGGCGGCGCACACATCCCGCAACTGCTTACGTTGTTCGCCAATCGCGGGCTGGGCTCCTCGGCGGAGTCCTCGCGAGTGGGCCAGCCGACGGTGGTCTTCGCCGCTTTCGATACGGCGGATGCCCCCTACGGCTTTCATGAAACAGCGCTGCTGGAAGAGACGTTCGACAGTGGCGCGGTGGGCTGGACGACCGCCGGAAGCGACGGGGCAGGCGCAGGTGCCCTGTGGCATGTCGAAGGCGCCCGCTTCGCTTCCCCGCCTTCGGCCGCTTATTACGGCAAGAGTACAACCGGCACTTATGACACGGGAGCGCGCAACTACGGTGCGCTACGCTCTCCCGCCATCACTCTGCCGGCGAGCATCGGCAATGGGCAACTCGTACTCGAATGGGACCAGTACAAGGATTCCGAGTGCTGTGGCAGGTACGACGGCGGCTTTGTGCGCGTGATCAGCCTGACAGACCTGGGCGCGAGTACGCAGTTGTCGTATGTCAGCTCGACCGCCGGCTTCGAAAAAGTGCGGGTGAACCTGAACCGCTTCGCCGGCAAGCAGGTCCAGATCGAATTCTACTTCGACACATTCGACGAATGGGTCAATAACCTGGAAGGCTGGTGGGTGGACAACGTTCGCGTCGTGGAGCAGTCCCCGTGCGCGTACAGCATAAACCCGGCGAGCGCTTTAATAGGCACTGGCGGTGGGCCGGGCAGCATCAGCATCACTGCGCAGCCCAGTTGCGCCTGGACGGTGATTAGCAATTCCCCGTTTATTACGATCACCTCGGCAAGCAGCGGCGTCGGCAACGGCGCGATCACCTACTCGGTGGCGGCCAACGCTGGCGTTGCGCGGACCGGCACGATCACCGTGATGGACCAGACCTTCACGATGAGCCAGGCCGGGACACAGCCACCCGCGGCGGTGTCGGTGACGCCCAACTCCGGCAGCGGGACGACTCAGACGTTTGCGTT
>JBHGBA010000109.1:0-3979 GCA_041946775.1 Terriglobales bacterium
CGCCGCGGCGGCCGATGTTCCGCGGCAGTCCCAAGGCAAGCTTCTCTGACTTGCGCTTTTCACTCGACGTGAACGATCGGTACGCCGCACCAAGCTGATCGATAGCTGACCACAATTCACGGGACTTCAGCGGAAGCACGCCGAAAACCATATAGTTCAGGGGTGGGGATTCCGCCATGGACGCGCTGTACTGAGAGCCGGGGCGAACGCTGGCGGCCCGCGTCAGCACGTCTTTCGCAGTTGGCAACGGCAGACTAGCTTCACTCAACTCGAAAGAGCCAAACCCGCGCCTACACCTCGCGCCGATTCCGCCGTACTCTGAGAGCAGCCACAGCGCCAGAACCCCTTGATCCAGGACCGTTTCACTGCTCCACGTAGCCGCAGAACGGGCGACGATGGTCAGCTTCCATTTTGCGCCTGGCTCGACGTACCACCTAGCGGTCTTTTGCTGCCTTGGATTGCCTTCCATGCCGAATGCCAGATAGAAGCGGCCTGGAACCGAATCGGTGTCTTTCGGTTTGCTGAAGTTGAACTGTTTGGGCTGCGCTGCTGACGCAGGCTCAACATGCAAGCTGATCGCACCATCCGTAACCGTCGTGCCCCAGAGTTCACCTTCCAGGTCTCGCAGCCTGGCGAGCGGCAGAAAACCCGCGTGAAGCGTCCGCCACCAAGAGCGCAGCAAACCTCGGAGCGTAGCAGGCCGCAAGGCACAGTCGTCTTTGCCCTGAAGAGCGCCAGCCAGAAATGCCGGGCTGACGAACGTCAACGTGGCGGTGAAAACGCGCCTGTTACTTCCCGCATCGAGAGCGGCACCGGTTGAGAATCGTCCGTAACCGGCATTTGTCTTTGCTCCCGCGCCGAGCCAGGCCAAGGCGCCGTCGATCCACGCTTGGGCCAATTCCAGCAATCGGCCGCTGTCGTCCGATCTGTGGCGTGAGGCAACGCTGAACTCGAACTCCGTGTCAGGCGCTACCGAAAGGAAGTTGACCGGAACCGGATCCTCCCAGTCCTCAGGCGCACCATCACCCTCATAATATTGCCGGTGGTGATTGTTGACGATGTCGATCGTAAGCTTCGGCCATTGGACCGGAAGAGCATCGAAGAAGATGACTCCGCCCGCAGCGCCGCTTTCCTCCTTCGTTGTGTCCTTTCCGAACACAGCCTCCATATCGGCATCCGGCGCCCGTGCCACATTGCGCGCATAGGACCGTGCCATCCCCTTGAGGCCCGTGCCCGGCAGGTAGGCGAATCCGTAGATCGGATGAAGGCAGATGCCCGCGTTTTCAAACGACCCCGCTCGCGAAAGATGAAGCGTCAGCGATTCTGAAGTCCGGCGTTTCCATCGCCGGCACGGCACCGCTGACATGGCTCGCTGGAAGCGCTGTCGCAACCGGTCCAGCAGCGCTTGATCGCGGGACGCCTTGGTGACACGCTCCAGTTGACTGCGCGCAAATTCGTCAAACTCACGCTTGGCCGTTCTGTATTGTTCTTTCTCATCCTTCGATGCGCCTCGAGGTGGCGGCTGGGGCGGGACGGGCCAGGGATCGTGCCATTTGTCTAGCAGCAGCCCAGGATGCGTCTGGGAATCGGGAGGAAGGCGAAACATCAGTTATCCTTTCTCGCCGCATCCGCGAAACGGACAAGCCACTCGAGGTATGCGAGAGCTTCTGCGGTCAATTGACGCAGGTCGGCGGCTGTGCCTTCCTTGAACTGAATCAGCAGGGCGTCCTCGCCGGACTGCTTCATCACGCCGCTGTGGTGACACCAGTCCGCGACGGCTTTCAGCACGTCGCCGCCTTCTTTGGCGCGCATGAATGCTATGGTTTGCCCCAGGCCCGAAGCGCGGACCCGGGCTGGCATCTTCTTCGCCGGGTCGGCGAACCTCTTCTCGAAGTCGGGTCGTTTCAATGCCTGTTGCACGGCGTCCCAGGCGTGCTGCGCACGCTGTTGCGCCAGTGTCTTCAACGCCATCTCAGAACGCTCCTTTCACCAGGCGGAGCGAACAGAGGCCTTTGCCGGTCGTCTCGTCGCCTCCGATCTGAATCGTGTCGGGCGGCCGGAACGAGTCGAGATTCCCCTCGGCAGTGGTCGGTTCATCGCGCCTTCTTGAGGGCGCCGCGAGCACCAGGGAGTAGAACAGAGTCTCCGCCGGCACGAACTCCTGGTAGAAGAGCATGTGTCCCTCGGCGGTCTTGGTCTGCTCCTTGAGTCTGATCCGCGCGGTTACCTCCGTGGCGTATGTCGCGAAGTGGGTGAAGTTCGTGTCATCCAACACGACCAGACGTTTCCGATCTTCGCTCTCCAACGCATCGAAGAAGTCGAGGTCAGCGCCTTTTGCATCGAAGACGAATTCTTCCAAGATTAGCTTGCCGTTATGCACACACGGTGAACCTTGGTAATGACTCGCGTCCGATTCACCCATGCTCACCTTGGGGACCTTGACTTCCTTCCCAACGAGCCCCGCGTCGCGGCTCCATCGCTGGAGCGCCTGTGGGCAAGTCACCCAGGCAAAGACACCCTTCAGGCTGCGTACCGGGAACGCCAGCAGTCGGGCGTCCGTAAACGACAGGGCACCGGCCGACGTACCTTCACTGTCGCCGGTGCCGAACAATCGCTGGCGCAGCTCTGTTGGGGTTGCCTCCCGAAGTACGCCCTTGACGCTGGAGCCGGGAATGACCGGCCAGTTGGTGTGACGCTCCCGCTGCACAGGCAGATCGACGGCCCCAAGCGCCGTTCCCGAGCCGGGGTGCAACGGTGTGAGCGCCTGAAGGTACAAAATGCCGCCTACATTATTCGCTGGCATAGTTCCACGATCCTTTCACGAAAAATCCATAGCCCAAAGCGGCATCTTCAGGGTCCGTGCCCAGAGATCGAGCCGTGGGGGTGGGCCCTTCGATGAAGTACACCGATCCTGCATCGACGCCAAAGCGCGTTGGCTTTGGGCCGCCTCGGGCCAGGTCCCATCCGGAGATGGCGTACGGGCCGTCGACCGCCGCAGAGCGAAGTTGTCCCTCCGGGACTAAGTCCGGCTGCCAACCTTTAGTGAAGAAAGCTGGGCTGAGCAGCAGGAGCGACGTGCGGTCATGGCCCGGCGATTCCGGCCATACGACCGGCGCGACTCTGCGCATGATCGCGTGGTGCCGCTCGCCACCCCAACCGACTGTCGCTGGGGCTTCGAAGTACCCGATCTTGTCGTCCGACACATCCGCCTCTGCGTAAAACACCACGCCGGGCTTCAGACGCAGGTTCCGTGTCGAATAGATCTCGCCCTCCTTCGAGGTGTAGGTCGCTGAATCGATGACGACACCGGTCCGGTCCTCAAGGAGGAAGAATTCAGCGTGACCGCGCACATGATGTGCCTGGATCACACGGTTGTGGAGATAGGCGGCCAGCCCCTCGAAGCTGAGCAACTCCGGCCGGTTCTTGGATGGCTTACCGCCGGTACTCCAAAGCGGATACATACCATCGATTGGTGGCTGCCAGCCGGGAATCTTTTGAGCCTTAGGCAACAGCCGGACAACTCCTCCGTCCACAAACCGCAGATCGGCGGGTGCTCGAAGTAATGGTCGTGGTCCGTCCTGACCGAGTTCTGCCAACCACGGCCCCCGAAAACAAACGTCAGCAAGCCATGCCGCGCCTGCTGCGGCGAAAGCCTCGCGCGGATGCCGCTTGTTTCGCATGGCCGCGAAATCGCCATTTTCGCGGTCAAGGAGGAATGTGCGGACCACCCCGGCCAGGGTCTGGGGCGACGGCAGGGACGACTCGCCGGGAAGCCCAGTCCCAAATGGCCTGCCATCTCGAAAAAACAGCGTATCCAGCGGCTCGAACACCAATCCGATCGTCTTCATCGCCATCAGTCCTTCCCGCGAGTGATGAAGCTAGCCGACTGACACAAAGTCACGAAATCACTGAACGCCGGGCCGTGCAGTTTGACAAAAGTATCCAGGTGATCGAGAAAACCCATATCGCGCTTCTCCGA
>JBHGBA010000011.1:0-78316 GCA_041946775.1 Terriglobales bacterium
GGTGCTTCGGCCATGTAAGCTCCGCATTATGTTGGCATTAGCAGTAGGGGTCAATCCAGATCTTCAAGGATTACTTTGAGTTGACCTACTGAACATATTGACGCTGAGCACCATCAGGGAAAGCTCTTGCAGAAAGTCGCCGACCTGTAACCTGGGGGAAGTGCTTCAAAACTCAGATTGCTCGGCGTGATTGTCCAGGTATCGCCGCCATCAGTCGAATACTGAAACAACAGCGGCCCGCACGCGATCGCGCCACAGGCAGCGCCCGTATAAGAAAGAGCGCGAGTCACGCCGACGATGGTAGTACCGCCCGCCCAGTAGTAGCTGGCTTCTTCGGTCGGCATGGTCTCATAACCGAGGGCGGTAACGTGCTTGAAGCCAGCCGTCCAGGTCGCGCCGTTGTCTGTGGAGAAAACGAGATAGTTCTGTGTACCTCCACCGCCGCAACTGGAAATCGGCGTGACCATCCTGGTGTCGTACTCAAACACCCGTCCGTAGGTGATGCACCAGGGCGCGTCCGGTCCGCTCGGCTGGGTGCGAAACAAGATTGGCGTGGCCCACGTGCCGTCGTAATAGGTGTAGTAAGTGTCGCTGGCGCCGGTTTGGTAATCGTACTTGCGATACCACAGAATGATGTTGTTGTTGCCCGCGAGGCCCACCGCGCCTAGCCGCAAATCGCAGGTCGTGCCGCTACAATCGCTGCTGGTGTCGTCAAATAAAACGACTGGGGTGCTCCATGTGTCACCGTTCGAGGTCATCCACATAATGCGCCCGGTTGGGTCGTTGGCGTGGGCTACGCCCTCGCGAAAGAAGACATGTAGCACCCCGCTCCGCTTCACCATTTGCGGAAAAGCATCGTGGTAGCTCTGGTACGAGGCAGTCAGACTCTTGCTGTCGAAGGTGTAAGCGTAGGAGTACCAGCCCAGATTGTTGTTCTGCGCGGTCAGGATGACATAGGGGTTGCTGGCGTCGAGCGGCGACAAGCCGCTCACGGTGAGTCCGTTGCCGGGACCGTTCGTGCCAGCGGCCAGAGCGCCGGCGGTGTGAATTGTTGCGATACCGTCAGCCACTTCCAGCGAGAAAACTTGCTGCGTGATGTGATTGGTAGTGTTGGTCGCGGTCGCCTGCCGGTACACGGTTGTCGGGCTAGGCGGTGTAAAGACCACTTGCTGACTGACCGCGCTTAGGCTGGTTGCCAAGCACCACAGCAGTATCAGGCGTCGCATCACATATCCTCTTCTTTGTAAATAACGGCAAAGCGCACATTTTTAGCCGCGGCCTCTTGCGCAATGCTCAAGATCATCGGGTAGAGCAGAACGTTTCCGAGAGGCAGGTTTGTGGAGATGGAGCACACCTGCGAGCCGTTGATGAAATAGCGCGCCGACGTGGCGGTGGCGCGAATCTCGAACTTATAAACAGTGTTGGCTGCTGCCGCTACCCCGCTGTCCACCCAAGTGCTCGCGCTGGCGCCGTGTGCCCCGCAAAACCAGTTGGTTCCGCCACTCGCCAATCGAAACGAGATGTGGTAAGAGGCGGGATCATCATTGTTGTAACTGGTTGCCGGCGAGCCGTAGTCAGTCACCGCGCCGATCCACAACCGCACACCAGTTAGGTCGCTGCTATTGGGAAAGTACACCACCCAACGCAAGATCGGGTTTTTCGCAGTAAAGGTGGCTGTCCCTTGCGCCATCATGGCGGCGCTTCCTGTGGTAGCTGCGGACTGCACTTGGGAAACGACCGGGAGCGTGCTGGACGGTGTAATGTAGCTCAGTGTTCCGGTCTTGGCGTCGCCAGTGCCCCATGAGAGGTAGTACGGCGCGAGGTTGACAGGCGTCGTCCACTGGAAACGACGCGAAAACACGTCGAGCACCACGGGGGAATAGCTGATGGACACTTCGCCGCCGCTGTTGGTGTACTTGGGATAACCGTCAGGGGCGGTTGTCGGCAAGGTGACGCGATACGCACTAGGCACGGACGCTGGGGCTGCGATAGCGATACTCGATGACGGCATGGAGTTGGCTGCCCCCGCCGCAAGCTCAAGTTGTCCCGCCGTCGTGCCGGTGCCCGTGAGCGCATTCGTGGCCACGTTCCCGGCAACAAGAATACCGTCCGCACCATCCTCCGAAACGCCCGCATACCCGCTGCCGGTGCCGCAGGCAAATCCTGTGCTCGCCACTGCACCATCAGCGCCAATAGTCATACATCCGGCGCTTAGCCCTTGGATGTTGAGCCCGTTGCTCGCCGGAAGAGTCAGGGCGCCGTTGACGTTCGTTAGCGTGACGGCCAGGCCAGCGGGATCCAGCGGCGCCACGGTGTAAGCGCCGAGAGCTTCCGCCTGGTCATTGGCGTCGGTGGCGGTTACAGCCGTAGCCACGGCGCAATTGCACGCGCCTCTAGGCGGCGTGGGCGTCAAGGTGCGCAGCACGTCGTAAGACGTAGCGCCTACGGCCGGCGCCCAACTCACGGTGATGTAATTGGAAACGCTCAGCGCGTCCGGCGCCTGCGGTATGACAAACGGGCCGGCCGGCGTGCTCGCCCCCGCAGCGCCGTGCGTGACGATCCAGTAATACAGCGTCCGGCGGCCGGGGTTGCCGGTTCGCGCCACGCTGGCGTTTGGCACCTGTTGCGGTGGATTGGCCAGGGCAAAGGTTACGCTTTTCGCCTGGTACGCGATCGGCTGGTCATCGGCCGCCAACAGCCCGCAGCACAGCAGTACAAACAGCACGGCAAGCATTCGCACGGACTTTCCTCTTACTAACGTCTGCAAATCGTCTAATGAATCCATGCGCCATTCTCGCGGAAGCACGTTCGTCCCGTCGCGCCGCCTGCGGTGCAGGTCGCATTGCAGTCCGAGCAGTACACGCGGGAACCGTTGGCGGCGGCCGGTAGAGTTGCAAAAGTGAAATTTTTGCCGATCACATCATCGAAGAACGAAGTAGCGGAATCGGCATAGTCTGTCGCGTTGTTCACGTAATCGTTGAAACCGACCTTGACGTTTGTTGGCCCGGCGGCGATGGTCAATCCAGTTCCCCCGCAGTTCAGGATGTGGTTCCCCTCAATTGTTACGTGATCCAGTGTGCCCGCAGTCTGGGCAAGCGACAGTCCCACTGACCCAGCGACGGAATTGCACTCGATGGTGTTGTCGGTGATTTTCAAGTTTTTTAAATCGTGTGCGGCCCCGGGATCTACGACAATCCCTTTCGGCGCTCCGGAACCGGCCGTTGTGTTGAACTTAATTATGTTCCCGTCCAGCAGGATGTTGTTCGTGTTGCTGGCAGCGGTAAAAATCTTGATGCCGACCGCGTTTGCGCCCGTAGCGACGCCTTGCAACACATTGCCTTGCACGATGCAGTTGTCCGCGTCGCCAATGTCGAGCATTCGCACGGTGCCGGTGGGCGCCGAATGCTCGAACCAAATATGATTATCCGTGAATCCGCCGCTGTGAAAATTGCCGGCATTATCGCGAGCCTGAGCGGACATTCCGAGTTTGCCGCAGGACTGCAGGCGATTACCGGGATGGCGGAAACCGCGCTCGAGGCTTACGACAACGCCGCCAGCGTGGTCATCACGCCGGAAACGCAACGGCAGTCATGGCCTTTTGCTGCGCTTGCGCGACGCGATCGGCGCTCGGCCGCTCGCCGGGCGCCAGGGAAACACACGGACCGTATGCGGCGAGCTCGGGCGGCGCCGGCTTGCTCGGATACGCGAGACAACGCCAATCCCGAAACGCAATCACAGCGACGCGCTGCACTTGGCGGCCGCGTTCAATCAGTTCGCGATTTGCAGACGTCTGCGCGATCGTCGTGCGCGCGTCCGCGGCGCAATACGTTTCCATCAGCGCCGCATCTGCGTTGTATTTCGCGCCGGCGCAGTCGATCGCCGCTTTGCTCGCGCTCAGCACTTGGAACGTCTGTCGTTCCCACGTGGCGCAGGACCAGGCGCCGGCCAGCAGGACCAGCGTGCAGGCCAGCAACACGATCGCCGCGCCGCCGAGTCGCGTATAGCCGGCCTGGCCGGCCGATTTCGCTTTGGTGTCTTCCGGCGGCAGCCCGAGCAGCTTACGCAGTTCGGGGTTGTGCAGCAGCAGCAGCAGGGCGCCGAATGCGGCGAGTGCCGCGGCCAGTTTCGGATGCGCCCCCACGATCGGCGCCAGGACCTGCTGCACGGTATCGGTCTGCAGCGCGGCGCCGATCGCCAGAATGACCACGGCGATTGCTTTGGTCCCCGTTCGTAACTTCGTGATCCAGTCGCTCATTGCGAAAACTCCCGATTGAGATAGCGGTCGCGTGGCGGCGACCGCGGTTTACTCAGAGCCCGGGCCGTTAGTCGAATTCCTCGCCGTGCATGGCGAAGGCAAAGCTGTTCGGGGCGCCGCTCAGGTCCGTAAATGTGAACTCAATCACGCTGTTCTTGGGGAACGTGAGCGGCCGCGGCAGCGGAAACGGATCCGTCGCCGTGCCCCACAAACAACCGCTGTGAATGGCCTGGTTTTGCACGTCGCGACCGTTAACGCGGACCTGTGTGCTGAATACCGCAGGCGGACCGCCCGCCGCGGCCGCGGCCATCAGCAGGAAACAGCGAAAATTGTGATTCAGGACCTGGATGCGCACTTGCGCTTGGCCGCCGCCGACCGCGATGGCCACATTCGCTCCATAGGTGTACGGGAAACCGGCCGCGGACGGCGGCGCAGCCTGTACCTGCGGTTGCGCGCCGAGCGTTTGAAAATACTGTGAACTCATATCGCTCACTCCGAGCTGCGCGGCGTGCCGCGCGGATTTTCAAAACTGCGGGGGCAGTTCGGGGTTAGTGGCGTTACTGCACCTTGCGCACACGCTCGCCATACAGCACGGCGGTGATGGTCGTGCCCACGCCCGGCGCGGCCACCATCGAAAAGCCGGTTTCGGCCACCACTTCCACGGCGATACGCTCGCCCTGAGTGATTTCGATGGGATCGCGGAACGTGAACATATTGCGCAGGTCCGGCACGCCGTTGCTGAAGCCGTGCACCGGGGCGTCGCCGGCGGGCGCCGTGCCCACCTGTGCCGCCGCCTGCAGACAGCCGCCCGCGCCGCCGGGATACAGCGACAATTTCCCTTGCGTGTACACGCGGCCGCCCACGCGCAGCTTTACGCTCACGTTGTCCAGCAGATTGATTGCGTCCGTGCGATGCGTGTTGAACGCAATCGAAATCCCAAAAGCGGCGATTTTGAACGTGTCGCCGTTTTCGAGCTGGCCGCCGACCTGCATATTCGTTTGCGCCAGCGTTTTCGCCCCGCCGACCGGCACCGAGAACATAATGGTGCTGGCGGGCATGGCGGCGCCGGCGGCAACCGAAAAGGAGTCAAACAGCACGTCATCGTTGACGTACCCGATGCCCTGCACGAATGGGTTGCGCGCGCGGGGAACGCTGAGCTTGCCGAAATTCCTTCGCGTCAGTTCGCGCATAACTTTCACCTCGCTTTCACTCCCGCCGGACTGTGGCGGGCGAAGTGGCCCGCGGCCTGCCGCGGGGAAAAAGGGTTAACGGATCGAGCTGGCGGCGCGTTTAGTAGCGCGCCTTAAGCCGCTCGGGAACCGCGGCCGGAGCCGCGGCCGCCGCGCCGGCAGCCGGCAGGGCCGTATAGGCGCCGTTCACCGCAACGGCCGGCCAATTCGCATTCACGAATTCGCCCAAACCGTTGTCGGAGTAATCGACGTCGCCCATGCCCTTCAGTTCCGGACTGGCCGCCGGGGAAGTGAGGCTCACGCGCTCATTCCAAATGCGCTGCATCGTGGAACCGAAACCGCCCGCGATCACGCCCGCGGCGAATTCGGCATCCACCTTGCTCGCCAGATAGCCCAGGCCGAGAGCTGCCAGGACGTTCGCCCCGTAGCCCATCAGTCCCTCGTTGCGATCGCGCAGAACGAGCTGCGTTACCGCACGCGTCGCGATCGCGCCAGCGGCCGCGCCTGCGCCGAGTTTCAGGATCCCCACCGGCTTGTAACCGGCGACGGCCAGGCTCGGATTGCGACGGCGCCGGCGTCCGTGCTGCACGATCGGGTTGCGACGGCGCCGGCTGTCATGCTTCCGGCCCGCTTTGGCAAACGGATTGCGACGGCGCGCGTTGCGCTTTTTCCGTGGATTGGTCATAAGTGTGAGTGCACCCCCTTCCCACCCGGGATTTGCACGCCGGCGCGGGCGCCGCCGGCGAGAAACTTTGTTGCGTCGCGGATTCGCGATTCGTAAACGTCGAATGATCGGCACTTGGGCCCCCCTAAAGAAAACGCCCCCACGCTCGCGCGCTGTCGCGCGAGTGGGGGGCAGTTCGTTTGTTTGTCCGCGCCGCTTCTACCGCGGCCGAATCGCAGCGCAGCCGCCGAATAAATACATCGGCTGACTGTGCGCCGCGGGATCCTTGATCAGCATCACCGGATAATTGCCGTCAGCGTCCGGCGTGAATTCCACGTCCGTAAATGCGGGCTCGTCCCCGGGCAAGTGCGTCAGCAACAGGCGCAGAAACGGCCCGAGCGCCGTGTAACCCTCGAGCGTGCCGGCGGCGATCGGCGCCCACGGTTGCGGGACCGCCTCACGCTTGCGACCATGTCCCTCGCATTCGGGACACAACGGCGCTTCGCCCACGCGCGGATTGGCGCCGTCTTTGTAGCCGGTACTCATGCGGCCGGTCCCTTCGCAGCGCGCGCAACGTTCCCGCTTTTTGCCTTTGCAGGCCGGGCACAGATGCAGTTGATCGGGGACTTGGCCGCGGCCGCCGCAGCTCTTACAGCCGCGCCGAGTTTTGCCGGTTTTGGCGAAACACCCGGGGCAATCCTTGTGTGACATCACCAGGTCGCCGCGGCCGCCGCAACGCGTGCACAGCCGCTTGCCCTTGCCGTCGCAATCCGTGCATTTGGTTTGGCACGCCGGGCAGAGCTCGGTCAACAGTTTCATCCGCGCGGGGAATCCGCCATCCCACGCGCCGAGCAGGACCAGGGCGCCGGGCTCGCCGTCCGTCAGTTGCGCCAGCACCGGCCCGGCCTTGCCGTAGTCGATGAAACCGTGCTCGGTGGACGCGCACAGCACGCGGCCGAGCAGCTTGTAATCGCCGCGGCGCGTGTAGCGATCGCGCAGCGCGAGCACTTCGCCCAGTGGCGGCCCTGCCGTGGCCGGCGTGGGGGTTGCGGGTTGCGTTTGCGTCGCCATCTATCTCCCGAGTCGCGCCAGGAACGCGCGCACGCGTCGCGGCCAATCCCCGCGGCAGCGACCGCACAGCCACGCCTGGCAAATGCTGCAAAACTGTACCGGCTTCGATTGTGTGTCACCCTCGAGCAGCCGGCAGCACTCGCATACGCCGTACTGTGCTGACGTCTGCAAGGCCCCCGAGTTCACGTTCACAAACATCAGTTCGTGATTCCCTCCGGTTTCACCTGGTACGCGCCGCCCACCAGGTAAAGGCGCTTCGATTGCGTGTGGAACATCAGGCGCGGTCGCTCGCCGGTTTCCTCGCCTAGTTCGTGGTAGTACGTCACCGCGCGGAACCCGTCTGCGGCCTTGCGCGTGTGGTACTCGAGTTGCGTGCACTCGCCCAAATCGACTAGCCTTTTCTTCCGCTGCGTCGCCGTGAGCAGTGCGGACACGTCCTGATTGCCGCCCTCGAAATACAGTTGCGTCCCTTCGGGGTTGCTGACCAGCTTCGGCTGCTCGTTTTGCCGGAATTCGATTTCGACGGCATCGGATCCCTTGCCGCCGCGGATCTCGAGTTTCACCAGGGCGCCGAGCATCGCGTAATCTTCCGGCGGGATCATGCTGGCCACTTTGGCGAGCACATCGGCCGGCACATCGTCGGCCTCGAGCACTTCAATGACTTCCGTCGCCGGGGCGCCGTGGAATTGTTCGTACAACTCCGCGGCGGCGGCCTGGCCGCCAGGATTCCGCCGCGATCGCCGCCGCGGATTAAATAGCCGCTGTTGGCCGGCTGCTTCACGGCGCATGCGCCGGCGGGCCGCCGGGCGTTTGCGCGGCTTCGGCGCGCGCCGCTTGCGGCGAACGTCGCCGGCGAGCTTGGGATCGTAGCCCTTGCCGCCGCGGATGGGATGGAACTTCCCGCCCGCATCCTTGAAGCCCGGGATGTTGCGCCGGCGCAGTGGATTCGCGCGCCGCCAGCGAGGAGGATCGGTGGTGAGGCCATCAGCCGCCGCGGCGTCGAGAATTTCGCCGGCGTAGCGTGGCTCGATTACCAGAGCGTCGCCCATCCGCTGCCACGGCTCAGCGGCGATGTGGTCTTTCGCCCAGCGTCGTCCCGCGCTGCTGTGCGTTGTGATGAGCGCGACCGTTCCGTGCACCGAAATTTTCAAGTCGGCGCCTCCGCGCGCGGACGCTCGCGGTTTCATTCTTTGTCTTGGCATGGCAGCCCTCGAGCTGCGGGGATTTAGTGACGTTTGCACGCGCCGCGCCTGCTGCTCGGCGTAAGCCTTCTCGAGCTCATGCCGGCGGATAGCGGCGCGGACCGTGATTTGATTGTGCTCGCCCCACGTCTGCAACGCGCTCGCGTAGTCAGCGACGGCGCGCTGGACGTCGCGCAGCAGGACTCGCGGATTTTTCGCCAGGGCGGCGCGCAACAGGGCATCGAAGCCGGCGCCCGGGCCGAGCCGGGCGGCCGCCGCGGCCGCGCGCTGCTTGGCGTCCGCCGGCGTGTAGCCGAGATTACGCAACGCGGAAATCAGCTCTGTCTGGTGCGGCGTGGCGCGCGCCGCTTTGCCGCTCGGGCGATAGTGGCAGCCGGGCGGGGTTACGCGCGCCGCGGCCGGTCCCCACTTCACCTTGCTAGCGGTGCGCGCGTCGTAGCCGGGATGACGCTTGATTTTCTGCTGCGGTTTCAGCCCGAGCTTGCCGCGCAGCCAGGAGCCGGCGCCGTTGCGCCGATTCGCCGCGCGCGGGACCAGGACGGCGTAACGCGTACTGCCGTCGCGATATTGGACGGGGCGTATAAATGAGCCCGGTGTGCGGGCCTCTTTGGCGGCCGCGGCGCGTTTGCTCGTAAACGCCCCGTGAAACACAAAACCTTTGCCAGTGCCGGCATTGCGTCGCGGGTTGACCTGCTTGCCCTGGCGCTCGGCGTAGCTCTGCACGCTTTCGCGCTCCAGTTCGCGCGCCACATCGCGTTTGCCGATGCGGCGGAAAAACTCGGCGCTGCGCTGCTTGCGTCGCGCGAGCGCTTCGTAACTCGCGTTTTTCTTTCGCGTCGCCATCACTTCACCGTTGCCGCGATCGGTTGCGTGCTGCACATCACCAGCTCCAAGCGGCTGCCGGCGTTCATGGGCAGCCGGCGCCGGAAGCTGAGCGCCTCACGCAATCCCCGCGGGCCCGCCGGGAATTTTTCAGCTCGCCGGCGGCCGCGCCGATCTTTCCAACTCACCCGATACCAGGCCGGGCCGCTTAGCGGCTGCTCTAAAAACATTTAGGCCCTCACCACAGCGATCCCCGCAATCACCACGACGCCCACAACTGCCCACGGCAGCCACGTCGGCAGCGTATTGTTGTTCTGGTTGTCGCTGTCCCGTCCGGCAGCCTGCGCCGCAGCATCAAGCGCGCTCGGCGGCAATTTTTGCTGCAGAACTGCGTCCAGCGTCCGCTTGTAGTTTCCCGTAGCTTGGCGTGCGGCCACGGAATTGTTGTACGCAGCGGTTGCCCATGAGCCAAGAATGTAGGCGACGATCGCGACCGCAGCCGCAATCGGGACCGCCGCGACGGGGCCGATTCCAAGCCCCGACAATCCGATCGCGGCGGTTTTGCGCTCAAACTCCGCGCGCACGTATTCGATCCGCGTCAACGCCTGGTTCTCGCGCTCCAGTGCAGCCGCGTATTTACTGCGCGCGTCCGCCGCCAGCGCCGCAGCATTCCGGCGATACCAGTCAAAGTGCTCCTGGTAGGCCGCGCGCTGACTGGACACGAATGCCGCCAACGCCGCCCGCGCCGCCTGCACCTGGTCTGCCGTGTAGGACGCCATCAGCAAACCCCCTTGACTGCACACAGAACGCCGAACTCAAGCTGTCGGAGTACCGCTGCGTCGCCAACTGTGCCACTGCCAAGCAGTAGAACGGCGGCAATTAGCAGCTTTGCGCGCCGTATCATGCGAACCTCGTCTGTGCGTAGCTGGCCAGCGCGTAGCCGCCGCCGGCAGCGGCCGCGGCGATCAGTACGACTTTCCAGGTTTCCACGCCAGCGTGCACGCGTTCCTTTAGTTTCCGCTTCGCCCGGGCGATAGGCGGCTGCGCGAGTACGCCAAAGAGAAACACCCCGCCGATGACAATCAATCCCAGTGTGAGCGGGCTCAGGCCGGTGACTGCGGCGGCCGTGTTCGCCGCCGTGGCTACATCTCCCATTCCGCGCGATTTCTCCGTGAGCACGTACATCGTTCCCTACCTGCGCCGGCCTAAGAGCAGCGACAACAGCAGCAGCCCGCCGCCACCCGCCGCGACGGCCGCACCATTTGACAACCCCCCGAATGCGGGCTGATTGAACCAAGCCGTGAGCTTGTCCCATGCGCTGCCACCACTGGGCACAGTTTGCCGCTGCTGCTGTTGACTTCCCGTCGCCACTGTCGGTTGCGATGGCTGTAGCAGCATGTCTCTGATCTGCCCCGGCGACCAGCCGAGCCGCAATAACGCTTCGACTGTGTGACCTGTCCCCGGGACGATCGTCGCCAACATGCGGTGTACGCCAGCGCGCTGAGCCGTACTCAAGTCGAGTATCTGCAGAATCTGGTCCGCACTGTATCCGAGCTTGAGCAGTTCCTGCACTGTGCTTCCGGTCCCTGGTACTTCCTGCGCGAGTACCGACTGCTCCCAATTCAGCCTGGCTTCGCCCAAACCGCGCCGCCCGGATCCGCGGCCGCAACAGCTTGCAACTGCCGTCCGCACAAACATCGCTATCTCCCTTTGAGCGCCTTAATCGCGAAAAACGCGGCCAGGGCGCCGCCGCCCCACTTCGCCCAGGGCGGAATCGAATCCCACAGACTTGCGGCGCTGGAAACCGCAGCGTCGGTTGTCGCGACGTACCCGCCCGCGCTGCCCGGGACCAGCAGCGTTGTGGTTGTGGGCGTTACAGCCGTAGTCGTGGACGTTGCTACCGGCTCGCAATTCGCGCTGGCCACTTCCGCGCCGCTGGCATCCACGCAAATTTTCTGATTGACGCACGCCGGTTTTTCTTGCGGCAGCCGGCCCGGGGTCCACTCGCCGCCCGGTCCGGCCAGCATGTCGTTATAGGCGCTGTTGCAGTCGGCAATGCCCGGCACGCATGAGTATTGGTCATAGGCGCCGGCCTGGTACTGAAAGGCGTAGCGCCGCCGGTGGTCCTTGTCCGGCGGTTTCCATTCGACAGTTGGACCTTTGAAGCGGGGACCGCTCGCCGGATCCTTGCACACGTCTTTCCACTGGTAGGCGACGGCAGGCGCGTCCTGAGTGCAGACGCGCGCGCCGCCCGCGGTGACGGTGCAGGTTTCGGCCGCCAGGCCGCGATAACCGCGCATCAGGCGCAAACCGCGCAAACCGCGCGGCCGCTGCCGAAACGCCCCGGGTGTTCGCACGTACATGATCGGCCCCTTACCAATAAATGCGCGCGCGTTGCGGCAAAAATGCGCCGCAGTGCGCGTCGGAAGCTACTCCAAAAGCCGCCGAGCGCATCGGCGCCGCTGAGCGCGTGCGCCTGCTGCCGCGGCCTGGTTTGCACGTATGGCATTACCGTCCCCCTAACGCGATCCCGAGCGCCAACAGGCTGACGCCCCCGATGACAACCGTCGTTTTGCTCAGGCCCCACGGCTCGCCGCCGCTGCTGCTACTCTTGTCTTTAGGTGTGTTCGATTGCGCCGGCGGAGATGATTTGCCGCCGCCTTTCGCGGCCGTGATTACCTGCGCTGCTCCGCCGGCGGCGGCGGTGATCGCCGGCATCGCAGCAACCAGGGCGGGCAGAAAGCCCATACCGCGCGACGGCGCCGGCATTGTGCGTACGTACATGACTCAGGACCTCCTCCGCAGCAGCAGCGCCAAAGCGGCCACTGCGCCCACGCCGCCCACGGCGAGCATGGTTGGCGACACTCCTACACTGCCGGAATAGCCACCGCCCGCCGGCATGACGTTGAAATTCGCTGAGTTGCCGGTGTTCCGAAACGCCGCAATCAAACTGCTCGCAACTTGGCCGGACGTGTTTATCAGGTTGATGGCGCTCGCGGTTTTGCTACCCGGCGACGGCGGCGGCACTTGCGGCACGTTTTCCACGCCGAGCCCGCGCATCCCGGCGATCGGCGCCCACGCCTGCACGCGCGTCACCAGTTCCGGCCGCCAACCGGGATAACTGCGCCCCACGGTTGTATCCAGCGGCAGCCATTGCCCGGGGTTGCGGATCCAGGCCGCGGCGTAAACATGGGTGAACGTCTGCGGCTGTTGCGGATCCCCGGCGACGGTCACAAACTGCGCTTTGATGCCGAGCGCGCCGAGCAGCGCGGCGATCAGCGTCGCGTGATCGTCGCAATCGCCGGCGCGTAGTTGCAGCGTGACCAGCGGCGACTGCAGCACTTCGTCGGCTTCGCCGCGGAATTCGATGTTCGTTTTAACGTATTGGAAAACTGCCGACGCCTGCGCGCGATCGTCCCGCGGCGGCTGCCCGCGCGCGATTGCGATGGCCAGGGCGCGGACTTGAGGATTCAGCCGGCCTTCGGTTCCCTGCGCCAACGCGCGCATCCAAGTAATGGCGCGGCGCACGCCGGCGTCGCCGGCCGGTAGCGGGTAATAGCTTGCTTTCAATTGATTCGGTGCCGGAAATGGGACCAGCTTACCGAGCGCGTTTCGCATAGGCCGCTTTGCCGGCCGCCCCCGCGCCAGGTTTGGGCTAGCTATTCAGTCGAACCGCCCCCGCGGCCAAAGCCTGAATGGCTTGCTGCTTAATTCCTGGCGCGGGGGCAGCGCATCACTGGGTTCAGTGCACTTCACACGTACACGCACGCTGCAGACATTTGCAAGCGTTGGAATCTGATTTGTAACGGCGTAGCCTACGCTAAGGTACTCTACTGTACTCTGCGCCCCGGGCGCGCACCCCTGCGCACCCTTGTTTACAAATCAGTAGCATTCGCTTGTTTGCCGTGGTTTCAGCGTGTAACTCTGCCTCAGAATGTCCACAGAGCAAGCCCAACAGCCATCCGGGCCCGACTGCAAAGCGTCACGCCCGCACTCAGGCCCGGTTTTTTATTGGACGGTGATCGCATGAAACAGCCGCTCAGCTCACAGCCCGCGCGCACGGATCTGACCATGCGAGCCGCAACCGCGGGGGAAGCGTGAGCGCGCCGAATCCCAAAGCGGCGCAGGCCCTGGCGGTTGAGATACTCGAGCAGCCGCGGCTGAAAGAGTTATTCGCGATCGCGCGCGGCTTCGGCACGCTTGCCGAGCTCTCCCAATTCGCGCTCGGCGCATTGGCCGGCGTCGCCGCCGAGCTCACCCCCGAGCAGTGGCAACGGGCGATCGCCGGCGGCCGCGCGGCGCTGCAGGCCCTGCCGGCCGCGCAAACGAAAGGAGCCGCGAAGTGAGAGTTTTTTCTTATGACAGAAAAGAGGGGCGGCCAGGGCGGTCGCATTAAACGCAGCGGCCGCCCTGGCGTTTGTATTTTTGCTGACGTTTGCAAACGGGGGAGGGATGGGCACACGAAAAAAGCGTAACGCGCCGGCGTCGCCGGCCGGGCCGGAAGAACTTGAAACCGCAACCGCGGTTGCGGATCCGCCGCCCGGGATGGACGCGGCAACCGGCGAAGTGCCACTGACGGCCGATGACCTGGCGCAGCTCGAAAAGCCGCCGAACGTTGACTTTTTCGATTGGCTGAAACAGTTGCCGCCTAAGTTGTGGGAAGATGACCTTAACATCTACCTCTACCGCCTGCATCCGCGCGTGCACAACGCCCCTGGATCCCGCGCCTACATCGGCGTTTACTCTTACGCGATTGACGCTGAGGACGTAAAACAGGAACACGGCGGGGGAAAATATCGCGCCATCCTGAAAAGCGCCACGCTGCGGGAAGCGGTGCAATCGCACGAATTCGCCATCGGCGGGCAGCCGAAAATCTTAGACGGCCAGCGCGTGATCGGCCCGGGCGGCTCCGCCGCGGCCGCGGACGCAACTGCGGCCGGCTCGCCGGCGGCCGCGCCAGGCCCGGCGACGGAAAACGCGACGGCGCAAATCGTGAAAACCGTAGCCGATGCGCTGCGCCAGGCGTCGCAGCAGGGCAAACCAAACGATGACGCGCTGAGCACGGCTTTGGCGCCGATCCGTAAGGCGACGGAAACGGCGATTGATATTGTGGGCAGCGCCGCGCGCGCTCACATCGAAGCTGAACGGCCGCAGAAGCCCACGGACCAGCTAAAGGACCTGCTTGAGCTCGCGAAATCACTGCGCGGCCCTGAGCGTAACCCGCTGGAGGACCTGCGCAACTCGGCCGCGATCCTGAAAGAGCTCCGCGGAGGCGGCGACGACAAGAGCGTGCTCGGTGAACTGCGCGATATTCTCGGCGTCGAGAAACTCTCGGATCTGCTGTTCGATCGCGTCGCCGGCGGGGCAAAATCGTCTTTCGATTGGCGCTCTGAGTTGCTTGGCTTCGGCCGCCTGCTGCTGCAGCAGGCGCCGGCGATCATGGACCGCTTTGCCACGATGCAGGCCAGCGCGCAGGCTTTCCAGTTGCGCGTGCTGCAGATGCGCACTGGCCAAGTCCCGCCGCCAGGTCCGCCGACGCCGGCGGCGTCATCGCTTCCCGCGGCGGCCGCTGTGCCGCCTGTTACGGTGCCGGACGGAATACCGCCGGTAGGGCCATCTGCAGTGCAGCCGGCGGCCGCAGCCGCGGGAGTCACTGAGGAAATGATTTTTGATTCGGCTCTGACGCTCATCCGCAACTGCTACGCGGAAGGGGACCCCGGTGATGATGCCGCCCTGGTTCTGCGGCGCACGTACCCGGACTTGGTTCCGCTGTTCGCGCCGATGCTCTCGAGCAAATCGCCGGCGGACGTGATCGCGTGGGCGAAAACCGATAAGGTGCTCGGTCCCGCGGCTGCCGAGCCCGGTTTTGCAGATTTCCTCAAGGAATTCACCCACGGAATTCTGCACTTTGAAACACCGGCGCCCGGTTGTGAGTTGTGCCAGGCCGAGCCCGCAACCGAGCAGGCATGAACGTTTTGGAAACAATGCTGCGCGCGGCCTTGCGCGAAGGCGCGCGCGAACTCGTCAACGGTTCGGCCGCGCCACGCTGCGCGGCCGAACCGGTCGCCGGCGAAGTGTTAGACGATTCGCTCGCGCTCGAATTGCTGCCGGACGGATCCCGCCGGATCTGCGAAGAAAAGCACGCCGGCGAAAGTTGCCGCGTGATCGCGCGCGCCGTAGTGACGGGCAACAGAACGGGCCGCCGGCATCTCTGCGCCTGGCACGCGATCGCCGCAGCGATGGGCCTGGTCGTACCGGCGTCGCGCCTGGTCCGCGCGGCGATTGCAAGACAAGTGTCGCCATGATCTGCTTCCCTGAACTCGATGCGGATGCATGGTTCGACTGGGACCCTGGCAAGTCCGAGCAGAACAAGCGGCGCCGTGGTTTCGATTTCGAGTTTGCCGCGCTGGTTTTCTTTGACCCTGATCTGCTGTTCGTGGAGGACCGAATCACGGAACAAGGGGAGGAGCGCACGCTGGCGATCGGCAGAATTGGGCACTTCATTTACGTGGTATGCTTTACGGAGCGGATTTATGGCGACAAGAACGTCACTTGGATTATCAGCGCGCGACGCGCCGAAAGGCATGAAGAGGATTCATATTACGCGCGGCTCTGATGGGCTTCCGCGCCTCACCGCGGCGATGCGCCGCCAGGAAGCGGCGGTAGCGCAGCGTGGATTCCGGCCGGAGGACTTTCGAGAGATCCCGCCGATCGGCGGGCGGCGCCTGGTTCCCGCAGGCGATTTCCTGCAACGGATGCGCAACCCGCGCTTGGAAGTCTATCTCGATCCTGACGTCTTTCAGTGGATCCGGTCACTCGGCCCCCGAGCGCAGGCCATGGTGAACCGTGCGCTTCGCGCCGCAATGAAGTCATCCCGAAAATAAGACAATTTCGCGCAGAATGCCCGCAGGACGCGCCGCCAGCACCGCGGCGGGCAACTGCTCCGGCGGCGAGCGCAACGCCGCGGCACGCCTTAAATGCGCGCTCGTGTACTAGCGCAAAAGCGACGGCCGGACGGTAGTTTCGCCTTTGTTTTTTTTGCAGGATGCGCGCGTTACTTCTCAGTTGCTATCGCGGCCGGGCTGTTGGCAGTGGCAGCAGAGTTGCATCGCGCCCTTGTCAGGTAACGCCCCGCGGCTGCTGCTGACGCGATCGGCAGCGGCGACGGAAAGGGAAGCGCCGCGGCCCGGTTTTGGCCGCGATGCGCCTCCGATATGGTTTTCCTCAGTTTGCACAGCCGAGCTTTGCGGAAATCTCTACTGCTGTTTAATCCTCCACTTATTCTCAAGCGGGATCTCGGATTCGGCAACTGCGTCACCCGCGCAGGGAAGCTGCGATACATCGAAGCGGTAAGCCGCGCACGATTACACCGGAAGATTTCGCACGGTCGCACCGTCCCCCACAGCCGCGTTGTGGAAATCGCGCGGCCGTTTGCACCTGCACGGAAACAGGTGCAGCGGTGCTCACGCCGCGCGCGACGAGTGTTTACGACAGAGTAAACACTTCAGCGCAGCGAATTCGTGCACACAATCGGCGCAAACGACAGCGCCGGCATTGTTCGTTCTGAATCGCCAACAGCACCGCAGGGCCTTTCTGCGGCTTGCCGGGGCGTTACGTCCGATAAGAAGGATTATGTCCGCTAACGCTGAAGGGGCGTCTACCGTGGTGCGCGCTACTTCAGGTTTGCGGCAGCAGCGCGCGTTCCAGGTCGGCGCGGAAGCGGGCCAGCGATTCCAGGCGCTCCGGGGTGGCCTCAATTATTTCCCCTTTGGCCTGGAACACCTTGCGGCCGTCCTTTTCGACCAGCACACCCATAACTTCGCCCATGCGCCAGCCGGGCGTGCCGATCATGCGGAGGCCAGTCGGGGTCATTTCCAGCAGCGCGATGCACTGCTCGCGCATGGCGCCCACGGCCCGCGGATAACGCTCAAAGGTCTCGAAGGTGAAACCAGCCTCGTGCAGGCGCTCAAGCTGATCGGTGGGATCCATTCGTAATCGGGTAATTTGGTAATCGGGTAATTGGGTAATTGACCAAACAGAGACGCACAAATTACCCGATTACCCAATTACGCAAATTCACATTTTGTACCGGCCCAGGTCCTCGTCGTTGAGGCCCTCGAGCCATTTGCGGAGTTCGTCGCTGGAGACGCGATCGTTGACGGCGCTGGCCAGGCGCGAGGACTTGAGCACTTCGTCCTCGACGTAAATCGGGCAATCTACGCGCAGGGCCAGGGCGAGCGCGTCCGAGGGGCGTGAATCAATGCTGATGATGCGGCCTTCGCGCTCGATCCAGATGACGGCAAAGAAGGTGTCGTCGCGCAGGTCGCTGACCACCACCTTGTGGACGCGCACGTCGAGGCTGGTCAGCACGTTCTTCAGCAGGTCGTGCGTCATCGGCCGGGGCGTGGTGACCTTCTCGATCTCCAGGGCGATGGCGTTGGCCTCATAGATGCCGACCCATATGGGCAAGACGGCGTCGCCTTCAACATCCTTCAGGACCACGATGGGCATGTTGGTTACTGGATCCATCATCAGGCCGCGGATTTTCATTTCGACTTCCATCGTTACTCCTTGCGGACGAGTTCGCCCTGCAAACTGTTAGGATGCGTGGCCGTAACCTTTACCTGGACATAATTGCCGACGGCCAATGTAACCTCGGACGGTGTGGTGAAGTTCATGACTTTGTTCTGCGAAGTGCGCCCGATCCACTGGCGGCGCGCATCGTTCCATCCTTCGACCATTACTTCAACTGTTTGTCCTAAGTGGCGGCCGTTGCGACGCGTAGATATGTTGCGCTGGAGCTCCTGAAGCCCTGCCAGACGGCGCGCCTTCTCTTCGTCCGGAATGCTGTCCGGATACTTGATGGCTGGCGTGTTCGGCCGCGGCGAGTATTTGAACGAGAACAACGAGTCGTAGCCGACCGCTTCCAGCAGACTGAGCGTCTCTTCGTACTCCGCCTCAGTTTCGCCCGGAAAGCCGACAATGATATCGGTCGTGATGCTGATGTCGCGGCGAGCGGACTTCAGCCACGCGATGCGCTCCAGGTATTCCTCCCGCGTATATTCCCGCAGCATGGCGTGGAGCACGCGTGAAGACCCGCTCTGCACGGGCAAATGCACGTGGTCGCAGAGCGTGGGCACGGTATCCAAGGCCTCGACAATGTCGCGCGTGAAGTCGCGCGGGTGTGACGTCGTGAACCGCACCCGGCGTATGCCCGGGATCTCCGCCACGGCGATCAACAATTCGGTAAATGTCTTCTTTCCAGCAGGATCGCGGTAAGAGTTAACGTTTTGCCCGAGAAGTTGAATTTCCGTGTAGCCCTGGCTGGCCATGCGGCGCGCCTCGTCCAGCACGGAGTCAGAAGCGCGGCTGCGTTCTTTGCCGCGAGTGTACGGCACAACGCAATAGGCGCAGAACTTGTCGCAGCCCTCGATGATGGTGATGTATCCCCGGTGCGGGTTGCTGCGGGCAGTGAATTCGGTCTCGAAGGTCTGGTCGGTTTCGCGGTCGGCCAGTCCGGTGGCGCGCTTCCCTGCCTCGATCTCGACCAGCATGCTGGGCAGATTGCGGTACGAAGCCGAGCCGCACACCAAATCCACATGGGGCGCGCGTTCGAAGATGTGCTCGCCCTCCTGCTGGGCGACGCAGCCGAGCACGCCGAATTTCTTGCCCTGAGTGCGCAGGCGGCGAAAATCGGTCAGGCGGTGGAAGACCTTCTGCTCCGCCTTGTCGCGGATAGAGCAGGTGTTGTAGAGGATCAGGTCGGCCTGCTCGACCGTCTCCACCTGGCGATAACCCTGGCTGATGAGCGTGCCGACGACCTTCTCCGAGTCGTGCACATTCATCTGGCAGCCGAAGGTCTCGATGTAGAACGTCTTTTCCTGCGCCGCGGACATGCTAACGGAAGTATAGCGCACGGCGCTGCCGCGACGTGCGGCCATGAGGGGCAGGACGCCTCGCGGCACAAAGGTGTAATCTGCTTCGGAGGTGGACGATGGACGACGTGCGGTATCCAATAGGAAAGTTCGAGTACAAGGGCGTGGCCAGCGCCGGCGAGCGCAACATGTGGATTGGCGACATTGCGGATGCGCCGCGGGATTTGCGAAAGGCTGTCGAGGGGCTGACCGCTGAACAACTGGATACGCCTTATCGCGACGGCGGGTGGACGGTGCGCCAGGTGGTCCATCATCTGCCCGACAGCCACCTGAACGCCTACGTCCGTCTGCGACTGGCGCTGACGGAAGACGATCCCACCATCAAACCCTACGAAGAGTCTCGCTGGGCCGAGTTGCAGGACGCGCGCACCGCGCCGGCCGAGGTCTCGCTGCAACTCCTGGACGCGCTGCACCAACGCATGGTGGCACTGATGCGCTCGCTCGACGATGCCGCGTGGCAGCGCACCTTCCGCCATCCGGAATACGGGCCCTTCACCCTGGAGAAGCTGCTGGCCATGTACGCGTGGCACGGGCGCCACCATGTCGCGCAGATCGCCGGCCTTCGCAAACGAAAGGGCTGGAACGGCAGTTAGGCACGCTTTGATGGCGCCGATGCGTACTGGTGTACCAACTCCAGGAACGCCCGGTGTACCCGCACGTCTTGCGACAGCTCCGGGTGGAAGGTGGCGGCCATCACGTTGCCCTGCCGCACCAGCACAGGATCGTTCCCTTCGCTGGCCAGGACTTCGACGCCCGGACCTACGCGGTCGAACTTCGGGGCGCGGATGAAAACCATCTCCAAGCTGCGGCCGTCGCCAATGGCGCACTTCCCTTCTCGAATTGAACTGTTGATCTGGCGCCCGTAGGCGTTGCGGCGCACAGTGATGTCCAGAGCGCCCAGGCCGCGCTGCGGCGGGTTCGTCACTTCATTCGCCAGCAGAATGGCGCCGGCACAGGTGCCGAAAGTGGGTTTCTGGTGGACGAAGTCGGCCAGTTTCTTAAAACCGTGTTCTCCCAGGAGCTTCAGAAACGTAGTGGATTCGCCGCCGGGGATGACGAGGCCGTCAATTTCATCGAGTTGTTCGGGGTTGCGCACCAGCACGACCTCGGCGCCGAGTTCTTCCAGCCGCCGCCGGTGGGCGTCGAAATCGCCTTGAAGCGCGAGAACACCAATCTTCATAACGTGGCCAACAGTTAAATGTACAACGCAGGCACAGCGCCTGTCATGGCGCGAGAAATGCAGAGATCCTTCGACTCGCGCGGGCAAACCCGGCCCGCGCTCGCTCAGGATGGCAGCGCGGAGTGCGCGGGCAGACGCGCTCGCGTCGCTCAGAATGACAAGCTTGAGGTACGCAGGCAGACCCGGCCCGCGCTCGCTCAGGGTGACAAAGCATAAAGTGCACGGGCAGAGCAGGCCCCGCGCACGGATGACTACTGTGTCGATTGTGTCGCTACCGGCTCACCGCTGCGAACAGGTCCGAGTTCATCAGCGACTGGAATTTCTTGTCGTCGGTGCTGAAGTGGACGCGCAGGCGGTCGCTTTCCGAATCCACGCTCATGCTCTCAAGCGCCACCTTTTCCGTGCCGCTGGAGGTCATCTTGCGGTACATCATGCCGGCCTTGACCAGCGAGGAAAGCGCGCTGGCCGTCATGGAATCGGACGTCACCACGTCCAGGTCAAATTTGACGCCGCTGCTGAAATCCATGGCATAGCGCGAGCCGAGCAGGCGTTTCTTGACCATTTCATAGTCGGCGAGTTGCGCGGCGTCGCCCAGCGCCGACTTCATCATATTCTGCGTGCCGGCGGCATCGAGCACGCTCCAGACCGGCCCGTTGTCGGCGTCGCTGATCAGATTGCTCATTTGCGAGTTAGAAGTCAGGCTCTCAGCCTCGCCGTCGCGCGCATCGAGTGCGGACCTGATGGCGGCGTTGTCGCCGAACAGCAGGGTGAAGTCGTCCAGGAACGCCATCTGGGTGCCGCCGGAAACCGGGTAGAGGAAGCTGGAACGGTATTTCGTCGGCCTCACCTTGCGCGTCTTGAACCGCTTTAAGATCTGCTGTTTGGCAAATTGGCCTTGGGCAATGCCGATCATCTGCAAGCCGCCACCCGGCGGACGGAACGAAGCAAAAGCCAGGGTTTCGACGTCCTTGTCGGGATCCAGCCCCAGGCCGCGCAGCGCTTCCTCAAATGACTTCATGTTAGGTGGCAGCACGCGCTCTTTCAACGCCAGCGCGGTAGGCGACGCCTTCAGAGTACGGTAGTCAACGCAGATGATCTGCTGGGCCTCTTTGGGGATTACCGAGCGGGCCGCGGTAGCCAGCGGGACCGCCAGAGCTGAACTGCAGATGACAATGATTGCTGCCAAGACCAGGCCTATACGCTTCATACGACCTCGTGCGGGTATCTCTAACGAGCAGAGATGTCGCCCAGCGAATCGGGGTTGGAACTATGCATTGTAGCTAACCCGAAGCAAGGGCGAAAGATGCGGCTCAGGCGGCGTGCCGCACTTCAGATGGCGCGGCTGCATCGTAAGCGCGGCGGAACCAGGCGAGGGCGTCGGCGATGTCGCGCCCGTCGCGCAGTTCAAATGAGATCCAGCGCGCACCCTCGCGGGGAAGCAGAATTCGCTTGTCGCCAGCCAAGGCCTTGGCCAATTGCGGCTTGTGCCGTGGGAGCTTGAAGCTGACCGAGCAGGCCGACTCCATCGCTCGTGTGCGCGGCAGCACGCCGAAGATGGCATTTCCGTGATACACGGCCGTCATGCCAAACATGGGCCTGGTCGTGACCTGCGGCCACTGGACGATTTCCGCCAGCAGCAGTTCCGACCATTGCCGCATTTCGTCGGGCGCCCGCGGCAGCGGCGGACGTACACCCTTCGCAGTTCGGTCACGAGCTTTCACACCACTTTGGATGTGGAAAGTATGCCGTTCAGTGCACAAGTTGTGTCAGTCGGTCGGTGATCTCGTGCTTGAACTGCTCGTCGCTGAGCGATTCCAGATTGATTTCTACGTTGGCGCGCGCGCCTTCCATGGCCGCCCGGGCCAGCGCGGCGGCGGTGGTGAGATCGGATGCCATCTTCGGGTTGGTAACGGAGCGCAGGCGCTCGGCCCAGTCACTGATCTCGCGGGCGCGCTCCAGCACGCCCAGCGGCACAAGTGTCGCGCCCTTCAGAGCTTCCGCCACCAGGGCATCACCATCGGCGGATTCTTTGGCTTGCTTAAACGCCTTGACTACGGCGTTGTAGGCTTCGGCGTCGGCATCTATAGCAGCCTTTAGATCCTCGCGAAGTTGGTTCAGGCGGGCGATGGCGTCGCTGAGTTCGCGCTCGTACTGGAGATAGTTCTTCTTGCCGCGCGACATCGCCGCCACCATGGAGCAGAGCGCGGCAGCCATGGCGCCCGTCGCGGCCGACGCGCTGCCGCCGCCCGGTGTCGCCGTTGGCGCCGCGAGTTGTTCGACAAACGGTTCGACGCCGGCACGCAGACCGCCGACCGCCATCTTGCCACCCATCACGGCTGCCAGCCGATTTTCCAGGATGAGCGATGAATCAAAATTCTCCACCTGGAGAAACCATTCAGCGGCGTCCTCGAGCGCCTTCTTCGGAATCAGGCCGACGATCTCGCTCGACAGCGGCATCACGCCATGACGCGCCGCTTCCCTCTTCACGAATTCGAAAACGCGCGCAATCGGAGTCTGCTCGAAGTCGGTCAGGTTCATCGAAACCTGCGCCAGGCCGCGCACGGGCACGCCCATGCCCTTCACGAAGCGCAGGCCGCCGCTCGAGAACCGCACGGCCTTGGCGATTTTCTTCGCAATCTCGACCTCAGTGGTGTTCAGATAAACGTTGTAGGCGATGAGGAACTTGCGCGCGCCGACCACGGTCGCACCCGCCGTGGGATGGACACGCGGCTCGCCGAAATCCGGCCTGCGCGCGGGGTTCACCTGGATTTCCTCGCGCAGACCTTCGAACTGCCCGCGCCGTATGTTCTCCAGGTTCGTGCGCTCGGGCGTGGTGGCGGCCGCCTCGTAGAGGTAAATGGGAATCTGGTAACGCCGCCAGATTTCCTCGCCCACTTTGCGCGCCATCTGCACGCAGTCTTCGATCGTGACGCCTTCGATCGGAATGAACGGGACAACGTCCGTCGCGCCGATACGGGGGTGCGCGCCGGTGTGCCGCGTCAGGTCAATCAACTCCGCGGCTTTACCCACGCCGCGTATGACGCCTTCCATCAGCGGCTCGCGATCGCCCACCAGGGTGATGACGCAGCGGTTGTGGTCGGCGTCCATTTCCCGGTCCAGCAGGTACACGCCCGGGACCTTCATGGCCTCGACGATGGCATCCACCTTGGCCTTGTCGCGGCCCTCGGAGAAGTTCGGCACACATTCGATGAGCGCGGGCATAACGGGAGAGGATAGTCGGCTGAGCGAGGCAATTCAATTTCGAATTTCGATTTACCGATTTTCGATTTGGTTTCCATTACCACCTGAGGTCGGTCATAGTTCGTAAATCGCAAATCGTAAACCGAAAATTGTTTCATCTCCACCACTGATATCCCACCCTGAACTGCACCGCCACATTGATGCTGGGATTTTGCCTGCCGAGGCTGGCGTTGGAGATGTGGAGCACGTGGCCGGAGAAGGTAACCGCGTGGCGGTCGTCGCGAAAGAGTTGAATCCCAGTGCCCAGACCGGAGCTGAAATTCACCGTTGAGGTATCGCCGGCAGGCACGTCTTTGCTCGTGAAGATGGCGCCTTCCTCGATGGCAATCCAGGGGACAACGCGCTTTCCACTGGTGAAGTTCCACTTGAGGATCAGGGGCGCAACGCTGCCGCCGTAAACGGTTTGGCGGTTGCCTGGGACGGAACCATCCTGGAACACCAAGTACAGCGGCATGACGTCGGCCGCATATTCAAAATTGCCGCGCAGGAAGCCGGGGCCATGCTCGCCCGTCAGCACCTTGCCGAGACGGACACCGGCGTTGGCAAACTGGAATGATGTACTCCGGCCCAGTCCGGTGCCGCCGCCCGCCCATACACCGATTTCCGTGCCCCGGTTCTTTACCTCTGGTTGTTGCGCACTTGCCAAACCGCAGAGCAGAAAAACAAGAACAACCACCCGCAGCGTTCTCATCGGCCTTCCTCGTGTGGAGGCAGCATATCAGACGGGAACTCTGGATTGGAGAGGACGAACCAAGAGGTTCAACGCACAGCATAGGGAATGGGGCCCGCACCAGGCCAGCGGCGCTACCAATGCAAAGGCACGGCCTGAAGCCGTGCCTGTGCTTTCAAGAGATTGCCGTCCGTGTTATTGCGCCACTTCCGCCAGTTGCTTCTCGTCAATGTCGAAGTTCGAGTAAACGTGCTGCACGTCGTCGTGGTCCTCAAGCGCGTCCAGCAGGCGGATCATGGTGTTGGCCGGCTGGCCTTCGAGCTTGATGTAATTCTGCGGGATCATGGCGATCTCATGCACGGCCGGCTTGATGTTGGCCTGTTTCAGCGCCTCAAGCACCGATTCGTACGCCGAGGGATCGGTGATGATCTCCCAGTTCTCGCCGTCATCGCGCAGATCGTCGCCGCCGGCCTCAAGCACAATGTTCATCAGATCGTCTTCCTTGGCGGCCGACTTGGGAACGACGATGGAACCTTTCTTGTGGAACATCCACGCGACCGAGCCGGCTTCACCCATGTTGCCGCCGTTCTTGCCCAGCAGGTGGCGGATCTCACTGACCGTGCGGTTGCGGTTGTCGCTGGAAATTTCAATCAGCAGCGCCACACCGCCCGGACCGTAGCCCTCGAGCGAGAATTCTTCGTAGCTGACGCCGGGCAGCTCGCCGGTGCCGCGCTGGATAGCGCGCTTGATGTTGTCGGCCGGCATGTTCTCGGCTTTGGCGGCAGCCACGGCGGTGCGCAGGCGGGGATTCTTGTCGGGATCACCACCGCCGGCTTTGGCGGCGATGGTGATTTCCTTAATCAACCGCGTGAAGATCTTGCCGCGCTTGGCGTCCAGCGCGCCCTTTTTGTGCTTGATGGTGGCCCATTTAGAGTGGCCAGACATAGCGCAACCTCTTGAATATCAAGAATTTTGCCCCGCGGACGCGAGGACCGTGTGAACCGTATCCCATTCACGGCAAACACACATTATAGCATGTGCTGATTGGGTGAAGCTTGATTTGATGAAGCAAGAAGGAGGACCTCGCCCGCAGAAGAAGTACCGGACCTGACAGCAAAAGTGCCGCGCAGAAAAAATCACTTCACCACATCTGACTTCACCAAATCGCCAACTTTCCTCCGGTGGTGCTGGCGGTAAGCAAAGATCACCGCCAGCAGGGGCGCGGCAATCAGCACTCCCCAGAAGCTCAAGAAAAACCCCAGCACAAGCGGCGCCAGGATCGAGGCCCAGATGGGCACGCGCGCGCGCCGGCGCATCAGCACCGGCTGCAGCACCAGGCCGTCTACGACAACGATTACGGCATACAGGATCAGAACATAAATCAGGCGTTCCCAGCCGCCGCTGATGGCGCCTACGATGGCCGGCATAATCAGCCCAAACACCGGCCCAAACTGGGGAACGAACTGAAACAAGCCGCCCAGCACGGCCCACAACGGCGCCCACGGCACGCCGATGATGAGCAACCCGACCAGCCACATGCCGCCAACCGCCAGTGCGTCGTAGCCAGTGGCAACCAGCCAGTCCTTCAGCGCACCGCCGGTAACACGAACATGATCGCGAAATTCCATGTGCTCTATTGGATGCCAAAGGGACGCGAACGCTCTCGGCTATCGGCTATTGGCCAGTCCTTCCTCTGCGTCCTTGGCGACCTTAGCGTCCTCTGCGCCCATGCTTTGGTCTAGCGACTTGCCGAGAGCCGACAA
Source organism: Terriglobales bacterium (assembly GCA_041946775.1). Taxonomy (GTDB): domain Bacteria; phylum Acidobacteriota; class Terriglobia; order Terriglobales; family Acidobacteriaceae; genus JBHGBA01. The sequence continues at coordinate 26,014 of JBHGBA010000011.1, forward strand.
CCGAGCGCGAGAACTGGACTGCCAACTGTGAACCGTAAACTGTAAACTGTAGCTATGAAATTTGGCGTCATCATCTTCCCCGGCAGCAACTGCGACCACGACGCGTTCTGGACAGCGAAAGAGATCGTGCATCAGCCAGCGACCATGCTGTGGCACGAGTCGCACGATCTGGAAAACTGTGACGTGATCGTCATCCCCGGCGGTTTCTCTTACGGCGACTACCTGCGCACTGGCGCCATCGCCAAGTTCTCCCCGGTGATGGAGTCAGTCAAGAAATTTGCCGAGGGCGGCGGGCTCGTAATCGGCATCTGCAACGGCTTTCAAATCCTTACCGAAGCCGGCCTGCTGCCCGGCGCGCTGATGCGCAACCGCGGGCTGAAGTATGTCTGCAAGCCGGTGTGGGTGCGGGTCGAAAGTGCCGACACGCCGTTCACCAACGCCTGCCGCGAAGGCGAAGTCCTGCAAATTCCCATCGGCCACATGGAAGGCAACTACTTCTGTGACGAGGCGACCCTGGCGGAACTGAAAGGCAACCGCCAGGTCGTGTTCCGCTATGTCACTCCGCAGGGCGAAGTGACGGACGCCGCCAATCCCAACGGCTCGGTGGAAAACATTGCCGGGATCACGAATGCGGGGCATAACGTTCTGGGCATGATGCCGCACCCCGAGCGCGCCAGCGAACCCGCGCTGGGATCGGTGGATGGACTAAAGGTATTCGACTCGCTGGTGAGGGCGATGGTCACGAAGTGATTTTCGATTTACGATTTTCGATTCAACCGCGAAGACGATGTGAGAATCGAAAATCGTAAATCGCAAATCGAAAATGCGTTCACGCTGCTTTCTCCTTGAACGCCTCTTTATTCACCACCCACGGCATTTCCGCCAGGTCGCCCTTGCCTTCCAGCACGTTGATCAGTCCCCAGACGGTGCGTCCGGCCATACCTTTGTTGGGATCGGGCGAGAGCCGCGTGATCCGCGCGGCACTGGCGAAATGCGAAAAAAGGCGGCAACGGTCCTCGATGGCGGGATCGCGCAGCGGAGAGTCGGCCGGAAGCGGTTCCTTTTCATAAACGTCAAGCGCGGCGCCGGCAATCCAGTTTTCCTTTAAGGCGCGAGCCAGCGCCTGCTCGTCCACCACCGGCCCGCGCGAGGTGTTCACCAGGTAGGCGGTCGGCTTCATCATGCGCAGAGTGCGCTCGTTGATGAGGTGATAGGTCGGCGTGCTGCTTTCGTGTGGCCGCAACAGCGGTACGTGCACGCTCACGAAATCGGCCTCGCGTAGCGCCTCTTCAAGCTCGACGTACTTGACCGTCCGCTGCTCCTCGGATAGGCCGAAGCGGTGGCGCATGTCCATGAGCTGCTGGATCTGCTCAACAAACTTCTCGTTACGGTATGCCGGGTCGTAGCAGAGGACGTCCATGTCGAAGCCGACACACTTCTTGATCAGTGCCAGCCCGATCCGCCCGGTGCCAATGACGGTGACGGTCTTGCCTGTGACTTCATCGCCCAGGAACGGCAGATACGGATGCCAGTATCCCCACTGGTTGTTGCGTACCAGTTGCTCGCTGGTCCAGGTCTTGCGCGCCAGCGCGCCCAGGGCGAAGAAAGCGAACTCCGCGGTCGCTTCGGTCAGCACGTCGGGCGTATGGGTGAACGGCACGCGATAGCGGTTGGCGGCAGCGCGGTCTATGTTGTCGAACCCGACGGCGATTTGTGAGACGACCTTCAAGTGACCCTCGCCGGCCTTGAAGACCTCTTCGTCTACGGGATCGCGCAGTGTGGTGATCAGGCCGTCAATGCCGCTGCGCAGCTTCTCCAGGATCAACTGTTTGGGCGGCGCTTCAGGGTGCGGATAGACCTCAACCTCGTAGCCGCGCTGGCGAAGCACATCGAGCGCCGGCTGTCCTATGTCGCAGGTGGCAAAGATACGGAAACGTTTCTCCATGGCTCACCGTCAGGGTCCCAGGGCGATAGAACAGATGCTCGAGCAGCAACTTCGGTTCCGGGAAAAGCGCAATGCAGACAGCTCCGGCGAACTAGTGTGAGCAGGTTCAAACCACGTGGGCTGCCGGGTATAATCACAATACCGTGCTGAAATATTCGATTGTTGTTCCATTCCACAACGAGGAAGAGAACGTCACCGAGCTATACGACCGGCTCAAAGCGGTGATGGAGAGCGTTGGCGAGCCTTTCGAGCTGGTGTTTGTTGATGATGGCAGCTCGGACCGAACGTTTACCCTGCTGCGCGACATCACCTCTGTGGACAGCCGTGTGGTGGTGGTCAAACTGCGCCGCAACTTCGGCCAGACCTCGGCGCTCGCCGCCGGCTTCGACCATGCCGAGGGCGAGTACGTCATCGCCATGGACGGCGACCTTCAGCACGAGCCGAACGATATTCCCAATTTCATTGCCAAGCTGAACGAGGGCTACGACATCGTAAGCGGCTGGCGACAGGCGCGGCCGGAAAACCTGTTTCTGCGGCGCATCCCGTCGCGCATTGCCAACTGGCTAATGGCCAAGCTGAGCGATGTAGAAATCCACGACTTCGGCACTACCTTCAAGGCGTACCGCAAAGAGGTGCTGCGCCAGGTGCCGCTGTATGGCGAACTACACCGCTTTATCCCGGCACTGGCCTCGTGGCATGGCGCCTCGATCTGCGAAATTCCCATCACCTGCGGCGCGCGGCTGAAGGGCAACTCGCACTACGGTCTCTCGCGCGTTTTCCGGGTATTCTTCGATCTGATTACCATTCGCTTTCTGCTGCGCTACCTCTCGCGTCCGCTGCACTTCTTCGGCACCGCCGGGATGCTGGGCGTTATCGCCGGCGGACTGGTGGCCTTCTGGCTGGCCCTGACCAAGGTCGTAAGGGGCACCCACATCATGACGGAGCACGGCCCGCTGACCTTCTTTGCCGCTGTGCTCATCCTGGGCGGCGTGCAACTGCTGGGGCTTGGGCTGCTGGGCGAAATGCAAGTGCGGCATTATCACGGGCCGACACATCGCGCGCCGTATTCAATTGAACGCGTGCTGCGGTCCAAGGCTCGCGAACAGAAGCCTAGCTACTGACCCGTCACTCACCTTTGCCGCTCTCGATTCCCGCGCCTCCGCGGGCAAATCCCGCCCGGTCATCGCGCATCGAAAGGCCCACCATTTTCTGCGGGACCGATTCGACCGGCATTGCCGGCAGAAAACAGTTCCCACCCTGTTGAGGCCGCCAATCGCCCGGTCACCTTACCCGATTCCCCCAATCACCAATTACGTGATTTGCATCACAGCGCAGCGGATGGTGAAGGCGCAGACTTGTCCGTTTTCGCCACAAGGGACTACTGCGGAAGGGGGCTTACAGAATGCCCGGTTTAACTATGACGCCGACAAACACCAAGAGTGAACTGCGCCTGGCGCGGCGGATGTCGCGGCTGGGCACCGAAACCGCCTTCGAAGTGCTCGTCAGGGCACGGGCCCTGGAACGTCAGGGCAAGGACATCGTTCACCTCGAAATCGGCGAGCCCGATTTCGACACCCCGGCCAACATCGTTGAAGCTGCCATCAGTGCACTCCGCAAGGGGTACACGCACTACGGCCCGTCCGCCGGCCTGCCCGAACTGCGGCAGACCATCGCCGAATACATCGGCAGCACGCGCGGCATCCAGACCTCCGCCGACGAAGTGGTGGTCGTGCCCGGCGGCAAGCCGATTATCTTCTTCACCATTCTGGCGTTGGTTGATGACGGCGATGAAGTCATTTACCCCAACCCCGGCTTCCCCATCTACGAGTCAATGATCAACTACATCGGCGGCAAGGCCGTGCCCATCCAGTTGCGTGAAGACATGGACTTTCGCTTGGACGTCAACGAACTGGCCGGCCTGATTAACCACCGCACCAAGCTGATCATCCTGAACTCGCCGCAGAACCCAACGGGCGGCGTGCTTTCCAAGCAGGACATCGACGACATCGCCGCCGCCATCGGCGACCGCGACATCATGGTTCTGTCGGATGAGATTTACAGCCGGTTGATCTTCGAGGGGGCGCACCACTCGATTGCCGCGGTGCCCGGATTCAAGGACCGCACCATCATCCTGGACGGCTTCTCCAAGACTTGGGCGATGACCGGCTGGCGCATGGGTTATGGCGTGATGCGCGCCGATTTGGCCACGCACATCGCGCGCCTGATGACGAACTCGAACTCCTGCACCGCCAGCTTTTCGCAGGTGGCTGGCATCGAGGCCATCAAGGGCGATCAGTCTTCGGTGGACCGCATGAGCGCCGAGTTCAAGCGCCGCCGCGACGCCTTTTACGAGCGCATCAACAGGATCAAAGGCTTTTCCTGCCGGCTGCCGAAGGGCGCGTTCTACATGTTCCCCAACGTCACCAAGACCGGCTGGCCCTCGAAGAAGCTGGCCGATGCGCTGCTCGAACAAGCCGGGGTGGCCGCGCTGTCCGGTACCGCCTTTGGCTCGTTTGGCGAGGGCTATCTGAGGTTCAGTGTCGCCAATTCCATCGAGAACATTCACAAGGCGCTGGACCGCGTCGAGCAGTGGGCGAACAAGAACCTGTAACGCTTTGATCGCGATTTAATGGTACCCCGCATCTGCCTGCCTTCGACAGATGTGGGTGGTCCCTTCTCGCTGGTGCCCCACGTCTGCCTGTTTTTGGCAGATGTGGGTACTCATCATTGTCGGGGCAAGCTGTCCAGGAACACCAGCCCGTAGTGCTGTTCCAGGCGGTAGACGATGCGCGCGCGAGCCGTCGTCAACTTGCCGCCTTTCATGAACTCGACCTGGACCACCTCCCCGACGGCCAGCACGGCATCAGTATCGAGGCCGATTCCGCCCTCGCTCACGTCGGTGCACACCCCCACCTGCAAGTCCGGCCCGGCCCCGCGCAAAATGACGCGCGTAGAGACAGAAATTCGCGGTTGCTGGCGGCGCTCGATCGGTGCGCTTCCATAGGGTTCTTTTGTCATTGGCGTTTATTCCAGTATCGGTATACCGCGAGAGGCCGCGCGGTACAAGGGTTTCCTGAGGATCGCAGGTTACTGCCGTGTTCGGGAGGAGATTCATGGCGTCCCTGGGCAGATTCGAACTGCCGACCTACCGCTTAGGAGGCGGTTGCTCTGTCCATCTGAGCTACAGGGACGCTGCCAGCAATCTAGCACAATTGATGCCCGCGGTCGCAGCGGGCACAAGGTTCAACTTGGAAACTTTGCGTACCATCTCCCGCATCCCATGCTACTGAAAGTGATGGAGGCGCCGTGGGACGGGAGAACCAATGGATCAGCACCATTCAAGGGCTGATCGAAAGCTGCCGCGCCGGCCAGGAAGGCTATCGCCGCGCGGCGGAGCACGTTGCCGGCCGGCACTTGCGTGATTTTCTCACCGAGCAATCTGAGCGGCGGGGCCAGTTCGTAAGTGAATTGAAGCGACCGTTCGATCTCATCGGACCGGCCCTCTTGCCGTCAGGCCCGCCCGGACCTGGCGCATGGACGTTACCTGAAGACAAACTCAGGAACGGCGACGAGTCCATCCTGGGCACGCTCGAAGCCGCCGATGAGGCGTTGCGGAAACAGTATCGCCGTGCGCTTGAGGGCGACCTGCCGCCCGCCGTCGCCGAAACTGTGCGCCACCAACTCGTCAGCTTCCGCGAGGCCGACGATCTGCTCAACCTGTTGCACGAGAGAAGGAAAGCGGCCTGAGCAACTACCTTCCCGCCTTCCGCAGCTCCGCCACGATCTCCAGGGCTGCGGCGCGGGCGCGTTCGAACTGGTTCGGCTCAAATGAAATCGCCCCCACACGGGCATGGCCGCCGCCCCCGTAGCGTTCGCAAATCTTGGCGAGGTTAACTGTAGGCGGTTGCGGCGCCCAGGGGTTGGAACCGACCGACACCTTCGTGCGGAAGCTGCTTTTGCTCAGGCCGACGCTGTACGTGCCATCGGGATGCAGGTAGTACGGGATGAACTTGTTATATCCTTCGAGGTCGTAATCGGTGATGTCGAAGAAGATCGTTCCTTGTTTGCACTCGCTGTGCCCGCGCAGGATCCCGATTGACTTGCGATGGCGTTCCATCAGCGGCGGGATACGCTCGGCGATCCACGGCTCGGCAATGATTTTGGCAAGCGGCTTCCACGCCAGCAGCGGCATCAATCGCGGCACAAACTCGGGGTTCGGCGCGGTCTCGATCACCATCGTCAGCTTCATCGCGGGATGCGCCATTTCGACCGCGGTCGTCGCATCCGGGTAAAGCGCGCCGTCTATGATGTCGGCCCACTCCACCAGTTCCGCCACCGGAGCGGCATTGAACCCGAAACGCTTCTCCGCAATCGTCGCCAGGAACTTGGTACAGCTCTTGAAATCGGGATCGTAGAATTTGCGGTTGCTGGGCGTCCGCTCGTAATGTTCGGCGTCGGCCGGCGTCAAAAATGCGCTCTCGTGGTGGTCGAACCACCAGGTGATCTTGGGCGAAGGCGAGTACTTGAAATCCACGATGGCATTTTCATCGCCATCGAACTGGTTTTCGTCGAATAGCGCGCCGGCACGATGTACCAGGCCGGTAAAGACGAACTCCACGTCCTGGCGAATGCGCTCGCGGTAAAAGCGTGAAAACAGAGAAGCGGAGGCTGCACCGTCGAAACATCTGTCGTGGAAGAACACCCGGACTCGCACGCCGAACCTTTCCTTGCAGAAACTACTAGGATGCGCCGCTCCAATTGTGTGGAGCGCAAAAGGGAATAGGAATAAACGCGGCGAGGCAGGATGTCAAGCACTCTGCCCGTGCAGAAGGAACAAGCAGCAATTGCCCTTCGGAGGATATGAGACATAAAGAAAGCGGGCTTGAGCCCGCTTTCCCAATATCCGGCTCGCTGATTAACTACACCGCGTTCGCCTGCTTTTCCGCCATGTCGCCGATGACCGGCAACTTCCACATCAGCCCGGAGTTTGCCTTGATCAGCAGGACGACCCAGATGACCAGCTCGGCAATCATCACAAGCGGCCAGAGCAGGAGCGTAGCCCACCCCAGCACCGGGATGACACCGATGATGCTGAGCACAATCGCCACCACGACACACGCGATGCCGAAAAAGATGGACTGAAACGAGTGGAAACGTACGAAGGGCTTCCGGTTGTACGGCTCCATCACCAGGAAAATGATCGCGGGGATGATGGTGATGTACGCCAGCAAACCCGCAACGTTGTCCGCGAGACCGCCCGTCGACGCAGCCGTAGAGGAAACCGGGGCCGGAGCGGGCGCGGCTGCGTATCCGCCGCCTGCGGGTTGGCCAACCCCCTTGCCGCAAGCCGGACAAAATGCCACCCCTTCCGCCACCTGTGCGCCACAGGATGCACAGAAACGAGCCATTGAACCCTCCCTTGGGTTGCAAAAATACGAGTTTGCCGCTTCGCCGCCAGCCTAAGCCGCAGGTGAATATCGGCTCTTTCTTGTCCGGCGGACATTATCATCGTTTCCGGGGAAAACGCAAGCAAAGCACGCCGCGCCCGAAACCCGCGCCTGATGCCGAAAATCACATGATGCGCCGCTGCGCAAGGAAGGCTTCGCGCGCGCGAACCGCTCAGAACACCTTGCGTGCAGCGGAGCGCCGGCGGCACTCTTCGCAGACGCCGTAAATCTGGAACAGATGGCGGGTGGTAACGTAGCGGTATTTGCGGCCGATTTCTTGCTCCATGCGGTCAATTTCCGGCGAGAAGAACTCCACCGAACTGCCGCACTCGGTGCAGACCATGTGATGGTGGCTGCGCCGGTTGTACTGGTGTTCGTAGCGGGCAATGCCGTCCTGAAAGGCGACGGCGCTGGCCAGGCCGCAATCGGCCAGCAGCTTCAGCGTGCGATACACGGTGGTAAAACCAATGCGCGGATCTTTCCGGCGCACCAGGCGGTGCAGTTCTTCGGTCGAAAGATGTTCGCTGGTTTCGAGAAACGTGCGCAGAATGGTGTCGCGCTGTTCGGTGTGCTTCAACCCGACACGCCGCAGGTGCCGATGAAGGATTTCCTGCGCCTGTTTCACCATCTCGGGTGAGATCGAGGTTTCGTCGATCCGCTTCTGCTGCATGGTCGCTGATCAAGCATAACACCCGCTGAAAACCTAGCAAATCACAGCTTTGCCCAGGTGCCGTGGAATACAATCGAGGTTCCCATGCCCGCTACAACGGTTCCTGCTCCCGCCCGCCGCACGCGTCGTCTGGTCCTTCGGGCTGCCCTGGCGCTGGTTGTCGTCGCAGTGGTCGCCGGGGCGTCCTTCGCCACCTGGTTCTACTGGGCGGCACGCGCTTCCCTGCCCCAGGTCGCTGGACGCCTCGCCGTCGCCGGACTCACCGCTCCGGTCACGGTCGTGCGTGATGCGCAAGGTGTCCCGCATATCGTAGCCGCCAATCTCGACGACCTCTTCTTCGCCCAGGGTTTCGTCACCGCTCAGGACCGGCTCTGGCAGATGGACATGGTGCGCCGCTACGCCGCCGGCGAGATGTCGGAGGTGCTGGGCAGCGGATTCCTCAAGCATGACCGCCGGCAACGTACCTTGCTGACGCGCGTGGCCGCCGAGAACGCCGCTGCGCACCTGTCTCCGCGCGACCGCGGGCATTTCGAAGCCTACGCGCGCGGGGTCAATGCCTGCATCACATCTCAAGAGCATTTGCCCATCGAGTTTCGCGTGCTGCGATACCGTCCGCGCCCCTGGACCGTGACCGACTCGTTCCTGGTGGCGATCAACATGGTGCAGATGCTGAACCTGGAGACGCTTGGACACGAACTGGCGCGCGAGAAGATCACCGCGCGACTCGCGCCGGAGTTGGCAGCCGATCTGTATCCCAATTCGTCGTGGCGCGACCACCCGCCGGTCAGCGCGCCGGGGCAGGATGAATTCATGCCGGCGGATGAAAAGCAGCGCCAACCGGAAGAGCCACAGCCGGAGCGCAGGCGGCGCCGTCGGCCGCTCCAAGTTACCGAGCTGAGAACTGACAACTGGCAACTGACAACTTCGGACGAGCTTGTCCCCGGCTCAAACAACTGGGTGGTTTCCGGCGCGCACACCGTCTCCGGCAAGCCGTTGCTGGCCAACGACATGCATCTCGGGCACCAGATTCCCAACGTCTGGTATGAGGCACACCTCAGCAGCGGCGCCTTTGACGTTGCGGGCGTTACCCTGCCCGGCCTGCCGTACGTCATTGTCGGCCATAACCAACGCATTGCCTGGGGCTTCACCAACGTCGGCCCCAACACCGCCGATCTGTTCATCGAGACCTTCAACGAGCGCGGCGAATACTTGACGCCCGATGGCAGGCAGCAGCCCGAACGGCGGCAGGAGATCATTCGCGTTCGCCGCAACATGCTGAGCACAGCGACCCGCGATGTGCCGCTGACCGTCATCGTCACGCGCCATGGACCAATTGTCACCGCCATTCAACCCGGCGAAACGCGGCCGCTGGCGCTCAAGTGGGCACTTCACGATCCCGCCACCATGCAGGTGCCATTCTTCGACATGAATATGGCGCAGAACTGGACGGAATTCCGCGCGGCGCTTGCGCGCTTCACCGCGCCCGCGCAGAACGTGGTGTACGCCGACATGGACGGCCACATCGGATATCAGTTGGCGGGCATGATTCCCATGCGCGCGTCAGGGGATGGCGCCCTTCCCGTCTCCGGTTCGGACAATGCGCACGAGTGGACCGGCTACATTCCTTTCGACAAGTTGCCGAGCGTGTTTGACCCGCCGTCCGGCATTCTCGCCACGGCGAACGGTCGTGTCACGCCGGACGGGTACCCGTATTCCATCAGCACCGAGTGGGGTTCGCCCTACCGCACCGAGCGCATATACCGCGTACTCGGCTCGGGCAAGAAGCTGGCGGCTGCCGGCATGCTGGCATTGCAAGCCGACATCTACTCCGAATTTGACCGCTTCTGCGCCCAGCGGTTCACCTATGCGGTGGACCATGCCGCCAGGCCGTCAGCACGCGCCAAAGAAGCAGCGGAGTTGATGCGGACGTGGGATGGGCAAATCACAGCAGGTTCCTCGGCGGCGGTCATTGTGGCCAAAACGCGGCGGCAACTCACGCGCCTGCTGCTCGGGCCCCACCTCGGCCCGGGCAGCGAGGACCCTCTTCACCCTGGCGGCTGGCAGGTGTATCGCTGGTTCATGTCTTCCGCGTGGCTAGAAAATGTACTGCTGCACCGGCCACAGCGCTGGCTGCCATCGAATTACGCTACCTGGGAAGACCTGATCGCGGCCGCGGTGGATGCGGCGGTAACCCAACCCGATGTGCCGCGCGACTTGCGGCAATGGCGCTGGGGCAAAGAGATACCGCTGAATCTTCAGCATCCGTTGTTCGGCGACATTCCCATGCTCGGCCGCTGGACGGGCACAGGCCGCTGGGAGCAGTCCGGCAGCGGCTTTACGGTCAAACAGGTCAGCAGTCGCATCGGACCCTCGCAACGCATGACGGTGGATTTTTCCAACTTTGATGCCTCAACGTTGAACATCGTCAATGGCCAGTCGGGGCAGGTCTTCAGCCGGCACTACATGGACCAGTGGAAGGCGTGGTACGAAGGCACGACGTTCCCGCTACCCTTCTCCGCGGGCGCGGTGCAGAAGGCGAAAGTGCAGGAACTGGTGCTGGAACCGAAATAGCTCTTAGCCGTTAGCTCTTAGCTTTTAGCTTTTGGCTGTTAGCCAAACCTTCACGCCCCGTCCGCAACCAGGTTGCCCACTGCGTGGGCAAGAAGTTTCTTGGTCTGATGGATCGCACGATTCCAATTGAGCGCTTCAACCAGCTCTGTGGATCAGCTAAAAGCTAAGAGCTAAAAGCTGAGGGCTAACGGCTAGCTGCCGGCTGGTCTATCAACTTCACATCCGTTGCCTGCCCGACTACGTCAATCTTGTTCGGGATCTCCTCGCTGTTCGTCGTATCGAATACGCGCAGTTCACCGCCCTGGATGACGTACACGATATTGCGGTTCGGGACCGGCGACATGCCGGTGACGAAGCCTTTCGATACCGTACAGGTTTCGCCTGCCCGGCACAAATTCGGATCTCTCGCGGTGTCAATCACGGCGGTATTCGTCGATGTATCAAAGATCGTAAGACAACCAGTGGGGTCCGCGCTGTTCGGGTCATTGGTGCAGTTGGTCGAGCCGATGAACAGCTTGTTATTGGAGGCCGGCGCCATCAGCGTATGCAAGCCATCGCTGATCGGTACGTCTCTTACGCTGCCGGCGACGGGCACGCCTGAACTGATGTCCACCGTGTTGAGCACTCCTTGTCCGAGTGGGCCGTTAATGGTTCCGGCCACAAAAAGCGTGTTGTTAATCAGCACCGCGGTAGTTGCTGCCGAGAGCGGAAGGGCCGCACCGGCCGCGGGAGTAGCACCTAGCGTCAGCACCTGCACACCCGCCGCCGTGCCGCCACATTCGGCGCCGCAGTTCACAATGAACGCCTTGCTGTCGTCGCTGGCGAAAAACCCCAGCACCGGGCGGTCAAAGCCGCTAACTTCGGTTGGCGTGCTGCTGGCGATGTCCACCACCGTAACCGAATTCGAGTTGTCGCTGAAGACGAGCATCTGCGTTCCCGCGCCGTTCAGCACGATGCGGCGCGCCGCGGGAACCGCGATGCTGCTGGGGATGGTGAACTTCTGAAGATCCAGAACGGCGACTACGCCAAGGCTCGGCTTCCCGGCGAAAATCGCGGTGGGAACCGCTGCGTACGCGGTATTTGCATCTTTGGCAACAATGCTTTGCGTGGCACCCGGCAATTGAATGGAGCCGCCCACTGTCTCGGTGCCATTGCTGAATACCTGGACCGCATTGCTGCCGGAATCAAAAATCAACGTGGATTCGCGTCCAGGCGTGAGCGCCATGAAAGTTGGGGCAGCGCCAAGGAAGAACGACGTGACCGGCCGGTCGAAATCAGCATCGTAGAGTTCAAGCTGTCCTGAAAAGGTGTTCGTGACCAACGCGCGGTTCTTGATGCCACTCGTCGCCGGCTGATTGGAATTACTGTTGCCGCCACCGCAGCCTGCCAGAACAACCAACAGCAGCACGATGCCTGCAATTGCACGCTTCACGCGCGACTCCCCCGAGAAGAGTTCAAGAAAACGAAAGTATAGCAAAGCGGGTAACTGGGGCCGGAGGAGAGGACGGTTTGCAGTTTACAGTTCGCAGTTTGCAGCTACGGCGGCCGACGTGTTGCTGTGGCTGCAAACTCTAAAACTGCAAAGTGTGGACCGAACTCCCCTTCTCATTTCCCGTCGCGTCGTATACAGTTTTCATCAACCCCGTCGTGAACACTCCCGGGGACAACAACGACCATGCCGGAAAAATTCCTCTCCCGTTTGTCGCGCGGCCCCATCCTTTGTGACGGCGCCATGGGCACGCTGCTGTACGCCAAGGGTATTTTCATCAACCGTTGTTACGACGAGTTGAACCTGTCGCAACCCGACCTGATCCGCGAAATCCATCACGAATACCTCCAGGCTGGCGCCGAGATCATCGAGACCAACACCTTCGGCGCAAACGCATTTCGCCTGGCGCGGCATGGCTTGGCTGACCGCGTGCACGACATCAACGTGGCTGGCGCGCGCCTGGCCCGCGAATCCGCCAAGGACTTTGACAGCTACGCAGCCGGTTCCGTCGGACCGTTGGGCGTGCGCATTGAGCCGCTGGGCAAGATTGCGCTGGACGAGGCGCGCGGCGCTTTTCGCCGGCAAATCGCGGCACTCGTAGAGGGCGGGGTGGACCTGCTGATCCTGGAAACCTTCGGGTACCTCGAAGAACTGCATCAGGCCATTCTCGCGGCCCGCGACGTCAGTCCAGCCATCCCGGTCATTGCGCAGGTCACCATTGATGAAGACGGCAACTGCCTCGACGGATCCACGCCCGAGACCTTCGGTGAGAAGCTGAACCTGTGGCCCGCCGATGTCGTCGGCTGCAACTGCTCGGTCGGCCCGGTTGCCATGCTGGGCGCAGTCGAGCGCATGGCCAAGGTCGTGACGAAGCCCATGTCGGCCCAGCCGAACGCCGGCATGCCGCGCAACGTCGAGGGCCGCAACATCTACCTGTGCTCTCCGGAGTACATGTCGAACTACGCCCGCAGCTTTCTGCTCGCCGGAGTAAGAGTTGTCGGCGGCTGCTGCGGAACCACGCCGGAGCACATCCGCGCCATGCGCTCGGAGATGCGCATGGGCACGGCGCGCACCAGTTCGTTTCAAGTAGCGACACCGGCCAAGACCGAAGCCGTGCCGGCGCCCACGTTGCCGCTCGCCGAGCGCTCGCGGCTGGGCGCGCGCCTGGCACGCGGCGAGTTTGTCACGATGATCGAGATCGTGCCTCCGCGCGGGATCGATGTGCGCCGCGAAATCGAAGGCGCGCGTTTCCTCAAGTCGGTGGGCGTGGATGCAATCAACATTCCTGATTCCCCGCGCGCCTCCGCTCGCATGAGCAACCAGGCGCTATCGCTGCTGATCCAGCAGCAAGTGGGCATCGAGGCGGTGCTGCACTACACCTGCCGCGATCGCAACGTGCTCAGCATCCAGTCGGACCTGCTGGGCGCGGCCGCCGTCGGCATCCGCAACCTGATCTGCATCACCGGCGATCCGCCGCGCATGGGCAACTATCCGGACGCCACCGCGGTCTTCGACGTTGACTCCATCGGCCTGGTGAACATCGTCCACAACCTCAATTGCGGACTCGACATCGGTGGCAACGCCATCGGCTCGCCTACTGCATTCGTCATCGGCGTGGGAGCCAATCCCGGCGCGCCCAACCTTGACGAGGAAATCCGCCGCTTCGAATACAAAGCAGAAGCGGGCGCAGAATTCGTGGTTACGCAGCCCGTCTTTGACCTCGACCTGCTCGAGGAGTTCCTGAAGCGCACCGAGCATGTCCGCATTCCGCTGGTGACCGGCATCTGGCCGCTGACCAGCGCACGCAATGCCGAGTTCATGAAGAATGAGCTGCGCGTAGCAATTCCCGACAGCATCATCGCCCGCATGGAAAAAGTGACCAACGCCGAAGCCGCTCGGGCAGAGGGCGTCGCCATCGCCCGCGAGATGCTTGCGGCCGTCAAAGATATTGCCCAGGGTGTCCAGATCAGTGCGCCCTTCGGCCGCTACTCGGCTGCCGTGGACGTGCTGGAAGCCCTCGGCTCCAGCCGCAGCGCGGCCAGCACATAACTTTTAGCTCTTGGCCCTTAATTCTTCCCTAGCGGTTTGACCTGCGTGTACCTGCTTTCGGAATTCCGGCGTATGTAACAGCTAACTTGAACAAGCTAATGGCTGAGAGCTAAAGGCTAATAGCTGCTTTTACAGCAAACACCTGAGTTCCATCCCGGTAAGCGGTGCCATTTCGCGCCTGCAACTCTCCTGTGGAGAAAAAAAACTAATCTAGTGGTATAAGGAGTCAGACTACGATTAGCGAGGGTTCGGGATTGCCGAAGTTCGAAGAGTGTCTCCAGCGCCTGGAAACCATCGTGGCCGAACTGGAGCGAGGCGACGTACCCTTGGAACGTGCTCTGTCGCTGTTTGAAGAAGGAATCCAGCTCTCCAATTCCTGTCGCACCGAACTCGAACAGGCTGAAGGTAAGGTGGAGATCCTGCTGAGACACAACGGGAAGCTGCAGCCCGAGCCCTTCGAGGCTGAAGCGAAAAAGTAAAAACCTGTCCGCCCTGTCCGCTGGGCTGGTCACCGAACGAACAATAAAAGGGGGCACGCCATGAAGGCTCTCGATATCATCATCGCCGAGCGCGACCCCGCGGTTGCGCAGTTGCTTTCCTCCTCCCTCGACCGGCATTTTCGCTCTGTAAGGCTGGCTCGTTCGATCGAAGAACTTCGGTCGGCCATTCCCCGTCACCGGGTTGACGCGGTGGTGGCCGACCTGGAAACCGTCGCCTTACCGGAAGTTGCGGAACTCAGCCGTGAATTCCAGTTGCCGGTCGTGTGCGTGCACCGCATCCCCGACGATGAGCTTTGGACCGCAGCCCTGCAAGCCGGCGCGCTGGACGTCTGCCCGAATTCCGATGCGCCCGCAATCCTCACCGCGCTTGAGCGCAACGTCGAGGGGACACACTCTCAGGCTGCCTGAAATCTACTGCTCCTCTCCAAGGCGCGCCACGGCGCGCCTTTTTTCGTCTGGGCCTGTTACGGGAATAGCTGTGTTGAAAGGAACTGGAACCAGCAACTGCAAACTGGCAACTGGGTACTGGCTACTTCTTCCCCAACTTCGCCATATCTGCCGCGCTAAATTTGGCATTGGCGCCTAAGTGAGCGGGAACGGGGGCGAGCATCTGCTCCTTGCGGTAAACCAGGTTGCTGGCGTTGTAGCTGGCGACCTCGAACCCGTGGCCGTGGGTGATGGCGTCGGTCGGGCACGCCTCAACGCAGTAGCCGCAAAAAATGCAGCGGTTGTAATCGATGTTGTAAACCTTGGCGTAGCGTTCGGCGCCGCTGATGCGGTGCTCGGCGGTATTCTCTGCCGCCTCGATGTAAATGCAGTTTGAGGGGCACGCCGCCGCGCACAGGAAGCACGCCACGCACTTCTCCAGACCGTTCTCATCGCGCTGGAGCACGTGCACGCCGCGGTAGCGTTCCTGGAACACCGCGCCCTTTAACAGTCCGGGGCCGTCCGGGTAGTTCTCCACAATGGTGGGTTGGAACAGCTCGCGCAAAGTGACCGACATCCCCTTCGCGATTGCGGCAATGTCCTTCAGTATGGCCATGGTTCGGGCGCGCTCTGCAGTGGCACTCAGCGTCAGTATAAATGCCTCAGGCGAAAACGAGAATGGGAAACCGTTCACGATTTGCAGTTTGCGGTTCACAGCTAAGCCTTTCTGCGTGCGCCATCGTGGATGTCTGCGCAAGTTCGTACAAACCGGTGTAGCTGCAAACTGCAAACTCTAAACTGTAAACTGTAGTTGTGAAGAAGCGTGTGCAAAGCCTGCACTGTCCGACGTGCCGCAAGATCGTGCTGCGCACCGACCCGGAGTTCCCTTTTTGCAGCGAGCGTTGCCGGTTGCTTGATTTGGGCAAGTGGGCCAGCGGCGGCTATGTGATCTCGTCGCCCCTGGACCGCGGCGACGAGAGCGGCGAGGCCGACTACACCACCGGACAGGCGCAACGCGTGCGTCCCGACGGCCACGGCAAGGACCGAGAACGATGACGACCGGCATGGTTGCCGCCACTCGCGCCGAGCGCAGTTCCGCGCCGCGCTGGGCGGTGTTGGTGGCGACGTTTTTCGGCGCGGGGAAACTTCGTCCCGGACCGGGCACGTGGGGTTCGCTGGCGACGCTGGCAGTCTGGGCAGCAGCCACGGTCGTCATTCCGCCGCAGTGGCACCTGCCGGCTGCGCTGCTCGGCGTCGCGACCGCGCTGGCCCTCGGCATTCCGGCTGCCAATCGTGTGGCTTGCGCCATGGGCGACAAGGACCCATGCTCTGTGGTCATCGACGAAGTTGCCGGCCAGATGCTCGCGTTTGTGGGCACGCCTGCCCAGTGGAAATCGCTCGTCGCCGCTTTTATACTTTTTCGCACGTTCGACATTCTGAAGCCGCCACCCCTGCGCAGCCTGGAACGGATTCGCGGCGGGGCCGGCATTATGCTCGACGATATCGGCGCGGGCGTTTACGCGCTTGCGGTCGTGCAACTGCTGTTACATTTCGGAGTTCTGAGATAGCACGTGGCTAGAGAAACGGTGATCGGCAAGAAGAACGTCAATGGACAGCCGCGCATTGATGCCGTGGAACCACGCGCTTCCCTGCCCGGTGGTGAGGTGCGGATCGTGGGCAGCGGCTTGCGCCCGCGCGAACTTCGCCGTCCGCGCGTGCGCTTCGGCGACGTGGAAGGCTCGGTAATTATCAGCGCCGATGATTTCCTCGTGGCTCGCGTTCCGGAAGGTGCGACCAGTGGCCCGGTCGTGGTTTCTGCCGACGGTCACACCAGCAATCCGCACGAGGTGCAGGTCGCGGTCACCATCGCCGAGAACCTCCACCCGGTCGCGAATCCCGCCCTCGATGCCGAAGGCAACATCTACGTCACCTTCTCCGGCTCGCGCGGCCAGAATACTCCGGTCTCGATTTACAAGATTGACACCAACTACAAGGTAAAACCGTTCCTCAGCGAATTGATGAACGCCACCGGTATCGCCTTCGATCACGCCGGGCAGATGTATGTATCCTCGCGTTTCGACGGCACGGTGTACCGCGTTGCGCCCAACGGCAGCATGTCGGCCTACGCGCAAGGCATGGGCGTGGCTACCGGGCTGGCATTTGATCACGACGAAAACCTCTACGTCGGCGACCGCAGCGGCACCATCTTCAAAATCGCGCGCGACCGCCAGATCTTTGTCTTCGCTACGCTGGAGCCGAGCGTCTCCGCCTATCACCTGGCGTTCGGTCCCGGCGGCAACCTCTATGTCACCGGCCCAACAACCTCCAGCTTCGACGCCGTTTACAGGATCACGCCGCAGGGCGAGGTGTCGGTCTTCTATCGCGGCCTGGGACGCCCGCAGGGACTCGCGTTCGACCGCGACGGCAACTTGTATGTGGCCGCGTCTCTCCAAGGGCGCCGCGGCATCGTCAAGATCACCCCTGACCGCAAAGCTTTACTCGAGGTCGCCGGACACGGACTCGTCGGTCTCGCCTTCGCCCCCGGAAGGTCCGTCGTTCTGGCCACCAATAATGCCGTCCATCATCTGTCGTGGGACGTTGCGGGAAGGCCGTTGCTGGACTTTTAGTTCACAGTTTGCAGTTTTCAGTTCGCAGCAAACCGCTGTGGCTGCAAACTGGAAACTGCAAACTGTAAACTGCAAACTGTAAACTAGCTTCGTGAATGCCGAGATCATTGCCATTGGTTCTGAACTGCTTACCCCGTTCCGTCAGGACACCAATTCCCTTTGCCTGACGCGCCGTCTGAACCAGCTTGGCATTGAGGTCATTTGCAAGACCGTCGTCGGCGATAACCGTGAGCACATTACCGACGCGACGCGTGCCGCCCTATGGCGGGCCGACCTCATCATCCTGATGGGCGGACTCGGCCCCACCGAGGACGACCTGACCCGCGAAGCCGTGGCGGTGGCCCTCAACCTCGAACTGCGCCGCGATCCTGACCTGATCGCGCAACTCTATGCGCGCTTTGCCGCCCGGCAGATCAAAGTTCCACCCAATAACGAACGTCAGTGCGATGTCGTGGGTAACGCACTCGTGCTGAAGCCGGTTGGTACCGCGCCCGGCCAGTGGATTGACACATTATTTGAAGGACAGCCCCGCATCGTCCTCCTGCTTCCCGGACCGCCGTGGGAACTTGAGAAGATGTTCGAGGAGCAAGTGTACGAGCGGCTGCGCGAGAGGGTGCCGCCGGCCTTTATCGCCACGCGCACGCTGAAAGTGGCGATGCTGCCGGAATCAACCTGCGACGCGCGCATTGCGCCCATATACAAGCAGTACCCCGATGTGCAGACGACGATCCTGGCCGGCGCCGGAGATATCGAGTTG
Source organism: Terriglobales bacterium (assembly GCA_041946775.1). GTDB lineage: Bacteria > Acidobacteriota > Terriglobia > Terriglobales > Acidobacteriaceae > JBHGBA01. Next base: position 44,495 of record JBHGBA010000011.1, read on the forward strand.
CACCTGCGCGCCCGCGCCGACTCGCCGGAGACCGCGCAAGCGCGCGTTGATGAGTTGGCTGACAAGCTGGAAGACGAACTCGACGACTACGTTTACTCCAATCGCGGCGAGTCGCTGGAGCAGATTGTCGGCTATTATCTGCAAATGCGCGGCGCCACCCTGGCCGTTGCCGAGTCGTGTACTGGCGGACTGCTGGCGCAACGCATCACTTCGGTCAGCGGCAGTTCGCGCTATTTCCTGGGCGGCGCCGTCACCTATCACAACGAGTTGAAAACGCTGTTCGCAGGCGTGCCGCCGCTGATGATCCAGGCGCATGGCGCGGTATCGCGGGAAGTCGCGGCTGCCATGGCCGAAGGCATCCGCCATGACTCTAATGCGTCAATCGGCGTGGCGGTTAGCGGCATCGCCGGACCGACCGGCGGCACACCGGAAAAGCCAGTCGGACTGGTGTACCACGCGCTCCACGACGGACGTCATACCGAAGTGATCGAGCGCAAGTTTCCCGGTGACCGCGACCGCATCCGCTACTGGGCATCTCAGCAGGCCTTGGACATGATCAGAAGGCATCTGATGTAAAACAGTTTGCAGTTCGCAGCATTCCCCACCATATGGTTTTAGCCGTCGTTTTGGTGCCCCACCTTCGCGCCGTGGTTTTCGGCGCTAAGGTGGGTGAAGCCGAAAGCCGGCAGCCGAGAACCGAGGGCCCATGAGACTCTTCGTTGCCGTCGATATCGCTCCTGAAATCCGCGAACGCATTGCCCGCTTCATGGAAGGCATGCGGGAGTTCGCGCCCGACGCCCGTTGGGTGAAGCTGGACAGTTTTCACATCACTCTGAAGTTCATCGGCGAGAAATCGGCCGAGGAAATGGACGCCATCCAGCGCGCGCTGGCCGACATTCAGTCAGGCCCGGCCACCGTGAGTTTTCGTGGTACCGGATTCTTCCCCAACCCGCGCAGCGCGCGCGTTTTCTGGGTGGGCATCGAAGCCGATCCCAACCTGGCGGCGCTGGCGGACAAGGTGGACAAAGCGCTGGCCCGATTGCGAATCCCGCGCGAGGACCATGAGTTTACGCCGCACCTCACGCTGGCGCGCGGCGGCGATCCCCGCCACCCGCGCGGCGGCTCGGGGCGTCCGCAAGCCCGGCCGGGCGACCAACCGAGTGCCCGTTTCGCCCGCGTACAACAGAAGCTGGCAAATCTTGCGCCGCCCGATTTCGGCGCCATGACCGCCGACGAATTCTTTCTCTACGAAAGCAAGCTCTCGCCGGCGGGGGCACACTACACGAAAATCGCGCGCTTCCCGCTGGTCGCACCAGCCTGACCGCGCGACGAGGGTTGTAGCGCCGTCGTCCGGACGGCGGGTCCGGGGTTTCTGTGTCCTCCGCGTCGTCTGTGGTTCAGCTTGTGGCGATACGCACCACCCCGAACTCCCTCGTGCGCTACAATGCATCTTTCCATGAAGCTTTACTTCATCGTTGCCGCCGTGGCGTACCTGTTGGGTTCTATCCCCTTCGGCCTGATCCTGGCGCGCGTCTTTCTCGGCACTGATGTCCGCAAGATCGGCTCGGGCAACATCGGCGCCACCAACGTGATGCGTACCGGCTCGAAGGGCTTGGGCGTCGCTACCCTGGTTCTCGACGCCGCCAAGGGCTATGCAGCCATCACGGTCGCGCACATAGTTGTTCTGCCCGGCATCACCAGCCCTGTTCGGGACCCGATTGCACTCTGGGTACTTGACGGTATCGCAGCTCTCGCCGCCATCCTCGGCCACGTCTTCCCCATCTGGCTGAAGTTCAAAGGTGGCAAAGGCGTCGCAACTGGCGTTGGGGTATTCCTCGCGCTGGTCCCCAAGGCTGTGCTGATCGTCTTGGCGATCTTCGCTGTGATCTTCGCCGTCTTCCGCTACGTTTCGCTGGCCTCGATCATCGCAACCGCCGCCTTCCCTGCTGTTGCCTACATCATCGTGGGCGGCAACGGCCGTTACCTGCTGCCGTTTATGTGCGCCGCCTCGCTGCTGATCATTGCCAAGCACCACACCAATATCCGCCGGCTGCTCAGCGGCACCGAAAGCCGGCTGGAGTTCACTAAACGATGAGCCACATCGCTGTCATTGGCGCCGGCTCCTGGGGTACAGCCATTGCCATCGTGCTCGGGCGCAAAGGGGCCCACCACGTTCGCCTGTGGGCCTATGAGCGCGAAGTCCGCGACTCCATCGCCGATCATCGCCAAAATGACATCTTTCTGCCCGGTTTCACCGTCCCGGACTCAGTCTCTGTGACCAACAGTTTCGCCGAGGCGCTGGATGGCGCGCAGGTTGTCGTCAGCGTTATGCCGTCGAATCATTGCCGGCGCGTGTTCCGCGAGATGGCCCCCTTGCTGCTGCCTGACATGTTATTTGTGAGCGCCACCAAGGGCATCGAGAACGACACCCTGCTGCGCATGGACGAAGTGATTACCGAAGTCCTCCGCGAGCGCGGGTTCACGCCGCGCATCGGCGCGCTGAGCGGACCGTCGTTTGCGAAGGAAGTTGCCCGCGGCGATCCCACGGCGGTGACAATCGGTTCGCGCGATGCCGAGTTGGCTTGCACCGTGCAGCGCGAGTTCAGCGATCCTTGCTTCCGGGTCTATACCAACGACGACATCATCGGCGTCGAGTTAGGTGGCGCGCTCAAGAACGTGATCGCCATCGCCGCCGGTGTTTGCGACGGTCTCGGGCTGGGTCACAACACCATCGCCGCGCTCATCACTCGCGGACTTGCCGAGATCAGCCGCCTCGCCGTGGCCGCCGGCGCACATCCTGAGACCATGGCAGGACTCGCCGGCATGGGCGATCTCGTCCTCACCTGTACCGGTGGCCTCTCGCGCAACCGCACAGTGGGCGTGGAGCTCGGCAAAGGACGCAAGCTGGCCGACATCATCGCCGGTATGCGCGGCATGGTTGCCGAAGGCGTTCTCACCACCAACGCCGCCGTCGGACTCGCCCGCAAGCTCTCGGTCGAAATGCCGATTACCGAGCAGATGTATGCCATCCTGCATCAGGGCAAACCGCCTCAGGAGGCCATCCGCGAGCTGATGACCCGCCGGCCGACAGCGGAGATGGCGTTGTTCAAGTCGTAGTTTGTAGTTTGCAGTTCACAGTTTCAGCTGCGGCCGGCTTTGGCTGCAAGACTGCAAACTGTAAACTGCAAACCCCGTCAAAAATGTACCGCCACGCCTGTTACCACATGATGCGAATTGAACGCGGCGGCTGCGGTGCCGTCCCCGGCCACGCGGACGTGCTGCCGATTGCGCGTGAGCTTGTATTCGCCCATCCAGTAAAGATGCCGCAATAACCGCAGCTCCACGCCCGCGGCAACCTGCCCCGCAGGGCTGCCGCCCTGATAATGCTCATCGCTCACGCCAAGCACCGTGCTCTCCGGGTGAGGTATGCTCCCTCCGAATCCCACACGCGCGCTGACAATCACTCGCCCCAGGCGGTCGTCGTCGCGCCAGAAATCCTGGCGTACCACGAAATTCCCCAGCAGCAGGTTATTGCCATGCGAGATGTTGAACCGCTCGACGACGGCATTCATCGGCATCGCGCCGCTCACGCTCGCGCCGCGCAGCACACCGTCGGCGACCACCGTGCGCTGCGTCGGCGCGAAGACTTTCATGTGGATGAATTCAGCTTCCAGGCCGAAATGCCGCGAGAAGAAATATCCGCCGCGCACACCGTAGTAGAGTGGCCCACGAAACGATTCCCCCGCCCACTTCACATCGTGGAACCGCAAATCTGTCGTGGCGCTCAGCGCCTGCAACGAAAGCGTGCTGTTCTGGGTATGGACGCTGCCGATGTAGCCGCTGAAGTTCCATTCAGCCTCGGCTCTCGGCGAAAGAACCAGCCCGCAAGCCACCAGTGCGACGAGCCAGTTTGCCGCTCGTGCCGTTAGCAATCCGGGTTTCGCTGCAAACTGCAAACCGTAAACTGCAAACTCTCTAAGCCGCCAGCCTCAAATCGCGGAGCTGCGCGGAGCGAGCGGCAACCGACCATCCTGTCGAAGCCGTTGTATCAGCTTGTCAACCTCTTCCGGCGTACGATTCAAGTGTTTCTTTAAGAATTCGGTCTGCTCCTGCTCGCCGTAGAAGCGGAGCATGTAGTTGGCCCCGCCTGGCTCACAAACGGCCTCGCCGTCGTCCGCGGTATAGGCGACCTCATACAACCCTGAGCGGTCGATAGAATCTTCGAAATTACGAATGACCTGTGGCGTGCCCCCTCTGTCCTGCTATGGATCATGGGATTCCGCACTGATGGACGGCGTTGGCCTGTAGGCAAGGCAAAGAATACCGGCGGCACGCTTTCATCGTGCCGCCGGTCAGTGCTCAGAGGGAGATTAGTTTTGGTCGGAGTAATTGAGCGTTTGGCGCTCGCGGTTGCGGTCCAGCCGGGATGAGGCGACCACCGTCAACGGGCTTTCCAGATGGAATGACAGGATCTGTTCTGACGTCAGCCGGATCTGCTCGCCGCGGGTAACCGCCTGGGCCGTGCCGCCGGCGCCCGCGCCAATTGTGGCGCCAATGGCCGCGCCCTTGCCGCCGCCCGCAATTCCGCCGATGATCGCGCCCAGAGCCGCGCCGCCACCGACTTTGGCCGCAGTGTTCTTGCCGCGCGCCTTGCCCCGGCGGGAGAACTGGTCGGTGTGTAGTTCATACGACTTGCCATTCACGTTGATGCGCGTCAGCTCCAGCGCCAGTTCCGAGCTGCCCGAGAAGTGGGCGGCGTTCTTGGCGTTGGTCACCCGGCCATACACGTCCGCGCCCGCTGGAATGGCGATGGCATCGCCCACCGTGATGGGTGCGTCCAGTGTGGCTCGGAAGTGATCGCCCGTCTGGTTCCGCTCGCTGTCAATGGGATCAATCAGACGAACTGACAGCGCCGTGCCCTCGGGAATCGTGAGTTCAACCGGCTTGGGCGGAGGCGGTGGAGCCTGCGCCACGTTGCTGGACGGAGTATAGGTTTCGACCCGCGCCGCAGGAGCAGGCTCGGGCGGCGGGGTGTACGAGGTCGCGCGTCGCGTACCCTGCGTGAAGCCGCTGGATTTCCTCTGCCGAGGACGCGCCTCGTAGCGTGTCTCGCGCGTCCGCGGCGCAGCGACTGCTTCCTGCTCCGGCTCCTCAGGCTGCGCCTCTGCCGTTGTGGGCTGCGCCGGTTGCAGGTTGTTCACCACCGTCTTGACGCCTTCCACCTGCGCCGCGTCGTTCGCGGCAGCCGTGCGCTCAGCTTCGCTGCCCACGAAGCCATTCAGCGTGACCACGCCATTGTTGGCCGAAACCGTGTACTGCCGGCTCGCGACTGCCGGATCCGAATTGATCTTGCCCTGGACGTCAGCGGCGATCTGCGCATCCGTGCGTGCTTTCTGGCAGCCCGCCAGAATCGCCAGCGCAGCGACCAGCACCAGCATCACCAACAAAACTCGTTTCATTGCCTTGCTCCTGTTCAGGACCATACCCGTTGGATGAGAGCCGCCGCTCGCTCGGTGCAGCTCCCCCCAATTCCATTGAATTTTCGGCCAGAGATGGATTTCGTCGATTATCAACGCTGCCGCTCATGTAAGTAAACCCGCGGCGAACAGGAAAGTTGCGCTCTGACTGGCCGCCAGCCGCTACGCCGGGCACAGATATTTCCGCAGCCCTTCGCTGAAGCCCACCAGCTTCAGGTCAAAGGTTTCGAGCATCGGTCCTATATCGCAGGTTGAGCCTTCCCGCAGCATCGCCAACTGGTCCGTTGTTACCGGCGGACGCCGCAGCACTGCGCCGAGAATCGCAGCGTTCAGCTTCATCAGCGCGAACGGTACATGGAGTTTCATTTTGCGCACGCCGATGCAGCGGGCGATCTCATCCAGCATCTGCTCCAGTGTGAGTTCGTCCAGGCCGCCGAGGTCAACGCTGCGTCCCACGGCTTTTTCGCTGGTCAGCGATTGCACGAAGCAATCCACCACGTTGTCTATGTAAATCGGGCGGAACGGGTAGCGGCCATGGCCGACAACGGGTTGCACCGGCGCTTTCCGCATCACGTCCACCATCTGCGACACAAAACCGTCGCGGGGCCCGAAAATGATCGAAGGCCGCAGGATGGTGAACGGGATGCCGCTGTTCCGCACCTCCTCTTCCCCGCGATATTTCGAGCGCTGATAGTCGCTGACGCCGTCGGCACGCGCGCCCAGGGCCGACATCTGCACAAACCGGCTTACGCCGGCGCGCCGGGCGGCCTCGACCATGTTGCGCGTGCCCAGGTGGTGCACGCGCTCAAAGGTTTGATCGCCGACCTCCATGATGATGCCGACCAGGTGGACAACCGCCTCGCAGCCGTCGAGCGCCGCATCCAGGCCGATGCCGCTAACCACGTCCGCCCTGACAAACTCCACCTGCGGGCTGGCCAGTGCGGCGGCGCGCCCAGGCTCGCGGACGAGTGCCCGAACGTAGTGGTGCTCCGCCTTCAGCCGGCTTAGCATATGGCTGCCCACAAACCCGGTCGCACCAGTTAGCGCCAATTTCATTCCGGGACAACCCCTTTCTTCGGTCGCGATTTTTTAGTTGGATTTATCTCTCGGTACTGATACAAACCCCGCTTCAGGTTGCCAACGCGGCAGGCGCAGGCAGCCCAACCCTGACATCGATAGCCAGAGCCCCGCTCAGGGGGACGGAAAGACAGGCCCGGACTCATGGCCATCAGCATCGAACGGGACGGCTTCAACATTGACCACGGCTACCAGTACTACGTCGCCTTTAAACCTAACCTGTCGATGTTAGACCTGGAAACCGAGGTACACCAGCGCGTGCCGGTTGAGGCGTTGCTGTCCGTCTCGGAAACCGGCGACCTCGCCGACTTCAGCTTCGTCCTGCCCAAACCCTGCCGCAGCGAGAATGCCCTGACCTTCATCCGGCGGCAGCAGGAAGCGCAGATCGTGCCGCCGCAGGTTTTCGTTGCCGTTCCCGGCCCCAGCCGCGATGCGGTGGCCAAGGCGATGGCCAGCCTGGATATTGATCTGGCGGGCCGCATCATTGCCATGGAGATCCACTGGATGCCGGCCGGCGAGAGCTGATCACGCCATTCCGCTGTGCGCTGCCGCCCGCCGCTCCTCATCGCGGGCGCGATGCACGTCCTTCATGTCGCCCATCACGATGACCACTGCGCCCTCGCGCAGCACCAGGCTCTGCGGCGGGTTCACCCAGAACGCCGGATTCGGATCAACCCCCGAGTTCTTCACCGCCAGCACCATCAGGTTGTATTTGGAGCCCAGTTTCAGACCTTCCACCGTTGAACCGCACCACCGCGACCCAGGGCCGATCTCGATTTCTTCGATGCGCAGCGCCTTCCCTTTTTGCTTGAGCATCTGGTCAAGGAAGCCGACCACGTGCGGGCGCAGCACTTCGCTGGCCAGGCGAAGACCGCCAATGCGATTGGGCGACACGGTGGAATTGGCGCCCGCCTTGAGCATGCGCGCGCCGAACCGCTCGTCATCCGAGCAGCGCGCCACAATGCGGATGTTGGGGTTCTTTTGCCGCACCAACACGGTGATCACCAGGTTGTCCTTGTCGCTGGCTACTCCGGCAATCAGTCCACGCGCCTGTTCCACCCCGGCTTGGTCGAGCACCGTTTCGTCAGTGGCGTCGCCGATGAGGTAGAGCAAGTCCGGCCGCTGTTCGCGCACCTTGGCAATATTGTCTTCATGGCTTTCGATGACCACGTGGGGCGTGCCCGTGGCGTGCAACTCGTCCAGCGCGTAACGCCCGGTGTCGCCCAGGCCGCAGACAATGTAGTGGTCCTTGAGCTGGCTGATCCGCTTCTGCATCTTGCGTCTCCAGAACAGGTCGCGCAGTTCGCCTTCGACCAGGAACGCGGTGATCACCGAAAACACGTAGACCATCAGGGTGACACCGAACAGCACTACCAGGATGTTGAACACGCGCAGCGCGGGGCTGTGGCTGGTGTCCACGATTTCGCCGTAGCCCACGCCGACTACCGTGATGACGGCCATGTAGAGCGCTTGCAGGAAGGAAACGTCGGGGCCGCCCAGCAACCGGTAACCGCTCATACTGACGGCCATTACCACCGCCACCAGCACGCCCGCCCAAAATAGCCTGCGTCTTATATCCATGCGCGCTCGAACGCCCTACTGACGCGGTTTTCCGAGGTGAGCGGATTGTAACCTATTTGATACTTGGTCATTTGGTTATTTGGTTACGTGCGGTTCGACCAGCGCATAAGGTTTTCCATAACCAAATAACCGGATATCCAAATCGCATCAGGTGTCATTTCGAGCGAGGCCGCGCTTTTTGCGGCCGAGTCGAGGACCCTTGTGTTTTCGGTGGTCCGCAAGCTAAAGCAAAGGGCCAAACGCTAGGAGCTGTTTTCAACAAATCGCTACAATTGGCTTGATGGACCACGCAACCGGCTTCGTTTTGGCGGGCGGCAAAAGTTCACGTATGGGCCGCGATAAGGCATTCCTTGTGCTTGACGGCCGTACGCTGCTGGAGCGCGCACTCGAGCACCTGCGCGCGGTTACTAAGCGCGTCATGATCGTCGGCCAGCGGGAAAAGTTTGCGGCGTACGGCGAGGTGGTCGAGGACGTGTATCCCGAATGCGGCCCGCTGGGCGGAATCCATGCCGCGCTGACGGCCAGCACCACCGAGTTGAACCTGGTACTCGCCGTTGACTCCCCCTACGTCAGCGCGGAATTGCTGGGTCATGTTCTCGGGCGGGCCCGCAACAGCCCGGCAGTCGCCGTTGTTCCCCGTGCCGGCGGACGCCTGCACCCGCTTTGTGCCGTCTATCGCCAGAGTTTTCGCGAGCGCGCTGAAGCCGCCCTGCGGGTGGGACAACACAAGATCCAGGCGCTGTTTACCCCCGACGAAACGCTGGTCCTCGAAGAAGCTGAACTGGAGCGGCTTTCGTTTCCCGCGGCGATGTTTGAGAATGTCAATACACCGGAGGAGTTCGAGCGCGCCAGGCGCAACATCGGGCCGGCGGTGAGGCAACATGGCTGACCAGGAACAGGCAGGCAAAAAGAAACCCTACGTCGAATTCCGCCACGTGTCGAAAGCCTTTGGCGACCACCGCGTGCTCGAGGACGTCAGCTTCGACGTGTTGCCGGCTGAAACCGTCTGCATCGTGGGCCGCTCCGGCGTAGGCAAGTCGGTGTCGCTGCACCATATCATGGGCTTTCTTAAGCCGGATTCCGGCCGCGTCATGGTGGCCTACGAAGACATCACCGATTACAGCGAAGATCAACTGGAGCGCATTCGCAAGAAAGTCACCATGGTCTTTCAGAACGGCGCCCTCTTCGACTCGCTCACCGTCGGCGAAAACGTCGCCTTTCCGCTGCGCGAACGCGGAGACCTGGAGGAAGATCAGATCTATCAGATCGTGGATGGATTGCTGGAGATGGTGGGCGTGCGCGAAATGCGCGATTTGCTGCCTTCCGATCTTTCCACCGGAATGAAACGCTCAGTCGCCATTGCCCGCGCTCTCGCCGCCCAGCCCGAATGCGTTCTCTACGACGAGCCCACCACCATGGTCGATCCGCTGATGGCGAACCTGCTGGGCGACCTCATTCACAAGCTGAAGCTCCAGTTGCACCTGACCAGCATCGTTGTCACCCATGACATGCGCCTGGCGCAGAAACTCGCCGATCGCATCCTGTTCCTGCACGAAGCCAAGGCGATATTCTTCGGCACGCCCGCAGACATGCGCCGCTCCAACGAGCCCATCGTCCGCGAATTCCTTGAACTCGACGACTTCACGCTAAGCGACTACGGCAGCGGCGCCGGTCCGGAACAGCCGACCGTTTAGTTTCCAGTTTCAAGTTTCTGGTTTTCGGTTCTCATTGGCTGTGTCCTCCGTGTCCCCTGTGGTTAGTCTTCTCTACAACTGCCAAGCGCGAGCTCTCGCTAATTGCTGCTGCTCGCTGCTTGTTGCTGACTCTAAAAACTAGAAACCAGAAACCAGAAACTGGAAACTGATCAGCCGGTCAGGCCCACCACACGGGCGCCTCGCACTCGGGACAGGCGGCGTTGATGTGGCGCAGGGACGCGAGCACCTCATCGGCTGAGGGCGGCAGCGCGTTGTGAATGCTGTAGATTTCGCCGTAGCGGTCGGTGATGTAAAGCTTCGCGTGCTCGGCGCCGTAGCGTTGGTGTACCTGGCCGTCCTGGTCCGCGAGCACCGGAAACGGGAAGCCGTCGCGCTTGCGTACCGCCTCTGCCGTCACCATGTCGCCACGCACAATGACAAGCACTAACGCTTCTTCATCCTCAACTTCATTCGCACGCGCCGCCAGCGCCTGGAGCAGAGGTGACGTGGCCTCGCCGCGCGCGGCAAAGATCAGCACCAGGTCGCGGCGTCCGCGAAAATCAGACAGCCGGTATTCTTTGCCGGTCGATGATGGCAGCACGAAATCCGGCGCCATGTCACGCACGTTGGGAAGGTTCACCATACAACATTCGACGCTATCAGACGGGCGGAAGACTCTGCGGCCAAGGTTTGTTTCCAGCCTGAACCTGCTAAACTGGATGTAACACTCACACCGGGAAGAACTCGGAAACTCGGGTGGCGCACCTGCGTCCAACTCTGGTGTGAGCGGGTTTCCAACTGGGACGGCGCAAGACCGCATCCCGCTGGAAGCCGGAAACGCAAACTTATGGTGTTTGGCCGCGACGACAAAGTCTCGCAGTTTAAGCTGACCGTCGTGCAGTACGTGGTCCTGGCCATCTTCCTGGTCCTGGCATACGGTTTTTGGCGCCTCCAGGTGGGAGACAGCGGTCACTATGAGAAGTTGGCCGAGCAGAACCGCATCCGAAATATCCCTATCCTGGCGCCGCGCGGGCGAATCCTGGACCGCGAAGGGCGCACCATCGTGGACAACTACCCGTCGTTCTCTGCCCTGCTGCTGCGCGACCAGAAGCGTGACCTGTTTGCTGACGCGGAGAAGATTGCGGCCGGACTGAACATGGACCCGGAGGACGTAACCGAGCGTCTGCGGCGGTTCGCCAAGGCGCCGCAATACCAGCCGATCATCCTGAAGGACGACATCACGCCCGACGAGTTGGCGTTCATCGAAGCGCACAAGGTTGAGCTGCCCGAGCTCGACACCATCATGTCGCACCGCCGTCTGTATCCGAAGAACGGCTTTATGGCCCACCTGATCGGCTACGTGGGCGAGGTCAGCGAGGAGATGCTGAACCACCCGCGGTTTGAGTTTTACAACCCGGGAGACGTGGTCGGGCAGTCGGGTGTCGAGCTGCAATACAACGACTGGTTGATGGGCAGCAACGGCTATCGCCGCGCGGTGGTGAACAGCCGCGGGAAGGAGGTCGGGCGGTTGGAAGAAACCCCGGCGGTGCCGGGTAAACCACTGCGGCTCACCATCGACCTCGATGTGCAGATTGCCGCCGAGCAGGCGCTGGAGGGCAAGAACGGCGCGGTGGTCGCCATGGACCCGCGCAACGGCGAAATCCTGGCGATGGTCAGCCGGCCCGCTTTTGATCCGAATGCATTTGCGGTGCGCATCTCGCGCAAGGAGTGGAACGCGCTGGTGACCGATCCCGCGCATCCCCTGATGAACAAGGCAATCCAGGCGCAACTGGCGCCGGGCTCTACCTTCAAAATCATCATGGCGGCGGCCGGACTGGAAGAAGGCATCGCAGATGAACTCAAGATACGATGTGGCGGTGGCGGAACGTTTTACGGCCGTTTCTTCAAGTGCTGGGTGAAAAGTGGGCACGGTGGCGTCGGCATCACCAGGGCGATTTACCAGTCCTGCGATGTGTTCTTTTACACCCTCGCTGAACGCTTGGGCATCCAGCGCATTGCCAAGTGGGCCACACTGTATGGACTCGGCCAAAAAACGCACATTGATCTGCCGCAAGAAGTCGCAGGCATAATGCCGTCGGAAGAATGGAAGATCCGGAATTTCAAGCAGAAATGGTACGCGGGCGAGACCATTTCGGTCGGCATCGGCCAAGGGGCAGTGGCTACTACACCGTTGCAGATCACACGGGCAATTGCCGGCATCGCCAGCGGTGGCGTGCTGTACCGGCCCCATGTCGCCTTTCAGGACGAACTAAGCGAGAACCTGCGACAGAAGGACTCTGATTTCCCGCTGGTCAAACGCGTCCCACTGGAGGAGAAGAACTGGCTTACCATCACCGACGCAATGGCCGAGGTGGTGAATCCGATAGGCACGGCGCCCAGCGCGCACCTGGCGGGTATTGACTTCGGCGGCAAGACGGGAAGCTCGCAGACAATTAGTAACGTGGGCAAGGCGCGCCTGGGCGCTGGAGCGAAGGACAAGTTCAAAGACAACGGATGGTTTGTCGGGCTGACGCCGCGACGCAACCCGGAGATCGCGGTTGGGGTGCTGGTGCAAGAGGGTGAGCACGGATACTTGGCGGCGCGTCTGGCAGCGCAGGTGATCAAGGCGTACGTGGACAAACAGCGCAAGCGCGCGGTGCTGCTGGCGCAAGGCAAGACGCCCGAAGAGGTCGCCCGGGTTGATCTGCAGACGGTGGACCTGCCCAAGAACGTGAACGACAGGTTCAGCCCGCCGGCACGGGCGTCAGTAACGTCACCGGCAAAGGCAGAACCTGCGGCAACGCCACCGGCGGCAGCACCGGCCGCGCCAGTGACCACGACGCGTTTACGAAAGGACCCGGATATCGAGGTGGTTGGGTTCTCTGGCGCGGGGCGTGATTTGGAAGGCGAGAACCAGCCATTAGCTCTTAGCTTGATTATTGCGTCTTGGCGAAAGTTTGCTCACTCACGTTGTCATTCCGAGCGCAGCGAGGAATCTGCTTCTCGTTCGACTGAGGAAGACAGCAGATTCCTCGCCCGCGCCGAAAACGGACGCGGGTCAAATTCGAGCTAAGAGCTAAAGGCTAAGGGCCAAGAGCTACAAAGCAGATTGATGCGCAGGTTTATTTCATTCCGAGACTTCGACTGGGTGCTGCTGCTGTTCGTGCTGACCATATGCGCGCTGGGCATCATGGAAATCTACAGCGCCACCATCAACACCAAGTTCGTTGGCGTGCACATCAAGCAGATCTACTGGGTGCTGGCGGGCCTGGGAGTGATGTTCCTGGTGAGCCTGATCAACTACCAGACGCTGCTGGAGCACGTGCCGTTGATGTACCTGGCATCCATTGCGTCCCTGGTAGCAGTGCTGGTGTTCGGCAAGAAGTATTTGGGAGCGCGGCGGTGGATCCAGTTGCCGGGCGGCATGCACTTTCAGCCCTCGGAATGGGTGAAGCTAATCCTGATTCTGGCCATGGCCAAGTACTTCAGCGAAGCACGGCCGCCGGAACAGGAAGGTCAGCCTGTGGACATCATGAAGGCCGGCGTATTGGTGGGCGCACCCATGCTGCTGGTGCTGGCACAACCTGACTTGGGCACGTCGCTGACCTACGCACCGATCGCGATCATGGGGCTGTTCCTCGGCGGCTTGAGGCTGAAACACGCAGTGGCATTGCTGGTACTGGCTGCCATTCTGGCGGTCCCGGCGTGGAAATGGGGGCTGAAGCCGTACCAAAAAGACCGGCTGACCAGCTTTATGGAACCGGAAGCCGATCCGCAGAAGAAGGGGTACCAGGTAATTCAGTCGCTGATCGCCGTGGGCTCCGGCGGAATCACCGGTAAAGGCATCGCCAAAGGCACGCAGACGCAAGGACTGTTTTTGCCGGTGCCACACACCGACTTCATCTTCGCCGCCTGGGCAGAAGAGCACGGTTTGGTAGGCGCGTTGGGCGTCCTGCTGTTATACTTCATGGTGCTGATGCGGTTGATCCAGAACGCGCAGAGGGCGCCCGACCGCGCCGGCACGTTCGTGGTGATGGGTGTGGTAGCGGTGCTGACTTTCCACATCCTGGTTAACGTCGGCATGGTGGTCGGGTTTATGCCGGTCACTGGGATACCGTTGCCGCTGATGAGTTATGGCGGATCTTCGGTACTGTTCACGTTCCTGGCGTTGGGCATTGTGATGAACATCCGCATGCGCCGCTTCGTGAACTGACTCAATCTGGTACAAAGGCACGCTGTTGCAGGCCAGCCGAAGCCTGCAGATGAAAAAGATTTGGGCCCCGCGCGAAGTGGGGCAGAAAGTTCGACGGCCCTCGCGTAAAGAGGGTGATGATTCGCCGGCCGCACAGAGGGGGCCGGACAAGGATTTTGCGTAGCGCGCGCCGGGGCGGGTAACGGCCCCCTCAGCGAACTGCGATGTGTAGGTTGCGTCGCCGCTGAGAGAGTTGGCCACACTCCGTATGTCGCGCCGATCGCTGATAGGTGCGAAACGATTCCTAAGTTCCAACGGACGATTGCGACTGCCCACGACTGTGGGCGCGGCTTAAGTGTGTTCCGTGGTTCTCCGCCAGGCCCGTTCCTCCAGAGCGGCAGCGCAGGCGGGCACATGGGCGCTTAGGCGGCGTTTAGCACTGTCTCCTTGTCTTTCCCTCCTGCTGTTGCCGGCTCCGGAGACAGCATGATCAGAGAAATGTATGTGTCCTCGACGCCACATGAAACCAAGGTGGCCCTGGTCGAGGACGACCAACTCGCAGAAATTTTCTTCGAACGCGAAAACGAATACACCTTGGCAGGCTCCATCTACAAAGGCCGTGTCACCCGGGTGCTCCCCGGAATGCAGTCGGCCTTCGTGGACATTGGTCTGGAACGCGACGCCTTCCTTTACGTTTCCGATTTCCTGGAGCTTCCGGAAGACGAAGAAAGCGAATTCGAGGCCATCGCAGTAAGCCGCCCGGAAACCTTCGTTACGAATCGTCCGCCACAGGAGCCGCATTTCGAGTTTCGTCCGGAACCGCCGCGCGCTCCGGCAGTGAGCGGCGCCGAAGCGGAGGGCGTGGCGGAAACCGAGGCTGAGGAGGAAGTCGCCGAAGGCAATACGCAAGAATTCGCCGAAGCGCAATCGCCGGCTGAAGCAGCTCAGTACGACCCGGGACGGTTCCGCAACCGGCGTCGTCGTGGGCGCCGTGGGCGGGGTTTTCCGGAATCAAAATTCGTACGACACGACGATTACGAGCGCGGGCCCACGCCACCGGAAACTGGTCCGTCCGCGGGACATCAGCCGGTAGTCTTGCCGGGTGAGTCTCTGTCGAAATACCAGCCAAGAGAAACGGCAGCGCAAGCGCAAGCACCGAGCGGTGAGCCGCCGCAGGTTGAGACGCGCGAGGAGCGTCGCCCGCGTTACGAGCGCGAAGAACCCCAGGAGCCGTCTGCACCTTCACCGATCGTGCTGCCCGGCGAATCCATTGCCAAATACCAGCCCCGGGCCGGGCAACCGGAGTCCGAAGCTCGTGTGGAAACATCGCTGGAGCGGCCGGAACGTTGGCGCGAAACGCGTCCCAGCCGTGAGCCGCGCGAAAGCTATGTGCCGCAGGGCCAGCGCATCACGGTGCTGCCCGGCGAGTCGCTGGCGAAATACCAGGCACGCACAGAACAGAAAGCACGCGAACAGGCACAGCATGCGGCCGAGTCCGAGGAGCGCATGTCGCAGGAAGCGGCAACGTTTGTCATCGAGAGCGAGCCGTGGAGCGAAACGCTGGCCAGGGACGTCGAGCAGCGTCCGAGCGGGCCTCAGGAAACCCATGTGCCGCCGCAGCAGGACATCCTTGCTGTTTCCCCGCCCGCCGAAACCGAACCGAGCGCCGAGGAAAGAGAAAAATACGAGCAGATGAACGTGGCCGCCGTGTTCGGCGGGGAGGCGGCAGAGAAAGAAGAAGGGCCGCATGACTCTCAGCCCATGGCCGCCGAGGAAGGCGCTGCACCGTCAGCTTCAGCGGGGTCGGTCACGGCGGAGCCCGAACAGTTCGAGCCGGCTGCGCCGGCCGCACCGGCGGTCGAAACCACCGACCACACCAACGTTCCGGGTGGCGCGCGCGAGCACATGTTCGGTCACGCAGGCGAAGGCACGCTGGAGCACGAGGAGATCGACGGCGAAGAAACTGAGTTGCACCCCCCGAGCGAGGAGGAGAGCGACTCGGACTTCGTTGAACTCGAAGAGGAAACATTGGAAGCAGGGTCCTTCCGTCCGGTCGCAGCCGACGAACCACCGCCGGGTGGCAACGGCCAGGTGATCGAAGGCGAAGAGCTGACCGAAGCTGCCGAGCAGAGCGACGTCGAAGCAGCGGCGCTGGCGGAGAGTTACGCAACGGAAGAGGAGTTCGGCGAGGACGAAGACACCGAATTCGAGGAAGAGGAACTGGTCGGTGAGGAAGAGCTGAACGGGTATCCCGAGGAGCAGCAGGAAGCTGCCATCAGCCGCGCTGAAGTACGTGCGCCGAACGGGACTGCTGGGTATCAACGCACGCAGCGCGTGCCGTTCGACCGTCGCCGCGGACGCCGCGGCGGACGCCGCCCCATGCGCCGGCCGGGCCAGGCGCCGCATCCCCGGCACAACGTGCAGATCAGCGATCTGCTGAAGGAAGGCCAGGAAGTCCTCATCCAGATTGCGAAGGAGCCGATCGGCAAGAAGGGTGCACGGATCACCAGCCACATTGCCCTGCCCGGCCGCTTTCTGGTGTACATGCCAACCGTCAACCATATCGGGGTGTCGCGCAAGATCACTAGCGACGAGGAACGGCAGCGCCTGAAGCGCATCATGCTGAGCGAGCGTGAAGGCGGACACGGCGGGTTTATCGTGCGCACCGCGGCGGCAGGCGTGGGCGAAGATGAACTGCGCGCCGACATTCGTTTCCTGAAGAACCTTTGGGCACAGATCAAGAACCGCGCCGACAACAGCAAGGCGCCGGCGCTGATCTACCACGATCTGAACCTGGTGGAGCGCATCCTGCGCGACCTGGTGACCAGCGATTTCGCCCACATCTGGGTGGACACCGAACAGGAATACGAGCGCATCGTGAACTTCGCCAACCGCTTTCAGCCTTCGCTGGTGCGGCGGGTGAAGCTGTACACGAAGGAAACGCCGCTGTTCGAGCAGTTCGGCATCCAGGAAGAGATCAACAAGGCGCTGAAAGCGAAGGTGTGGCTGAAGAGCGGCGGCTACATCGTCATCAACCAGACCGAGGCGCTGGTAGCGATTGACATCAATACTGGCAAGTACGTGGGCAAGACTGCGCGGCTGGAAGACACCATCGTCAAGACCAACGTGGATGCCATCAAGGAAATCGTGCGTCAGATACGGCTGCGCGACTTGGGCGGCATCATCGTGATTGACTTCATTGACATGGACGAGCGCAAGAACCGGCAGAAGGTCATGCAGGCGCTGGAAGAGGCGCTGCAAGCCGACCGCTCGCCGTCAAAGGTGCTGGCGTTCAATGATTTCGGCCTGGTGGCGATCACGCGCAAGCGGGTCAAGCAATCGCTGGAGCGCACCCTGGGCTCGCTTTGCCCGTACTGCACCGGTAATGGTTTCGTGAAGTCGGTGACCACGGTGTGCAATGACATCTACACGGAGTTGCGCAAGACGGCGCGGCATTTCGAAGATGATGTCATTACGTTGCGGGTGAATCCGGAAGTGGCCAAGGCGATCAAGGCCAACAATGCACGCTGGCTGAGCGACTACGAAGAAGTGACCGGCCGCACCGTGCTGGTCAAGTCCGATGCCCTGCTGCATCAGGAGCAGTTCGACATTCACTAATGCCGCCCGTGCAAAGCCCCATCCCTGCAAGGGGGTGGGGCTTTTTCTACACGGCGTCACCCAGCCGGTCGTGAGTTGCAAAGTTCCCTGTCTCGCGCTACGCTGTTCGACCGCTGGTACTGGCAGCGACAGTAGCTGCATCCGCCATGGGGGCGTCCGATGACACTCAAGATGAGCACCCGTTTGCTGGACGGAATTGTGGTGTTGGATTGCAGCGGCCGCATCGTGTTCGGCGATGAAACCACGGCGCTGCGCGACACCGTCAAGGGGCTGCTGAACGAGACGAAACAGATCGTGCTGAATCTGGGCGGCGTCACTTACATAGATAGCGGCGGGCTGGGCACACTGGTGGGGCTCTACACCTCAGCGCGCAACACCGGAGGCAGCATCAAGCTGGCCAACCTGACGCAGCGCGTGGGCGACCTTCTCCAAGTCACAAAGCTACTCACCGTCTTTGACGTTTACGACGGCGAGGACAAGGCCGTACGCGCGTTCCGCAAAGCGAGCGTAGCCTGAAGCTTCGCGCGTATGCCTGAGATGCGGCGGAACGCGGCTTCCGCCGCGCCTCCCTACTTCCTGCTGGTCTTCTTCTCCCTCGCCTTTTTCGTGGCGCCTTTGCCGCCGTTGGCGCGTTCGCGCTTCCGTACTTCCGAAGGCGAATACATCGTGCCGCGACAGTGACGTGAGCGGCAGAAGCAGGGCTCATCGCCCTCGCCATCGTACAGACGGTAGTCGTATGTGAGCTCCTCACCCGGCGCAATGTCGCGCAGCGCGACAATCCACACGCGTCCCTGATCGTCCTCTTCGGTCTCGCAGTTTGGATCGCAGGAGTGATTGACGAACATCGCCATACCGTGGCCATCAATCACAAGGCCGCCCTCTTCCAGGCCAAACAGGTAGGTGTGGGGCTTGCCGGCATAGAGCTCATCGGCTTTGTCCTTGGGGATGCGCGGTCCGGCGTATTCCAGAATGCGCGTGCCTCGGCGGATGGGCGTGGTCGTGTAGCAGCCCGCCGCATGAATCTCGGAAGAGCGGATGATCAGTCCCATGAACGTAAAATGCGCGATCGACTCTGTATTCTACGTGAAGCGACCTCAGGGATTAAGTTGCGCGGACGCCGCGACCAAACAGAGTCAGTCGCCGCAGCCATGACCAGCGAGGTGGGTTTCAATAGCGGTAGAAAGGCAATGGAGGCGGCGCTGGAATAAAGTTTCGTAGTCGCTGCGGCCGGGCGCGCAACCGCCACGCTCCTCGCCGGCATGGGTCAGGGCCAGCACGCGGTAGTAACGGATTGCACGATGCAGTTGCGTGGCGCGCTGCCGCAACGATTCCAGTTTTGCACACATCACGATCTCCCCCCGTGCGGCTGCACTCTACGCTCTTCGGACGGGGATGTCCAGAGCTGCGGGTACAGTGTTCTTGGCAGGGAACCAAAGACAGACTGTCAACTGGAGAAGTCTCGGCAGAAGCGCTGGACGGCGTCTTCAACGAAGTTCAATTCGTCGGCAGTGATGTTGTCCACGTGAATTCCACAACAGACGACGACGTTCTTGTTCAGGCGGGCCGCGAGGGTGTGTGCCACCTGGCGAGCGATCGTATCTTCCTTATGCCCCAACAAGGTGATGACAGACGTTGAGGCGCTCAACCGTGCGGCATCTGCGAGACTGGGGCGGACCTGGGCCACCGCCACGGCTCCGAGGTGGGGGCGAGTTCCGCCGGTGATGACCAGACACAAGTCATTGCCCATCGCGAGCGTGACGACATCCACGCTGATGCGGCCGTAGCGTTCACTCCACAAATGCGACACGTGCGCCCCTCTCTTCCGGCTTGGATTTCAGGCATTGCTTACACGCCGCGGAGTTCGTCCTCGCTCAGTCCAAAGTAGTGGCCGAACTCGTGAATTACGGTCCTGCGGATCTGTTCCCTGATTTCGGCCTCGGTGCGGCAGACGGCTTCGATATTGGCCTGGTACAGCACGATGTAATCCGGTCCAGTTGGCACCGCGAAGACGCTCTTCTGCGTGGTGGGGGTACCCACGAACAGTCCCAAGACGAGGTCTCGCGGGCGCGGAGGCATGGCCCGCGGGCGCATACGCCCGGGAGTGTGTTGCTCCTCGGGGCGGTCTTCAACCAGCACGGCCACGTTGCGGATCCGCTCGCGAAACATCTCCGGGAGAGTATCCAGGGTTTCCTCGACGACCTTGATGAAGCGCTCTCGCGTCACCAGGCACCTCGCGGAAAAGTATACGTGCGAGGCGAGCAGATGTGCCGCACCAGCCGAAGATCCGCGACACTACTGCGGCGCGCGCAACCAGGCGGCGGATGCGCGCAGTCACGAGTTCCTGCGCGGCGGTCGCATCCAGCAGCGCCGGTGGTGCATTACGCGTCTCGGCCTGTATTAGACATTCCCCTGCGGGCTGAGTATTGAAGCGGTAGAGATCGAAATCGCCGCACACCAGGTCCAGTCCGAATATGCTGCTCTCGTTACGGCCGCCGGTATCCATCTCTACGCGGAAAATTCCGAAGGGGACATAGAGATCGGCGGTCGAGTGCAGCCGTCCGCGCAACAGCCTCGTCAGAGGTGGAAATCCCTGGGCCTTGAACTCGGCGACGGCTTCCTCGCGCGTGACATTCGGTCGCAGGCTCCAGATGATCGGCATGGGCGCGTTTGCCAGAGTAACAGCGCGCGACCGTCTGGGAAAAGTTCACTGCAACTACACTACGGACGCGAAGGACGCAGCGGGAATTTAGGATTTGGGGAATTGGGACCTGGGATTTGCCGAGAAGCACTGAAAATCCCAAATTCCAGATGCTTACCCAGATGTCCCACCGCCGGGACGGCATCGCGGTAGCATAGGCCCGGCAGCGGTTCAAATGGTGTGCTTTAGAATGAGAGCCACACACGCGGAGGCCACAACGCATAATGTCTGACTTGGCCCTTCTATTGGGCGGATTTGTGATTGGTCTCCTGCTCCAATTGCCAGATGTTGCCCGCAAGGCAGAATCATGGTTCAGCCGACTGGCAAACCGCCGCGCCTGGGCAGTTCTTATCTGTGCCGGGGTAGCGACACTTCCCCGACTTGCCCTGCTCCCCTGGCTGCCGCCGCCAGAACCGGCAATACAGGACGAATTCAGCTATGTGTTGGGCGCGCAGACTTTCGCCGCGGGCCGCCTTACCAATCCCACACCGGCGTTCTGGCAACACTTTGAGAGCTTCCACATCAACATGGTTCCGAGCTACCAGAGCATGTATCCGCCGGCGCCAAGTTTGTTTTACGCCCTGGGGATCGTGGTTGGCGGCAACCCATGGTGGGGCGTATGGCTGGCTACCGGGCTGATGTGCGCAGCCATCTGCTGGGCGCTACAGCCGCTGGTTCGGCCGCGGTACGCCTTGCTCGCCGGGCTGTTGTGCGCCTTGAAGTACGGGATGTTCACCATCTTCAGCGATTCCTTCTGGGGCGGGTCAGTGGCCGCGTTGGGCGGGGCGGTGACCCTGGGCGCATTCGTCAGGCTAATTGCGGGGCCTCGCCTGTGGCACGTTTCTCTGATGGTCTTAGGCCTGGGCGTGCTGGCGAACAGCCGCCCCTTTGAAGGACTTCTGTTTGCATTACCGGTGCTGATCGCAACCCTGGTGTGGATGCTAAAGAAGAGGCACTGCGAAGTCCTGGTGTCCGCAACAGGATTGCTGGCCCTGCTGTTCGCCGGCATGGGCTACTACAACCTGCGGGGGACCGGGCACGTCTTCGAGATGCCCTATGTTGCGAATTTCAAGCAGTACCATTATGTCCGCCCATTCCTTGGCGCGGGAGAATTGCCGAGACCGCAGTATCGCCACGTCGCGATGGCGACGTTGTACGACCAATGGGAGGGCGAAGTCGGACGCTTGGGACAGAGCGCAAGCGGTGTGCTGGCGCTGATCAAGCAGAAGTTCAGGTTCTACTACCAACGGCATTTTGCACCGCTTCTGATGCTGGCGCTCGCGGGGACCGCGGTTGCTTTTCGCTCGCGGATGCGAATATTGGCATACACGTTTCTGCTTGTGGCTGTCGGATTGTTCTCGGAAGTGTGGTGGCCGGGCAGCGCACATGCTGCGCCGCTGCTGGTCAGCTTTTTTGGCCTGGCGATGCTAGGCATCAGGTACGTGCGCTGCGCATTCCGCGCGAACCGAAGAGTCGGCCTGATGTGGGCACGCGGGCTGATGGCCGGCTTGCTGCTGTTCGGCATAGGCACGATGACCTCGAATGCAATTCGCGGCCTCGAGAAAACCGTGGCGTTCCCCTTGCCCTGGAACCAGGAACGCACACGCATCATTCACCACCTGGAGCGGCGCGGTGGCGAGCACCTGGTGTTCGTGCGCTACTTTCGCGATCATCCGATCCACCAGGAGTGGGTCTATAACTCCCCCGATATTGACAAGCAACCGGTCATCCTGGCGCGCATGATGGGCCGCACGGAAGACTGCCGGCTGATCCAGCATTACGCCGGCCGTCAGGTTTGGTTACTTGAACCCGACGTGGCAAAGTACCCGACTGCGCTTGTTCCGCTGGAAACCACACCACTGGCCCCGGGCTGCGCGGCGCGGGCGGGCGTCAATTGAATGCTGCACAGCTTTACTGTCGCGGACGTTCTCGGCACTATCGAAGCGGCGGCGCTGCTCACGTCGTTTGTCTTCGTGCCCGGGTACGTTGCCGGATGGTTGACGAACGTCTTCGCCTTCCGCGAACAACGGCTGTCGTTACGCGTGCTGCTGAGCACGCCGCTGTCCGTCGCGATCTGCCCTGTCGCTGTGTTCCTCCTGGGACGGTTCCCGGTAGCGCTGTGGGCGTTCTTTGCGACAATCTGGGCCGCGTTTGCCGTGCTGCTGGTAAAACAGGCGCGCGCCGCTTTCCGAGCGCAGCCGTCGCGCGAAATGCGGATCGGCGCCGCGATTGTGCTCGCTTGGGCGGTACTGGTGGTGGTCTCGCTTGCCGACCTGCAGATCGGTGACCGGCTGTACTTCAATGTATCGGCATACGACCATAGCGTTCGCTCGGCATTCACTGCGGCCGCCGCCCGGTCGATTCCGCCGGCCAATCCGTTCTTCGCCGCTGATCCGCCGATCATGCTGCGCTATCACTACTTTTGGATGGCCGAATGCAGCCTCGTAACTCGGCTGGCGGGAATCGCGCCGCGCCATGCGCTGTACGGGGGCACGATTTGGGCCGGCATTGCGCTGATGTCGCTGATCGCGGTGGCCTTGAAGTTTTTTGCCGGTGCGGACGAGCGCTTGGGACGAAAGACGCTGATTGGGTGCGGACTGCTGGCGGTTACGGGACTCGACATCCTGCCCATACTTTACCTGTCGCACTTCAAAGCTCCGCCGTTTCCCGACACGGAGTGGTGGAACGTGCAGATCACCTCGTGGGTGGACGCATTGCTGTGGACGCCGCATCATGTGCTGGCCATGGTCGCCTGCGTCATCGGCTTCCTGGTGCTGCGGCAGCCCGCGACTGGCAAACGCGAACGCGCGGTCCACGTCGCGGTTGCGGCGTTGGCGTTCGCCGCCTCCAGCGGCCTCTCCAGCCTGGTGACGTTCACGTTCGCGGTGTCCATAGCGGCCTGGCTGCTGGTTTCATTGGCACGGCGATGGTGGGACGAGGTGGCGCTGTTTGCTGTCGCTGGCGCACTTGCGGCTGTGATCGCGTTACCGTACCTGCGGATGATTACCGGCAAAGCGGCAAGCGCGGGTGCGTTCGTCGGCTTTGCCGTGCGGCAGTTTCCGCTCGCCGACCGTGTCCTCGCCAAGCACACGGCGCTGAGCGGGCCGTCCGGCGTGGTCGATTTTCTGCTGCTCCCGTTGAACTATTTCCTTGAACTCGGGTTCTTTCTGCTAGTCGGCGTACTACGCATATGGAGCATTCGCCGTGGGGCTGTCCGCCTGAAGCGCGAAGAGATCGCGGCATGGACCATGGTTGGCACGAGCTTCCTGATCGGTTCGTTCGTGCAATCGACGACCCTTACCTCAAACGACCTGGGATGGCGTTGCTTCCTTCAAGCGCAGTTCGTGTTCCTGCTGTGGGCGGCGCTAGTGCTCGATCATTGGTGGTCAACGCCAGGTTCCGCTGGCAACCGCACCCGGCGCGCTGCATACATTATGCTGTTGTTGGGATTACTAGGAACGGCTTACCAGGTGGTCACCCTGCGCATATACCCCATGCTGCACGATGCGGGAATCGTCAGGGGACCGGAATGGCTGGACTCCGACCGGCAAATGGGCAGACGCACTTTGGCACTTCGCTCGGTGTACGATACGTTGTCCTCCACACTGCCGCACGACATAGTTGTGCAATACAACCCCGCTAGTCCGGCGTACGTCCCTCACCTGCTCTACTCTGGACGCGATGCAGCTATCGGCTTGCCACGATGCGGGGCAGTGTTCGGAGGGGACATGGCCCGGTGCGGGCCGAGAATCAAGACACTGCAATCATTGTTTGTTGCACCCGAACCGGGTGATGCAGCCAGTCTCGATGCCCGCTGCGACGCCTATAGGATCAATGCGCTGGTTGTCACCAATTCCGATCCCGTGTGGCAACAGCCGGGCACCTGGGTATGGAACCGTACGCCCGCTATTGTCAACGACTACGTACGCGCATTTCACTGCGGGACGATGTCCCGGAACCAGAGATAATCGCCCCTATGGCAGGACGCACCATACTCGCCGAACAACCTGCAACTGATGCGACTGGCCTTCCGCTACCTCGAAGCCGCCGCCGGCTGGAGTGGCTGTTCCCTCTGGCCTGCTGCGTCGCGCTTTTCGTACAGTTGATGTTCAGCGTCCGCCATCTGTCGCAGACCGCCGATGAATCCACCCACCTGTATTCGGGTTACCGCGCACTACGCTGCGCCGATTTCAGCATCAGTTGCGAACATCCACCACTGGCAAAGGTAGTGGCGGCGCTTCCCTTGTTGGCGGGCCCTGTTTCGCTCGATTGCGGTGCGCCACGCGGCGACGACGCCCGCGACGCTCTGCGCTGGCTTTATGGGCAGGGGCACGACTGGCAGATGATTCTGGCGCGCAGCCGTGCCGCGGTCTCGCTGTTTGCCATTGTGCTATGTATGCTGGTGTGGATCGCGGCGCGGCAAATGTACGGATTTGGTACCGCCGCACTCGCCACCCTGCTGCTGGTTTTTGAACCCAACATTCTCTCCCATGGCGCTTTGGTCACTACCGATATGGTTGTGACCGTCACGTTCTTTTTCGCGGTGTACACGTTCTACCGTTGGACCCGGAAGCGATCGCTCGGACTGCTGGTGCTGACGGGAGTGGCGGCCGGACTGACGCTGGTAGCAAAGCAGTCAGGCGTGATCATCGTGCCGCTGCTGTTCCTGCTTGCCGCCGCCGACGCGTACCTCCAGTCCGGCAAGCAAGCTTGGCGCAGGGCCGCGGTTCGCAGCGTCGCGGCCGTTGCCATGGTGTGCCTCATTGCGGCCGGGGCGGTATGGGCAGCATATGGGTTCAGATTTTCCGCCTTTCCGGACGGCCAACGCCTGCCAAGTATGTTTGACCGTCGTGGCAGCGGGGCCGAAGTGGTAGTGTTTGCGCGCGATCACCACCTCCTGCCGGAAGCCTATCTCGAGGGACTCCAGCGGGCGCGCGTGCTGGCGCGAGCGCCAATCCCGGTTTTCATGCTGGGCCATATGCATCCCCGCGCCCGGTGGTACTTTTTCCCCGTCACCTTTCTCATCAAGCTCACGCTGGGATCGCTGGTGTTGATCGCGGTGGGCGCCGTGGGGCTGAAGTTCTTGCACCCGCAGTATCGTCGGGAGGTGCTGTTTCTAGCGCTGCCCGCAGTTGCTTTCTTGCTGGCGTGCATGAGTAGCCGGATGCCACCCGCGATGCGTCACGCCCTGCCCATGTTCCCTTTCGTGCTGGTCCTCGTCGCCGCTGGATGCGTCACACTCGGCCGGCGCTATCGTTGGGCGGTGTATGGCCTCGCACTAGCGCTCGTGGTGCACGCCGGCTCCTCGCTTCGCGCTTTTCCGTTTTACCTTTCCTACTCTAACGAACTCTGGGGAGGGTCCCGCGAAACGCACAACTACTTGCCGGCAAGCGACTGGGGAGAAGGATACATCGCCCTACGGGAGTATCTGACGGCGCGCGATAATCCGCCCTGCTGGCTGGCCAGCCCTTACCAAATGGACATCGCTCCGTATCAGGTGCCATGCCGACAGTTCTGGGGAGGCCTGTCGCCCATCACGCCCATTCCGCCGCGCGTTCGCGGGCTGGTGATTCTTAGCAGCGCCTTTGCCTCGAACCCGTTCTTCAACTTCTGGCTTGGTCCCTTCACGCAACTCGGACCCAGTACGCGTCTGGCGGGCAGTGCACTGCTGGTATACGAAGGTGATTTCGATACCTCGGCGGCCGCTGTCGCCACCGAACTTTTGGCTCTGCGACGCGCTCTGCGCGAGGGGCGGCCAGCGGACGCCGTAAAACACGGTCGCACCGCCGTCCAGTATGGGCCGTCCAATGCCACCGCCCGTTATGAGTATTGCCGCGCGCTCGTGGCGAGCGACGAGTACAGCCTGGCCCGCCGTGAGTGCACTGCTGCCCGTGACCTGCTACGGGACCGTGCTCGCAGTCATGACCTTGCCGAAGCGCGCAGCTACATCGCCGAAGCTGAACAGGCCATCGCCAATGGCCGGCGGGTCGATGCCATCACCTCGGCTCTGCGCGCGGTCGAAGTCGCCCCCGAAAGCGGCACCGCCCAAGCGGAATTCTGCCGAGTGCTGCGAATCAACGGCCTGTGGGGCAAAGCGGCGGAGCAATGTAGCCGCGCGCGCGCTCTACTGCTCCGTAATGGAAACCCGGATGACGTGGACCTGGTTGGCAGTCCGGCACTCAAATTCGAAGTGCCGTCTCAGTTCAGCAAGCTGGAGAAACTGGAACTCCTGCTCCATGCCTTGGGAGAGAGGCCCTCTCTGCCAGCCCCATGGCAGGTTCCGGCCGACCGCTAATCCGCTGATTCCCCGGCCGCTTACGCCCCCGGCCGCGGGTTGCTGCGGGTGGAGCATACTGCGATAATGACGAGTTCTCTTGCAAACAGCTCATTGTTCCTGCTGGACCGGAGAGAGGGATGAAAGTAGTTGTTTTGTGTGGTGGGCTGGGCACTCGGTTGCGGGAAGAAACCGAGTACCGCCCCAAACCCATGGTGGACATCGGGGGCCGCCCTATCCTGTGGCACATCATGAAGATGTACGCCCACCACGGCTTTCGCGACTTCATCCTGTGCCTGGGATATCGCGGCAACATGATCAAGGAGTATTTCCTGAACTACGAGGCGATGAACAACGACTTCACCATCTGCCTCGGCCGCCAGTCCCAAATCCGCTATCACGAACTGCACCCCGAGCAGGGTTTCCAGGTCACCTTGGCCGAGACCGGCTTGTCTACCATGACGGGTGGCCGGCTGAAGCGCGTCCAGAAGTACATCGGTGAAGACACCTTCATGATGACCTACGGTGACGGGCTCAGCGATCTGAACATCAATCGCCTGGTGGAATTTCATAAATCTCACGGTAAGCTGGCCACGGTAACAGCGGTCACGCCCACCTCGCGCTTCGGCGTCGTGGAAGTCGCGCGCGACGGGCAGGTCACGAAGTTTCTTGAGAAGCCGCGCACCGACGGCATCATCAGCGCGGGTTTTTTCGTGCTCAACCGCGGCGTGTTTGATTACCTCAGCGGCGACCAATGTATCTTCGAGCGCGAACCCATGGAGCGCCTTGCCGCCGATGGACAACTGATGGCCTTCCAGCACACCGGGTTCTTCTACGCGATGGATACCTACCGCGAGTATCAATACTTGAACGATTTGTGGGCCAATAACCAGGCGCCCTGGAAGGTGTGGTGATGGCAGAGAATTTCTGGCGCGACCGCTCCGTGCTGGTCACCGGCGCCACCGGGCTGCTCGGCGGATGGCTGACAAAGCGCCTGCTGGACAGCGGCGCCAATGTAGTCGCCATCGTGCGCGACTGGGTGCCGCAATGCGAACTGGTGCGCTCCGCGCAATTGGAACGTGTGAAAGTTGTGCGCGGCGACATCGTGGACCGCGACGTCATCGAGCGTGCCCTGGGCGAGTACGAAGTCGAGACCGTGTTCCATCTCGCAGCGCAGACGATTGTGGGAATTGCCAACCGCAATCCGGTTTCGACTTTCGAAAGCAACATTCAGGGCACATGGAACCTGCTGGAAGCCTGCCGCCGTTCGCCGCTGGTGAGCGCCATTGTGCTGGCGTCGTCCGACAAAGCTTACGGGGATCAAACGGCGCTTCCCTACGATGAGAACATGCCGTTGCAGGGCCGGCATCCCTATGATGTGAGCAAGTCCTGCGCCGACCTGATCGCACAAGCCTACGCGACGACCTACGACCTGCCGGTCGGCGTCACGCGTTGCGGAAACTTTTACGGCGGCGGCGATCTGAACTGGAACCGCGTGGTCCCCGGCACCATTCGTTCGGTGATTCGCCGCGAGCGGCCTATCATCCGCTCCGACGGCGAGTACATCCGCGACTATTTCTATGTGGAAGATGGCGCTGCGGCGTACATGCTGCTTGCCCAACGGCTCACGGCCGACCGCCGTCTGCGTGGCATGGCGTTCAACTTTTCCAACGAAATCCAAATCACCGTTCTGCAACTCGTCGAAAAGATTCTCGCCAAGATGGGATCAGACCTCACGCCCGAACTGCAGAACCAGGCGACCAACGAGATTCGCCATCAATATCTCAGCGCCGAACGGGCGCGCAACCTTCTGAACTGGACGCCACGGTTCACGCTCGATGAAGGCCTGGAACGCACCATCGCGTGGTACTACGAATTCTTCGGCGAGGCGCCGGCACAGAGGTCGGCGAGCGCGTTGTGAGTACACCGGCCAATCTATTGCGCGACCGCGTGCGCGCTCTCGTGGCGGAATACTTTCAGGAAGCATTCCCCGCGCCGGCATTCGTGCCCGGCGAAACGCCGGTGCCGGTCAGCGGCAAAGTGTTCGATGCCGAAGACCTGCAATCGCTGGTCGATTCCGCATTGGATTTCTGGCTTACCACGGGTCGTTTCGCCGCCGAGTTCGAACGCGAGTTTGCGCGCTTCATTGGGGTGCGCTCAGCAATATTGGTGAACTCCGGCTCTTCGGCCAACCTGCTGGCGCTGGCGGCGCTGACCTCGCCCAAGCTCGGCGAGCGTGCTCTGAAGCCCGGCGATGAAGTGATCACCGTCGCGGCGGGCTTCCCCACCACGGTCAATCCCATCGTGCAGTGCGGACTGCTGCCGGTGTTCGTGGACATCGAGGTCCCAACCTACAACGTTGATGTCAAGCAACTGGAACCGGCGTTGTCGCCGCGGACTCGGGGCATCACCCTGGCTCACACGTTGGGCAATCCCTTTAACGTCGCCGCGGTCACGGAGTTCGCGCGCAAGCACAACCTGTGGTTGATCGAGGACTGCTGTGATGCTGTGGGCGCGACGTATGCCGGTCGCAATGTCGGCACATTTGGCGACCTGGCGACGGTGAGCTTTTACCCGGCGCACCACATCACCATGGGCGAAGGTGGCGCGGTGCTCACCAATGCCCCTCTGCTGACGACGCTGGTCGAATCGTTTCGCGACTGGGGACGCGACTGCTGGTGCGAACCCGGACGCGACAACACCTGTGGCAAGCGCTTCGACTGGCAGTTGGGCGCGCTGCCCCGCGGCTACGACCACAAGTACACGTATTCGCACATCGGCTACAACCTGAAAGCCACTGATATGCAGGCGGCGGTCGGCGTGGCGCAGCTGAAAAAGCTGCCGGCATTTATCGCGGCGCGCAGGCGTAACTTCGCCGCCCTGAAAACTGGTCTGAAGGACCTCGAACACTTTCTGCTATTGCCGGAACCGACAGCAAACTCCGGGCCCAGTTGGTTCGGGTTCCCGGTTATGGTGCGGCCTGAGGCGCCATTCACGCGCAGTCAGATCGTGCATTACTTGGAAGAGCGCAAGATCGCCACACGCCTGTTGTTTGGCGGCAATCTGACCCGCCAGCCGGCATATCACAACGTGAAGTTCCGCGTTGCGGGCGAGTTGACAAACACCGACCTAGTGATGGACCGCCTGTTCTGGATCGGCGTGTATCCCGGACTGACGGCGGAGATGCTGGACTACGTGATCGCCGCGTTTCACAGCATGACAGCGGCGGCGGTGAGGTGACGGAGCACAGGTGAGGGTTGCCGACTACATCGCGCAGCGCATTGCGGACTGGGGCACTCGGCACGTGTTTCTAGTGACCGGCGGCGGCGCCATGCACCTGAACGACGCATTCCTCGGCGAAACCCGCATCCAGAAGGTCTGCCAGCATCACGAGCAGGCCGTGGCGATGGCCGCGGAATGTTACGCGCGCGTGACCGGCCAACCGGGCGTAATCAATGTCACCACCGGGCCGGGCGGCATAAACGCGCTCAACGGTGTGTTCGGTGCATGGACGGATTCGATCCCCATGCTGGTGCTCTCCGGCCAGGTGAAGCGCGAAACGTGCATGGCCACCGCAGGCGCGCGCTGCTTGCGTCAACTGGGCGACCAGGAAGCCGACATCATCCGCATCGTGCAGGGCCTCACGAAGTATGCCGTGCTGGTGGACGACCCGCAGAAGGTTCGCTACCACCTCGAACGCGCGTATTACCTCAGCCGTATAGGGCGCCCCGGACCTTGCTGGCTCGACATTCCAATTGACGTGCAGTCGGCGCAGGTAAACGAAGACACGCTGCCGGCCTACGATCCGGCGGAAGACGCGCCGCAGTGGGACGAAGCTGCAATTACGTCCCAGGCGCACGACATTGTTGCGCGTATACAGCGCGCGAAACGTCCGGTTGTGCTGGCGGGAACGGGCGTGCGCCTGAGCAACGCACTGGAGGAGTTCGAGCGTGTCATCCGCCGCCTGCGCATACCGGTAACGACCGCCTGGACACACGACCTGATCGCCAGCGATGATGAACTGTTCTGCGGTCGTCCCGGCACCATCGGCGACCGCCCAGGCAACTTCACCGTGCAGAATGCCGATCTGCTTCTGGTGCTCGGCTCGCGGCTGAATGTCCGGCAGGTCAGCTATAACTGGAAGGCGTTTGCGCCGCGCGCGTTCAAAATTCAGGTGGACGTTGACGCCGCCGAACTCGACAAGCCGCTCGTCAAGCCAGACCTCGCGGTACACAGCGATCTCAAGCTCTTCCTGCAACTGCTCGACCGCGAGTTGGACGGATACTCGCCCGCGCACGATGCCTGGCTCGCCTGGTGCCGCGAGCGCCGCGAACGCTACCCGGTCGTGCAACCGCGTCAGCGCGTTCCGGGCCCGCCGCTGAATCCGTATCACTTTGTCGAATGTCTTTCCGACATGCTGTCCGAGGACGACATCGTGGTGTGCGGCAATGCGACCGCCACCATAGTTCCCTACCAGGTTTTGCACATCAGGAAAGAACAGCGGCTGATCTCGAATTCCGGCTCGGCGTCCATGGGCTACGACCTGCCGGCCTCAATCGGCGCAGCTTTCGCTTCGGGCCGCCGCGTAATTTGCCTGGCGGGGGACGGCAGCTTGCACATGAACGTGCAGGAGTTGCAGACGATCGCTCACCATCGCCTGCCGGTCAAGGTAATGGTGCTAAACAACGGCGGATATCTCTCGATCCGCACCACGCAAAAGAATTTTTTCGGCCGGCTGGTGGGCGAAAGCCCGGCCAGCGGCATCTCGTTTCCTGATTTCGTAAAGCTCGGGTGCGCCTACGGAATCCCGAGTGTGAGAGTGGATCGCGTAGCGCAACTCGACCGCGTGCGGCAGGCACTCGATGCCAATGGCCCCGCGCTGTGCGATATAGTGCTGGATCCCGCGCAGGAGTTCGAGCCGCGTTGCAAGTCAAAACAGTTGCCCGACGGCCGCATCGTTTCCCCGCCGCTCGAGGACATGTATCCGTTCCTCGAGCCCGAGGAACTGGCGGCCAACATGATTGTCGCAGACTGATTACGAATCCCGCAGTTGGAGTCACCAATGAATGAGATCTTCGAAGAACTGTTCGTATTGGAGATGGCCAACAACCACCTTGGGAGCCTGGAGCGCGGTTTGAAGATCATCAGTGCTTACGGGCAGGTCGTCCGCTTCAACAATGTGCGGGCCGCGATCAAGCTGCAAATCCGCGACGTGGACAACTTCATCCACAAGGACTTCCGGCATCGCAACGACATCCGCTACATCAAGAAAACGCGCGACACGCAACTGCCGGACGAGGCTTATGCCAGGCTGGTGAAGGCGATTCGTGAAGCCGGTTGCCTGAGCACGGCCACCCCCTTTGACGAGCGCTCGGTGGACCTCTGCTGCGAGTTGGGGATTCAGATCATCAAGATTGCCAGTTCCGACCTGAACGACTGGATCCTGATCGAGAAGATCGCCAAGACCAAGAAACCGGTGATCGTGTCCACCGGCGGCTCGTCGTTGAAGGACATTGACGACATGGTGCGCTTCTTCGACAATCGCCACATTCCGCTGGCGATCAACCACTGCGTATCGTTGTACCCGTCGGAAGACGACCAGTTGGAACTGAACCAGATTGACTTCCTCCGCAACCGGTATCCCAGCCACGTGATCGGCTTCTCAACGCACGAGTACCACGACTGGTCGTCGTCCATGTTGATCGCCTACGCCAAGGGCGCGCGCACCTTCGAGCGCCACGTGGACATCAACAGCGACGGCGTGCAAATCTCGCCCTACTGCTCACTGCCCGAGCAGATTGACCAGTGGTTCAAGGCCTTCCACAAGGCCAAGGCCATGTGCGGCGCGCCCGGCACCCAGCGGCGCAACATTCCACGGCGCGAAATCGAGTACCTGGACGCACTGGTGCGCGGTGTTTATGCGCGGCACGACCTGCCCGAAGGCCACATCCTGACCGATGACGATGTATACCTCGCGATCCCTTTGCAGAAGGGCCAGATTTCCTGCCGCGAGCTGATGCGCGGAGAGGTGCTGCTAAAGCCGGTCAAGCGCGACGAGCCGATCAAGATTGACGCCATTGACAGTCCGTATGCCAGCATTCCGTCGCTGCGCGCGTCCATCTATAGCCGCGGCCTTGATGTAAGCGCCACAAAGCCGGCCATCAGGGCGGTGGGAAGTAACGAGTAGATGCTGAAGGTGCTCATCACCGGCGTGACGGGATTCATCGGCCGCAACCTGGCCGAGCAGCTTGCCCAGGTGTACGCGCTGAGCGCGCCAAACTCAAAAACACTCGACCTGCTGGATGCGGGCGCGGTACGCGATTACCTGCGCGCCGGACGGTTCGATGTTATCGTGCATGCGGCCATAACTCGTGTCACGCGCCGGCTGGCGGCGCCGCCTGACATGCTCGACCGCAATTGCCGGATGTTTTTCAACCTGGTGCGCAACCAGGGGTTGTTCGGCAAGCTGATTTACTTCGGCTCGGGCGCTGAGTACGACCGCCGCTGCATGCCGCCGCGGGTCACGGAGGATTACTTCGACACGCATGTGCCGGCCGATGCATACAGCTTTTCGAAGTACATTTGCGCGAAATACACCGAGCAGGCGAGCGGCATCTGCAACCTGCGCCTGTTCGGCGTGTTCGGCCCGCACGAAGCGTGGGATGTGCGGTTCATTTCAAACGCCTGCTGTCGCGTGGTCCACGGGCTGCCCATCGTCATTCGCCAGGATGTGCGTTTCGATTACCTGCACACCGGCGATTTGGCGCGGCTGACGCGTTGGTTCATCGAGAACGACCCGCCGCACAAGGCGTATAACGTCTGCACAGGCCGGTCATACTCGTTGTGCGAATTGGCCGCCATTGTGGCTGACGTCTCGGGCCGCAATCCTGAGATCATCGTGCGACAGGAAGGCATGGCACGCGAATATAGCGGCGACAACCGGCGCCTGCTTCAGGCAATGGACGGATACCGCTTTCGCGAGATGCGCCACTGCATCGGCGAACTCTACGCCTGGTATGAATCGCGCAAGACCCAGATTGACCCGGACCAGTTGCGCTTCGATGGGTGAACGGTGGTCAGGCACAAACTTCCTCGACTCGCGCCTAAGCGGGCGCCCGCTCAGGATGACAGACTGCAGGTAGTTGTCAGTTGCTATTGAGGTTCGCAGAATATTGTGACAGCCAAGTGGATTGTCATTCCGAGCGAAGCGA
>JBHGBA010000110.1:0-3458 GCA_041946775.1 Terriglobales bacterium
CGGCGGGCAGCCGTTAAGCTTGGCCAGCGACCTTCACCGGCTCCCGTACCGCCGGAAGCGCCAGGAAAGCCTAGGTGCGAAGAAGGCATCTCGCTTCACGTACTCGCCCGCGGGTACGACCGCGAGGCCGTGACGAGGACGGCCGCTCTCGCCGTGGCGATCCAGAAGCAGTAGGGTGCATAGTACCGCTTCGGTAATCTGCATGAGAGCGGTCCCGGCAGCACCCGCCACTTTCCGGTATAGCCGTTCCACAACCGTTATACAGATTCTCAGCCGCCCACTCTTCTCTCACCCGACGTCGGAATCGTGTCAGCGTCCCGGGATCACCGCGTCTAACGAATGGAACACCGGGTGCAGGCTGGTGGACAATTATGCTTCGGCTGCGCGTGCAGGCAGCTTCAGATGTAATGTGCGACGCGTCCGTTCAACACACCTGCGAGGCCGAAGGATACGCCCCCAAGAGAGGTGTCCCGAAATGAAACACGCATTTCTGATACTCTGCTGCTCAGTCGCGCATCTGGTCGGGGCCGAGGGCCTCACCGTCACTTCAGGCGTGACTTTCGAGCCGGGCCTGCCATACTATGGCGGAATCGCGTCGGCGTTCGTCGTCGGCGTCAAAGTCACAGGCATCGTGACCGCAGCGGCGCCTCTTCCGATGTCCATTGCAGATGTAACGGTGGATGTCTGTGGAAGCGCGGCTCCGCTGTACGCGGTCGCCGACCTCGGGGGATACCAACAGATCAATTTCCAGGTGCCCTGGGAATCCCGGCTCGTGTCTGACGGATTCTATGTGCGTTGTTTAGTGACGGTGCGCCAGGGTGCGTTCCAGGTGACCCAAAACGCGTATGTGCGTGACAGGACCTCAGCGGACCTGTTTTTCACGCGAGAGTACATCGGTCTTTTTCAGCACGGATCGGACTACTCGCCGGTGACACGCGAACACCCTGCGTTGCCAGGCGAGGTTGTGATCCTCTACGCCGCCGCTTTACCTCAGACCGATCCACCTGTGCCGGCGGGCGCGGCATCACCATTTTCGCCACTGGCCGTTGTGCAACAGTATGCATCCGTCGGGGGCATTAGGGAGGTGACACTTCAATTCGATTCGGCCGGGGGCGGCGTGCGCCCGTTGTTTGTGGGCCTGGCGCCCGGACACGTGGGCCTCTACCAATTGAACTTCCAGGTGCCGGAAACCCTAACCCCCGGCGATCACGTACTCCGTGTGGTAATCGGCTGGTGCGGAGCCTTCCACGGCACCGGGTGTACTGCACCGTCATCGATTAAGTTGAGCAATCCTGTGATCCTCCCGGTGGGCAGTTAGCATGGCATGCCTGAGGCAGACCCCACGGGGGCGACGCTCTCGTGGCATTTGGACTCTCCACCAAGGCGGAATCTACGTCCACCCTAAGACGGGCATGCCCGGTGGGCGTTCCGGTAAGGCCGTTTACCAACGGTTGACGATGTAGGATGCTAAAATCCATGACGCTATGCGGAAATTGACCTGGAACTTGAAAGTGATGCTCATGCGCATAACCTGGCCTCTGCCCCTATTGCTCTTCCTCACTGCGGTTCCACCCAGCTTTTTCGCGCAGGAGCCAGTGGCCCGGGTCGGCTGGTATAACGGCGACTGGCTTTCGGGTCGTCCCGGCCAGGCCAACTGGTATTTCTCACGAGGTGATTTTTCGCGTGTCTACGACGATTTCGTGGTACCCGCGAGCGGATGGACGGTTGTGGGGGTCTTTTCGATAAACCGCATGGATTTCGAGGGAATCACCAAAGCGGCATGGGAAATCCGCAAAGATATGTCGCCCGGAAAGGGCGGCAAGAAGGTCGCCTCCGGCGTAAGCCCGGCCACGCAGATCCGAGTTGCCGGTCTGGGGCCGTTCCCGGCGGACGCCTTGATTGGATATCGGATACAGGTTGACGGTCTTAACATCCGGCTCGCCCCAGGACGCTACTGGCTGAGCGTGGCTCCGGTCGGAAAGAACGCGGCTTGGTACGTGTGCGCTACGAGGGGAACAAACGCGGTTGGCGACCCGGCCGGCACGAATGGCAGCTCGCTGGTAGACAGGACGAACTCCAATTCCCGATTCGCCAGCCCCATGCTCCAAGGATCCTCAGGCCAGTTCGGAAGGGCCGCGGATTTCTCAATGGGCGTCCTTGTCGATTAGTCGTCGCCGCCAACGAAATATCTATAGGCCGTCCGAAGCAATCGCGCTGGGGCCAGGTGCAGGCCCTGCGCGTAGAGGCCGCTGACAAGCTAGAATCGTGCTGACCGATGCTGCGGTTTTGGTTCGCTTTCGCCGCGCTCCTCTGGAGCCTTGCCGTCACTGGATTCCTCGCATTCGGCCCGGTGTACTCATCGTCAACAACCGTGAGCGAGTCAGCTACGCGCCAGGAGCGAGTCACCGAAATGACCGGCCACAAATCGGACCTCGAAGTCAACGGGCCGGTCTTTGTACGTGCTGCCGCCATTCCACTGATTCTCTGCATAGCTAGTGTCATGGGCTACCGCTGGCGCAGGGTCGCGTTTGCCTCTGCCGCTCTACTGCTCGGCTTCTGCGTTGTCGGGGCGGCGAGTATGGGATTGCTTTACTTGCCCGCCGTGGTGATGCTCATAGTCGCTGGAACTCGATCAATGGGTGATGCTGAAGCGCACCATCACCCTCGCTGAGCGGCATTGAGTCGATTCGACGACCGCACGCCCAACTGATCGGCCCGTCGAGACCGGGACTTCAGGTGGCGTTTTCAAAAAATAGCCCCGTCCGCCGCTGGGCAGCCAGCCAGATTCCGGTAAGGCCATCTATCTGCCGTTAGCGCTCTTCTCTGGTCTGGCCGCATCGGCAAATTGCCCAAAGCAGAGAGCATTCAAAGTGTGCAGAATTGACGCGCTTCGGCAGCGAAGTCTTGAATCAGTCGGTTCACGCGACCATAATCCCAAATCGACCTCTCACGTCGCGAAGTGGCCTTTGCGGAGAAGTGCCGAAGCGACAGCCTAATCCGGCGAAGTAGTGCCAGCCACCGTAGAGATGCAAGCCGGATGGCATTCGGCTGTAGTGCGACAACTCAAACGGCTGGTCGCGGTCGATCCCAATCTCGCCGAAAAATCGGACCACGTCTTTCGGGTAGGCCTCTACGGCCAGCGCGGCGAAGTTCCTGCACGGACCGCAATCGCATCCCGGTCCTGTTTGCCTTTTCGCGCAATTGCGCATAGCACCGTGCGGTCTCGGCTGCATCGACGCGAATTACCCATTCGCCGAAAACGACGGTCCTGAACGCATGGCTCACGGCAGACATAGTATCAGCACACCATGTGTTCGGAACGCGGCCGATATCTGGCCTTACCGGAAATTGAAAGCTCATGAACGAACCAGGATGTTGTTGACGGTCCGCCCCCACCAGCGTGCCCCCGTTCGCGGCTTCAAGCCGAGTTAAGGTAATGTGTTCTTGAAATCAGTCAG
>JBHGBA010000111.1:0-3115 GCA_041946775.1 Terriglobales bacterium
GATCAGGTCGCCCGACTTGCCGTCATACTCCACAGATACGCCCGCCCAGTTGGCTTCGGTCACAGCAGCATCCTTAACTGAAATCGAGGGCCCAAGACGGCGAGGTGAGATGCTGGATCGAGTGAGAAGGTTGTCGCCGATGGCTAACACAAGCTTTGCTGAAGGGTTAACAGAGGAAAGAAAGGGACCCGCCGCCGGGACGACGGCGCTACCACATCATGGCGAACTGACAAAACTGTGAACGGGTGATCGCCTTTATCGGCCTTAAAGAGCGAATCGGGAAAGCCGGTCGCCTGAGAGGGTGGCCATTTTTATCTGCGAAACCAGCGGCGCCACCAACTCGGTCGCTCTTCCTGTGGTTGCTCCTCGGTGGCCAGTTCGTCAGTCAGGCCGAGGAATCCAGATGCCACGTAGCGTGGCGATTCCCGGGCGGGTTGTTTCTCACCGGCAGCGACGGTAATCACCATTACTCCCCCTTCAACGCCGGGTAACATCACCAGTGCGGGCGCTTCTGCACTCAGGGCCACGGCCAGCGCATCGCCCACGCCAAGTTCTGTCTGTGCGCCTGTGCGGCGGCTGAGCGCGGAGACGCTGGCATCGTCAAAGGCAATCCACTTCGTCATTCCAATGTCCTTCCAGGCGCGTAAAACTTAGATGCGCGGTGCGCGCGCAGTGCTCACCTTTCTAGCCGGCGACCCAAGGCATAACTTTGTCGACATTTTATTCAAGCAGCACCTTGCCCTGGCTGCAGCCCGGTCCAAAGTGTGATATTGTGCGCGGGGCGTGGGGAGCCCCTAGGGTCAGCGACGGCAACCAGCAATCAAACCAGCAATCAACGAGGAGGCAGTCATGCGATTGCGACTGGCTTTTGCCCTGGTCTTCTTCACCACCATCAGCCTTTGTGCACAAACCTTCCGCGGTGGTATTGAGGGATCAGTCATTGACAAGTCCGGGGCGGCGGTGCCTGGGGCCCAAGTAAGCGCTACCAGCGTCGCCACTGGGCTGACACGCACCGCGCAAACCGACAGCAACGGCGATTACGCCATAACCGAGTTGCCGCTGGGAAGCTACAACGTCACTGTGACGCGCTCCGGGTTTGGTACGCAGACGGCCAGCGGCGTGAGCGTTGGTGTCTCAACATTGTCGCGCGTGGACTTTACGCTGACCCCCGGCGAGGTGAAAGAAACTGTCGAGGTCACTGCAGAAATTCCCATCATCGAAACCTCCCGCGTCACCTTGGGTGGCACTATCCAAACCAAGACGCTGGAGGAACTGCCGATCAACGGGCGCGACTTCATCAAGTTTCTGGTCATGGTGCCCGGGTCCACGGCGGACGCGAGCGGCGTTTCCGATTCGCCGGGCTCGTTCGGCCAGTTCTCGATCAATGGAAACCGCGGCCGGTCGAACAATTTCCTGCTCGACGGCACCGACATGAACGATGGCTATCGGAATGACTCAGCAATCAACGAAGCCGGCGTCTTCGGTACGCCAGCGACCTTGCTGCCGGTTGAAGCGCTCGCTGAAATGGCCATCCTTAACAGCACTGAGGCGGAGTACGGGCGCAACTCAGGCGCGACCGTCAATATCGTAACCAAGTCTGGGACGAACACGTTGCACGGTAGCGTCTTCGAACAGCTCCGCAACAACTGGTTCGACGCGCGAATTCCTTTAATGTGAAGCGTGACCCATTGACCGGCGAGCACTTGCCGCAAAACGCTTTCCGCAATAATCAGTTCGGCGGCTCGCTGGGCGGCCCCATCGTGAAGGACAAGACCTTCTTCTTCCTTGCCTACGAAGGCCAGCGTGAGGTCATCGGCATTCCCACGAAGCTTACGGTGCCAAGCCAGGCGCAAATTGCTGCCACTTCAGCGTCGTTGGAAGGAGGGGTGAATCCAATCGTAGCTAATATTCTTGCGCTTAATCCCTGGGGACCGCTGCCCGCGACTGGGAACACCGATACCGGTCCCAACGGCCCCGCTGAAGTGCGGGTGAGCAACCGATCCTCAAACTTCCTGCACAGCCTGATCTTCAAGATAGACCAGCACCTGGGCAAAGCCGACCTGCTCACCGGCCGCTATTTCTACGGCACCAGCCAACAGAGCTTCCCCCTGGCGCTGGTTGGTGGCGGAGTGACTCCCGGCTACAACACGCAGACGCCCACCGACGTTCATGTGCTGTCAGTTTCCTACACGAAAGTCGTGAGTCCGCGCGTGGTAATGGAGGTCCGCGGCGGCTGGAACAGCTTTGACGAAGACTTCTTCCCGCAAGACGCGAAGTTCAATCCCGCCAGCGTGGGCTTGAACACCGTCACCAACCCGCAGGATTTTGGCTTGCCGCAGATCAACGTCTCAGGCTTTGCCACGCTGGGCGCCACTACGAGCGTGCCGCGCGGCCGCGTAGACCGCAATTTCCATGGGATGATGTCGCGGGCGGATGTGTCCCGGGCAGCGAACGTATCGGCAATGTTGGCCGTAACGCGTTTCGCGGACCTTCGTTCAAGAACTTCGACTGGTCGGTGGTGAAGAACACGAAGATCACTGAACGTGTGAACATGCAGCTTCGCGCTGATTTCTTTAACATCTTCAATCATCCAAACTTCTCCAACCCGACGCTGCCAAGCTTCGCCGTGGACTTTCTGGGGAACGGTTCAGCGCCCACGGTGGCGGGCTGCACCGCTTGCCGGCTGGTCGGCGTGGGTTTCCTGCAACCCACGGCGACGCCCGACAATGGCATCGGCAACCCCTTCCTGGGTGGCGGCGGCCCGCGCAACATCCAACTGGCGGTGCGGCTCAGCTTCTGATCGAAGGGATGGACAGCACCTCGCGTGCATTGAAGATGTGGGTCGGAAAAGAAGAGTGAAAGACAAGCGGCCGTCGGAGATTGTGGGCGGCCGCTCTGTTTAATGCCGGAATTCGTCGATGGCAATGCTCACTGTGTTCAAAATCAGTCGTTTAGAGATCGCGTCGCTCCTCGGTTGCGGCTAATCGCAGGCGTTTGTTACACTGAACTTGCTTCTACAGGGCCGCACGATTCGACACGCTGCGATTTCCACGAGCTCGGGCGCGTAGCTCAACTGGCAGAGCAACTGACTCTTAATCAGTAGGTTGAAGGTTCG
>JBHGBA010000112.1:0-3022 GCA_041946775.1 Terriglobales bacterium
CGGGCGATTGCCCGATGAAAAGCCCCATGTCGGTCAAGAACTTGACCACGCCCATAGCAATCCCCTTTGTTTCCGTAGGCCGGATGACCGAACATACCGGAAGCGCTCGACTGAGGAATGGGCACGGTTCAGGCATGATCAGGTTGGTATTGAACTGCTCCGTATCAAACGGGGGCGCATTGAGGTCCGGGAAAACCAAACCGTTGGTCGAATCGGTTAGCGGAGGAGCATTGCCTGCCTTGTCCTGCCAGGTCTGAAAGTGCATAGTCTCGGTGGGACCGATGCTGATCAGGATTCGCAAGACTTCGACACTTCTGGCCCTCTGCGCCATTGCAGGGTAAAGGCTATTGCCACCCTGTTCGATAGTTGGCATATGGAATCCCGCTGTGTTGGCGATCGCTTGAAGGTGGTCAGGCGGGGTGAGGTCGGCATTGGTTCTGGGGATTGACGGAAACTGCCCCATGGACAAGCCTGGAACTGCTTGGGGGAATACAAACGTTGGATCGAGATCAGGGTTGTGCGTGCTGCTGCGATAGCGAGTCCACCAACTGGTATCCAGAGTGAGCTGCATGAGGTTTGTCAGCCGTGGCTTTCCGCTCGATCCGGTTGCTGTGCTGCCCGGCAAAGTGCGGAACGGCTCAAGATTGACTGTATCGGCGCCTTTCGAAGCCAGATAGGCGTTGAGGAATGTGAAGTGAGTGATCTCATCATCCGTATTGTCGTGAATATACTGGGGCATGTCCGAATCCAGTACTTGAAGGGCGGCCGTATAGGCTGGATTCCCGCCTCCCCCTGCCACTTCGCTGTCCTGAATCCCCCCGAGTTCGTTGTACTGTACCCAAAAGTCGCTCTCAAGGATTTCGGCTGCGGCCGCAAACCTGAGGATGGCCGCGTCTCCCTTGGAAAGACGGCCGCTTTTCTCTATCGGGTTGTCGGCTAAAGCATTCAGCCCGCCGCCAAATAGCGCGCCGCCAACGGTTGCGGCTCCCGCCGCTATGCCCTTCTTCAGAAAAGAGCGCCGGTTCGCAGGGTGCTTCAAGCGATTGAGCAAGCCACTCATAGCATCTCTCCTTTGCTATTAACACAGGCCCAACTTGTGGCCCCGTTTCCGGGCGTTTTGTCACCCAATCCTAACCCTAACGGCGGGCCGCAACTGTCAATTGACTGTGAATAAATCGCAAACTAAGCAGCTCTCACCACTGGGCAGCACCTTAGTCGGTGAGCGCATTCATCCGCGACCAAGCAACCGAACTCTGTCGCTGCTACCATACCTCCATGTCCGCTCCGAGACCCGTCCCGGATCGCACCCCTGAACCTTCCCCTGGCCGCCTCCAATCGCTCGACGTCTTCCGTGGCGCAACAATTGCCGGCATGACGCTCGTGAATAATCCGGGCGACTGGGGCAATGTTTACGCGCAACTCCTGCATGCCAAATGGAGCGGGTGGACTTTCACGGATGTCATCTTCCCGTTCTTCCTCTGGATCGTTGGCGTCTCGCTGACGCTCTCCTTCGCCCGCCGCATCGAACGGGGCGATGATCGCGGACGGCTGTTCCTGCACACCTTCCGGCGCGCGGCCACGATCTTCGCCATCGGGCTGCTGATCAATTTCCTGGGATCGTTGGACTTCGCGAGCCTCCGGATATCAGGCGTGCTCCAGCGCATCGCCGTCTGTTATCTGATC
The DNA here is from genome assembly GCA_041946775.1 of Terriglobales bacterium. GTDB lineage: Bacteria > Acidobacteriota > Terriglobia > Terriglobales > Acidobacteriaceae > JBHGBA01. Next base: position 1,684 of record JBHGBA010000112.1, read on the forward strand.
GCGGCGGTGATCTTCCTCAGGACGTCCTGGAAAGCGCAGGCGATCTGGACGGCGGCGCTGCTCGCCTTGTACTGGGCGCTGATGACCCTCGTCCCTGTCCCCGGTTATGGCCCGGGCGTAATCGAGCCTGGCCGCAACCTCGCGAACTGGATCGACAGCATCGTCCTGCGCGGCCACATGTGGCGTGAGACGCTCACGTGGGACCCCGAAGGGCTGCTCAGCACGCTCCCGGCGATCGCAACGACGTTGTTCGGTGTACTCACAGGACACGTGTTGCGGCTCAGGCTGAGCGCGGCCGAAAAGACGGCGTGGCTTTTTGTCGCGGGAAACGCACTGATGTTCGCGGCGTTTGTCATGAGCATCTGGTTCCCGATCAACAAGAGCCTCTGGACAAGCTCCTACGCGGTCCTCATGGCCGGGCTGGCGGCAAATGTCTTCGCGTTCTGCTACTGGGTAGTGGACGTTCAGGGCTGGCGCCGCTGGGCGTACCCGTTCAAGGTGTTTGGCGTAAACGCGATCGCAATCTATGTGTTAACGGACTTCATCGTGATCGGAGCCGCGCATATTCACATCGGCGGCGTGCCGCTCCAGCGCTGGCTGTTCCAGAACGTGTACGCGCCGCTCGCGTCGCCGAACCTGGCTTCCCTGCTCTGGGCCGTCAGCTTCGTTGCGCTGATGTATCTCATCGCATGGGTCCTGTACCGCCGGAAGTGGTTCATCAAGGTTTGAGGCGGCAGAACCGGAGCGGGGGCAGCCGCGAGGCGGCGGCCAACAGCTACACTGTGTTCTCTATGACCAAACGGCTGATCGTATTTTCTATGCTTCTGGCCGTCGCGGCATGGTCCGCCGACGGCGAGTGGAAATCCATTTTCGACGGCAAGACCCTGAATGGCTGGAAGGCCAACGAGAATCCCGACGCATGGACTGTCTGCAACGGCGCGATCACCGGAGATGGCGATCGCAGCCACCTCTTCTATATGGGAGAGCAGTGCGAGAACTGCGAGTTCAAGGCTGAAGTGAAGATCAGCGATGCCGGCAACTCCGGGATGTACTTCCGCGCCGAGTTCGGTCCCGGCTGGCCGAAGGGCTATGAGGCGCAGGTGAACGCCACGCATAGCGACTGGAAGAGGACCGGCAGCCTGTACAACTTCGTCAATATCAAGGAACAGCTTGTAAAGCCGGGCGAGTGGTACACCCAGCACATCATCGCCAGAGGGAACCACATCATCATCAAAGTTAACGACAAGACCGTCGTTGACTACGTGGACGAAAAGAACTCGTTCATGAAGGGCTACGTCGCGTTCCAGCAGCACAACAAGGGCAGCGTCGTCCAGTTCCG
>JBHGBA010000113.1:0-2663 GCA_041946775.1 Terriglobales bacterium
GCCAAGTGGATTGTCATTCCGAGCGAAGCGAGGAATCTGCTTTTGGTCGCATTCGGGAAGCAGCAGATTCCTCGCGGCAAAGGCGGGCGATCGGAATGACAATCCGTTCGAGGTGCTGCCGGGCAAGCAGTTCCGCGTGCGCTGGGGAAACGACGAGTTTGCCGGTACAGGATTCGAGGAGCGCTTCGAGGTGGTTGATCCGGCAGCGAAGCCGGTGGCGACGTTTGCCGGTGGAGCGGCGGCCGCGTACGAGCATACGTACGGCAAAGGCAACGCCATTATCCTCGGTACGCTTGCTGGCGAGTTCAACCAGACCAACCCGGTGGCGATGCATCCGCTGGGAGACATCCTGACGAAGTGGGCCGGCATACGCCCACCGCAAGTGAAGGCGTCATCTTACGTTGAGCTGCGCACAATGACGGCAGCTACGGGCACGCTGGCGTTCCTGTTCAATCATGGCGACAAAAGCGCGCGGGTGGAGTACAGCGCCACGCTGGCCCGCCCGGCGCGGAAGATCGCGGAACTGAGCAGCGGCAGTACCATCGTGCCGCAGGGGACTGAGCTGAGCCTGAAGGTTGAGGTGCCGGCAGAAGCGGTGAGGGTTTATCGCATCGACTACTGAGTCCGGCGCTTCGTACCGCAGTCTAGAAATAATGCGCGCCGATTTGCCGGCTGAAGAACTCCAAAGCATATGATCACGGGGCCACAGCAGCAGGGGGTTCTATAATGACGGCGCGCGAGCTTCGTATCGCAACACGAGTGGTTCATTCCGGCGAACGACAGGGGGTGCCGGCGGGCCTTCCGGTCTCTACGCCAATCTATGCCTCGGCGACCTTCACCTACGATTCCATGGCGGAGGTGGACAAGGTGTTTGCAGGCGAAAAGCCCGGCTACGTTTACTCGCGCTACGGCAATCCGACGGTAGCGGCGCTGGAAGCGGCGGTGCAGAGGCTGGAAGGTGGTGCGGCGGCGTGCGCGTATGGCTCGGGTATGGCGGCATTGCATGCGGCGCTGCTCGCTTGCGAGTTGACGCCGGGTGCGGCCGTGCTGGCTTCGCAGGACCTTTACGGCGCAACCCTCGACCTGCTGGTCAAGGTGTTCGGCCCGTTCGATGTCGAGACCGTAACCTGCGACTTTTCCGACCTGAAATCGCTGGAGGCGAAAGCGCGCGAAGTGCGGCCGCGCGTGCTGGTGGCCGAGACCATATCGAACCCGCTGCTCAAGGTGTGCGACCTGGCGGCATGTGCCGAGATCGCGCACGGAGTCGGCGCCCGCCTGATCGTGGATAACACGTTTGCCACGCCGTATCTCTGCCGTCCGATGGAGCATGGCGCCGATTTCGTAGTGCACAGCGCGACCAAGTACCTGAGCGGGCACGCCGATGTGATGGGTGGCGTGGTGGTAGTTCGCGAACAGCCGGAGCACACGGCGCTGGTCAGCATTATGAAACTGGCAGGCGGCATCCTGGGGCCATGGGAGGCACACGCGATCCTGCGCGGGTTGAAGACCCTGGCGGTACGTGTGGAACGGCAGTGCGAAAACGCGCGGCAAATTGTGGAGCGGCTCACCGGGGACCCGCGCGTGGCACGTGTGTACTATCCGGGACTGGGTCACGACGGCGCACAGGCGGTAGTGCGGCGCATACTGCGACACCCGCACGCCGGCGCGATGGTCGCGATCAAACTGGCGGCGGACACGCGCGACGCTGCCTTCCGCTTCATGGATGCGCTGCGGCTGTGCGTGCGTTCCACCAGCCTGGGCGATGTGTTCACCGGCGTATTGCATCCGGCTACGTCGTCGCACCGAGAAATGTCGCCTGCGCGACGGCGTCAACTCGGCATCAGCGATGGCCTGATACGAATCTCCGTCGGCATCGAGGACGTGGACGACATTGTTGCCGATATTCAGCAGGCGCTGGACATGTCGGCGGAGGTGGCGAAAGCCTCGTGAGTACGCTCGCGATTGCCGGCTGTCCGCTGATTGTCAATGCCGCCGCGGTCCAGGAAGTAGAAGATCCCGTAACCGCCGCGCACCACGGTCGTGCCGTTACCGAATCCAACTTCACCAAATCACTCAATCCCTCAATCAACCAATCACTCACTGCTGCTCTGGCCAGTGTTGAATCAGCTCACGATTGAAAGTATTGTCGGGGGCATCCCTTTGACTGACTGGAACGGCGCCCGCTAACCCGTCGTTCCGAACTCCAAAACAACCGAAAACGCGTCCATCCTTGAAAACCAGCAACCACGCAAGGAACCTGCGTTTACGCACAGAAATTGGAGGGAAATAATGTTTGAGCAGTCGCTGTACGGACAGCTCAATCCTCAGTCGGGCTGGGGAAGCCTGATGGGGCTCGGCTCCCAATTGGGCGGATTCGGGTCGTTCGGCTCGTATCCGCAAACCGGTGGCGGTTATGGCTCCGTTGGTTCGGTGGGCGGATTCAATCCGATGTTCAGTCAGATCGGGAACTACCCGCCAATTGACCCGCTGACTGCCGCTTACCTGCAACAACTGATTACCACTCAGCACATGTCGCCGTTCAGTCAGATCTCGCCTTTTGGCCAGAGCCAACTGGGCCAAGGTTCACCATTCAGCCAGATTTCACCTTTCGGCCAGCCGCAACTGGGCCAGGGCTCGCCGTTCGGGCAGATTTCGCCTTTCGG
>JBHGBA010000114.1:0-2654 GCA_041946775.1 Terriglobales bacterium
TGCGGCTGACGCTCGAGCAATCGCTGCCGCTTGCACCGGAGCCCCTGACGCGGCTCGCGCCCGCCGTGGAGCGCCCCGGCATCCACTTGGGTGTCTGGCGCGAGAACGGCGAACTGCGGGTCTGGGGATCCACTCAGAGTCTGCCGGCGCTGTGCCTGGTGGTTGAGGTCATCGCCCCCGGTCTGCTCGTCATGAAGCACAGCCGCGAGGAATCGGGCAAGTTTGCGAATGTCGCGGTACTGGAAGGCGACCAGTTGAAGCTGTTGGACCAGCAAGCGGCGGCACAACCCGGCAGCCCACTGCTGCTGAAGGCGCTGCGCAGTCTGGAGTCGGGCAAGACCACCGGGTCCGGCGCTGTGCTCATCCAGATGGCGATATCAATGCGGGCACACAGTCACGGCGGCGCCTTGCTGCTGGTTCCGTCCGGTACCGACCTGTGGAGGGAATCGATCGTAAAGCCGATTCGGTACGCGGTTGTACCGGGATTCACCAAATTGGCTGAGCTGATGCGCGAGCCGCCCGACGGACGCCGCGAGCACCATTGGCAGGAGGCGGTCCGGAGCGCTGTGGACGGGATCGCGGGACTCACCGCCGTGGATGGCGCCGCGGTGATCACGGATGAATACGAACTGGTTGCGTTCGGTGCGACGATCGGCCGCCGCAACGGCGGGGACGAGATCAAGCACATCGCCCTGATGGAGCCGGTCCATGACAGCACGCCCGTGATCGTTCCCGCAGCGCAGTTCGGCGGCACGCGGCATTTTTCGGCGGCGCAATTCGTGCATGATCAGCGCGACTCGGTTGCGCTGGTCGCCTCGAAGGATGGCCAGTTCACTGTGTTCGCGTGGTCCGACCCTGAACAGATTGTCCGGGCGTACAGGATCGAGGCGCTGCTGCTGTAGCTTGGCCGCGCGATGTAACATATACGCGTCAGATTGACCGTCCGGGCCGCGTGAGGGATCTGCGGTTGCTGGCCGATCTCTAGCCGCTCAGGTTACATCACAGGCGTGGTACCCTGTTGCGGAACCATGCGTGTACGTGCTCCGCGCTTACTCCAACCCAACACTCGATAGATGATCTCGCCCGGCAAAAAGCCGGCCGTGCGCAAGCGGCCCCGCAAGTCTGCCCGCCCGCGGCAGCGACGTTCGAGACAATGGATATCGGCGCCCGTCGTCGCACTGGTGCTTCTGATGATCGGAGGGGTAGCCCTCGGCGCGTGGCAGTTTCACGCTCATTACACGGTCGGCTTGCAATCGCCCGTGCGGATCCGCTTCCAATGGCCGCTCGTGATCTCGGCGCGAATGAACACCGAGGATGCCGTCTTGTCGCAGGACGACCAGGGCAGGCCACTTACGGCGCACCAGCAGTATGCATGCCGCAAGTTCGGTCCGGCATGCCGAATCGCGCTGGCAATCCAGCGCGCCGAGAATACTCGGGGGGACTGCGAGGTTTGGCATTACAACACCAACGGCACGCTCGATTGGGGCTATTTCCAGATCAACACGGTGCACCTTACACGCCCGGGGCTGAACCTGCGGGACCTGCTGGACTGCCGCGCGAACATCGATTTCGCATACGAGTTGTATAAAGAGCGCGGCTTCCAGCCGTGGAGCACTTATAATAACGGCGCATACCGGAAGTACCTACACCTGCGGTGACGGTTTGGCCCCTTCAGGGACCTACCCGACTCGCCTATGCCGGGTCCCGCAGGACTCGCGGACCACGAGCTTGCAGTCGAGCAGGATATCCCGCGCGAGCATGTCAGGTTGAGCGAAGCGCACCGAGTCTTGTTCATTGCGCTGGCGGCGGAGCGCCGACGATCGAAGCGCGAATCGCAGGCGCTGATCGCTGAGAATCAGACGTCGCCGCTTCTCAACCTCGCGCACGTGTTCGCGCACCTCGCAACACAAAACTTACAACTGCCCCGCTGCGATGATTACCTGGCCTAGGGCTACGCCGCCGTCGTTGGCCGGTACTCGCTGGTGGATGAACACCGTGTAGCCGTGGGATTCGAGCAGGGCGCTGGTGCGCTCTACCAGGTAACTGTTTTGAAACACGCCGCCGGAGAGGCAGATTTGCTGAATGCAAGTCGCTTGGGCGGTTTCCAGAATCCAGTTTGCGAGCGCGTTGTGGAACCGTGCGGCGATCAAGGCGGGCGATTGTGCGGTTGTCACATCGCACTCCAGGGCATCCACCAGCGGGGCCCAGTCACCGGAAGGTAATGGGTAGGCGTCCGTGGTTTTCAAGTCGCCGATGGCGCGCTCGAGGAGCATCGCAGCCTGGCCTTCGAAGCGGCTTTCGCGGGCGATGCCGGCCAGCGCGGATGCGGCATCGAAGAGACGTCCGGCGCTGGTGGTCACGGGGGCGTTGATGTTGCGGGCCAGCATCTGGCGGATGACCGGCGGGATTCCGTCACTGCGCCCGAGTTCGTACCGGAGGGCGTCGGCTACGCGCCAGCCCTCTTTCACTGCCGCCTCGCCGCCGGGCAGCCGGAATGGGCGCAGGTGCGCAATGCGCTCGAAACGGCTGTCTTCGACGAGGAACATCTCCCCGCCCCAAATTGTGCCGTCGAGGCCATAGCCTGTGCCGTCCCAACTTACGCCTAGGTAGGCGCCCCGAACGTCGTTCTCTGCCGCGCATGCGGCAGCGTGGGC
>JBHGBA010000115.1:0-2602 GCA_041946775.1 Terriglobales bacterium
GCGTTCGCCGCACTGAGCGCGTAGGGCACACTCACCAGCAGCACGCGCGGTTGCTCCGGCTGGCCTTCCGGCTGCACGCCGAGCCAGCGGGCCTCGCCCGAGGCAAACAACTCCGCCGGAATGCCGTGCGCGCGGTTGGCGCCAAGATGGACCGTATAGCGACCATTGGCATCAACCGCGACGTTCTGGGTCTCCAGCCACAGCGGCGCACCACCATGCTGATCTTTGTAAAGAGCGAAGGTAATTCCAGCGACTCCTTGCGCATGCTCGATGGTGGAGCTGAATTTCACAACACGCGGGACGCCGTTATTGTTTGACGGAGATGACTGCTGGGCGAGCGCCGCCGTGGCTAGCAACATCGAGATCACTAGAAGAAAACCGCGGCTACGGGCTATATGCATACTGGACTCCTTGGTGCAGTGCTGCGAACCGCACCTGTCATGGTTACAGGGCCCGGCCCTAGCGAAGGGCAGTAATGGCGGGAAAACAGCAGTATTCTAGCTTCTCGTCTTGTTGTTTCAACTTGTAATTCAAATTAGGGGATAACGAAAAAGGAACCCCTCAGAGCTTGCCCCTGCGCAATGACAGGGGTGAGGGGATGCTGGCGAGGGGTGGCGTTGCGGGGTCAATTGCAGAGCAATACAGGTCTCACGGCTGGCAGACAACACGCAGGCCAACCGGCAGCTGCCATCGCCCAGTAACTGCGCAAATCGCGGTGTATCCTGCGGTGTCGAGATCACCAGGATGTCGCGCATACCCGCCAGCATTAGCGTGCTCAGCGGGTAGAAGATCATTGGCTTGTCGTAGACGGGCAGCAGTTGCTTGGAAACGACTTGGGTGACCGGAAATAAACGGCTGCCAGGGCCGCCAGCCAGAATAATGCCCTTGAGCCTGCGACCGTGATTGTCCAGGTGTGTGCTAAGCATCGAACTGAATGGCCGAGATAGATGGGATGATTGACGACTAGTGGAATGGCGGCTTGCCTGGACTCCCAGAGAATTCTCGCGAGCAAGGGTCACGAAACTCAGCTGGCCGTTTCAGCTGGCTTCAGCAACACTGACCTGAATACCTCCTAAGTTCAGGTCAGAGTTTCGTAACCCCTGCTACGCTCCGGGCCGATGTCGAGGACCGGGCACTTCGGCCACTTTTTGTGCCCCGCGCGAAACGGGCTATTGCAGTGTGACCAGCACCTCGATGACGCCTTCACCCGAGGCCAGCGGCTCCAGCGCCTTACCCACCACTGCGCCAACCATCTTTTCGCGGTCTGTGCCCTTCATCGCGTATCCGGGCTTCGACGATGACACCAGCAGGTCGCCGCGCTTAATGGGCCCATTCTCCGTTGTCACCTTGCACGGCACTACACCCACAATCGCCAGCGGAACTTCCTGCTCCACCTCTTTGCTGTCAATGTGGTGCGGAGTAGCCAGAATCCCAGGCTTAGTCGAGTAGATGCCGGCCACCAGCGTGGAATAAGGTTCGCGGCTCAGCGTCATGCGGCGGTTGCCGCTTTCGTCAATGGCAAGCAGGTCGCCGGGCTCGTACATCTTGTTGTTCCCGCGAACGGCAAACGACTCGGCAAAGTCTGCGCCGCTGGTCTGTGTGCCGCCATTGAAAAAGCCCTTCCCAGTGACATCGATTCGCGCCACGTTCTGCGGTGTCGGGTTGCCGTTGCCGTCCACCCCGGTGGACTTGCGCATTACCAGGATGTCACCGGCCGAGGGGAACGTGAAGTTCTCGAACAGGCCGGCGACGCCTGCCGGACTTTCCACCGTGCCGCGAACACCCACGGTCGAGCCGCTCGTGTGCAACGCGCGACCAACCACGCCCTTGCCCTGCTCCGCACTCGAGAAACCGGCAACGCCAATAGCTGTGCTGCCGGCGCCCGTGGCATACGCATCACCTTCTACGCCGTACCCGTCTGCGCTGTCCACCGCACCCCAGACACCCAGTGTGTCTCCGCTGGGGTTGTCATTTACGCCACTCACGCCGGCACCGATCACGCTCTTCGCGTAGCCGTAAACACCGGTCGGAAAGCCCAGGCGCACGTCGGTATTGGAGGTTTCATCCGCCTCGCCATACACGCCCGCGCCATTCAGCGCGTTGAAGCTGATGCCTACCACGCCGGCCGCGCTGCTGGTCGTGGGATTCGCCAGGGTCGAGGGCGTCAGAGCGGCGTTGACACCCATGATGCCGGCGCCGTCCGGACTGTTGCTCGAGGTACCCAACACGCCGGCCACGAAGCCGGTCGCCCCGGTCGCCTCGCCGCGCAGACCTGCGGGCGGCAAATTGCTCATGCTCAGCGGCGGCGCCGAGCCCGCGCCGTTCTGCACGGCCCTGACGATCTGACTGGTGTTGCTGCCGCTGAAATTCGCCGTCGAACTGGTAAACGTGATGGCGCCAGCCGTACTGGTCAATGCAGTGCCGTCGGCGAATATGACACCCGGGCTGCCGGCCCTCACTGCGCCGCTGGCCTTCAGGTCACCATTCACATCCAGCGTCGCCTCCGGAGCAGTATTCTTTATGCCGATCCGCTGCGTATCGGACCGCAGCGTCATCATCTCCGTCCAACTGGCGGAGTTGGCGCGGAACTTGAACGACAGCG
>JBHGBA010000116.1:0-2383 GCA_041946775.1 Terriglobales bacterium
TGAACCAGGGGACATTTCTACTTTGGTGAAGACGGGGACATTTCTAATTTGGTATGACATTGGAAAAGACTCTTTCTTGACACCCCCGCCATCCCGCCCGTATTCTTATTTTTTGCCTCGAACGAGTCCCTGTCCGTAGTCCCCCGCGCAACTCGCCTCGAGTACCGCTGACCGGACCAGGCGTCGCGGGGTAGCAGTGTGCCGGACAGGGCAACAGGCAGGCTCGGAAGATGTTTATTGATATTCACGAACTGGAATTCCGGCCCCGAGAGTTTACCCAGGAGTTCCGGCCCGCGGTCATTGACCTGGGCAGCGACATGCGTCTGACCGAGTCGCTTCACACCACGGGGCACGCCGAACTGGTGCGCGAGCACCACACCCGCCGGGGCAAGACGCTCGACGATATCCGCCTGGTCGGCAGCCTGCACACTCGCTTGGAGGTCAGTTGCGCCCGCTGCCTTGACCCGGTCAGCCGTCCGGTGGACCGCGAGTTCGATCTGCTCTACCGGCCCCAGGGTTCCGACGCCGGGCAGGAAGAACTGGTCGTCGAGGAAGACGAGTCGGAAGTCGGCTACTATACAGGAGACGGCCTGCTGCTGGAAGATGTGTTGCGCGAGCAACTGCTGCTGGCCGTGCCCATGAAGATCGTCTGCCGCGAGGACTGCAAGGGCCTGTGCCCACAGTGCGGCAAGAACCTCAATGCCGGCGCCTGCTCCTGTGTCCGGACGTCAGACCCCCGGTGGGAAGCGCTGAAGGGGTTGAAGGACAAGCTGGAACGATAACGAATTTTGAATTTTGATTTTTGAATTTCGATTGGGTGTCTGGTGCCTGCTCAATCTTGCGGCAACCAAAATTTGAAATTCGAAATTCCGGACGCAGCCCTAACAGAATCAGAAAGCAAACGGAATAGACTTATGGCAAATCCGAAACGCAGACACTCGAAGCGGCGTACCGCCACCCGCCGCGCCCACGATCACCTTTCCGCGCACTCCCTGGCCGAGTGCCCCAACTGTCACGAGCGCAAGATGCCGCACCGTGCCTGCCCTAAGTGCGGCTACTACAAGGGACGCGAAGTAATCCAGGTCGAGAGCGAAAGCTAGCTCGCAGAGAGATGACGACCGTCATAGCGGTGGACGCGATGGGCTCTGACCGGGCGCCCAAGCCCGAGGTCGAGGGGGCCCTCCTTGCCGCTCGCGAGTTTGACGTCGAAGTCCTGCTGGTCGGCCGCGAGCCGCAGGTGCTCGCGGAACTGGCGCAGTTCCGCCACGATGGCCTGCCCGTCCGCGTCGTCCACGCCTCCGATTTCATCGCCATGGACGAAAGCGTTGAGGCGGTGCGCACCAAGCGCGATTCCTCCATACGCGTTGGTCTGCGGCTGGTGCGCGAGCAGCGCGCCGCGGGCTTCGTCAGCGCCGGCAATACCGGTGCCACCATGGCCACCGCCAAAATCGTGCTGGGCGCCCTTGAAGGCGTACATCGCCCGGCGCTGGCTGCGGTTTTTCCCACCGCCGCCGGCACTCCCTGCCTGATGCTCGACGTCGGCGCCTACGTGGATTGCAGGCCCCACAACCTCGAGCAGTTCGCCATCATGGGCGAGATTTACTACCGCACCATTTTCGGCGTGGAGCGCCCGCGCGTCGGCGTGCTTTCGGTCGGCGAAGAAGAGAGCAAGGGCAACGAACTCACGTTGCAAGCGCACAAGCTGATCAAGCAACTGCCGCTGAACTTCGTGGGCAACGTCGAGGGCCGCGACCTCTACAACGGCAACGTGGACGTGATCGTCTGCGACGGTTTCATCGGCAACGTGGCCCTGAAGGTCTCAGAAGGGCTGATTCATACCGTCCGCGAGATGCTGCGCGAAGCCATGCAGCAGACCGTGACCCGCCAGTTCGGCTACCTGCTCACCCGCCGCGCCTTCGCCGACTTCAAAAAGCGCCTCGACTACGCCGAGTACGGCGGCGCGCCGTTGCTGGGCGTGAAGGGCGTCTGCATCGTGGGCCACGGGTCATCGAACGCCAACGCCATCAAGAACGCCGTGCGCGTGGCGGCCGAAACCGCCCGCGGCGGCATCAACTCCATCATCCAGCAGGAAATCGCCTCATTGAACCATCGCGTCAACGGCGCAGCTAGCCAACTCTCATCGGGTGGTCCGGTGATCGGTGATTGAGTGATTGGGTGATTGGGTGATTGTTGTCAGCGGGTCATCTCGCCATCTGGTCATCGGCTGAACTGGTGGACGGGCGAACCGGTGAACTGGCGAACTGGCGAACTGGCGAACCGGCGAACTGCCCAAAGCCCGAATCCCAAATTCTATTGAGAATCGCAATTATAGTGACACCGTTGACCCTCTTGCGATGCCGTTAACGCCAGCGGATTGTCATTC
>JBHGBA010000117.1:0-2805 GCA_041946775.1 Terriglobales bacterium
TAGGAGGCGTCCATGTCCACACACACCATTTTGCTTTTGCAGTCCATCCTGATCTTCCTGCAAATGGTCAACGCCGCGCTCGGCGTGACACTGCATGTGTCGCCAGCCGTCGCCGTCCTGCTGAGCGCGTTCGTCGGCGCCTTCCAGTTTTACGTCAATCACGTCGGCAACCAGACCCAGCCGCCGGCGAAGTGACACTGCGGCGCTGGCCGTGCCCAATTCCACCACTAGGAGAGTAGATAGATGAGCGTCGCAATCAATTGGGAGGCGGTGACCGCCGGATGCGCGGCCCTGGCGCTGATAGGGACGATCACGGCGCTCTACGTCAAGAGCGTCGTCCGAGAGGAGATCACCAAGGCCGTCGCCTCAATCAACGGCACTTACACCCGCTCGGCGCTCTGCAAGACGCTGCACGCCCAAATGGAGACGCGGCTGGCCACCATCGAAGACCGGCTGGCGATCATCGAAGAGAAGGCACTGTGAAATACCTGATCGCTATGACAATCACTCTCCTGGCGGTGGTGGCGATTGCGGTCTCCGAGGCGGCAATCCTGCGGTACGTCGTGCGCTGCGAGGCGCGCCGGTTCGTCCGCGTGGTGGTCGGGGATGCGGCAGAGGCGAGGCGCGGCGGTGCCGCCTAGCGGCAGTGCGCCCGCGCATCCTTCCGTGTGGGGCACTGGGCGCCGCATTTCTGGCACGTCGTAGGGATCCCGCGCCGCCCGCCGTTGGCCACGCACTCCGGGCAAGCGCTGGCTCCGTAAGACTCATTCCCACAGTATCGGCAGATGCCGCGCGGGCCGCTGACTGGAGGAGGGGCCGTCCCGGGAGACAGCAGCTTGACGAGCGATCCCTGGCCGGATACGAGTTCCTGCAGGCTGGCGTCGATGGACTTGAGGCGCAGCAGGCCGTCTACGATGCGATAGCATAGCACGACCCAAGAAATCAGAAACAACGCCGCTAAAACCGCCGCTATTGTATTCATTTCCCTCCCGCCTTCCCTGTTCCCGATTCCAGAACAACAGTGTTCAGATGATATACTCTCTAATGCCGCATTTGTCGATTATCTGCCATTTGCGGCTTGCTTCTTTCTGCGGTCCGGAACCGCTCGAATTTTCTCCACGAAAGTTGTAAGGTTCCCCGTGATCCACCCTGCCTCTGGATCACCATGCTGCAGGATCTCCTCAAGCATGGCGTGCTCTTTGGGGTGCGTCCTATAGGAATCAGATGGGACCGGTAGCGATGGTTCAGTAACAATATGTACCAGGCTGACTTCTGAGAGAGAGCCATCTTTCGGTGGCTCCGCGATCTGTCTGGGCAACCATTCATCCAGCGCCTCAAAGATGGCGTCCTGAGCGCTTCGCAAATGGCGTTTGGCTACCGCCGTACGTACTTTCTCTTTGAGATCAGCCGGCCAACGTAACGTGTAACGCTGCCCACCTTTAACCATCGGAAAAATCCTATCCGTTCTGACGCATATTGCGTCTTGACTGCTTTTGCGTCATGACGCATACTACCTTTAACGCTTATGAACGCTCAGAACACAATATCACAAGAAGGGCAGACCGGTGGGCGCGCACGCAAGGGCCGTCTGCTCTCTCTGTACGTGCCTCCGGATCTCGTTACCCGGATCGCCGTCCAAGCGGCGCGCCAAAACCGCAGCCGCAAGTCGGTCATAACCGAGGCCCTGGAAGCCGCCTTCCCGCGCGTGGGTGAATCTCGCGTTCGCGCTGAGAGGTGATTCATGGACAAAGTATTCCAGCTTCCGATGGCGGGGGCAATCTCCGAGTTGAAGCCCATTGGAATCCCGAGGAGCGCTCATATCTGGAGGATGGCAGCATGAGTCAACAGCAAGACGACATTCGAGCAATCGCGCGGGTATGGATGGCCCGCCAGGAGGAATCCGATAGAGCACGCAGAAAGCTGCTCTGGATGAGTGCTCTCTGTGCTCTGGCGCTTGGGATCGCGTTCCTCACGAGGGCCGCATAATGACGTTCTCTGCCTCATTCACCGCTTTATTCGCCTCATTATCCCTGCCGTCAACCTTCTCCTCAATGCCGGGGCTCGCACACACGGGCCCCGGCCCTCTTTGGAGCGAGGTGTTCGCAGTGGCGACGATTGCCGGCGCGCTGGTGTACGGCATCATGGCCGCACTGATGTGCGCGGCGGGTTGGAGAAGACAAAAATGAAAACGCTCAGTGCGGCAATAATCATCTTGCTGTCGTGGGTGATCGCTGCTGTAGCTATATGGGGCGGCGTGATGCTGGTCCGAGCGATCTTCGCGCTTGGGGGCATCCAGTGACCGCCACCATAGCGCACGACCTCATCATCATCACGGTGGTTGCGCTGTTCTTCCTATGGCAGATATGCCTGCACGCCCGCGAGCGATGCCGCAAAGGGCCGCACCCGCTGACGACAAAGGACATCGAAGACATCTGCCGCAGCCTGGACGGAAAGAACGGGGATTCTTCATGGAAATAGCCCTCGGTCTACTGGCCCTTCTGACCCAAGGAGCGTTGCTCTGGGCAGTCCTGCTTCTCCGCAAGCACGGGTTGGCCCAGCTACTGTACCTGATGGCCGGGCGCATTCGCGCTCTGGCTGACGCCGTGGCCATCGCGCAGGAACAGCACCGGCGGTCCGTGGCCGAGTACACCTCCGCGGCCAAGACTGCTGCACAGGTCATCCAGGAGACGCTATGAAACTCACCACGACACTGAACAAGTTGAAGGCCGCACACGCCTGCTCGCCGCGATACGAGCACCTGCTGCGCTGCCTCGGCGGACCATCGTTCGATCACAATGCGCCGAT
>JBHGBA010000118.1:0-1706 GCA_041946775.1 Terriglobales bacterium
ATGCAGCACCGGTTTCCCTAAGGTTGTAAACGCATTCGCAATACGACTGAAACGTTAAGGGGGTTAGATTTGAAACACCGGGCAGTGCTGCTGTTGTGTCTCCTGCCGGCGCTCGTGCATGCGCAGGAGTTTCGCGCCACTATATCGGGCCATGTGCTCGACGCCAGTGGCGCCGCAGTGCCAAACGTCAAGATCCAAGCCGTTAACGTCGGTAACAACGAGACCACAACCGCGACGAGTGACGCCTCGGGTGTGTACTCGCTTCCATTTCTGCGGCCGGGCAACTACAAGCTCACCGCGACTCCCGGCGCCGGCTTCAAGCAGTACGTGCGGGAGAACATCGTCCTCGAAGTAGGCAAAGTGGCCGGCATCGATATCACTCTGGAGGTTGGCCAGGTTACGGAAAGCGTCGAGGTAACCGCCACGGCGGCGCTCCTCGAAACCCAGACTGCCGCCCGAAGCGGTGTGATCAGCACCCAACAGGTTTCCGATATGCCGTTGAATGCCCGGAACCCCTTCATGCTGGGCGCGATGATGTCGGGCGTCACGTTCAACGGCGCAGCTATCTGGCAGCGGCCATTCGATAATGGTGCGATCGCGGAGTGGTCCGTGAACGGTAGCCGCAATTCGCAGGCCGAGTTCACCCTGGACGGCGCATCCAATAACGGGCAGATGGGCAGCAACAACGTCGCCTATGTGCCGATCGTGGATGCCGTGCAGGAGTTCAACATCGGCATGAACCACTACAGCGCCGAGTACGGGCACTCCGGCGGCGGCATCATGAACGTCGTGCTCAAGAGCGGCACGAACACCTTCCACGCCACAGGCTGGGAGTTTCTCCGCCGCACTGCGCTTGACGCCAACACCTTCCAGAACAATGCCATCGGCAAGCCCAAGCCGACCCACTACCTGGACCAGTACGGGTTCCAGCTTGAAGGCCCTGCGGTCATCCCGCACATCCTGAACAAGGAAAGCCGGGTGAAGCTGTTCTATCTGGGCAGCTTCGAGAACTACAGGGAGGGCACGCCCAACCCGCTGACGGTATCGTGGCCCGAACAGGAAATGCGAGCGGGCGACTTCTCGAAGATGGTCAACGACGTCGGCCAGAAGGTCACGATCTACGACCCGTTCAATTACACAATGGATAGCAGTGGCAACCCGATACGGCAAGCCTTCCCGGACAACAAAATCCCCTCGTCCAGGATCAATCCGGTTGCTGCGGCGGTTACCAAGTACATGCCGATGCCGAATCAGCCGACGCCGGGCGGGAACCGGTATTCGCGTCTGAACTTGTCACTGCCGGGCTACTTCGACGTTGACAACTTCTACAACATGATCCTGAAGTTCGATTGGAACTTCGGGGACAAACACCGCGTCTTTTTCCGCCACGCTTCCAACGACCGGACGGAAGACCGCTCATCAAACGGAATCGACAATGCTCCCGGCACAGACGGCCAGCAGCCGTTCCAGCGGATCAATGACGCGTACGTCGCGGACTGGGTCGGAACGATCTCTCCGACCTTCATCCTGAACGCGCGCGCATCTTACAACCGCTTCATTGAGAAGGGCTACGGCCGGGCAAACGACGGCTTCGACGTGACCAGCTTCGGGCTGCCCGCGTCACTCATCAGCACGCTTCCGAGCCCCATTTACTTCGGCCGCTGGAACTTTTACAGCGGCAACAGCGGCAGCACCGCCGTGTACAA
>JBHGBA010000119.1:0-1632 GCA_041946775.1 Terriglobales bacterium
CGGTCGTGCGCTTTGAGACCGCCCCTGGGCAGCAGGCTCAGGCGGACTGGAGTCCGTTCGGACGGATCAACCATCTCGGACAATCCCGCAAGTTGTCCTGCTTCGCCCTGGTGCTCGGCTACAGCCGGGTGCTCTATGGCGAGTTCACCGTTTCCGAAGACTTGGCCGCCTTAGTCCAATGCCACCTGAATGCCTTCCGGTATGTTGGCGGCATTCCGCGCGAGATTCTCTACGACCAGATGAAAACGGTGGTCCTGGAATGGCATCGCGAACATATTGAGTGGAACCCCCAGTTTGCCGATTTTGCCAAAACGTTTGGGTTCGAGCGCCGGCTCTGTCGCCCGCGCCGCGCCCAAACCAAAGGCAAGATCGAGCGCCCGTTCGGGTACATCCAAGAGAGTTTCTTCGCCGGGCTCGATGTGGCGCAGCTCACGCTCGACGATCTGAATGCCCAGTTCCGGCAGTGGCTGGACCACACCGCCAACACGCGGGTGCATCGCACCACGCAGCGTGTTCCCTTCGAACGACTGAAGGAGGAACAGCTCCTCCCCTTACCCGATCGCACCTACGTGGTCGAACTGGTGGAAACTCGCAAGAGCCACAAGGACTGCCATCTGGAGTACCAGGGCAATCGCTACTCGGTGCCTTACCAGTACGCTCGGCGGGAACTCGTGGTGCGGGCGCACGGGGATCACCTGCGCATCTTCGACGGCGAGACGTTAATTGCGACGCACACGCTGTCCCGCCAGAAGCACCAGATGATCACGGATCCCGCTCATTTTTCAGGCCTTTTACGCCCCACGGCGGCGGGGGACCGCCCAGGGGCGCCAGCTGAATTTCTGGCGACCTTTCCGCAGACCGAGGCCTTTGTCCAAGGGGTGACGAAGCTCAAGGGCGGCAATGCGACCTATCACCTCGCCCAAATCTTGGCGCTCACCGAAACCTACCCCGCAGGAACGGTGCAGGCCGCCATCCAGCGAGCGACGGAGTACGGTGCCTTCGCGGCGCGGTCGGTACGCCGGATTTGCGAAAGTGATTCCGCTCTCGCGCTGGTCCCGCCGACTTCGCCGGTCCAGACGAACCAGCCCGCCCTGTTGCAGGTGCCGGTGGAAGAGCGCACCTTGCTGCAGTATGCGGAGGTGGCGAAATGAGCACCCCCGAATACGAACTGCTGCTGCGCCAGTTGAAGCATCTCCGCTTGGGACGCATTGCCGAGGTGCTGGATGGACACACGCAGCGGGCCGTCGCCGCCAATATGTCGTATCTGGATTTCCTGCGCGGGCTGATTCAGGAAGCGACGCAGGCGCAGGAGGATCGGGTCGTGCAGCGCCGGATCAATGTCGCCCACTTGCCGTATCTCAAAACGTTGGAGCAATTCGATTTCAAGTTTCAGCCGAGCGTGAGCCGGCAGAAGGTGGCGGACCTGGCGATGTTGCGCTTTGTCGAGAATCACGAGAACGTGATCCTGCTCGGACCGCCGGGCGTGGGCAAGACCCATCTGGCCATTGCCCTGGCACTGAAAGCGTGTGCGGCCAGCTACAAGGTCTTGTTCATCACGCTGGCCGACCTGGTAGCACAACTGCACGCCGCCCTGGCGGACCATTCGCTCACGACGCGCTTGAAATCCTTGAG
>JBHGBA010000012.1:0-70665 GCA_041946775.1 Terriglobales bacterium
TACCGTTCCTCGACAGCGTTCTTGGTTGTCATAGCTTTTCGTTGCCAGAGATAATATTAGATCACATCGGCTCGCTCCAGCCACAAACGTCGATCAAGACGCTCCGATTCCTCTGAGTGAGCCACTCGTAAAAAAGCTGCTACGAATCGGACAGTGCATGCCGACGCAGCTGGCGATTGTCTCTGTATGCACCCCCTCAAGAACTGGACACGAGCATAAGGTACGCTGACGGTCTGGCTGAAAAAGATTCGCGAAAACAACTGGAGAAGTTGGTTGAAAATGCTGCAGAATCTCGTCATAGGGATTGGCCCTCCGAGCAAGTGATGGTGAGTCTGGTCACTCCACCATCAGCATACCCGGCGTGCTCAACCCCTTGTTCATTGGGCTAATTTGGACAAGAGTGATTCGTCATACGAAATTTCCAGAATCCTCCTTGCATTGCGCGTAGAAACTCCGGCGCGTAGGCCCTCAGGTCGTCTGCGTCCTGGTTTCGCAGCTTGAATATCGATGTTCCGATACTCAGAATAGCCGTGCGGAAATGAGAAGGACCTTCAAGGCCCTTTTGATGCCCCTTTACGGGTCCTTCCAAGGGGTAAAGAGCTGCGGGTGACGGCGTCCGCAAAATCTCCCCACCGACAGCCAAGATTTTCAGACTTGATTTTAGGAATTCGCCGTCAGGACCGTTCCCGGCTCGGACTCATTTGTGGCAGCCCGATGACCCGGTCCAGGACGGTCGGCTTCAACGTCGCCTTGACGGTTCTCGCTCACACCGGCACAACCCCGCGCCACACGGACCCCGCTGGTCGTCTGCGACCGGGAGAGCCGTTCGACTTCACCGCGCCAGAACTGGATTTTTCCGGTGATGACCTGGGCATCGGCCCGCGACAGCGACCGTGCGCCGCTGGGGCCCTGAATCGTGTAGCTCTGACCAGCCGCGACCGCGGCGTCGGCCTTCAGCCAGAGATCGAGCTGCGCCTGGGCCTGTTCGAGGGTATAGCCGGTCATGGCCGCAACTTAGGCGGAAACTCTGCATGAATCAATCGTCTTGGGAAACGCGACAGGGAGTTCATACTGCTTCTGCTCATTTCCAGGCGTTGCTTATACGGTTCTCACGGCATCTCGGCAAACGTTTAACCGGAGCTGCTGGGATAAAATAACGAGAGTTCCTGTGCCAAGTTGGAGGGTCTCGCGTGCCACCGAAAGAGCACGAGCAATCATTCGTTGCTGATGTCGTGAGCTGGATTAACAGCATTATCGAAAACAGGAAGAATCTGCCCTTTAAGGAGGCCCGCGTTGAGGAAAGGGCAGAGGGAAAGCGCACGCGGCGCGATCTGACTCTCTATGACCTAGATGGCAAGAAGGCACTGACCGGCGAAGTCAAAATGCCGGACGCGCCTGATGGAAAGTCACCCTATGCGGAAGACGTTGTCCAGGACGCATTCAAGAAGGCAAGTGAGGTGGGTGCCCGCTATTTCTTCACTTGGAATGTCAACCGCCTCGTATTGTGGGACCCGAGCAAAGTAACGCTCCCGATTCTCCAACGCCAGACGCGGGACTACCCGTGGTTCACCCTGAAGGCCTCGGGAGAGGTTCGATCCCCCGCAGTCATTCATAGGCTCCGGACGGAATACCTCCCAAAACTGCTTGAAGACCTAGCTGCCGTTTACCGAGGTGAAACGCCGTTTGGGGTTCTTCCGCCTGACGAGCGGTTCATCCTCATGCTGGAGGCCTTCTTGGAGCGTCCGGTCGAGCTGACACGGCATGAGATTTACCAGCGGTGGCACTCGGATAAGGCCTTCCGGCGTGATCTCAGCGAATGGATGGTGAAACATCAGAAGTGGACCATCCCGAAGGCCGAGGCCGACGTAAACGAACTGCTGGATCGGGCCGCGAAGCTGTCCTGTTACGTCCTTGCAAATAAGCTCATTTTCTATGAAGCGCTCCGCCACCGGTTTCCTGATCTGAAGCCGATCACGATTCCAGCATCGGTGGATTCGGTGGACCGAATGTATGGCCGTCTGACGAACTACTTCGAGACGGCTCAAAAGGTCACGGACGATTACGAGACCATCTTCTGGCCCGACTACGGCGCGAAGGTCCCCCTATTCGCACCGGGCGCAATTGATGCATGGAAGAGCGTCATTTCGCAGATTGGTCTATTCAAGCTGGGCACTCTTCAGTACGACGTGCTGGGTCCCATCTTCCAGCGCCTGATTGACAAGGATTCCAAACACAAATACGGACAGCACTACACCCAGCCAACCATCGTGGACGTTATCAACGCATTCACCATTCGGCGTGCAGATGCAATCGTGATGGACCCTGGCTGCGGGTCGGGTACGTTCCTGATTCGCGCTTACGCCCGTAAGCGGTGGATGGATCCGACGATAGATCATCCGACCGCACTCTCGCAGCTCTATGGCGTTGACTGGTCTGGTTTCGCCGTGCACCTCGCAGCGCTGGGCCTTGCTAGTCAGGACATGATTGAGGCTGACAACTATCCGCGTGTCGTCCGGGAAGATTTCTTCGATGTCGCTCCCGAAGGCAAATTCATGGTGCTCCCGCAAGCCGCAAAGGTGAAGACCTCCGGGTTAGGGTCAAAGCACATCGAGGTCGCGATGCCCCGGATTGATGCTGGAGTGGGTAATCCGCCATATATCCGTCAGGAGGAGATCGAAAAGGCACGAAAGAAGGCGTACCAGAAACTCGTAAAGCGCGAAGCACCGGGACTTAAGTTCTCCGGCCGCTCAGACATATACGTGTACTTTTGGCCGCATCTGCACTCTTTTCTCAAGAGTGACGGCATGATGGGTCTGCTCACTAGCTCAAGCTGGCTCGATGTCGAATACGGCTTCAGGTTACAAGATTGGTTCCTTGAGAATTTCAAGATTATCGCCATCCTGGAATCAGTCAAGGAGCCGTGGTTCGAAGGAGCGCGCGTACAGACCGCTGTTACCATTGTCGAGCCATGTACTGAGCGCGAGGAGCGAAACGCGAATAAGGTGCGCTTCGTTCAACTCCGGGTGCCGCTTGCTGAAATCCTGGAGAATGATGGGACGGAGGATGGCCGTCAAAAAGCAGCGGAAAGGGTCCGCGAGTTGATCCTTGCGACTGACGAGGACGTAAGTACAGATCGGTATCGAATTCTGGTCCGTACCCAAGAGGAACTCTTCGAGCAGGGCTGTAAGTTGAAATCTGCGATAGAGGAATCGGAGGAGAACGCGGTAGAGGAATCGAGCAAGGAAAATAACGAAAGCGGCGAATCGATGCACGATTGGCACGCCGGCAGCAAGTACAAGGGGAGCAAGTGGGGCGTCTTCTTGCGTGCGCCCGATTTTTATTTCGAGCTGATGGAGAAATATGGGGCTGCATTTACACAGCTCGAAGAAATTGCTGAGGTGCGCCGGGGTATAACTTCAGGCTGCGACGATTTCTTCTTTCCCTTCGACCACACCGCCGAGGCATTAAAAGTCGAGAATCCAAATGAATTCAAAAAGCGTCACCACGGCGTTGCCCGGTCTAGGGTTGCCTCCGGCGAGGTCAAGATCGTGAAAGCGGGCGATGGCAGTGTTTGGCCAATTGAATCCAAGTTCCTCGAACGCGAGGTTCACAACCTCATGCCCGTCGATACGTTCGAGGTCAAGTCAAAGCAGTTAAACAGATTCGTCCTGCTGGTCAACAAACCAAAGTCGCTCCTGAAAAAGACGCTTGTCTTGAAGTACATAGAATACGGAGAAAAAGAGACTTTCGGTGGCGATGAAACGGCAAGCCAGCGATCCACTTGTAAAGCTCGAAAACTGTGGTACGACCTGAGTAGTAATCCTCGCGGCGATTCGCTCTGGCCGATGACGCACAAGTACCGTCATCTCAGCCCTTGGAATCCTGACAAATTCATTTGCAATCACCGACTTTTCAGCATTACTGCCCGGAATCCCAAATTGGCGGAGGCGCTCGCAGCCGTGCTGAACTCGACCCTGCTCGCTTTCCTGAAGCATTTCTATGGCCGATACGCAGGGATGGAGCATACGCTCGATACGGAAATTATCGATGTTGACATGCTGCCGGTTCCAAACCTCGAAAAGGCTTCAGCGGCTCAGCTCACCGCCGTCGAGAAAGCCTTTGAAAAGATGAAAGCGCGGAAAGCAGGCTACATGCTGGAGGACATGCTTCTGAAAATGGTTCCGGTTGAGGACCTCGAAAAGTACGAAGCTATGCCCCCGACGCTCCCTGAAGAGTTGCGCCAAGCCGACCGCCAGGAGCTTGATCGCGCTGTGCTGGCTCTCATTGGGGTCCCCGCAGAAGAAATTCCCGGAGTGTTGAATAGCCTTTACAGCGAGACCTCGCTGACATATCGGCGAGGTCGCTTGTTGGACATCAGGACGGCCAGAAACAAACGCAACGCGAAAAAGGGTGCGTCAACAAGCGCGACCGAAGTTGCTGATACGGTTTGGGAAAACCTGCCACCAAGTGCCCTCAAGTCGTTTCCTGGTGATTTCGTCAGCCCCAATGAGGATGTTGACCATTACTCTTTGCCGCAGGAGCGAGCGCGGCTGGTCGAGACTATGTTTCACAAGCCTCGGTTGAAGTTCAAAAGCGACGACATCGAGTTTCGCGGTCTTGAGCAGGCACAGCTTGCACTTAGCCTTCATGAATCTGGCGTAACAGGTACATTGGCTATCCCAACTGACTCCGGACGTTGCGAGGCCATCCGGGAAGCGTGGACGAAGTATCTGGCTGTCATGGAGGCTACGTTTGATGAAGAGATTGCCCACGTAACGCCCGACGAGGCGAAAACGGAAGCCGCGAAGAAAATACTCCTTCGTCGGCTGGCTCAGTATCGGCCTGCAAAACACAAGCTAGTTGCTGTTGCAGCTCCGATTCCGAAGAAGTCGAACGCCTAGCGTCACAGTGATGCGACCGGGATAGTCGTCAGGTCGGCCACCAGCCCGACCTCTTTCTGGACAAACGGTTCGGCGTACTTCACCCCGGCGAGAAGGCCGTAGAACCGGGCCATCGCTTCCACCCGTTCCCGAATCTCTGCGTGTGCCGGGAACACGCCCCGGCCCGCGTCCTGGTCCTCGTACTGCGACCGGTAGGCCATCAACGCCCGGAACCGGTCCTCGAATTGGTCTGTAATGTCCACCACGAACGAGGGCCGAACGTCGTGGTACAGGCTGGCATACACGATCTTGAACGGGCGGTGGGCCGGGGCGGTTGTCCCCAGTTCGAGCTTGACCAGCCCTGCGATGAAGGCGGCCTCGTAGCCCAGCGTTGCCGTGACGTAGTGGTCCGGGTGACGCGCCAGGAAATACGGCAGCACTAGCACCCGTGGCCGAAGCTCCCGGATGACCTGAGCGACCTTGCAGCGGTTCTCCCAAGTGTTCTCAACCCGGCCATCGGGAATGTCCAGGGCGCGCCGCCAGGAGACCTGTAAAATCTTGGCGGCTTCGTCAGCTTCGCGGGCACGGTCGTCCGCTGTCCCTCTGGTTCCCATCTCGCCTTGCGTCAGGTCCAAGATGGCGGTGCGATGACCCCGCTGGGCCATCTTCAGCAGCGTCCCGCCGCATGTCTGTTCCACATCGTCTCGGTGGGCTGCGATAGCTAGAACATCCACCGGGTCAGGAAGGTCCATGTCGTGCTAGTCCTCGGGTTCGCTGGGGTCGTCGGTGATGCAGTAGAACTGAAAAAGAAGCTCGCTCGCTTGCCCGCGGCTCTTGGCGACCGCGCAGCGGTACATCCAGACTACGTCCCACCAGCGGTCCTTGATGTCGTTCCCGGCTTAAGGGATTCAGGACGGCTGTCCCTCCCCCGAGGAATACCAAGAAACCCGCG
The DNA here is from genome assembly GCA_041946775.1 of Terriglobales bacterium. Lineage (GTDB taxonomy): Bacteria > Acidobacteriota > Terriglobia > Terriglobales > Acidobacteriaceae > JBHGBA01. The sequence goes on from JBHGBA010000012.1 coordinate 5,833, forward strand.
AACGATCCAGCCGACTACGGCTTTGACTAGCGCAATGACCAACCAACCTCCAGCGGCGACCGCGAGAGCAATCAAAATCTGCTTTCGACGTTGCCTGTGCCATTCCTCAAAAGCGGCGTTGCGGTCCTCCTCCGGCAGCGTGAACTGAGCGCCCCGCGCCTGAGTGTATTTCATCACTTCGGATGAATACGGCGCATTGATCCACCCCCGGCCGTTCTCAAGTCGATAAATCACCTTCATTGAGCGGTCCCTGGGATCCTCCACCGCTTTGAAACACAGTGTAACGTTCACGCTTTTGTCGCCTTCCAGCTTTTCGGAGCGGTATTCCCGAGCATCGTGTACGCCGCAAGAATCCTTCGCCTTCACGAAAGGAGCGGACGGCTCCTCTGTCTCGTAAGTGAGCGACACGTATGGGGATTCGACCCAGACGACGATGATGCACACAATCACCCAGAGCACCTGGAGCAAGAGCGCAATGCGGCGTGCCCCTTCAAACACATTGATCGGCATCGTTGCGTCCTCCGCTTGTGCAGGTTGTATTGTATTCACGTTGCGTGCCAGAGCGTCAGTGATTAGCCAACGGGCCGCGGCGTAGAGAGCGCGCTCTCTCCGTTCGCACCAGTAGTACCGTTTCTCATGGGAAAGTAGTTCGGGCCGGCTTCCGCCGGCCCGCGCCTGGTGAACCCGTGTAGCCCTACTTCTTCACCGTCGCCTTCAGCGGTGCGACGCCGAAGCCCATTGCCACGGTCCCATCGGCCAACTCACCTCCCAGCCGCCATTCCGCTCCACGACCGCCCGGTCACGCCCGCGCTCGTGATGATCTCCGACCGGCTGAAACCCGGCGTCTCGCAATACTTTGTGAACGTCCGGCCGGCTCGCCTTCCTCGTCGTTGTCATCGCGTCCCCCAATCGCAATCAACCACTACAGGCGCATCGTCAGGTCCATGCCGATGATGGACAAGAGCTGTGTTTTCAAGTGCTTGATTACCAAAGTCTCAAGTTTCACAGGGCGTCCACGTTCGGAACCAGGCCATCCCCAGAAACACTTCGGGCCGGGGTTGCGCCCCGGCCATATGAGGGTTCGGGCTGGACCTATTCAGCCTCGCCGTTCAGCACCAGGCTCTTGAACTCCTGCCAGCGGTTGTTCGCGGTGAACTGGCTCATGCCGTACTCGTTGACCAAGACCCGGACCAGCGCCATGCCGGGTTTCGAGTTCGACTTAAACTCGGGCCGCTCAAGGATCGAATACATGGTGTCGAAAAGGGCCAGGCGTTTTTCGCGGTCGGCGGCCAGTTCGTTGCGGTAACGCGCGACCTTCTGCTCATCGCGGTCTACGAGAGCTTCGACAAGGACCTTGCGGGGTTTCAGATTGGCGACCCAGGTCGGCGTCTTCGGGGCCTTCTTCTCGTCCTTGCCGTTCGCGGCGGCTTCCGCGGTCGTCTCCGGTGCAGCAGATGCGATGTGCTTTTCGGCAGGTTTGTCGGTGGTGCTGGTCTTCGTGGTCTTGCTGCTCTTCTTCGTCATGTCCCATCTCCAAGGGGAATTGAACTTCCGATGCGTGCGCATCGTCACGTCCATCTCAGACACAGGACAAGCGGAAATTCCGAGCGGGGCTGATTACGTTGGTCTCATCATCGGGACCGTGATTGTGGTGTAGCGGGCCAAATTCACTGCGCGGGGAAAGCTGCAGAGCCGGCTCAGGTGGGTAGTCCAATCAATCTAGAAGCGGCCGGTTTTACTGCTCCAGTACAGGTTGAACCCGATTGCGTGAACAAGCGCGTCGCCCATGACGTCCAGGCAGATAGGATGGACAGGTGAGCGCAGAATGCACATCTGCCGATGATCGCTCGTAAGACCTTTTCCCAGGACGACATGGAACCAGATGCCGGGAATGTAGAACCGATGCATGTCGATGTTCACGTCGTGAAGTGAATCCGGAAAACCGGCCGTAAGGGGTGGTACGTCAGAGGTCGAGACATGAACGACTGAAGCGGCATTCTGCGGAAATGACGCTGTGCCGAGCAGGTACTGTCTGAGTTCTTCTCGGTGTTTAGCATGAATCTGAATCGGCTCGTACGTTTGCTTCTGAATTCGCCACTGCCGAAGTGAAGCGCGCCAGATGACGCTCGCACTGAAGTAAACGATCTTCTCGATATCGACTCCGGGAATCTGGGAAGCATCATACGCGCCTCCCGAGTGACCGGAGAGAATCGGCGTAGCCGTCTTTAGATCGCGGAGACGGAAGCTCCCGTTGTCCCCGTGGTAGCAGTGATTGATCACCGGGTTCTCGCCGTTGCGGCTGAAGCGTTGCTCACAGTCGGGGCACAGGAGGTATTGCTTGGCTTGTGATGATGTCTGCCCGACGTGTTCAAGCGACATGAGGTACGGGTTTGGATCTTTCAGCCCGTCATCGCGCAATAGTCGGAGAACGCCTGCAGGTAGGAGATGGCTATCCCGCAACTCCCTGCTTTGCAAGCAGAGTGCGCAAGTTCCAATCGGGCCAGCCATCATGCCATCGCTTCGCCGACAAACGCACGAACGGAAAAAACGGAAAACGGAAAACTGGGAACGGGGAACGCCGGTGTACGCGTCAACACGCTTATCTCTCGTTCACATAGCGACTCACTGCGTCTGCGGTAACAGGATGATCAACTCCAGTTGTGGATTGGGGAAATCCGACGGCACGTAGGCTGCGAGATTGCGCGCGCGCTGCACTGCTTCCCACGCCACGCCCTGCTGGCTCAGGCTGAAATACTGGTACTTCAGCTTCAGCGGAATGGCGCTCGGCGGCGACGGCAGGTGCGTCAGCGGCATCCCCGGCAGCGCCTGCTTGATCAGGTGCTCCACGTGATTCGCGGAGCAGACCTTCATCAGTTGCGGAATCTTGCGGATGATGTCGGCTTCGGGCATCTCGGCATTGACCGCCAGGTACATGCGCGTGCCCTGAAGATAACGTTCTTCGGCGAGTGCGGTAGCGTAGATGGACGGCCCGACCTGCTTCAGCGGCAGCGACACCACGTTGCTCGGGACCACGGTCTCCAGCAGCAGGCGCACCTTCTCGTTCAGCTCGGCGAAGCATTTGCCCAGGTCGTCGTGGTCGTAGGCCGGCATGTCGCGCGGCTGCACCTTTTGCGAGAACGTGGTCAGTGCGCCCGCGAGCGACAGCATGGTCGAGTACAGCTCTTCCGGATGGCCCTTCTTGGTGTCGAACAGGTGCGTGAACAGCGGGAAATGCGAGTTGATGGTATAGAGCAGCCAGAAGTTGGCGATGTCGCTGGCGGTGAAGTCGGCCAGGCTCAGGTTCTTCTGCCGCCGAGTGCCGGCCAGCGCGCTGCTCTTGGCGTAGAGTATCTCGACCAGGCCGCGCAGAATGCCGAGGACATAGTCGCTGGCGGCGATAGAAAGCAGCGGCGGGACGAAGCCGGGCGCCAGGCGAAATGTGCCCACCCCGGTGCGCTCCACCCGCGCGATGCGCAGCTTGGAGACGCCTTCGAGGTTTTCACCCTCGACCAGCAGGCGGAAATTCTTGCGGGCCACCTGCACGGGCTTTTCGCCCACGCCCGTGTTCTCATCGCGGAAAAGCTCCAGCGCGGCGACATATCGTGTGGCGACATTTAGCTTCGCCATGGACACGTTGAGCCCGCGCGGCCGGTATTCCGGCACGGACAAATACACGTCGAGCGTGTTCTGGTCAGGCTCGAAAAGATCGGCTATCGGCTTGGATTCCGGCGCCGGATCGGAGCCGGGAATATCGAACAGCAGGCCCTCAGGGAAAATGCCGGTGGCGCGCACCACGGTGAAAAGACCATCGGTGAGTTTCTGCTGGTCAACCGCAACGTCGGAAAATCCCCAGGCGCGGAAGTTCAGCGCCTGCACCTGGAACTGCAAGGTGTCTTCAATGAAGCGGTCCTGTAGCTGAAGGTGCTGCGGGCTGAGGAATGTACCCTTCGACCAGATCACCGGTTGGAGTTGCTTCATAGTGCCCTCGGCGGAGCAAACGATAGCAGGAGTTCCCGCGGGAAGCAACGTGGGCGTGCCTTCCGGAGCGACGAAAACCACCTGCGTACCAATTGGACCGCCAGCCAGCTTCCGGACGCGCAGCATTCTACGCCCGCCCCGTCCGCCTGCAAGAGGAAACTGCGAAAGGACAGTTTTGGACATTCCCGGACGGGGAAAAGCCGATGGGACGCGGTACCCTGCTTGACAAGCGTTCCGCCAGAGCACATAATCGCGCGCCGTTGGCAGTTGTCAAGGAACCTCAGGCCTCAAACCGTGTCCCAAACATCACGTCTCCAAATTGGCAACTCGGCCCTGAACCTGTACGTGCATACCCGCCGGGCCGGCTAACACGGGCCGGGCGGCTGTTCTGCTACCAATCTCGTCGGCAGCTCCGGCGGAAGCGCCAGTGCCCCGACGGCCCAGTGCGAGGGGAGGTCTATGGCAAAAGAAAGTACCCAGCAAAAGCTCAGTCGCGTGCGACCGCCGCGCGTACACATCACGTATGACGTGGAAGTCGGTGATGCGATCGAGAACAAGGAACTGCCGTTTGTCATGGGTGTGCTCGGCGATCTCACCGGACAACCTGAACAGCCGCTGCCGCGGCTTAAAGACCGGAAATTCGTCGAGATCAACCCGGACAATTTTGACACGGTGCTGCAGGGGATGGCGCCGCACGTCGCATACTCGGTGGAAAACAAACTCTCAGAAAACCCGGACGCCGGGCAGTTGAAGGTGGACCTGCGCTTCAAGAGCCTGGAGGACTTCGAGCCGGAACAGGTGGCGAAGCAAGTGAAGCCGCTGAAGGAACTGCTCGACTTGCGGACCAAACTTACGGACCTGCGGGGCAGCCTGCAAGGCAACGACAAGCTGGACGAGCTGCTGATGCAGGCGGTGGGCGACGCCGACAAGGCGGAAAAGCTGCGGGCCGAGCTGGGTCTGCCCAAGAAGCCCGAGGGAGGTAACAATGGCTGAAGAGCTCAAGCAGACCGCCGCCGCCGCCGCCCCTGCGGAAACCAAGGAAGCCAGCCTGCTGGATCAGATCGTGCAGGAAGGACGGTTCGCGCGCGATGCCGCCGCCGCCGAACGTGGCAAGGACCTGGTGAAGCAGTTCGTTGCCCAGGTGTTGGAAGGGGAGATGTCGCTGTCGCGTGACGCGGAAGCGACCATCAACGCCCGCATCGCTCAGATTGATCACCTAATTTCGATCCAGTTGAACGAAATCATGCACCACCAGGCCTTCCAAAAGCTGGAAGGCACGTGGCGCGGGTTGAAATACCTGCTGGACCACTCAGAGACCAGCGATCACCTGAAGATCAAAGTGCTGAACGCAAGCAAGAAGGAGCTGCTGCGCGACCTGCAGCGGGCGCCGGAATTCGACCAGAGTGCACTGTTCAAGAAAGTGTACGAAGAAGAATTCGGCATCTTCGGCGGCGCGCCCTTTGCGGCCCTTATCGGCGACTACGAATTCGGCAAGCATCCGGAAGACATGGAACTGCTGGAGAAGGTGTCGCAGGTGGCGGCGTCGGCGCATGCCCCATTCCTGTCGGCGGCTTCTTCGGACCTGTTCAACCTGGCGAGCTTTACTGAATTGGGCGCGCCCCGCGATCTGGGCAAGATCTTCGACACCACGGAATACGCGAAGTGGAAGTCGTTCCGCCAGTCGGAGGATTCCCGGTACGTGGGCCTGTGCGTGCCGCACATCCTGATGCGCTTGCCGTATGGCAAGGACACCAAGCCAGTGGAAGCCTTCAACTACGAGGAGGGCGTGGACGGCACCGACCACAGCAAGTACCTGTGGGGCAATGCCGCGTATGCGCTGGGCGCACGGTTGACCGACGCATTCGCCAAGTTCGGCTGGTGCGCGGCGATCCGCGGAGTGGAAGGCGGCGGACTGGTCGAGGGCCTGCCGGCGCACACGTTCCGCACCGATGAGGGCGACGTGGCGCTGAAGTGCCCGACTGAAATCGCCATCACCGACCGGCGCGAGAAGGAACTGGCCGACCAGGGCTTCGTGCCCCTGGTGCACTGCAAAGGCACCGATTATGCGGCGTTCTTCAGCGTGCAGTCGTGCCAGAAGCCGAAGGTGTACGACAAGGAAGCGGCCACGGCGAACGCCCGGTTGTCGGCGCAACTGCCGTACATCTTGGCGATGTCGCGGTTCGCACATTACCTGAAGGCAATGATGCGCGACAAGATCGGCAGCTTCATGACGCGCAACGATTGCGAGCGCTTCCTGAACACGTGGATTTCACAGTACGTCTGCGCGGACGACAACGCCACGCAGGCGGTGAAGGCGCAACTGCCGTTGCGCGAGGCCAGCATCCAGGTGATGGAAGTCGCCGGCAAACCGGGGGTTTACCGTGCGATTGCCTTCCTGAAACCGCATTTCCAACTGGACGAGCTCAGCGTATCGCTGCGCCTGGTGGCGGAACTGCCGCCGTCAGCGCGGAAATAATTCTGGGTTCCGTTAAAGGACACACGGTCGGGAGCGCGGCCGCCCCTCCCGACCGGACTTCAACGGGGCCGAGCCTGGCGGCGGCATACATAGCTTCCGTGCGAGAGATCGAGCGAAGGAGATTAACATGGGCGCAGTTGATTATTTCCTGAAGATTGAGGGCATTCAGGGCGAAAGCCAGGACGCCAAGCACAAGGACGAAATCCAGCTTGAGTCCTGGAGCTTCGGAGAACAGAACACGGGCACCTTTGCCACCGGCGGCGGCGGCGGCGCGGGCAAAGTGGCCATGCAAGACTTCCACTTCGTCAAGAAAGTGGACAAGGCTGGGCCGAAACTGTTCCTGGCGTGCGCGCAGGGCGAGCACATCAAGAGCGCGCTGCTGACCTGCCGCAAAGCGGGCAAGGACCAGCAGGAGTACTTGAAGGTCTCCTTCAAGGACATCCTGATATCGTCGTATCAGACTTCCGGTTCGGGGGGGTCGGACATCGTTCCGCTGGAGCAGATCGCGTTCAACTTCGCGGCCATTAAGATCGAGTACCGCGAACAGAAGGCGGACGGGACGCTGGGCGGCGCCACCAACGCGGAGTACAACCTGAAGCAGATGAAAGCGGCGTACTAGCTGCGACCTCTTTGCCCGGCGCACGTAGCGTGCGCCGGGCCACAATTTGCCTCGCCACCGCTGGCCGGGTTCGCACCGACGGAGCTGACCCATGACTGCGATTGAGTTGTTCCGCGCCGGAAAGCTGACGGACGCGGTCAAAACGCTCACCGAGGAAGTCCGCAACCATCCGACGGACGTGCAGAAGCGGACCTTCCTGTTTGAACTGCTGTGCTTCGCGGGGGAGATGGAGCGGGCGGAGAAGCAGTTGGATGTGCTCGCGCAAAGCGGCAAACAATCGGAACTGGGGGCCCTGCTGTACCGCGCGGCCTTGCATGCGGAAAGGGAGAGGCGGCAATTCTTCACCGACAAGGCTTACCTGGAGGCCGGGCAGCACGCGGTATCGCAGGAGCTGACGGGTTCGTTCAACGGCAAGCCGTTCAGGCAGATTTCGGATGCCGACCCGAGGATCGGGGCGCGCCTGGAAGTTTATGTCGCGGGACGATATTTGTGGGTGCCGTTCGAGCACATCGCGTCGGTGGAGATGCAGGCGCCGAAGCGGCTGCGCGACCTGCTGTGGATGCCGGCGCTGGTGAAGAACGGCCCGAGTTTCCAGGGGCGCGACCTGGGCGAGGTGCTGGTTCCGGTGCTGTCGCCGTTCAGCAGCACGCAGGAAGACGAGGTGCGGCTGGGGCGGGCAACGGTGTGGGAAGATGTTGACGGAGCAGAGGTCCCCTTCGGCCAGAAGATGCTGCTGATCGACGGGGAAGAGGTGCCTCTGCTCGAACTCAGGATGCTGGAGTTCGCGGCGGCCGCCGAATCCGCGGCCACCGGCTAGGGATGGCATGCCTATCGGAAATGAACTGCTGAATCCGATCCCCGGGCCGAATCCTGGCGGAACGAACCTGCGGTACGATCCGATTTACGACAAGATCAAGGAGGCCCGGCGCGAGGAAGAGGACCTCCCACAGGGGGACTCGGCGTACGAAATCAAGCGCGCGGATTGGCCGCTGGTCATCAAGCTGTGTACCGACGCGCTCACCAACAAGAGCAAGGACCTGCAGATTGCCGTCTGGCTTGCGGAGGCATTACTGCGCCGCGAGGGGTTCGGAAGTTTTCGCCAGGCCATTGATTTGTGCCGAGGCCTGATCGAGCAATTCTGGGACAACATATATCCGGAAGCGGAAGACGACGATCTCGAACTGCGCGCTACGCCGCTGGACTGGCTGGGGGGCCGCTGCGACGACCAACTCAAGAAAGTACCCCTCACCAAGAGCGGCCTGAACTGGTATCAGTACAAAGAGTCGCGCTCGGTCGGCTACGAGCAGGATGCGGCGGACTCCGAGCAGAAACGCGCGGCGCGCGATCAGGCGATTGCCGACGGCAAGCTGACCGCCGAAGACTTCGATAAGGCGCTGACCTCCACTCCCAAGGCGTTCTATCAGCAACGGCTTGAGGACATCAACGGCTGCCTGGAAGCGGTGGATGCGCTGGCACAGGTAAGCGAAGCGCGCTTCGGCAGTTTTGCCCCGAGTTTCAGCGGGCTGCGCGACCAGCTGGAGTTGATCCGGCTGGCCGCGAACAGCCTGCTGGCCAAGAAGCGCGAGCAGGAACCGGACGAACCCACCGCCGCGCCCGCGGAAGCGGCCGTCGCAGAAGCCGTTGCCGAACCGGGGGACAGTTGGGGCGCGCCGGCGGCCGCAGCAGCCGCGCCAGCCCGCGCGCCAGTCAGAAGGGCGGCGCTCACCGCCGAACCGGCGGACAAGGACGATGCCTTTGCGCGCGTGGCCGCCGTGGCCCGCTGGTTGCGCGAGCAGGACCGCTACAGTCCGGTGCCCTACGTGATGGTGCGCGCCCTGCGCTGGGCGGAATTGCGCGCCAACGGCAGCGACATTGATGCGAACCTGCTGGAAGCGCCTCCGACCGAATTACGGCAGCAAATCAAGAAGCTGGCGAATGACGGGAGCTGGGACGAACTGATTGGTGTTTGTGAAGATGCCACCGCGATGCCTTGCGGGCGCGGATGGCTGGACGTGCAGCGCTACTTCTGCAATGCCTGCGAACAGGGCGGCGGATACGACTATGCAAAAAACGCCGTGCTGGCGGAGTTGCGGGCCTTGCTGGCGGACTATCCCGGGTTGCCGCAGATGACGCTGCTCGACGACACGCCGACGGCGAATGCCGAAACGCAGGCGTGGTTGCAAACGATTTTACCGACGACGGCGGCGCCGGCGCCGCAAGAGGACAGTTGGTCAGCGCCGCCAGCGCAAGAACCAGAAGAACCGAGTGCTCCGGCAGAAGACCGTCCACCGGATGCATTCGAATTGGCGAAACAGGCCGCGCGGTCGGGGCGTACCGGTGACGCCATCGAAATCCTGACGCGCGAGGCGGCACAGGAACGCAGCGGGCGTGCACGCTTCCAGCGGAAAATCCAGTTGGCGCAGATATGCATGGCGGCGGGATACGAGGCAATCGCCTATCCCATCCTGGAGGGGCTAGCGGCTGAGATGGAACAGCGCCGGCTGGAAGACTGGGAGCCGCCGGAAACGCTGGCGAACGCGTTGGGATTGCTGTTCCGCTGCATGGCCAAGCTGAAAGAGGAGCCGGAGCAGAAGGCGAAGCTGTACGCGCGAATCTGCCGGCTGGACCCGCTGAAGGCGTTGGAACTGGCTAAATAACCGTTTCCCCGTTTCCGGTTTCCCGTTCCCCGAGCGGAGGGACCGGCGACAAAACGGGAAACGGGGAACGGGCAACCGGGGAACAGTCGTTATGGCGCGATTCGAACCGGAAATGGTCATCACGCAGTCGCTGCTGGACCGGCTGACGGACGAGGAGCCGAAGACGCCGGCGGACCCGCCGATGACGCGCGCGCAATCCTTCCGGCAATTCAAAGCGGCGCTGCGGCGCGACTTGGAGTGGCTGCTGAACACGCGGCAAACGCCGTTTGCCGCAGGGAAAGAGTTCCGCGAGCTGTCGAACTCGCTTTACAACTATGGACTGCCAGACCTGTCGGCGATTTCGGCACAATCGGTGTACGACCGCAAGCGCCTGGTGCAATCGCTGCAAGCCACGGTGGAGACGTTCGAGCCGCGCCTGGCGGACGTGAGAGTCACGATGGAAAGCATGCCCGCCAACACGCGCATGCTGCGGTTCCGCATCGAAGGGCTGGCACGGATTGATCCGGCGCCGGAGCAGGTGAGCTTTGACACCGTGCTGGAGCTGACGAGCGGCGAGTACGAAGTCAAGTAATCATCGGGACAGCGGGTCATCGGGCCATCTGGTTATCTGACGAGCTGGTGATCGGGTGATCCGGTGATCGAAAAACAGATTCCTCGCTGCGCTCGGAATGACAATTTATCGGGCGGATCGGGTGATCGGGTCATCTGGTGATCGGGTGAACGAAAAGCAGATTCCTCGCTGCGCTCGGAATGACAATTCATCGGGGGAATCGGGTGACCGAAATGCATAGATCCTTCGCTCGCGGCCAACTGCGGGCCGCTCGCTCAGGATGACAGCGCTTATTAGAACTGACGAATGAGAACCGATAACTGACAACTGACAACTGGGTACTGGGCACTGGCTGCGAAATGCGCGAAGAGCTGCTGGCGTATTACGAACGCGAACTGACGTACCTGCGGCAGATGGGGGCGGAGTTCGCGCAAAAATATCCGAAGATCGCCTCGCGGCTGCTGCTGGAGCCGGACCGCTGTGAAGACCCCCACGTAGAGCGGTTGTTGGAGGCGTTCGCCTTCCTTGCGGCGCGCGTCCACCTGCGTGTGGACGACGACTTTCCGGAGATCACCAGCGCGCTGCTGGGCATTTTGTATCCGCATTACATCCGGCCGGTACCGTCCATGTCGGTGGTGCAGTTCCACATGGACCCGGAGCAGGGAAAACTCTCCACCGGGCTGAAGGTGCCGCGCGATGCGATGTTGTACTCGCGTGAAGTGGAGGGAGTGCCGTGCAAGTTCCGTACCTGCTACGACACTACGCTTTGGCCGGTAACGATTGCGGAGGCGAACTGGCGCACGCCTGACCGCCTGACCCCACCGGTGAAGGCGCCGGACACGGTGGCGGCCATCCGCCTGCTCGTGCAGTGCCTGCCGGATGTGAGCTTCGACAAGCTGGAGATGCGCTCCCTGCGCTTCTACCTGAACGGCGAGAGCAATCTGGTGCATGCCTTGTACGAGCTGTTGTGCAACAACTGCAACCAGATTCTGCTGCGAGATCCTTCGCCCAGGTCGCGACGGGAGCCGCTGGCGCTGTCGCCGGCGATATTGCGCCCCGTGGGTTTCGACGAGGCCGAAGCGATGCTGCCGTATCCGCGGCGTTCCTTTGCGGGATATCGGCTGTTGCAGGAGTACTTCACCTTCCCCGAGAAGTTCTTCTTTTTCGATTTGAACGGGCTGGAGGCGCTGGCGGCGGGCGGCTTCAAGGACAAGGTCGAAATCGTGTTTCTGCTGTCGCGCTTCGAGCGCAACGAGCGCGCGCAGATGCTGGAAATGGGCGTGACGCCGCAGGCGTTCCGCCTGGGGTGCACCCCGATCATCAATCTGTTTCCGCAAACCGCGGAGCCTATCCTGCTGGACCAGACGAAGTACGAGTACCCGATTGTGCCCGACGTGCGGCGCCGGTTCGCGATGGAGATTTTCTCGGTTGACGAAGTGGTGGGCACCAACCCGAGGTCGCGCGAGGTGGTGCAGTACGAGCCGTTCTATACCTTCCATCACCGGTATGCGGCGGAGCGGCAGAAACCGCAGGCGTTCTGGCAGGTAACGCGGCGCAGTCCGGGGATGCGCGACGATGAGCGCACGGACGTTTATCTGTCGCTGGTGGACGTCACCGGACGGCCGATCGATCCTGAAGCGGACACCATAACCGTGCGCTGTACCTGTACAAATTACACGCTGCCGTCGCGGCTGCCGTTCGGCAGCGAGCAGGGCGATTTCGAACTGGAGGGCGTGTCGGCGATCCGGCGCATCGTGGTGCTGCGGAAAGTGACGCCGACGCTGCGGCCGCCGGGGGGCAAAGGGGCGCTGTGGCGGCTGATCTCGCACCTGTCGCTGAACTACCTGTCACTGGTGGAAGAAGGCAGGGAGGCGCTGCAACAGATCCTGACCCTGTACAACTTTTCCGACTCGGTGTATTTGCAGAACCAGATCGCGGGCATTACGAAGGTCGGCAGCTCGCGGCATTTTGCGCGCGTGATCACCGACAACGGAGTGACCTCGGCGCGCGGCACCCGCGTTGAGCTGCAACTGGATGAGGAGCAGTTCGTGGGCGGCGGCGTGTTCCTGTTTGCCAGCATGCTGGAACGCTTTCTGGCGAGCTACGTTTCGATGAACAGCTTCAGCCAACTGGTGGCGTCCACCTTACAGCGGAAGGAGGTCCTGCGCGAGTGGCCACCGCGGGCCGGGCAGTCGATTCTGATCTAGACCGCGCGATGTTGAAGGCGCTGCTGGAGGCGGAGCCGTTTCGCTTCCACTTCTTCCAGGCCGTGCGGCTGCTGGAACGGGTGTGTCCGGAACGGCAGAGCGTGGGCAATTTCGTGGTACCGGACCGCGAGGTGGCGCGGTTCGCGGTGCACCAGTCCACATCGTTCCCGGCCAGCGAAATTCAGGCGTTAACGATCCCGGACGACAAACCTCCGCGCATGGCAGTGAACTTCATGGGGCTGACCGGGCCCCTGGGTCTGCTGGCGCTGTATTACAGCGAGTACGTCATTCAGCGCGTGCGCGCGAAAGACACTGCGCTCCGCGATTTCCTGGACATCTTCAATCATCGAGCCATCTCGCTGTTTTACCGGGCATGGGAGAAGTACAGGTTCGGCGTGGCTTATGAGCGCGGGGAACGAGACCCGCTGGCCAGGCAACTGTTGGCGCTCATTGGTTTGGGAACGGCGAAGCTGGAGCACCGGCAGAAGGTGGAGGACGAATCGCTGGTGTACTACGCGGGGCTGTTTGCGCAGCAGCCGCGTTCGGCGGCGGCGCTGCAACAGATCCTGGCGGATTATTTCGAAGTGCCGGTGGAAGTGGAGCAGTTTGCCGGCGCCTGGTACAAGCTGGACCGCAAGAGCCAGACGTGGCTCAACGAAAGCGGCGCCTATACCGAGGTTCTGGGGTTTGGGACGGTGCTGGGCGACGAAGTGTGGGACCAGCAATCGGTCGTGCGGCTGAAGTTCGGGCCGCTTACGTTGCGGCAGTACCTGCAGTTTTTGCCGACGGGTTCCGCATGGGAGCCGCTGCATGCGCTGGTGAGGTTCTATTTCAACGAACAGCTCGATTTTGAACTGCAATTGATCTTGAAGCGAGAAGAAACGCCGAGATGCGAACTCGGGGCTGAAGGCGATGAAGCGCCGCGCCTGGGTTGGGTTACGTGGAACAAGACGGCGCCGATAGAACGCGATCCCGGGGATGCGGTGTTGAGATTAAGAGCTTAACCGCAGTCGGACATGGGATGAGAATCCCACCGAGAAAACATGAAAATGGCGACAAATCGGTTTTGATTGGCATCAACATCGCGCCGCTTGGAGGCGCGCAGGGCCCAGGTGCTCAATGTCGCGTCGAGAACGACGCGAAGCTTAGTGGGAGGGAGCAATGGCGTCAGATTGGAAATCACTCATCCTGAAACTGAACACGCCGACCCGCGAGGTGGTGGAAGGCGCGTTGCAACTGTGCAAGTCGCGGACAAACTATGACGCCGACCTGCCACACTTCCTGATAAAGGCGATTGAACGCGAGGACCTCGACTTTCCGCGCGTTGCCAAGGCGTTCGGTCTGAACAAGCCGGTTCTGATGGGCGACCTGAACCATGCGCTTGACCTGCTGAAGCGTGGCAGCGGAGCGAATCCTATGTTCGGGCCGGGGCTGCTGCGGTTGCTGCGCGAGGCCTGGGTCGTAGGCACGCTGACTTATGGCTCGGCCGAGATCCGCACTGGGTTCACGATTCTGGCAATGCTCTCCGACGAAGAACTGCTGCGCTATGCGCGGGAGATCAGCCGCGAGTTCCAAAAGATCAACGCGGAATCGCTGAAGAAAGATTTCTACAAGATCGTGGCAGGCTCGGTAGAGGACCGCACGACCAAGCCGATGATGGCAGGGGCGCCAGGTGGCGGCGAGATGCAACCGGGCGTAGTGCCGGGCAGCAAGACGCCGAACCTCGACCAGTACACGCTGAACCTGAACGACAAGGTGAAGACGGGCAAGATCGATCCGGTGCTGGGACGCGATTTCGAAATCCGGCAGGTGATTGACATCCTGATGCGGCGGCGGCAGAACAACCCGATCCTGACCGGCGAAGCGGGGGTTGGCAAGACGGCGGTGGTGGAAGGATTCACGCAGCGCGTGGTGCAGGGCGACGTGCCGGAGCCGCTGAAGCGGGTAGTGGTGCGCACGCTGGATTTGGCGCTGTTGCAGGCCGGCGCGGGCGTGAAGGGTGAGTTCGAGAACCGGCTGAAGGGCATCATCGAGGAGTGCAAGGCGTCGGAGGTGCCGATCATCCTGTTCATTGACGAGGCGCACACCATGATCGGCGCGGGCGGCTCGGCGGGACAGGGCGATGCGGCGCAGTTGCTGAAACCGGCGCTGGCCCGCGGCGAGTTGCGCACCATCGCGGCGACCACGTGGAGCGAATACAAGAAGTTCTTCGAGAAGGATGCTGCACTGGCCCGCCGCTTCCAGGTGGTGAAGGTGGATGAGCCGGACATTGAGAAGTGCCAGGTGATGCTGCGCGGCGTGGTGAAGAACATGGAAGCGCACCACAAGCTGCGCATCCTGGACGAGGCGTTGACGGCGTCGGTGAAGCTTTCAGCGCGCTACCTGGCGGGGCGGCAGTTGCCCGACAAGGCGGTGAGCGTGCTGGATACGGCGTGCGCTCGCTTGGCGCTGGGGCAGGCGGCCAAGCCGGCAGCGGTGGAAGACCTGGAGCGCCAGATTGACGACCTCGCGACGCAGCAACGCATCCTGGGACGCGAAGAAGCGCTGGGCGCCGACCACAGCGAGCGGCTGGGCCGGATCGCCGAGAAGAAGGCGAAACTGGAGGCCGAACTGGCGACGGCACGCGCGCAGTGGGAGAAAGAAAAAGAGCTGGTGGTGAAGATCCGCACATTGCAGGAGCGGATCGAGCAGCCGGCAACGACGGCTGCTCCGGCTTCGGCGGAGGCGTCTCCCGCGGCGGAGGCCAAGCCCATCGACGTAACGGCGCTGAAGGCAGAACTCGCGGAGTTGGAGAAGCAACTGCGGGCTGCGCAGGGCAATAAGCCGCTGATGGGCGTTTGCGTGGACGAGAACGTGGTGGGCGAAGTGATCTCCGGCTGGACAGGAATTCCGACGGGCAAGATGGTGAAAGACGAAATTGCCGCGGTGCTGAAGCTGGACGAGTTCCTGGGCCAGCGGGTAATCGGCCAAGACCACGCGCTGCGCGCCATCGGCCAGCGCATCACCACATCGCGGGCGTCGCTGGAAGATCCGAAGAAGCCGATCGGCGTCTTCATGCTGGTTGGACCGAGCGGCGTGGGTAAGACGGAGACCGCGCTGGCGCTGAGCGACCTGTTCTATGGCGGCGAGCGCAACCTGATCACCATTAATATGTCGGAGTTCCAGGAAGCCCATACGGTGAGCACGTTGAAAGGCTCGCCTCCGGGATATGTGGGCTATGGCGAAGGCGGCGTGCTGACCGAGGCGGTGCGCCGGCGGCCGTATTCCGTGGTGCTGCTGGATGAGGTCGAAAAGGCGCATCCCGACGTGCTGGAACTCTTCTACCAGGTGTTCGACAAAGGGCAGATGGAAGACGGCGAGGGCCGCGAGATCGACTTCAAGAACACCATCATTATTCTTACGACCAACGCCTGCACCGACGCGATGATGAAGCTGTGCGGCGATCCGGAGACCACGCCGGCGCCGCAGGCGCTGGTGAACACGATCAAACCCGACTTGAACAAGATCTTCAAACCGGCGTTCCTCGGGCGCATGCTGATTGTGCCGTATTACCCGATCCGTGACGAGGCGCTAAAGAAGATCATCAACCTGAAACTCTCGCGTATCCAGAAGCGCCTGATGGAAAACCATCGCATTACGCTCGGGCTCGATGATGCGCTGATCAACGAGATTGCCAAGCGCTGCACGGAAGTGGAGAGCGGTGCGCGCAATGTGGATAACATCCTGACCAACACGTTGCTGCCGGAAATTTCGCGGCAACTGCTGGCGCAGATGGCCGAGGGAGCGAAGGTGACGGCGATCCGCGTGGGCATTGCCGAGGACGGCACGTTTACCTACAACTTCACCACCGCGCAACCGGAAGCGGCAGCGGTTGGGGCCTAGGTCGCGTTCCGCATCGGCCAGCCAAGTACGGGTGTCTGCGATCGGAGGAGACAGGCAAGCGCGGTTGGCAGGGGGCCGGTAGGGGGGCCGGCGGACCTTTCATTGAGCACGCTGACCGATGGCGCGAAGGCTGCGGGCTGCGCGTTGTCGAATGGGGAGACACATGACCCCGGGTTCCGAAGCCGCTGCGTCGGAGCCGACGATGCTCCTGTACGTGCAGACCGGCGCGCGGGAGCAGTTGCTGCGCTTTGCCGAAGGCGGATTCCTGTTCGCCGTGCTGGATGCCACCGACTGTCCGGCGGTGCCCGCGAAACTGAGGGAGTTGGGAGCCTTGCGCTGCGCGTCCCTGTTTGAGGGATCGGCCTACCAGGCGTATTGGGCAGTGGCGCCGCATGTCGTGCAGGTGGATGCGCCGCTGTTGCAATGGATCTACGACACCCTGTGGCCGCAGCCCTGGGGCATCTTCGTGATGGCGCGAGCCGACCTGGCCAGCCTCGGGAACCACTTACAGCGTTTCCTGGTCGCAACCTTGCCGGACAACAAGCCTTGGTTCTTCCGCTACTACGATCCGCGGATACTGCCGCAGTTCCTGCGCGCGTCGAACGCTGAGGAACTGGCGGATTTCTTCGGGCCGGTGCGGGCGTTTGGGATCAAGGACGAAGAAGGCAATCTGACGATCGTAAGGCGTGCCGGGGCGGGGGAAGCGGCGGCGAGGGACACTCCGATGGCGCCCCCGGTAGCAGATGCTCCGCAGGAGCAGGAACCGGATCAGTCGGTTGGTGAAGAAGATTTCGCGGCCCGGCTGTGTGCGCACGTGCGGGACACGTATGCGGCGGTGGTCGAAGGCGTCCCCGAACTGGAATTGAGAATTGTGGTCGAGCAGGCAATCGCGGCCGCGCGCATGCACGAGTTAACTGACGAGGCGAGCGTCACTGCGTTTGTGTCGCTGCTGTTTTCGGTTTCGCCGCGTTTCTTCGAGCATCCGTACGTCCAGGAGAGACTCACGAATGCAAAACACCCGCCCGATGAGCGTCTGCGGCTGCTGATCGCGGAAACCAGCGAACCGCAATGGCTGGAAATCCGACAGGCCACCATGGCGCAAGCAAACGTGCAACAGGGATCAGTACACCGGTAGTCAGCGACAGATTGGCATCGCGCTCTCCGGGCCGAGGCGCAGTACATCAAGAATCCGAACACGAGTCGCAGTCGGGCGGTGAAACGGCCCATTCCTAAGTTCCGATGGGCGCTGACCGGAACACCCGTCGAAACCAAGGTCGAAGACCTGGCAGGAATCTTTAGCTTTGTAAAGCCGAAGTACATGCATTACAACGTCTCGCCGTCAGAGGCGAAACGGCTTATGGAGCCGTACTTCTTACGGCTTCATGCCCAGGCCGAAGTCGCGATTGCGATTTGGCCAACAGGAAAAGTGAACAAGGTGGTTTGCCGATTTGAGTTGTCACTTCTTCCACACCCGCCGAATCTGAAGCTGTATGCCACCGCTCATGAGGTGGTAGGGCACAGGTGTACATATGAGACTTTGGCGTATGGTGGCCGCAGTTATTCCGTTGCTGATAGCTTCTCCCGCTATTGCGGGTCCGTGTGGCGCACCGACGGGTGCAAACGGCTACCAGGAACTCGATCAAGGCTACCGCGCGCTGTACGACCTCGACTTCGATCGTGGCGAAATGCTGTTCATTCGGTGGGCAATGCAACAACCGCAGAACCCGCTGGGTCCCGTATCACGAGCGAGCGGCTACTTGTTTCAGGAGTTTGAACGGCTGGGCGTGCTCAGGTCGGAGCTGTTTGCGGACGATCAGGCATTTGCGGCCCGCAGGCGGCCACATCCCGACCCGGAGCTCAAGGCCCGCTTTCAGCAGCAGCTTCTGCTCGCGGACCGGTTAGCGGATGAAATGCTACTCCACGATCCCTACTCTCCCGATGCGCTCCTCGCAAAAACACTGGTAAATGGGTTGCAAGCGGATTACGCCGCTTTGATCGAAAAGCGCGACGCGGCTTCGCTGTCATACACCAAACATGCAAGACGATGGGCGGAACGTTTGCTCCGCAGCGATGCAAGCTGCTATGACGCGTATCTCGCTCTCGGCGCGGAGAACTACTTGGTCTCCATCAAGCCGGCCCTGATGCGCTGGTTCGCCAGATTGGCCGGCGCGAAGGCTGACCGGGAAAAAGGAATCGAGCAGCTCCGGCTCGCAGCGCGGAGCGGCCGGTTTCTTAAGCCTTTTGCCAAGCTTCTGCTGGCCGTTGCGGCGCTGCGCGATCGCGACCACCGCACCGCGCACCAGTTGCTAACCGAATTGCAGCAGGAGTTTCCCCGAAATCCGCTTTACGCGCGCGAACTGAGCAGGCTCAAGGAACTGCCGTTTGCGCCACAAGGAAACAATTAGTCCTGCCGTCACAACCGTTGATCGCGCCTGGGTGGTTGTCGGGGCAGGCAGAACTATGAAAACAGTAACAACCGCGGCAGTCAGCGACCACTACGACTCGATGGCGCGCGTCTACCGTTACTTCTGGGGCGAGCACCTTCATCACGGGTTGTTTATCAGCGGCGACGAGCCACCGAGGCACGCCCAGGAGCAGATGCTCGAGTTCTGCGCACGCAAGCTGGCGTTATCGCAAGGCGCGGCGGTGCTCGATGTGGGATGCGGCTACGGAGGCACCGCCGTCTATCTTGCGCGCAACTTCAACGCGCGCGTGACGGGTATCACCCTGAGCCGCAAACAGGTTGAGTTTGCCAGCAACAGCGCGCGGCGTTGTGGCGTGCATGAGCGAGTTCGTTTCCTGGTTGCCGACGCAGAACACTACCCCTTCGGGGAGTCGAACTACGACGTGGTTTGGACAATGGAATCCTCCGAGCATTTTCACGACAGGCCGGCTTTCTTCAAGAAAGCAGCGAACGCGCTGCAGCCTCAGGGCAAGTTGCTGGTGGCGGCGTGGACGTCTGCGTGCCCGGACGGCTCGTTAGCGCCCCTGGCTGAAGCCGCCCTTTGCCAGCAGTTTGCGCGTCCCACAGACTACGCGGAACAGGTGCGAGCCGCGGGCCTGCGCGTGCTCGTTCTGCAGGACCTTACGCAGCACGTGATTCGAACCTGGGAGATCT
This sequence comes from Terriglobales bacterium, assembly GCA_041946775.1. Classification (GTDB taxonomy): domain Bacteria; phylum Acidobacteriota; class Terriglobia; order Terriglobales; family Acidobacteriaceae; genus JBHGBA01. Next base: position 25,320 of record JBHGBA010000012.1, read on the forward strand.
GTCGCCGCCGTGCGCAACTGGTTCGGCCATTCAAGGTGCTGTTTCCTCAGGCTGCACGCGACTTCGCTCCCGTCATCAACCTCATGCTCTGTGCTTTTGAAACTGGTGCGCTGAGCTATACGGTACTGGTCGCGCAAAAGTAAGGAAGCTGTCAAGCAAGCACACCGCGTGGCCCTACCGCTCAGCTTTGTGGGCCGTAACCGTTTCTGTTGTCACAAGTGCGATTTCAAACTCGATTAATAACTCGTCTTTTACCTTGATGGTGCCGCCAGCGACGCTCACCGGCTTGATGCCGAAATCGCGCTGCTTGATCTTGGCGCTGCCGCGGTACGCCCCGTTCTGCTCCGCTACATCGGCCACCACTTCGCTTGCGCGCCCGCGCACTACGAGCAGGCCGCGCACTTTCCAGCGGTCCGCGCCTGCCTGTTCCACCGAGCCGGACGAAAAACGAATCTCCGGGAGGCGTTCGCTGTCGAGCACGTCAGCACTATGCATGGTGCGCTGCACCTCCGCACGCTTGTTGGCCGGGAGATCGGGATCGAGCACTTTCAGGCGCCGGCTGTCTATGACGAACTCGATTGCCGCAGGCTCTTGGGTCCGCACTTGGCCCTGCTCAATAGGGGCCTGGATGACGTGATCGTGTCCGAAAGCGGAAAACAGCCCTGACTTGAAGGCGTGCACCGTCATCCTGGAACGCGTGACGTCAATGGAGCGCGTCTGCGCCGAGACGAGCGGGCCCACGACAAAGGTCAGCACAATCGTTGCAATCACATATCTTCGCCGCATGATTTCCTCCGGCGATGTTGCGTCCAGCTAGAAGTGGATGACGAATCCACCTGAAAACACCACATTATGTTGCCGCTTGCGGTCTATGGCCGTGTTGAAAGCGGGGCTCGCCGAATAGAAGTCGCGCACCTCCGCGCGTAAGCTGAGGGGAACCAACAATCGCACTCCGGTGTTCACGTCCACACCGCCGCCAAATTGCAGGACCCCTGTGTGAGTGTTATGCGAGGCAATGGCACCGCCGGCCTGATTGCGCGAACCTTCCTCGAAGTTGCCGTAGCCCCCGCCGGCTGCGAGCCAAGGCGACAGCTTCCCCTCCGGCGCAAACTTTACACGTACCCCCGGGGTGACGAACAACGACGCATACGCCTCAATCACCTCTGTCACGCTCGAGCTGACGCCGGCGTTGGGCATGGCAACGAATGGAATCTCGAGATAAACCGCCACTGTGTCACCGGCGATACGCCGCCCGTAGGTCGCCTGGAAACTTAGACCCGCACCAATATCAATGTTGCGCGGGGCAGACCCTGCGGTTTTCGGATCGGGCGAAACAATGCTGCCCAGCAACAATCCCAATTCGTTCTTTTCTTCCTGTGCACCCGCGAAGGCGCTGGCGACCAGCAGCAGAAACAGGGTGGCGGCACGAATCACTTGCTTGCTCACGCTCAGTGTCCTTTCGTGCCTATCTGATGCCCGAGGCGAAACCTTGTTACAGCGGCTGTCCCCGAAAACTTTTGCGCGCCTGTTGGCGAACGCGCTGTGCGTGGACGACCCCCTGGTGGAGCGGGCCGGCATGCGTGCGGTGCGGGAATCAATGACTCCCGTGGACGATACCGTGCTGACCTGATCCAGGGCAGATCTTGTTTTAGCTGTAGCTGTAACAATCCCGGCGGTGGCGCATCGCATCCATGGAGGTTGCGATGGAGAAGGCCACATTTGCCGCCGGATGCTTCTGGGGAGTCGAGGAGGAGTTTCGCCGGGTGAAGGGCGTCTTCTCGACCACTGTGGGATACGCCGGGGGAACGGTCGCGAATCCCACCTACTTCGATGTGTGTACTGGGGCCACCGGGCACGCGGAAGCTGTGGAGGTGGTGTTCGATCCGGCTCAAGTCAGCTACGAACGACTGCTGGACGTGTTCTGGAACATGCACGACCCCACGACCATGAATCGCCAGGGGCCGGATGTCGGCACGCAGTACCGCTCGGTAATCTTCTTTCAAACGCCACAGCAGGAAGCGGTGGCGCGGGCGTCGAAGCAGCGCGCGCAGGAAAGGTCATCTCGACCGATCGTGACGGAAATTGTTCCGGTATCCAGCTTCTATCGCGCCGAGGAATATCACCAGCAATACCTGGCGAAGCGAGGTGAGGCGAGTTGCCGGTTCTGAGGTGCAACGTGCGCGGTAGTGATCTGGCATATACTGTTGCGGCGCAGTCCGGAACCGTCGGGTACACGGGCGCAAGCGTTCGTATGTCAGTAGTGCCGCAAGCCCAGTTTGGCTCGACGCCGGAGCCCGAGTTGATTCGCGCGGTCGCGGCAGGGGACAAGGAAGCCTTCTACGAACTGGTGCGGCCGCACGAGCGGGCGATTTATTTCGCGGCGAAGTCAGTGCTGGACAATGATGCGGACGCAGAGGAAGCCGCGCAGGAAGCGGTCCTTAAGGCGTTCACGCACATCAAGAACTTTCGTGGGGAATCCAAGTTTAGCACCTGGCTGATCCAGATCACCATCAATGAAGCGCGGATGAAGCTGCGCAAGGAGCACCGGCAGCTTTACGAGTCGTTGAATCAGCAGACAGAGGACGAACGGGGCGATTACTGGCCCAGCGATTACGCCGACTGGCGCGAGATTCCGTCCGAAGCGCTCGAATTGAAGCAACTCCGCGAAGCGCTGAGCAAGGCCCTCAGCGAGTTGGAACCGAAATACCGGCAGGTGCTGTTGTTGCGGGACGTCCAGCATATGAGCGTGGCGGAAACGGCGGACGTGCTGGGCATAAGCGAGGAGAACGTGCGCACGCGACTGCATCGCGCGCGCCTGCGCATGCGCGATGCCTTGGCTCCCGGCATCGACGGCGCATGGATCAGAGGACGCGCTTGGGAAAGGGTAAGGCCTTGGTAATAAACTTGGGATTGGCGAGCGGATTACATGAGAATCGTTGAAATCAGTTGTATCGAGGTATGGCGCGAGATCTCCAATTACCTGGAAGGCATCGTGAATCCCGACCTGCGCGCACGCATGGAGGCGCACTTTAAGGTGTGCTGCCACTGCAAGGCCATCCTCGACGGCACAAATAATGTGGTGAAGCTGATCGCCGACGGCGAGGCTTTCGAAGTTCCCGCCGGATTCGCCGAGCGCCTGTTCAACAAAGTGCGCTGATCACGCCGCTGCCGCCGGCAGTTCCATCGGCACATCCAGGTTGTCCATATAGGTCCAGAGCTTCCACTGGCCGGCGGCATTTTTGCGCCACAAATCCACGTAGCGCTCCTTGCGCTTCACCGGCGTCCCGCCTTTCTTGGGCGTCAAGTGCCATTCATGCCAGCCATATTCGCAAGCGACCTCGCCTTGAAGCCGTATCTCGATGATGATTGGGTCGAGGTGAACATCGAACTCCGACCAAAGCGCCGCGAACTGGGAGCGGATGGCGTCAGCCACGCCAGGTCCAACCGCGAGGCGCTGTCCGTCGGCGAAATAGACCGCGGCGGGATCGAGGACCGCGACAAGCCGTTCGGGATTGTTGCTGTTGTAGGCGTCGCGAAACTCGGTCTTCGCCAGGTTGATCGCGTAGAGGTCGTCCATAGTTGCTGATAGATGCAGGAACTCATGGCTGAGCCAACCTGTCAGGAACGGCGCCCGTGGGCATCGGATGCGCAGGTGGTCGTTATGGCAAGGCCGAGAAAAATCGAGAATGGGGCGCTGCAATCCGAAAAGTGTTTGCTGCGCCTGTCACAAGTTCTGTGGCTCGGAATCAGATGCGACGTGAACGGTCGAAAGGCAGATCCGATACCGGCCATGAACTCCGCCGCACATCCGCTCGTGAGCCCGCCTTCCCTGGCTGCCACGCGCGACGAAAACAGATCGGCGCGAAGCTGCGCCACGCCAACAACCAGCGCTGCATTTTCCGCTGCGGATACATGCAGCCGGCCACAAATGCTGCTGCGGGCCGTCACTGAAATTGACAGTTCCTGGAGGAGCACCACAGTGAAGAAGTTCAGGATTCTCGCCCCTATCGTCATGATCGTCGCCCTGATCGGCTGGTATGCGTTCCGGCCGGAGCGGCTGGTCATCAATCAGACAGTCAACGAATCACTTCCCACAGCCCAGGCCGCGATGCCGGAACAGCCGCTTGCCAGCGGCATGTTTCACGGCGTAGCCCACGAGACCAGTGGCAAGGCCACGGTTTACAGGCTGGGCGATGGCACCCGCATGCTGCGCTTCAGCAATTTCAAAACCTCGAACGGACCCGACGTCCACGTTTACCTTGTCGCCGCTGATGACGCCAAGGACAATGACACCGTGAAGCGGGCGGGGTTTATCGACCTCGGCTCGATCAAGGGCAACATCGGCAACCAGAATTACGCCCTGCCGGCCGATCTGGATTTGTCGAAGTATCGTTCTGCGACCATTTGGTGCAGGCGCTTCGGCGTGAACTTCGGCACCGCGCCGCTCATGGCGGGTTCCGCTTCTGCTCAGAAGCCGATCAGGATGGGCAACTTTCACGGCGTAGCGCATGAGACCAGCGGCACTGCGGCGATTTATCAGCTTGCCGACGGCAGCCGCATCCTGCGCTTCAGCAATTTCAAAACCTCCAACGGCCCCGATGTACACGTCTATCTCGTTGCCGCTGATGACGCCAAGGACAACGACACGGTGAAGCGGGCCGGGTTTATCGATTTAGGTTCGATCAAGGGTAACATCGGCGACCAGAACTACACCTTGCCATCGGATGTGGATTTGACGAAGTACAGCGCGGCGACGGTCTGGTGCAAGCGCTTCGGGGTGAACTTCGGCACTGCGCCCCTCGCCGGCACCGAGATGGCGGCTGCGCGATAAGGGCTCATGTGCCTGAAGGGGGCCGGACTTCGGCCCCCTTCAATTCTCAACTGCCACACTGAGGGGAAAAGTCATGCGAAGGGTACAAACACTTGCGCCGCGCTCGCGCCTGACCGCTCTCTCTTTTCCCTTGACACGCTTGCCCTGTTTAGGGGATTGTGTCGAGAACCACTGCAAGGGCCGTGGGGGCTCACCAATAACATATGACTGATCCTGCTGTACCCTAAGCGGAGTAAAGCCAGCGGATCTTTGGTTCGGCCGGAAAGGGTGGTGTTGCCGTAAGAGTAAGTACGTTTTACTTATCTGCCGGTTCGCGCATTTTCGGGCCGCCATTTCATCGGGTCCAAGTTGCACGCCATGTTCTTGGCCCCTCTTGGACCTTGGTCCGACGGCTGAAAACGAAGGGCGCAGGAGTTACAGAATGGAATATCCGCTGCCGATGTGCCAGATTGCCATTAGTTGTCTTGATCAAGTCCGCACTTGCCGCTGGTATCAACGTGCGCTCGGATTCGTCCCCGCGGGTGCGCTGCCCGACGTGCGCGGGCCTGAAGTGTCAGCCATTCAAGGCCTCCCCGATGTAGTGACAAGTGTTACGTGGCTGCTGGATCAGCAAAACCAGGTTCAAATGGAATTTTTCGCATTCCAGCATCCGTCTGTGCGGCCGATACCGCCCGACTGGAAACCCTCCGATGTGGGTTTCTCCATGATTGGGATTCATGTCGCCAATTTCGATCGCGCGCTCGACAGCACCTTGCGCTCAGGCGGTCGCCCGCTGAGCGGACCAATTGGTCCCGCGGGCAAGCGCCGCGTTTGTCTGCGCGATCCCGAGGGCGTGCTGTTAGAGCTTATGGAAGACGACCCACGCGTACCCGGAGCGGCAGCCCGGCCACGACCGCACCTTCCGGTTGCCGTGCGCAGCATGACGTTGTCAGTGCCCGACCTTGCCCGCGCGCGGCGCTTCTGGGTGGACACTCTCGGTTTGCCGGAAGCAAAGGGCCTCATGCTGCACGGTTCCGAGCACGAAGCTCTCTGGGGTCTCTCTGGGGCCCGCCGAAAGTCACTGCTGCTGTGGGCGGGCGACTTCCTCATCGAGCTGGTCCAGTACACCGATCCTCTCGGGCGTCCCCGTCCCGCGGGTTATTGGCTCGCCGATCAGGGAATCTCGCACATCGCGGTGCGGCCTGACACGAAGTCGGATTTCGATAAGGCTTACCAGTGCGCCATCAATGGCGGATACCGCGGCAACTGCGAACCCGTGGACTTGGGCGGCGTGAAGGCGGTGTACATGAATGACGATCAGGGCTTTACCGTCGAGCTGCTTTGGTGTGACGAGAAAGAGGAAAAGAATTTCGGTTTTCAACCGGCGGACACGCCCAGCCCAATGGCGGCTGCGGCTTACTGATCGATTCCGGCTTAAGGCGTGGGCCGTTGCGTGCTCTAGGTTGCTTGTGAATCACTCAGGGAGAAAGCATGACGAACTTGGATGCGGGATTGAGACTTCTCTTAGACCGCCAGGCCATTGCCGATACCTTCAGTCGTTACGCGATCGGTGTAGACACGCGGGACTGGGACCTCTACCGGTCTTCCTTCGTGGACGAATTCGAGTTCGACTACACCTCTTTCGATAAGGACTGGATCGGCCGGACTAAGGCGGATGATTTCGTCGCGGGAGTAAAGGCGGTCAGCGAAGGGTTCGATTCCACGCAGCACTTGATCGTCTTGCAGCGCGCCGACATCGATGGCGACCAGGCTTTGTGCGTGGCATACGTCCAGGCGCGAGCGGTGGTTGGCGACAAGTTCCACGCTCTCGGCGGGTACTACACGCACCAACTCAGACGCGATCGCGACCAGTGGAAGATCGCGGTAGCGAAGTTGACCGTCACCTGGGAAGACGGTGATCGGGCTGTTTTTGCCATTGCGGCGAAACGAGCGCAGAAGGCGGCCGCCGGCGCCTGAACAAGGCAGGCGTTCGCAAGCAATTAGCAACAGGGTAACAAAAGTGGAGAGGTATCCATGCAGCACTGGGATTTGCAAGCAGATGTGGTGGTCGTTGGATCGGGCGGTGGCGCCTTGACGGCGGCCATTCTTGCCCATGATCAGGGCGCGAACACCGTGGTTCTGGAAAGAACTAATAAGGTGGGTGGCACGACGGCGTGCTCCGGCGGTGCGGCCTGGATGCCCATGAATTCCCACATGAAAGAGTTGGGCATTTCCGATTCGCGTGAAGAGGCGCTCGCATACTGCAAAAAGATCACCGAAGGGCGCGCCGCCGACAGCCTGGTGGAAGCCTACGTCGATAATGCCCCCAAGATTGTGGATTACCTCGAAAGCAAGACGCCTCTGCGGTTTTCCCCGATGACCATGCCTGACTATCACCCCGAGGAGCCTGGCGGGAAACTTGGCGGCCGGGCCCTTGAGGCCAAATTGTTCAATTTAAATGAACTGGGTGAGTGGAAGGACAAGGTACGCTCCCACGCCATTCCTTTCATGAATCACCAGACTACCGAAGAGCAGTTTGTCACCTATCAGATGATGCTCAACCCGAGCAACATGCCGGTTGATCTGGTTCTGGATCGCATGGAGAAAGGTTGGGTAGGCCGCGGCAACGGCTTAATTGCGGCACTGCTGAAGGGCTGCCTCGACCGCAACATCACTATTCTTCTGGAAACCAGGGCGCTTGAACTGATCAAAGAAGACGGCCGCGTAATCGGTGTTCGCTCGCAACGCCAGGGCAAAGACTTCCTTGTGAAAGCAGCGGGAGGCGTGGTCCTTGCGTGCGGTGGCTTTGAATGGAACGAAGACTTGAAGAAGAAGCATTTGTATGGAGTCATCACCCACCCGGTTAGCCCGCCGTTTAACGAAGGCGATGGCACCATCATGGCGGCAGAAGTCGGCGCCGACATGATCAACATGCACGAAGTCTGGTGGATGCAGTCCACGCGCATTGAGGGAGACGAATACGAAGGCAAGCCATACAACCAACTGTGCGTGACGGAAAGGATCTGTCCTCACAGCATTCTGGTGAACCGCCGCGGCCGTCGGTTTGTCAATGAGTCGGCGAGCTACAACGATATTTCCAAGAGCCACTTCGTGGTGAACGAGAATGGCACCGGCTACAAGAACCTTCCGTCCTGGCTCATTCTCGATTCGCAATACCGCGCGAAATACCACGTACAGACCATCTGTCCGGGAGATCCTGATCCGGAGTGGCTCGTGAAGGACGACACTCTCGAAGGTCTGGCCAAGAAGGTTGGGATTGATCCTGCCGGCTTGGCCGAGACAGTTGCGCGCTTCAACAGTTTTGCCCGGCAAGGAAAAGACCCGGACTTCGACCGCGGCTTCAGCGCCTATGAGCGTTACATGGGCGACCCCTCGGCGCCTCATCCGAATCTTGGGACGATCGAAAAACCGCCCTTCTACGCGGTTCCCATGTACGCCGGCGCGCTCGGCACCAAAGGCGGTCCAAGGACCGACCACAACGGCCAAGTGCTGGATGTGCGTGGCAGACCGATCGGTGGTCTTTACGCCGCGGGCAATGTCATGGCGCCGGTTTCAGGTCCGGGGTATTACGGGCCGGGCGGCACCATCGGGCCGGGCATCGTTTTTGGCTTCCTGGCAGGAAGACATGCGGCTGAACAGGCGAAAGCGCGAGGCTACGGCCGGGCCTCCGGCGTAGGGCGCTAGTCAGGTCACGTATTCGCATGATGAAAACGGAGAAGTGAAGCGCGAGGATTTTATGCGTAAGTGGGACTTGGAAGCAGACGTAGTCGTGGTTGGATCAGGTGGCGCGGCGCTCATTGCCGCCATTGCTGCGCATGAGCACGGCGCCAAACCGGTCGTTCTGGAGAGAACTGACAAGGTCGGTGGCACCACTGCCATTTCCGGCGGGGCCTTGTGGATTCCCATGAACTCCCACATGAAAGAGCTGGGGATTCAGGACACCCGGGAAGAAGCCCTGTCCTACTGCAAGAAGCTCACCGATGGCCGCGCCGACGACGTGCTGGTCGAGAGATTCATCGACGTTGGTCCTGAGCTGATTCAGTTCATCGAGAGCAAGACGCCGGTTGCGTTCTCTCCCATGACCATGCCCGACTATCACCCGGAAGAGAAGGGTGCCAAGCGGGGCGGACGGTCGATTGAGCCTAAGGTCTTCAACCTTAATGAGCTCGGCGAATGGAAGGACAAGGTCCGTGCTCATGCGCTGCCGTTCATGGGTGTGGTTACCAGCGAGGAGCTGTGGAATACCTACAAGGTCCTCCTCAACGCTCGGAACCTGCCTATCGACCTGATGATGGAGAGGATGGACAAGGGCCTGTACGTCCACGGCAAGGCGCTAATCGGCGGGCTACTGAAGACCTGCCTCGACCGTAAGATTCCTGTGATTCTGGAGACAAGAGGCCGTGAGCTGGTCCGCGAAAACCGCCGCGTCATTGGTGTTCGCGCGGAAAAAGACGGCAAAGACTTCTTCGTTAAAGCCATTGGCGGTGTGGTTCTGGCCTGCGGCGGCTTCGAGTGGAGCGAGGAGCTGAAGAAGAAGTTCTTGCAGGGCGTGATCACCCATCCCAACACTCCACCTTTCAACGAAGGCGACGGCATCATCATGGCGGCGGAACTGGGCGCCGATCTGGCCAACATGCACGAGGCTTGGTGGATGCCTTCCACCGCAATTCCGGGCGATCAATACGAAGGCCGCCCTTATAGCAATCTCTGCATCGGCGAGAGGACTGCGCCGCACAGCATCCTGGTGAACCGCCAGGGCCGGCGCTTCGTCAATGAAGCGGCCACCTACAACGAAGTTGTGAAGCCCTTTTTCAACGTCAATGAAAATGGCGCCGGCTACCGCAACCTGCCTTGCTGGGCCATCATGGACGCGCAGTATCGGGAGAAGTACCACGTGCTGACAGCCCTTCCCGAAGACCCCGATCCTGAGTGGCTAGTGAAGGACGATACCCTGGAAGGTCTCGCGGCGAAGATCGGCGTCGATTCGCATGGTTTGGTTGAGACTGTCTCGCGGTTCAATGGGTTTGTGCGTCAAGGGAAAGATCTCGACTTCGGTCGCGGTGACAGCGCCTACGATCGCTTCGTCGGCGATAAGACAACTCCGCATCCGGTGCTGGGAACGCTGGAAAAGCCGCCGTTCTATGCTGTGCCGATCTATCCGGGAAGTCTGGGCACCAAGGGCGGACCCAGAACTAATAAGGACGCGCAAGTGCTCGACGTGCGCGGCAACGCCATCCCCGGCCTGTATGCGGCGGGGAACGTTATGGCTGCCGTTTCCGGCCCTAGCTACTACGGCGGCGGTGGCACGCTGGGCGTGGGCATGACCTTCGGCTACCTGGCGGGAATCCATGCGGCCAAGGAAGCGAAGTCGCAGGTCACGGGACCAAAACAGATGGCGGCAAGCTCTTAAGCCGTAAACCTAACCGTCCAACGGAGCTACGAGAGATGCAGAAGGTTGATTACACCACGAGCGTCGAAATACCGCTTGAGGTCATGTGGGACTTCATCAAGGACTTCAGCAATTGGGCGCCCATGCTGAAGGGCTATCAGAGTCATGAGCTGATCAACGACAAGGAGTCCATCTGGATCATCAAGGGCGAGTTCGGCTCGTTTTCTCGGGTGAGTAAGTTTCATACGACGATCACCGAATGGGTCCAGAGGGAGAAAGTAGCCTTCGAACTGAAGGGCCTCAATGAACCGGTAAAGGGCTTTGGCTTTGTTCAACTGTCGCCGGAGAATGCCGGCAGCAAGACCAATATATCGGCGCAGCTCGGCGTAGCGGTTTCCGGCGCGCTGGGCCCACTGATTGATCGCATGGTGAAGCCCTGGGTTCGTACGATCGCCGAGGAACTGGTAACGAAGCTGGTGGCCGCTGTGCCCAGGACCGCTGTGGCTGAGCACGCGCCGTCCGCCCCGCCTGAGGCCATTACGCCCTCTGCCGCCTCGGCTGATGTTCCATCTGGCGGCGCCCGCGGCGCGAAGAAGGGAATCTAGATGAGCCAATTGTTGCCGGGGAAAGTGGCCTTTGTGACCGGAGCCAGTTCGGGCATCGGCCGCGCCTCCGCCCTTCTGTTTGCCAAAGAAGGTGCAAAGGTCGTGGTGGCGGACGTAAATGTGCAGGGCGGCCAGGAGACTGTCGCTCAGATTAAAGCTAACGGCGGCGAGGCGCTGTTTGCGAAGACGGATGTCTCGAGCGAAGCAGAAGTGAAGGCAGCCATCGAGCGGACCGTCGCGGCTTACGGATGCCTGGACTGTGCTCATAACAACGCCGCTATCCTTGGCCCCGTCCCCACCCGGCTGATGGACTTGACGGAAGAGCGCTGGGACAGGGTGCTGAATATCAATCTCAAGGGCGTTTGGTTGTGCATGAAGTATCAGATCGCGCAAATGCTAAAGCAGGGTGGCGGAGCCATCGTGAACACCTCATCGTCCTTGGGCTTGAGGGGTGGCCCCGGTGCGGGTGCCTATTCCGCCAGCAAGCACGGCGTTTTGGGATTGACCAAAGCCGCCGCCCTGGAAGTCGCCAAACAAGGCATTCGCGTGAATGCAGTCTGTCCGGGTGCGATTGACACGCCGATGGGACAGAGCGTTCCCAATGAATTTGCTTTGGCCGTGGCTGCTGAACCAATTGGCCGTGCAGGCCGGCCCGAGGAGATCGCTCAAGCTGTAATCTGGCTCTGTTCCGACAAAGCGTCGTTCATGGTGGGGCACGCCATGGCTGTGGACGGCGGCCTGACCTTGCCGTAGCGTCCGCCAGAAATCCTGAGGCAGCACGCTGTGCCGCCCGTGCACGAAGTTCGCGCTGCTCCCCGCGAACGGTTTCGCCGTGGTGTGCGCGTTTCCCGAAATGAAACCCTCCATTGCGAATTGGTTGCGGAGCCGCACAGCGTCTCTGCTCCCGTTTGTATCCAACTCGTTATAAGGCCGGTGGCGGTCCGACTGGAATCTCGATCAAGTATCTCGCTGCACCGGCCACAACGACAGACGGCACGTGCCAGGTTCGTGCTGATTCCTCATAGCCAATGGAGAGCCGTGGCTCAGCAGTGCCGCAGGTCTGTCGCAGACGCTGTTCGTTCCGATTTGCGTACGGGACTGGGGGGACGGGAGTCATGCGCATCCTGGTAGTGGAGGACGAGAAAAAGGTCGCAGGCTTTATCCGCAATGGCTTCGAACAGGAGCACTATGTCGTTGACGTTGCCTACGATGGCGAAAGCGGCGCGGAACTCGCCACGACCGTTGACCACGATCTTATCATTCTGGATCTGATGCTGCCAAAGATGAACGGTCTCGAGGTCCTGCGTAAGATCCGCAGAACGAAGCCGCGCGTCCCGGTGCTGATTCTGACTGCCAGGGGCACGGTGGAAGATCGCGTCGGCGGCCTTGACCTTGGGGCTGATGATTACCTCATTAAGCCGTTTGCCTTTGCCGAACTGGCGGCGCGTGCGCGGGCTTTACTGCGCCGCGGAGATCGCGAGCCCAGCGAATTCCGAATCGCCGATCTTGCTGTAGATGTTGGCCGGCGCACCGTGACCCGGTCGGGCCGCGACATTGTGCTCTCGAGCAAAGAGTTTGCCTTGCTGGAATTCCTGCTGTCCCATGCCCGTCGCCCGCTGACCCGTAACATCATCATTGAGCATGTTTGGGACATGCACTTTGACAGCATGACCAATGTGGTGGACGTGTATATCAATTATTTGCGCAACAAGATTGACAAAGGATTCTCGCCGCCTCTAATTCGTACCGTTAGGGGCGTGGGTTACATCCTTACTGACCAAGCTGCGTGAGACGCCTGAGCTTTCGCACCAAGTTGACTCTGTTCTACGCCGCGCTGCTCGCGGTGGTTATGGGCGGAGCGGGTTCGCTGCTTTACCGCTCGGCGGCCGCTCGGTTCGACGCGGTCATCAACGCACGGCTGACCGGATTGTGCAGCGGCCTGTGGGGCTATATCGACTTTACCGGCGGTCAGCCGGTCATCACCTACGACCCGGAGCAGCACGAGATTCTGCATTTCGTCCGTAGCGGTGCGCGTTACTACCAACTGTACGATGGTGAGGACGGACGTGTGCTTGCGCAATCCGACGATTCCGCGCTGATGCACCTGGAATTGTCCCCGGCCCAGGTCATCAAATCCGTGGGCTCTCCAAGGTTCGAAGATGTCGAGATCAGAGGAGTTCCCTTACGGTTTTACAGCGCGTTGTTCCATTACAACCGCCACCATTATCTTCTGCGGGTTGGCACGGTCCTCGAAGAGGAGGTCAGCGAGCTTGCGGAGCTGCGCAACATTTTGTTGGTCCTGATTCCGGTCGTGACCATTTTCGCCGCACTTGCCGGCTGGTGGCTGGCGGGCAGGGTGCTTCGCCCGTTGCAGGCCCTGCAAAGTGCGGCGCAAGCAATCGGCATAACCCACCTCGATCGCCGGCTGCCCTTGCGTGGCACCAACGATGAACTGGACGCGCTGGCCCAGACCTTCAATGAGGTATTTGCGCGTCTCGAAACCTCTGTCGGCAGAATCAAGCAGTTCACGGCCAACATCTCTCATGAGCTGCGCACGCCGCTGGTCGTGCTCCAGGGCGAGACCGAGATAGCCCTGATGAAACCCGGCCTTACGGAAGAATGCCGGCAAATTCTCTCCAGCCAGTTGGAGGAATTCGACAAGCTCAGAAAACTCACAAACCAGTTGCTCACCCTGGCGCAGGCCGATGCAGGCCAGATCCGACTGCAGAAAGAGGTGGTGGACATCTCCGCACTCGCGTGCGCACTTCGCGATCACGCCGAAGTGCTGGCGGCCAGCCGGGGAATCGACCTGTGCGCCAAATGTCCGGCGCCTGTCGCCGTTGCTGGCGACAGTAGCTGGCTGGAGCGGATGGTGCTGAATCTGCTCGACAACGCCATCAAATTCACTGCGCCAGGAGGGCGCGTTGAGATCGCCACCGGCAGCAGCGGGGCTCACGCCTACATCCAAGTTTCCGATACCGGTATCGGCATCAGTGCGGAATCGCTCCCGCATATCTTTGATCGTTTCTACCGGTCCGATAGCTCACGTTCCGAAGTGGAAGGCGCCGGGCTGGGTCTGTCACTGGTTAAATGGATCGTCGAAGCGCATGGTGGAAGCATTCACGCTACCAGCACACTCGGAGCGGGAAGTCAATTCACGGTGTTGCTGCCGCTAAGCAGCAAGGCTTCTTTCGCGGCATATGCGGCAGGCAGGTAGCCGCCGACTTTCCGCCGCCCAAGATTAGAAACATTTAATGTTGATTTAATCAGTTTCTAATTCTCCACCTCATCTATTTCATCGGGTCCCACAACCTCCCCCATTTTTTCTCCCGTAGCCAACCTTCGCAGCGCGGCGACGGAGAAGCCGGGACTCGGCATTCGAAGAGCATGCCGTCTGGCTCTTCGCGGTTCCCACAACAGGTTCAACTCATTGCCAAGGTAACGAGAGCGCGTAGCGGACGTGTCTGCATTAGCCGCGCGTACCTTCGGCAGGTCACGAAGGAGGCAGTGTCATGGCCTTGCGCGAATTGCGCTGGTGTTGGTTGCTCGTGCTTGTCATCTGTCTTGTCGCGCTCCCCGCGGCCGCACAGAGCAGTATCCGCGTGCAGTGCCCGGTATCTACGGCAAAGCACCCGACGGCCTACGATCCAGCCATCAAGTGCATCCACCTGAGCGCCGGCGATGGTTTCATCAGCATGGCCGGTCGCCCCACCCCGTTTTACATTTTCGGCTTCTCCGATCTGGGCAACATTCCCTACGACCGTGCGACGGGTCTGATCGATCCCGGTGCCGTAATGACTCAAGGGGCGCTTGCCGCCAACTTCTCGGCGCCGACCATCAGCGTGGATGAGGATGACGAGCTATTCCTGAACCTTACCAACGTTGGTATGGTCATGCGGCCCGACCTGTTTGACCCCCACTCCGTCCACTGGCATGGATTTCCCAACGCCTCGGCGTTCCACGACGGTGTTCCCGAAAGTTCGGCCGTCATCAACCAGGGCGCAACCTTCACCTACTACTACAACGCGGTGGACGCAGGGACCTACATGTACCACTGCCACGTTGAAGCCGCCGAGCATATGCAGATGGGTATGCTGGGCAACCTCTTCGTGCGGCCAAGGCAGAACCGGCTTCCTGCCGGCACAAACCTGAACGGTTTCGTCCACCAGACCGGCTACAAGTACGCCTATAACGATGGCGATGGATCCACACGCTACGACGTCGAATACCCGATCCAGTTGACCTCGATGGACCCGGTCTTTCACGACCTTCACCAGAACGTCCAGCCCCTGCCTTTCGCGGACATGAAGGACACCTACTTCATGCTGAATGGCCGTGGCTATCCCGACACCGTCAACCCGAATGTCATCTACACCGATGGCCGGCCCTCGCAGCCGCTCAGCGCACTGATTACCGCCGCACCCGGCCAGCGAGTCTTGTTGCGCATTTCCAACCTGAGCATCACGAGGTTCGGCACCCTGGCCACCATCGGCATCCCGATGCAGGTTATCGCGCTGGATGGGCGGCTGCTCCAAGACCAACTGGGTAACAAGCTGTACTACACCACCAATTCCGTCACGCTCGGCGGCGGCCAGTCGGCCGACGTAATCCTCGATACCACCGGCCTGTCAGGCACCTATTTCCTGTACAGCGCCAACCTTGACCAACTGTCCAACGACGCCGAGAACTTCGGCGGTGCGATGACCGAGATCCGCATTAACTAGGGGGCGGCGATGAGCAAATTCGAATTCAAGATGGGAAGCACCGGGTTGGCCCGGATGATTGCTGTCGCCGCAGTGGCGTTTTCGCTGCTGTTCGCCGCCACAGCGGCGCACGCAACCATCCCGGGTGAAACCGGAAGCAATTTCAACCTGACCGCAAGCGCGGCCTACGTTACTTTACCTGACGGGGGTTCGGTCTACGCGTGGGGCTATGGAGTCACTGGCAGTCCCATCGGAATGCAACTGCCGGGGCCCACGCTAATCGTGACTGCCGGAACGACCGTCCGGGTAACACTCACGAATCAACTGCCTGCCGCCGCAGGCAACGTCTCGATAGTTTTCTCCGGGCAAAAGGTCACCGTGGATCCCCTTAATCCTGGTGTCACGGGTCTCCTCACACAGGAAGCCACGCCTGGCGGCGGGACCGTCACCTACACTTTCACGGCCAGCGAACCGGGCACCTACCTTTATCACAGCGGTACACGGCCCGACTTGCAGGTCGAGATGGGTCTGTTCGGGGCCTTGATCGTTCGTCCCGCGGGC
Source organism: Terriglobales bacterium (assembly GCA_041946775.1). Classification (GTDB taxonomy): domain Bacteria; phylum Acidobacteriota; class Terriglobia; order Terriglobales; family Acidobacteriaceae; genus JBHGBA01. Next base: position 41,409 of record JBHGBA010000012.1, read on the forward strand.
GCAACCTTCGCAAGCTGCGCCTATGCCCATGCGGCCACCTGTTTTGACCGCGAATATCTGTTCGTGCTCAGCGAAGTTGATCCCGCCATCCACCGTGCCGTGGAGGCCCAAGCCTCGGGGCCGGGTCCGATCACGGTCGCCACTGAGCCTTACCACTCCAAGTACTGGATGATCAACGGACGTTCGGCGCCCGACACCATGAAGGAACCGATCGATCCCCTGCTGCCGCACCAGCCTTACAACATCATGCCGCGCATGCATCCGGGCGAGCGCCTGCTGATGCGGGTTGTCGGTGCCGGGCGGGAGATGCATCCGTATCACTTCCACGGCAACCACGCGCAAGTACTGGCGCGCGACGGTCGCCTGATCTTGAGCGCAACCGATCCCACCAAGCTTGCCGGACCGCAGCTCTTCACCATTGCATCCCTCCCCGGCGGAACGGTGGACGCGATCTATGAATGGACCGGTAAGGACCTTGGCTGGGACATCTACGGCGACAGAGCACACACCTGCAACGGGCTCCTCTGGCAGCCTGGCCAGGCGCCCATGCCCTCCGCCGGATACGACCCGGTCACAAAAGAGTGGTGCCCAGACCATGGTGCGCACCTTCCGGCGCAAGTACCCGACCCGTACGTGATGACCAATGGTGCGCTCTACAGCGGCACGCCGTACATGGGCTCCCTTGCTCAGCTTCCGCCTGGCCAGGGTGGCATGAACCCGAACGGCGGTTTCACCTATATGTGGCACTCCCACACGGAACGGGAGATGACCAATAACGATGTCTTCCCCGGCGGGATGATGACGATGCTCATTATCGAACCCCCGGGGGTGCAAATTATGCAGTAGGCGAAGGGGGAGAGAGCCATGCGATCACACTTGTGCAAATCTATTTTGAGGACCGCAGCGTTGGCGGCAATCTGTATCCTGCTCGCCACAGGCACTTCCTTTGCCGCCGACGTCTACCTGAAAACTCAAAGCTTCAATGAGACGTTGCCCGACGGCGCTGTAGTGCCCATGTGGGGCTTCGTGAAGTGCGACGATGCGGGCTTTAGCGTGAATTGCTCGGGCCCGTCGGCGCCTGGACCGCGGATTGATTTGCCGGTCGGCGCCCATACCATCCACCTGACTAACACTCTGCCGGTGCCGGTTTCGCTGGTTATACCCGGCCAGGCGGGTGGCGGCGACCCGGTTAAGCCCGGTGGCCGTGTTCAGTCATTCACCAAGGAGGCGGCGGCCAACGGGGGAACGGCGGATTACGCCTATTCCCTGAAGGCCGGCACCTACCTCTATCAGAGCGGCACTCTGCCGGCGATCCAAGTACCCATGGGTCTCTATGGAGCCCTGATCGTTGGCGGCGACCCTGCCGACCAGGTTGCGCTCTTTAGTGAAATCGACCCAGCGCAGAACGTGTGCGCTCACAAAGCCGCGTTCGGTCTGCCTGCCGATGCAGTCAACGACCCCGCTCGTTGCCGTCTGCCGGATTACCCGAGCACCGTCGAGTATGTTCCCAAGTACTTCCTGGTGAATGGTAAGCCGTTCAGTAAAGCTGCCCCATCAGATCCGGCCTACACCTTCTCGGTTCCTTGGACGGCCCCGAATCCCCTGGCGCCAGTCTTGTTCCGCTTCCTCAATGCGGGACTTCAATCCCACGCGCCCACGTTTGTCAACCTTCAGATGACGCTCATCGCAGAGGATGGCAACATCTATCCCGGAGCTGCCAAGTCGCAGAGCTCAGTCCTGCTGGCCGCGGGCAAAACGCTTGATGTGCTCGTCTCCGCTCCCGCCGAGAACGCCACGTATCCGCTGTTCGATCGTATGCTTGCCCTCACCAGCAACGATCAGCCGGACAGCGGCATGTTGGCCTACCTCATAGTCGGCTCTGGTTCCACGCCTATTGGCGGTGTACCCTCCGGCGCCGCGGATTTCAGCTTTGCGGTGACCGAAGACACGCCGTTTAACGGTAGCGTAGGCGGACAGGCCGGACTCACCAACTACCGCAACACCAGTTCGCCAACGAACGGTAAAGTCGCGTTCAACGTGGACGGAACCTTTACCTACACTCCCAATCAGGACTTCTCGGGCACCGACACCTTCACCTACGTTGCAACCAGTGGTGGTCAGGACACCAGAGTTGCTACCGTGGCGCTGAATGTGTCATTCGTCAACGATGCCCCGACAGGAACTGAGGACGCCTACGTCAACAGCATCTCTGCCGACCTTCAGATCGCGGCTCCCGGAGTACTGGCGAACGACGTTGATGTTGACGGTGACGCTCTCACCGCGGTGATCGCCACTCCGCCGGCGGCTGGGGCGCTGGTCCTGAACGCCGATGGCAGCTTTAGCTTTAGCGGACCGCCGGGCAACTACACATTCACTTACCAGGTCAAAGATGCCGCCAATGCGTTGAGCACCCCGGTGGCGGTGAATCTCACGCTTCACCCGCTGCGCAACCTGGTGGTGACTGTCCAAGGGCCCACAATGGCGGTTAGCAATTACCGCTGGTTAATCGAACACGACACGACCTACCACGTCAGTCCCGACAACCCGCCACCGGCCGCTACCGACCAGCTCGGTCTGAACTTCCACAAGAGCTATATGCCAGTGGTAACCCAGGGGCATTGCGCCGGGTGTGGCTCGATTCAGGTGGCGCTCGACCCCACTCAACACTACTACATGTCCGTCCTGCCGGACGACGCCGCCAATCCCGACGGTCATAGCCTCGGCGGTGCTCCTATTGCGCCCGGCCAGAACATCGTCAACATCGCCGTGGCGCAACAGCCGATTCCTCCGGCCCAGATCAGCGTGCTGGTGTTCAATGACAACAGCCCCACCAACGGCGCCCCCGATGGCAACGAACTGGGACTGGGTGGCTTTCAGATCACGCTCATTGATGCCGGCGGTCGCTACGGTATCGCGGGCGGGGTCATGTCCCAGGATGCCTTCGGAAATCCGCTGAAAAACGCATTGCTGGGCACGGCAAGCTGTCCTGGCTCCGCCCCCGAGGGTGTAATCGTAACCTGCCCCAACGGGACGGCGCTGATCCAGAACCTCGCTCCTGGCAAGTACACGCTCACGGCGGTCGCACCCGCAGGCACTACCAAGACGTGGTCGCAGACCTCCACCATCGAGGGAACCAGGGGCATTGACGCCTGGGTGAAGGCGGGCGAACCCTCATTCTTCCAGGAATTCGGACCGCCCGGCTATCACGTGTTTATCGGCTTTGTGAGCCCGGACGACATGCCGGTTCTGAGTGGCAACAATTCGCTCACCGGCAGAGTCACTAACCTGCACATGTCGCGTCCGCCGGACCAGACGCTGTGGGACAGCCAGTCGCGCGACGCTCTGGCCCACACCACCGCTTGGGCCGCGCTAAACTCGGCCAACGGCCTCGGCCCGGCAATCGCTACGGTGAAAGCCGACGATCAGGGCTACTTCGCGTTTTCCGGCATTCCCGACGGCAACTACCAGCTTGTCATTTGGGATGAGTACTTGGACCAGATCATCGCGTTCCGCGCCGTCACCTTGGCGGGCGGCACGGCGACCGCCCTGGGCAACGTCCCGGTGTTCAACTGGTTTGCGCGTACCGAGACCTGGATCTATCGGGACGATAACCGCAACGGCATCTGGGACGCCGGTGAGCCGCCCATCCCCGATTTGGCGGTAAACCTGCGCTTCCGGGATGGCACTCTCTACCAGGCCAGCACCACCGACTGGAGCGGATATTACTCGTTTGACGAGACGTTCCCCTTCTTCAACTGGCTGGTTGCCGAGGTTGATTACTCACGCTTCATGGCAACCGGCGTAACCGTGCATGTGGATGCCGGCGGCAATGTCGCCGGCGGCCCATTCCCCGGTGTCCTCAATCCGCAGGTGCAGGCCGATGCCTCACTGCAACGCACCGAGCTCTCCTTGAATAACGGTGCGTACAGCCCAGTGCTGCTCGAAGCCTTCCAGGGCTTCCTCGGGCAGACCAACGTCCTGCAATGGGGCAAATCGCCCTACCAGCCGGGCGAGAACGGCGGCATCGTCGGCATCGTCTACTACGCCTCGACGCGCGCCGAATTCGACCCGCGGCTTGGCGTCGGCGATCCTTGGGAGCCGGGCATCCCCGGTGTCAAGGTTCGTCTGTGGCGCGAAATCGAAACCAACCAGCTTGACGCCAACGGCAACCGCGTCAAGGTGCTCAACTTGGTCAGGGAGACCCAGACCGATAGTTGGGACGCCAGCCCGCCCAGCGGCTGCCCCGGCGAAACCGATGCGCTCTTCATCAACACGACCCTCGGTGGCGATGCCACTAGGTGCTACGACGGCATGCGCAACTGGAACCAGGTCCGCCCCGGCGTCTTCGACGGCGGTTACGCGTTCCTTGGCATCCCGCCTGGCAAGTACGTGGTGGAGGTCGTGCCGCCTCCGGGCTATGAAATCGTGAAGGAAGAGGACGTCAACGTCGGCTTCGGCGAGACTTTCTCCCAGTCAATCGCTCCAGCGACTGTGGCCTTCGCCAACTTCGCGATCGCTGCTATCACGCCTGACCAGGCGATCGTACAGCAAGCCCTCAGCCCTGAGCCCGGGCTGTTGCAGCCCCCGTGCGTGGGCGACCCGCACGTGGTGCCCCTCAGCCTCAGCCTATTCCCGGGCGATGCGCCTTTTGCCGGTGCGACGACCCCGCTTTGCAATAAGAAGCAGGTTGTACTGACCGACCAAGCGCAGGCCAATGCCGACTTCTTCCTGTTCACTTCCACTCCCATCGCCGGCCATTTCGCCGGCATGATCCTCAACGACCTGGCGCAGGAATTTAATCCGGCGTCACCGCAGTTCGGTGAGAAGTGGGCTCCCCCATTTGTGCCAATCTCGGTGCGTGACTTCAACGGGCACGAGGTTTCTCGCGTTTACTCGGACCAGTGGGGCCGCTTCAACGGCCTGCTGCCCTCCACGTTCAACGCAAACCTGCCTCAGCCGAGCGGATACTCGCCGGCCATGCTGATGACTTGCATGAACGATCCGGGACCGATCCCGGGGCCGAACAACACGCTGATCACCGACCCACACTACAACCCGATGTTCAGCAACTTCTGCTACACCTTCCAGTACATGCCGGGCACCACAACGTACCTGGATACTCCGGTGCTGCCGACTGCGGCCTTCGCCTCCGGAGACAACCCGGTGGATTGTGCCGCGCCGGACCAGTCGCCGGTCATCCGGCAGGTGGACGGGGATGGTGTGGGACCGTTCGTCAACGTCAATGGTCCGCTCCGGCTCACCATTTACTCCATGGGCGCAGCCGTTTCCGTGCCCAATCCGGCTTACTCAGGGCCGGGCAGTCCGGAGCCAAAGATGATTGCCCGCGACTTCAGCTTCGGCACGTCAGGCTCGGTCACGCTTAACGGCGTGCCGCTGACGATCGAGAGCTGGACGCCCGACAGGATCGTGGCCGTGATTCCGCGCACCACTGGAGGGGCTCCCGTGGTACGCGGCCAGGGCCAGCTGGTGGTCAATCGCAACCTCGGCGGCTCGACCGCTTCCAGCGTGTACGCGGCGACGGTCTCGATTGAAGGGGTCGCCCCGATTCGCGTCTCGGCGGGCCAGTCGATCCAGGCTGCCATTGACAACGCTCGTCCCGGTCAGCTCATTCTGGTGGGCCCGGGCACCTACAACGAACTGGTGATCATGTGGAAGCCGGTCCGTCTGCAGGGCGCGGGCGCCGGATCCACCTTCATCAACGCGGCCAAGTTCCCCACGGAGAAGCTGGTCGCCTGGCGCCAGAAGGTCGAGGGACTCATTGCCAGTGGCGCGGTGGATTTGTTGCCTAACCAGCCGGCGGGCAACGCCACGCTCGCTGGTCCTGGTGTCCTTGGCTTCGAAGAGGGCGCCGGTATCACTGTGCTGGGCAAGAACCTTGCCTCGTGTTCGCCGGGCAACACGCTGCAGCCCGGGTTCATCTGCAACTTCTCGCGCATTGACGGCTTCAGCATCACCGGTGGCGACATTGGCGGTGGAATCTTCGTCAATGGGTGGGCGCACGGTCTGGAGATTTCCAACAACGACATCTTCACCAACTCGGGTCAGTACCACGGCGGCCTGCGCGTGGGCCACCCGTTCCTGGAGTTGGCGGGGAACGGACCGTTCGGGTACAACAAGAACCTGAAGATCCATAACAACGCCGTGCGGCTGAACGGCGGTCTGAACGGCGCTGGCGGCGGCATCTCGCTGTGCACCGGCACCGACTTTTACCGCGTCACCAACAACTTCGTCTGTGGCAACTTCACCGCGGGCGATGGCGGCGGCATCGGCCACTTCGGCTTAAGCAACCTGGGCACGATTGCCAACAACACCATCCGCTTCAACCAGTCGTTCAACCAGGGACTGACCAAGTCAGGCGGCGGCATCTTCATCGGTGGCGAGCCGGTCGCACTCGGTCTCACCCGCGGCTCCGGCCACGTGGTGGTGGATGCCAACCTGATTCAGGGCAACCACGCCGGGGCCGGCCACGGTGGCGGCATCCGCACCCAGCAGGTCAACGGCCTGGACGTGCAGACGCCAGACCCCTGGTTCGTCCGCATGACCAACAACATCATCATCAACAACGTCGCCGGCTGGTCCGGGGCGGGTGTCTCTTTGCAGGACACCACCCGCGCCACGATCGTGAACAACACCATCGCCCACAACGACAGCACCTCCACCGTGGGCGCCACGTTCACGGCCGGGCCGAACACCTCGGCGCCACAGCCGGCAGGCATCTCCTCCGAGCGTCACAGCCCGCTGCTGGCGCCCCTGGTTACCACCCGGTTCTCCAATCCGACGTTGAACAACAACGTCATCTGGAAGAACCGTTCGTTCTACTACGACGCTGCCACAGGCGTGGCGCAGCTCGTCCCGGTGTTGTCGCAAACCACGGTCGGCCAATGTCCGGCGGGCGCCAACTACTGGGATCTGGGTGTGCTGGGCGAGGCGCAGACCAACCCCACACTCAGGCTGACTCCCGCCTACTCGGTGCTGACCAGCACGGTGGGATACAGCGCCTCTCTGAACAATACTTCGGCCGACCCACTGTTCCGGTCCGCGTACTGCAACGGTCCCCGCACCCTGCGCTTGCTGCCGGGTGAGGTGACCACGCTTCTGCCGCTGCCGGCGCTCGATGAAGGCGGCAACTTCATTGACGTCCGCTGGGGGCCGCTGACGCCCATGCAGTGGGACTATCACCTGAACAGTACGTCGCCGGCCATTAACACCGGCTTGGCCAGCCCGGCGAACGACCACGACTTCGACATGCAGCCTAGGCCGCAAGGCGGAGCCGTGGACCGTGGCGCCGACGAGGTGCGGTGATGCGTTCACATCACCTTAACGTTACGAACCCAAGGGAGCGGGCGGCCAGCCCGCTCCCCCAACACCTCCGCCTGGTGTGGCGGAAATCCCTATTAGCGGCAGCGTTCGTTTTCGGTTTGTGCCTGGTCCCTCAGCGCAGTGTTGCCGCAGAGGAGCCACGCTCAGCCGCGGTGCGTACTGCCGCGATCCTTCCTGGTTCGGCAACACTGAACCCGCGTCTGGGTACCATCTTCAAGCGCCGTTGGGGAGTCGAACTGCTCGGTGTTGAACTGGCCTCCGCCGGCTACATGCTCGAGTTCCGCTATCGCGTGCTCGATGCCAATAAGGCGAAACCGCTGTTTGATCGCCGCACTAAACCGCGTCTCATTCATGAGGCCACCGGGGCACAATTGATGGTCCCAGCCCCCGCCAAAGTTGGGCCGCTTCGCAACTCCAATCCGCCACACGCCGGCCGCATTTACTGGATATTTTTTGGCAACCCCGGCAAGTTGGTTCAGCCCGGCGACCGCGTCGACATCGTCATCGGCGAATTTCGCGCTGACGGCCTGGTCGTCAATCAACGTCTGACTTCGGTAGCGCCCAAGAGCCAGGAGTAATTCATGTTTGGAAAACTTGTTCTGTTCTCGCTGATACTCTGCTTCGCGTTGCCGGTCGCCTTTGCGGCTGAGGCAACTCCGGCCACGCCGCAGCTTACGGCGGAAGAAGTCATCGCCAAGAATGTCGCGGCACGAGGTGGCCTCGGCGGCTGGCGCGCCGTCCATTCCATGATCATGAGCGGTCGCATGGAAGTGGGGAAGGGAATGGCTGTCCCCTTTACCCTGGAGTTGAAGCGGCCACGCAAGATGCGCCTGGAAATCGTCTTCCGCGAACAAACTGCCGTGCAGGTCTACGACGGGACAAAGGGCTGGAAGCTGCGGCCGTTCTTAGGACGCAAAGAGGTCGAGCCGTTCTCGCCCGACGAGTTGCAAGCTGCCTCTGCCCAGGTCGAACTCGATGGCCCGCTCGTGGACTACGCCGCCAAGGGATTCAAGGCGGAGCTAGTTGGTCGCGAATCCCTGGATGGCCATGACGCCTACAAGCTGAAGCTGACGAAACAAGCTAAACCAAACGAACAAGAAGTCGTGAGCCACATCTGGTTGGACGCGAACACCCTCCTCGAACTGAAGGCCGATGCGGGCCGCCGCATCCGCGGCAGGGAACGCCGCGTCACAACCCAGTATCGAGACTACAAGTGGGTCGGAGGACTGCTGATTCCACACGTCGTCGAAACCAGTGTGGAGGGCGCACCTGAAAGTCACAAGATTGTGGTTGAATCCGTGGTGCTGAATCCCAAACTGAAAGATGCGCGTTTCACAACGCCGTAGTGTTCATCATCGGCGCGCACAACTCGGGGCAGGAAACCAGCCACTCGACGCGGCGGGAAAGAGCGCAGCCCGGCACAGCTTCATTGCGCTCTGCCTCGCCTTCTGGACTTCCGGCGTGCCCGGCTTCACAGGCTGCTGAAAAACTCGATTTTTGCGCTCGTGAAAGGGCGCGGCTTCAGCTGCGCCGAACAATTCCTTTGTTTTTTCATTCCGAGCGGGCTTCAGCCCCGCGAGGAATCTGTCTTTCAGACTTTTCGGCAGCCTCTTCAGCCGTTCTTCGTTCAATTCAGCAACTTACGTCCAATGGATCGTCGGCGCGCCTCAGCCGTTGTCCCCGCAGTTTCGGGCGGAATTGGGCACGGCGCGCAGCCTCCCGATTGAATTTCTGCGCGTTTGTCATTACAGTGTGGGCGCGAACGACAGCCGACCAATGCCAGCTCGGCCTCTTGCGTTGAACTGGTTCGCAGTCTCTTGGGTTCCAAAAGGGCACTTGTGGACTCCCCCGGTTCCGAAGGCCCTTGACTTCACAGGTACGCCGGAAAGAATTGTCGCAGTTCTTTTGCCGCTGAATCCGGGGAGATAATTCTCCCGACAGCGGCGCAACGCCAGGGTTCTTCGCCGGGTGCGAGGGAATTCTCCTGGATAAACAGTGTGCGCCTGCCGAAAGCGTGCAGTCGCGCAACACAAGCGAGGGCGTCCCATGGCGACAGAAGCGCAAACCGGTCGGCTGATTTCCGTTGATACGCCCCTGGGGCAGGACAAGCTGATTCTGCTCCGCTACACCGGCTATGAGAGCCTCTCCACCCCGTTCTGTTTCGAACTGGAGATGTTCGCGAACCAGGCGATTGCTTTCGACCAGATGGTCGGCCAGCCCGCGACTATAACCGTGGCACTGGGGGATGGGAGCCAGCGCTTCATCAACGGTGTCGTCAGCCGCTTCAGCCAAACTGGTTCAGACCGGCACCACCGCTATTATTCCGCGCAACTCGTGCCCTGGCTATGGTTGCTCACCCGGCGTGCCGACTGCCGCATCTTCCAGAACAAGTCGGTGCCCAACATCATCGAGGAGGTCTTCAAGTTCCTGGGCTTTGCCGACTACGAACTGTCGCTGACCAAGACCTACAATCCGCGCGAATACTGCGTGCAATACCGGGAAACCGACTTCAATTTCGTGTCGCGCCTGATGGAGTACCACGGAATCTACTACTTCTTCCGCCACGAAGCGCAAAAGCACGTGCTGGTCCTGGCGGACTCCACCTCGGCGGTGCAACCCTGCCCCGGCCAGGACAAGGCGGAATTCGAGCTCACCGAGCACACCCATGAGTGGGACCGCGATGTGGTGAAAACTTGGCAATGCGAGCAGGAACTGCGTCCCGGCTCCTGGGCCCTTACTGACTTTAATTTCAAGACGCCCCTGACCAACGTGTCGGCCTCCACCGACACGATGGTGAAGTCGTGGAAGAAGCAGTTACAGATTTACGACTACCCTGCCGGTTGCGAAACCAAGAGCGACACCGAAACTGTGGCGCGCTTGCGCATGGAATGCGAGGAGTCGCAACAGCTCGTGGCACGCGCGACGAGCAATTGCCGCGCCTTTTTGCCAGGTTTCCAGTTCGAATTGGTTGATCACCCCGACAAGGCGCAGAACCGCAAATGGCTGATCGCCGAAGTCGAGCACGAAGCTACGGCCAGCGGCTACCGCAGCGGCCAGGCCGACCTGCCGGCACAGTACAGCAACCGCGTCGTCTGCATCCCCGCCGAGGTGCCCTACCGTCCCCCTCGCGTGGCGCGCCGGCCATTCGTGCAAGGCCCGCAGACTGCGCTGGTCGTCGGCCCCCAAGGGGAGGAGATCTACCCCGACAAATATGGGCGCGTCAAAGTGCAGTTCCACTGGGACCGTCTGGGCAAGTACGACGCCGAGAGCTCCTGCTGGATCCGCGTCTCGCAAGCGTGGGCGGGAAAGACTTGGGGCGCCATGTCGCTGCCGCGCATCGGCCAGGAGGTTATCGTCGATTTCCTCGAAGGTGATCCGGACCAGCCCATTATCACCGGCCGGGTTTATAACGGCGAAGAAATGCCGCCCTACAAGCTGCCCGACCAGATGACTATGACCACCCTGAAGACCAATAGCAGCAAGGGTGGCGGCGGCTTCAACGAGTTCCGTTTCGAGGACAAAAAGGGCGAAGAGCAGATTTTCATGCACGCGGAAAAGAACCTCGACATCCGCGTGAAGAACAACGAATACGAGACGGTCTGCAAAGACCTTCACCTGATAGTCGAGCAGGACAAGTTCGAACAGACCAAGAACGACCACCACGAGACCATTGACCGCGACTACGCGCAGTCCGTCGGCCGCGACCACCACTTGAAGGTCACCGGCAAGCAAGCGGTGGAAGTAGGCGGCAGCCAGTCCTTGAAGGTCAGCGGGGATGTGGCCGAAGAGTTCGGGATGAACTACTCGAACAAGGTCAGCATGGCCACCTACTTGAAAGCGGGCATGACCATCGTGCTCGAAGCCCCCACCGGCATCACGCTCAAATGCGGCGGCAATTCGGTTGTGCTCGATCCCGTGGGAGTCACCGTCAAAGGGAATCTCGTGGTCGTACAAGGCTCCCTGGTCAATATCAACTCCGGCCCCGGCTCACCGCCGGCCAGCGGCCAGGCCTGCTCGCTGACTGCCCCCATGAAGCCCAAGGAAGTCCATGAGGCCGACAAGGCCGATCCCGGCGAAATGTCCAAGATCAAAGAGCAGCAAATGAAACAGCAGACCGGAAAATATGGATTGGTGGCGTTGACGCCGCACAAGCCGCCCAACCCGGACGAAGCTGCCGCCGAGGAGAAGAAACACTGGATCGAAGTCAAACTCGTGGATCAGGACAACAAGCCGGTTGCGGGCGAGGTGTATAAAGTCATCCTGCCGGACGGCTCGACTGTGGCGGAAGGATGCTTGGACGAGAAGGGACATGCGCGCGTCGAGGGACTCGCGTCCGGCAACTGCAAGGTCATTTTCCCGCAGCGTGACAAGAACGTGTGGAAACCGAAATAAAGCCCCGCCCGAGCACAAATTAAGGCGCGGCACAGGCGGCGCGTTTCTTTTCTGTCGTGACCTTGACCTGCTTGCCGTCGAGCCAGTGCGTCACTCGTACCTGATTCACATCCATGCCATGGGTGTGCCCCATGACGTAGATGTTGAACGGGTTGCTCACAAAAAGCGCGGCTGCGCCGGCAATGAACGAACTGCGCCGCAAAGAGTCAAATTGCTTGGCCAAGTCTCCAACGTGGGCGCCAAAGTCTGTGAATTTCTGGCCTGACGCGGCCCCATCGTGGTTCGAAACGTCGTAGTGGTTGTGCGCATGCTCGGCATGAATGCCGTGCTCGTCGAAGCAGGCTTGCCGGTCAGGCACAGTGGACGGGATAAATCCTACGGGCGCGAATTCCGCCGTCATATCGAACAGCTCTGCGAATCTGGGGAGGTCATTGAGCCATGAATTGGCCTTTTCCCGGACCCCTTTGTCCAACAGATAACAGTCATGGTTTCCGTGGACAAACGCCAGGCGGATGCCGGCATTGGCACACTTGTCGAATTCGGCAAACATCTCCTGGAACAAGAAGTGCGTCCCCGCGATCCATTCGGCCACTGCCGCGGGTTGGTTTACGACTAGCGGACCCGCCACATCGTTGCCCGAGTCGCCGAACAGGCATGGCCGATATGCCCATAACTCGTACATGTCACCGACTTGCAGAATCGTGAGCTGTTTCGCCGCAGTCTTCCCGGCAAACTGCCGGATGGCGGCCAGGAACTTCCTCATCGGCTCAATTCCGGTCAGCCCGCAGAGAAAATTGCGCGCTCCGCCGTATTCGCCCGCGGCCCTGCGGGCGCTCCAGTACGCGGCCTGGAACAGCGGTGGCTCGCCGGGACGGACATAGACTTTCTCCACGATTCTTTCCCACAATCTGTACCGCGCTCGGGCTATTTCCGTCTCCGCCGTTTGCGGGATGTGCATGTCGGGAATGACGACATAGAGTTCATCGTTGCTCATGCCGGGAAGTCCGACCTTGATAGGCCCGCGCTGTATGCTGCATCCCGGCACGTTTTCGAGGAATTCCTTTGCTATTCCTTTAGCGGCCCCCGGCGAAGCTGCCGCACTGCCAGGATTGTAGTCGCACAAAAACACGGCCTTATTTGAGATCAGTCCGAAATTCTGGTGGTCCGCCAGCCAACTTCCGACATCCAGGCAGAGGAACTCGTCGGCTTCCAATTGCACTTTGTTGGGCACGCATGGCGCCAGGTGCGTCGGCTTTGCCAGCAGGTATTTCAGGCCTTTGCCAACCTCGTCCTGTATGGCCTGCGAGTACGCGGACGCCAACTCGTGGAACGGGTGCCCGCCTTCGCCGGGCACGTTCAAGACCTCGATTTCCTTTAACTTCAGCGACCACTCATCAGGTTCCGATTTCTGTTTCTGGGGCGCCATCTGCTGCGGGACCGGTTTGTGTGCGAATTCCCAATGAAACTTCGCTTCATAAGGTTTGCCCGCCGCCTTGATCGCAGCGTCTTTTGCAGCCCTGTAGATGAAATAGCCTCCCATCGCTCATCTCCATTACACGCCAAACTTGTCTTTGATTGCCTGCCTGGTATCGTCGTCCAGTTCGCCGGTCACCTTCTCCGGAGGGAGTTTCATCTCGTAGCGCTGAAACTGTGCAATGGCACGTTCGGTTGCCGCGGGAATTTCTCCTGATTCGTCCAGTTGCCCATCGGTGCTGCCGGGATCGTAGCCAAGATTCAGGAGCCTCATCTGGATTCCGGAGAGGCCGTCGTCGTAGCGGCTGGGTTCGTTGCTATGGGCAGCCTTGGAGTGCGAAGGATTCAAGGTGCCCAACCCGACCCACATCTGCACGCCAACGCCCGGAAGCTCCAGCAGGCCGTCGTGCAGACTCATTGGATCGAGGTTCTCATGCTTGAAATGACCGTTGCCGTCGGTCGTGCCCGTCAGCGGCGGATCGGTAATGTGGAGGGTATAAGGCTCATCCTTGATCGGCTCGCCCCCCGGGTACAACAGCGTGAGTTCAAAAAAATCTGGTTGTTTTTCGATTACGAAATCGTGCTTTTTGTCGGTGTTGCGCGATTCTTCGCGGGTCTCGGAGGAAGGAATAAATATCTGGTCGCCGGGAAACAGAATGTTCGGGTCTCGCCGCTGTTTCAGGCTGGCATTCTTCGGGTGATCCCAGATGAGCTTCCACGGCAGACCATACGAGGCTGCGATCTTACTCAGCCATTCCCCCTGCTTGACCGTGTGCCATGTATCCAGGTGCAAATGCCCCATAACACCTCCTCAACGTTGGGACAAACAGCGCCATGTCACGCGCCCGACTCGGGTGGCAAGTATCATCCAAATGGCCGGTCATGTGTGCAACATTTTTGGAAAAGGGCCAACACCTTGAGTCCAGGAGTGATATAGGCTACACTTGCGCCGGTCGTGAGTTGCTGCACGTCCAAGATTGCCACAACCAGCCGCAGACGTCGAGGCACCCTATGCCCCCAGCCGCACGCATGACCGATATGCATACCTGCCCCATGGTGACGGGCACTGTCCCCCACGTTGGCGGCCCTATTCTTCCGGCTTGCTGCCCGACCGTGCTGATCGGCTTCCTGCCCGCGGCGCGCGTCGGCGACATGGCCACCTGCGCCGGCCCGCCGGACGTAATCGTGAAAGGCTCTACTTCGGTGATGATCGGCTTCATGCCCGCCGCCCGCGTCGGCGATCAGACCGCCCACGGCGGAGTGATCGTCCTGGGAGAGTTTACCGTCATGATTGGCGGGTGAGCCCCCGAATGCCCCGTTCCGCCGAGTCATGGAGCCCTTTTGCTATGCCTGTCCGCTCTACTGCTGGCCCGACCGCTGCGCCCCCTGCCCTCGAACGACCTCAACCAACAACAAGGGACTTGACGCGGTGACTGCTGATCCGGGCACTGCCCCTCAGCGGCTAAAGAGGCTGCTGAAAAAGTCTGAAAGACAGATTCCTCGCGCGCTGAAGCCCGCTCGAAATGACAAAGACAAAGGAGTTGTTTGGCGCGGCTGAAGCCGCGCCCTTTCAAAACGAGGTCAAAATCGAGTTTTTCAGCAGCCTCAGGACGCGCTCCAGCCTCTAGAGCCGCACCCTTCTGAAAAACTGTTTTTGAAACAAGCTCTACTTACTGGTGCGATTTACCAGCTTGCGGTCGCGCCGACCGCCTTCTCCACAATCTCCACGCCGATCTTCCGCAGAAACTCCTCCGGTGTGGTACCGCCGATCAGCACGAAGACGTAATCGTTTTTGAGCGATTCAATCTTGCCGGCGGTGTCCAATTCCACCGAATCGGGTGTGATTCGTCCTAGGTTCGAATTGAGCACCACGCGAACGCGTCCGGCCTTCCGCGCCTCTTCGATTTGTGCGCGATTGCGCTCGCGGGCGCGCTTGAAGGAATCGCCGCGGTACGACAGCGTCACAAGGTTCTTGCCTGACCGGCTCAGCGCCAACGAAGCTTCAATTGCCGAATCGCCGCCGCCAACCACGATGATGTGCTTGTCCTCGTAACTGTCGGCTTCGATCAGCCGATAAGCCACTTTCGGCAGGTCCTCGCCTTCAATATCCAGCTTGCGCGGCGTGCCCCGCTTGCCCATCGCCAGCACGACGTGGCGCGCGTGGTAATCGCCTTTGGGCGTGATCACGTGGAAACCGGCGGCGTTCTTCTGAATGGATTCCACTCTCTCGTTCGTCTGGATCCGCACGCCGGTATTGGCGATGATCGTCTCCCACACCGAGAGCAGCGCCTCTTTGGTGCCGTCGCCCACGTACAGCGCGCCGTACAGTGGTATGTCCAGCGGTTCGGCCATGAGGAACTTCTGCCGCGGATAGTTGCGGATCGTGGCCGCGATCTCGCCCTGCTCGAGCGTGATGTAGCGCAAGCCGTGTTGCTGCGCGGTCAATGACGCACTGAGACCCGCCGGGCCCGCGCCCACGATGGCCACGTCGTACATATCAGGGCCCGCTGCTGCCGTGACACCGGATTGGCGAATGTGATCAATGGCAAGCTTGCCTTCGTTGATGGCCGTCTTGATCAGTCCCATCCCGCACAACTCGCCGACGATGTAAATGCCGGGGATGTTGGTTTCAAAGTTCTCTTTGACCAGCGGCACGCGCATGGTTTGCAGCACGCCGCCGAAGGACAACGCAATTGCCTGGGTAGGGCAGACGTCGGCGCACTTCGCGTGCCCGGTGCAGCGTTCCGGATGCGCCAGGATCGCCTTGCCCGCGCTCAGTTCCAGCGTGCCGGTCTCCGGGCATGCGTGGACGCAGCTTCCGCAGCCGATGCACAAGGAGGCGTTGATCACCGGCTTCGGCTTGCCTTGCGGAGCGCCGGCCGCGGCGGGTTCCTGCGTGGGCGCCGAATGTATCGTCCACATCGCCAACGCCGCCCCGCAATACGCGCAGAACGACACGCCTTGCTCGATGTTCTTGCCGCAGCGCGGGCACGGCCGCTCGCGTTTCGGCGCTGCGGACTGAGTCTGGCCGCTTCTTTGTGCGGTCAGCTTCTTCAAATACCCCCGCACGAAGAACAGGGTCACCACGCCCGCCAGCAGGAATGCGAATAGCGTGTCCATGACTCACAAATATCCGAGGGCCAGCACCACCCCAATGTGGATCGCTGCCAGCACGACCATCGAGTAGCTGAACGGCCGATGAATCACGTGCCATAGATGGAGTACTTGCTGGCTGCGCTCCAGAAAGGCGATGCGTTTCACCAGCGACGCCTTGCGACGCGCCACCGTGACTACGCGATCCAGTTCCTCGTGCCGCGGACGCAGCAGACCGCCGAGCGAAGGCAGGTGGCCCCGGCGCCCGAGCACCCGCGCGCGCAATTGTGCAATCTGCCACGGCCGCCGCAGGTCGAACCCGAGGATCAGCAGCAGTGCCCGGTGCAACGGCATGGCCCGTACTTTCTCCGCGCCCGGCATCTGGAACAGCGGCGCGAGGTCTGCCGCCGGCAGCAATGTCTGGCCCGCCAGTTCGCCCGTAAGTTCTGCCTCCATCGCTTGCAACTCGCGCAGCGACAACTCGGCGGAGCTGAGCGACCGCGGCACCTGCGCATAGATGTACCGCCCGGCAACGCCGCTCAACGCTACCGCCACCATGATCCAGAAAGCCATGCCGGCAATCCCATTGAACTTGAACGACGAGTGAAAGGCGATGATTACCGGCGCCGAAAGCCCCAGGACGATATGAAAGTCCAGCCAGTGTTTCGTCTTGCCGATGCGGCCCAGCCGGGAAATGCGTTTGCGCAGCGGGTAAAGAAAGATGACGCAGAACATCGCCACGCCCAGCACGCCCAGCTTGATGCCGATCACGCCGCTGGGCCTCAGCAGCAGGTGCTTGGGCGAGAACGGCCGGTCGTGTGTGTCCAGCAGGTAATAATCGAACCCGTAGATCGCTAACGCGAGATTCACTGCTGCCGCGGCGACAATGGCCGCGTACAGGCGCATCCGATGCCCGCGCTCCGCATCCTGCGCGGCAGCTGTGAAAATCGAAAGTGTGGTTTGTGCGCTCATTGGGTCTTGATGCTGCCTTTGGTGACGGACTCTTCCGTGCCCACCAGGAAACGTTGGTAATCGCTGAAGCGATGAACATTGCGCCAGTGCTGCCGCAAGCTGGCCACTTCGATCTTTGCCTGGGAAGGGAAGCGATAGGTTTGCTTCCAGCCGGGCAACCGCACGGGCGCATACTCGATGTCGGCGGAAAGCGAACGCAGGCCGACGTCTTTCATGTCGTTCGCCAGCGTCGCCGTGATGCGTGCAATCATTCCTGTGTCCGGTTCTAGCCACGCTGTCCCAGTGAGTTGCAAGGGATACTCCCGCCCGCGCACCGCCAGCGCCACGGGACTGCGCGTGCCCGTGACGTAATCAAAGTGCACCCGGGCGAATGTCCGGCCGTCAATCAAGTCGTCCGCTTCGCGTTGGAACCGAAAACTGTTTCGGTAGTACGGATGGAAGATCAGGAACAGCGTGGCAAATCCGTTCGTGAGCAGCATGGGCAGGTTCTTTTTGTGTTTCGCCGGACGGACCTCCATGCGCGATTCGTTCAGCATCAGGTCGTCCGCACCGCCTTCCAGCAGCACCAGGTAGTCGAAGACCGACTCCTCGGACTGCTGCACGCGTCCGCTGTCGGTCAGTCTCAACTGCGTTACGCGCTCGGTGCATTTCACGTCGGAAATCACTTCCAGGTAACTGCTCACCTGGCGCGTGCCGCGTTCGAGCAACTGGTTCAGCGGTTCGCCCTGTGCGCTTGCCGAACTGGCCGCGAGCAGGAGGCCGATGAGCAAAGCATTAGTTCTTGCTCGCACTCATGGCCTCCTTCCTGCGCGCGCGGTTATCGAAGCGGTAACCGAACGTGGTAAATATCTGGTTGTAGCGTTGGCCCGCGCCACGTTGCACCGTTAGCCCCGCCTCGAAAAAGTAGTGTGTGCCCACGTTGACATCGGCCAGCGAGGTCACGAAGCGCGAGCCGCTGTCCTGCGAAAACGCTGACGTGTACTGTTGTGTTCCCGCCTGCACTTCCCAGCGCAGGCCCTCGCCGAAATTACGCGTGAGCGATAGCGACCGGTACGTGCCGCGCGCGAATGCACTGTCGAACTTCGAATAGCGCAAGTCGGCGCGCAGCCCAGTACGCCAGATCTCGCGCGTCGTCGCCCCGAACATGGTGTTCCACGAGCCCTTGCTGTCGCGGCTTGTGCTGCTGTGGCCGACATTGGTGTACACCGTCAGCGGTTTCATCATCTGCACGCGCACCCCGCCGCTGACGCCCTGGAACAGGTACTTGTCCAACAGCCCGGTTCCGATCAACTGCGGGTCGTAGGTGGGCACGTCGCGGAAGTAGGTGTGGTTTAGATCGAGCGTCACTCGCTCCGTTGGCTGATAACGCAGCGTCAGATAACTGCGGCTCAGGCCCGTTCCAACCTTGGGCTGCGCCGGATCAGTCCGCGGGCTGTCAATTTGCAGCGCGTGGTACAAGGAAAACACGCGCTTGAAGCTGATGTCGTTCTCCGCGAAGATGAACGGGCGGTCTATGCGGAAGCGCATCATGCTCACGCCGAGTCCGAACGTGCTGCTGTGCTTCAATTCGTCGAACGTCCCACCTTCCACGTTGACAAACGTGCCGCCGATCCGCCGGTTCGGGTCGTAACTCCACGACGACGGGTCCGGTGTTGAGCCCGCGAAAATCCCCGCCGTCGTCGCGGAATTCAGCTTGCGTCCAAAGTATCCGCCGTCGATTGTCTCCAAGCTGCTGGCCCACGGCAGGTACATACGTCCGAACCCCGCTACCCACGCCGAGTTCGGGTTCGAGTACGTCAGGTTCAGGTGATAAGTGCGATTGATCAGGTCCTGGATCGATCGTGATGGCGAAGAGCGCGAGTCCAACCGCCCGCGCCAATACCCGCTCAGGTTCCAGTACGTGCCGTTGATCCGCGTGATGTTCGCACGAATGACCATCCCGAACTGCGAGGCGCTCGCCTGCCCGGCGCCAATGTGACTGAAGTCGAACCCGATGCGGCCCTGCGCGCGGTTCACCTCCGGCAGCGGCGGTCGCGGCACATAGGCGCGTACTTCCTCATCCAGCGGATCGCTCTCGGTGAAACTGACAACCGCCGGGTAGCTTCGAGTGCTGCCCAATGTCCGCTTTTCAACCAGCTTCTGCACGTCCGACTGGTGCAGCGTGGCGACATCCCCTGCCGCCAGCGGCCGCGTGGAGGTAACGATTTCGCACACTGCCGACATCGCCGCAACTGCCACAACCTTCAGGTGCGCCACTGCGCCCTCGGCGTCCACCGGTCCCGCGGCATTGTTCTCGGCCGACGCCGTTTGCGCCTTGACCACCAGGTGCATGCCTTCGCTCAGCCCGGCCTCGCGTCCGCCCTCGACATACACGGCCCCGTCCGCCACGTAGCGAATGCGAAAAGTGGTGCGGAAGCCCAGTTCACCGGTTTCCGGCGACTGCGCCGACAAAGCCATCGCGAACGCCAGCATCAGCGGAAAGACACGAACGCGCATGGCTAATCTCCCTGGCCCGCCGGGTGGCAGGAGTAGCAACTGGTGGCCGAATAGACGAAGTTGCGCACGTCCCGGTGTTCTGGTACCACGTTGGCGGCATCGTGCTGGTGGCAGGTGATGCAGGAAAACACGGCATAATTCGACGGGTTCACGTGACAATCACCGCACGTGGTCCACTTCCCCGCGTGCTTGCCGGTGTAGATCGGGAACCACGTGTGGTTGAACGTCGCACCCTGCCAGCCGGCGGTGCTGTGGCATACCGCGCAATTGGTGGGGAACTGCGCGGCCACGTGGTTCGGATTGGTGGTTCCCGTGTACTCCGTCTTGTGGCACGAGTAGCAGTCGGTTGGCGTGCCGGCGTACCGGCCGCCCACATGGCAACTTACGCAGGACACTTTCACGTGCGCGCCCGTCAGCGCAAAGCCCGTCTTCGCATGATCGAAGGTCGCGCCCGACCAAGTGGTGGTGGTGTGGCACACCGCGCAATCCGTCGGCAAGCCCGCCGACTGATGGTTCGGATTCGTGGTGCGGTTGTAATCGTTCAAGTGGCACGACACGCATTGCGCGCTCGTTCCCGTGTAGCCCGACGTGTGGCACGCCGCACATTGCAGCGTCGCATGCGCCCCCGTCAGCGGGAACCCGGTCTTCGTATGGTCAAACGTGGCTCCAGCCCAACTCGTGGTGGAGTGGCAGATCGAGCAGTCCGTCGGGAACCCCGCCGCCTTGTGGTTCGGGTTGGTCGTGCTGTTGTACTCGTTCAGGTGGCACGCGTCGCAGTTGGTTGGTGTACCCGTATAACGTCCGCCCGCGTGGCACTGCGCGCATTGCACCGTCGTATGCGCGCCGGTCAGCGGGAATCGCGTCTTCGAGTGATCAAACGACGCCGGCTGCCACGCGGTTGTCGTGTGGCAGATCGCGCAATTTGTCGGGAAGTTCGATAACTTGTGGTTCGGGTTGGTCGTGCCGTTGTAATCGTTCAGGTGGCACGACGCGCAGTCCGTACTGGTGCGCGTGTAACCGCTCGAGTGGCACTGCACGCATTGCAACGTGGCATGCGCGCCGGTGAGAGGAAAACCTACGCTCGCGTGGTCGAACGTCGCTCCCTGCCACGTCGCTGTTGAATGGCACAATCCGCAATCGTGCGGGAACTGCGCCTGCACGTGGTTCGGATTGGCCGTGCTGTCGAACTCCCGGGCGTGACACGAAAAACAATCGGCAGACGCCTTCACGTACCGGCCGCTCGTGTGGCAGGCCATGCAGTCAAGCGACGCGTGCATTCCGGTCAGCGCGAATCCGGTAAACCGCCCGTGATCGAACTTCGCTCCCAGCCAGGTATCCACCGAATGACACGCAACGCAGGCCGGCGGCAAACCGGCAGCGCGATGATCGAACACCGCAGTCTGAAAATCACTCGAATGACAGGAGAAGCAGTCCGTCGAAAGTCCGGCGAACTGCCCGCTGGCCGCACCTTTATGGCAACTGGCGCACTCCACCGCCGCATGCGCTCCGACCAGCGGAAAGCGGTTGATGTGCTGCTTGATCTCCTTGACCGAAACCTGCCAGCCGTTGACCGTGTGGCACTCCTGGCAGCGCGCGCCGAATTGTCCCCGGTGTATGTCGGCGTGGCATTCCGAGCAGGTCTTCGCAATGTTGGTAAACACCATCCGCGTGTGGCACTGATGACAGGTGACGCCCTGGTGCATGCCGCGCAGCGGGTAGCGGGTCTTATCGTGACTGAATTCCGGCAGCGCCCGGATGGGGCTCCACGATATCGCCGTGTGGCACGCCTCGCAGTTCATCGACAGATTGCCATGTGGGCTTTGCGTGGTGGCGTGCGCCGGCTTGACTTCGGGCGCAGACGCAGACGAACGCTGGGCCATAGCAGCGGCGCCCAGCAGCAACATCAGGCAAGCTGTTTGCACTACTCGTAACAAAATCCGAGGGCCCCTTCTCCTGCAGCAATTCAGTAGGTGCGCTTCGCCACAAGCGCCGCAGCTCACACTGCAATCACCACGCCAAACATCCACGCCTTACATTGCGAAACTACAGCGGGTTTACCGCGCGTCTCCGCCTTTCCTGGGTCCTTCGGACCCACCCTTGTGTCCCTAATCGCCCCGGGCCAGCCGAGTCGCATGACAACTGGCGCACGCGGTCGGCGTCGGGCTGTAGAACCGCACGCGCTTTTCGCTGACCTCGCGCACCGTCACGTGACACGTATTGCACTGCACGTCGCGATGCCCCCCGGCAAGCGAAAACTTCGTCTTCTCGTGGTCGAACAGCGACGGTTTCCACTTCGTTGTCGTGTGGCAGCCGGCACATCGCGTAATTCCGCCTCGCGCAAATTGCGCAGCATGCGCGTCTTCGTGGCACGACTCGCACTGTGTCGGCGCCGCTTTGAAATCCACGTTGCGCAAGGTGCGTTCCAGGTTCGGCGGACGATGGCATGCGGCGCACTCCACTGCTTTGTGCGCGCCGGTCAGGTCAAATTCGGTGGCCACGTGATCGAAGCGCGACACATCGCTCCACCGCGTGGTCACGTGGCACGCTTCGCATCCGGCCGCGCGTCTCTGGCTTGTAAGCCGCGCCATGCGTGCCGCGAACTGGTTGCGGTGCGGGTCCTGATGGCAGGATGTACAGTCGGTCCGCTCAAAGTGGTAGGCCACCGCCCGTGGCTTTTCCGCCGGCCGATGGCAGTCCACGCACGCCGTCGCCAAGTGGCCGCCAGTCAGCTTGAAGCCGGTCAACTGGTGCCGCGCCAGCGTGAACGTCGAGGGATGAAACCCGGACTCGTTGTGACATTGTTCGCAGCGATTGCGGTAAGTCGCCGAGGCGAACTGCCCGCCGTGCACGTCCTTATGGCAATCCAGGCACAGCGCGAACGCCTTGATCTTGAACACCGTCGCCTTGCCCGCCGGCTTGTGGCATTTCGCACAGTCTGCCGTGGCATGTTTCCCGCGCAGCGGGAACTGCGACGCGCTGTGCTCTTTGACGGTGAACTTCACCTGCTTGAAGCCGTTCAGGGTGTGGCAGCTTTCGCAACGCCCGCCATCCGCGCGTTTCACAAACTGCCCGTTGTGTGCGTCGCTGTGGCAGTCGGTGCATAGCTGGAACGCCATCGGCCGTGCGAAATTGCTGCCCCGGTGACACTTCTGGCAGCCCACCTCCAGGTGTTTCCCCCTCAGTGGATACTTCGTCTTGGAATGATCAAAGCTGGTCAGCAACAGACCTTGCTTCCACCCATTGACTGAATGGCACGATTCGCAAGTCCGCTCCGCGAATGCCGCGCCATGCGGGTCGCGATGGCAGTCGGCGCAACGCGCAAAGCGCATCGCCACGTAACGCAGAACTCCGTCGCTGCCACGTGCGTGGCACTTCTCGCACGTCAATTGCAGGTGCGCGCCCTTCAGCGGAAAACGCGTACGCGCGTGGTCGAAGCTGCGCCCCAGTTTCCAGTCGTCCTGTGTGTGACAGTTCGAGCACTTGTTGCCCAGTTGTCCCCGATGCTTGTCCTCGTGGCAACTGGTGCACGCTGTCCCCAGCCCCAGGAACGTACGGTTCAAGTCTTTCATCTTGATTTGGGCCCGCTCGCTGGGCTGGATCTTCTGCGCGTTGTGGCACTGCGCGCATTTGAGCGTGGCGTGCTTGCCTTCCAGGCGAAAGCCTGTTTTCGCATGATCGAACGTCTGCAAATCAAACTTGACCAGCAGAAAGTTCGCGCCGTTGTGTTCGGAGTGGCAGCGCTCGCACCCGCGTATGCGCAGTTGCGGGTCCATGATGTTGGGGTGCAACCCGCGCCGGTTGAGCAGCCGAACACGTATTTCCTCGTGGCAGTCGAGGCACAGGAACATCGGCTGGCTGGCCCGCAGTTCGTGGCACCGCATGCACTCGGTGGGGCCGTTCAGTTCCTGGTGGGCGCGAGAAAGCGGGCCGGGTGAAATCTGCGCGGCGGCTTTGAGGAAGGGCAAACCCAATATCGCCGCGCACATGACCCACACGGCCCAATGCTGCCAGGAGAGGAGCCGGACGGGCCGGCGCTCGACGAGGACGCGCCAGAGAGGGGGGCGCGGAGCTGGGGTCTCCGCGTCTGCGGCTGGCGCGTTGGTAAGCGGCACCGTCTCGCTCACGTGCTCTGTCAAGCACGTTTACTGCCGAAGCCAAACCTTCATTATTCGCCACCGCGGCCACCAAGGCTGGGTCCGTTCGACCCGCTGGTGTGTCCCACGGGTACACAATCCCCGCACAACAAAAACGCGCCGTTCGACACACGGCGCGTCGCGTTCAACCCGAACACTGTCATCCCGCGCGAGCGGCTGCTGTTGCCGCGAGGCGAGGGACCTTGTGTTTTAACTTTGCGTCCTCAGCGCCCTCTGCGTTCCTACGGATCGTGATGTTCCGACTCTCGCTCATTTTCACCGGAGGAATGCCGCGAATCGTCGGAACTTCGCTCCCGGTCCTGAGACCCCTGCCCCGACTGTCCCATGCGCGAATCGCCGTCCAGGCGTCCTCCCCACAACGCATACCGCCCGTCGCTCCCCATCAGGTCACCGCCGTCCCACCGCCAAGGTGGGCGTGGACCCCGCTCGCTCACTTCGGTGGCGTAGCCTCGTTGCAGCCTTACCGGCCCGGATTGCCCGACGCGCAGCGGTATTCCGATGACTTCGACCACTCCCTCGTACACCTCGACGAACGTGCGCTGCTTCTTGCTGACCTCAACCATGAACTGCGTGCCGCGCACGGTGATCACTGCGGTCGGCGTTCCCATGCGGAACGACGGCGCATTCTCCAGCCGCTTCTTTATCTTCACCACCAGCTTGCCGATTAGCATTTGCAGGTACTGCATCGGGCTTTCCCGTGGGTCTTGCAGCACGATCTGGGTATTCGCTTTCACCAGCACCTGCGAACCGTCCGACAGCTCCAGCAGAATGCTGCTTTTGGCAAAAGTATGGATGGTTGTCCCCGGCTCCAGTGTCTCGCCACGTACCGCGTTTAGCGGTGAACCGTCGGCGCGCTTGATTGTTGCTTCTCCCTTCACCTCGCGCACCACGGCCGCGCCGAGTGGAAGAGAAATGGAATCGTCCTGCTGCGCGCCTTGCGCCAACTGCGGCAGCAGCGCCGCCATGAGTATTACGATGATGGCCCACGCCCTTGCTTTCATGCTGTTGTCCTCGCCGCAACGGCTACCGGTCGCGCCGGCAGCCGCAACTCGAAACAGGTCCTTCCGGCCTCGCTGCGGACATTTACCGTTCCACCATGCTTTTCGGCGATTCGCCTGACGAACGCCAGCCCCAATCCCCACCCAGGTTTGGCCCCCTCCATGCAGGACGCCCGGTAATACGCGTCGAACACGCGGCCCAGGTCTTCTGGCGCAATCGTCTCTCCTTCGTTGTGCACGCCGAGCACCACTTGCTCGTCTTCCACACCGGCGCTCACCAACACCTCGCTGCCGCGCCGCCCGTACTTCAGCGCGTTACTCACCAGGTTGAGTACGGCGCCACTCACCAGGTTCACGTCGCCTACTAACTCCGGAACAGCCCCCGCGCGGAAGGTAAACCGCATCCCCACGCTCGCGGCCAGCGGCTGCAATACGTCGAACACCTGCCGCACCACGGCGGCGATGTCCAGCGGTTGTTCGCGCAGCGCCCGCGCGCCCGCATCCAGCCGCAGCACATCGAGGTAACCGTTTATCAGCGCGAGCAAGCGTTTTGACTCACGGAAAATTACTTCCGGCGCTCGCGCGGTGTCCGGCGCTTCGGGGAACTTGAGCATGAACTCGGCGAATCCCTGGATGGAGACCAGCGGCGTCCGCAGTTCGTGCGTGATGAAACCCAGCGCTTCTGCCCGCGCACGGTCGCGTTCCACCCGCGCTTTCAAGTTGGACAGCGATATGATCGTCCCGCCGCCCGGGGCCAGCGTGGTTGGTGGAAATGGCATCACCCGCACCAGGTACAATTCCTCGCCCACGTAGGCCTCGCGTTCCAGCGCCGTTCCCACTGCCAGCGATTCGCCTTCGTTTGGGACCATCCGCTCCCGCACCGCCTTCAGCGTCATCCGCGCACCCGTGCCCTGGCTGAACAGCGCGTCGAAGCGCGTATTGCTGAGCAGCAACTCGCCGCGATGATTGAAGATGCCGATGAGGGAGTCTGTCGCCTGGAGCAAGGTGACGTGCAGTTCGTAAAGCGACCCTAGCTCCTGTTGTAACTGGCGCAGCACCCCCAGCCGCCATGCGAGATCGTGTTTGCGCTCGATTGCCTGTGGACGCCTCGATGCCAGCCAGCGGCTCAGTTCCCTGAACTGGCGTGTCAGGCTGTGCTCCACCAGCACGAAGTCCGCGCAGTGCACCAGCAGCGGCCCGGCCACCACCGCGACCATCAGCGGCCCCACGGCAATGACGCTTCTGCCCACTACGAATGCCAGCAAGCCCGCCGCGTACACGCTGCTGACAAAGGCCACGACCAGCGCGACCGCGACCCAGCCCCGATATCGCCGGAAGGCCACCACAACAGCCAATGAAAGTCCCGCCAGCAGCAACCCGTCCAGCCATAATGGCGACTCGTGCAGCCGGCGGCCTGCCAGCACCGCGTCTAGTATCTGCGCGTGGACCGCGACTCCCGCCGTCGGCAATTCTTTGCTCAACGGCGTGTTCAACCGGTCATTGATTTCCGTTGGGCCAAAACCCACCAGCACCGGGCGCCCGCGCACCGCATTTAGACCTTTTCCTTGCAGCGCCTCCAATGCCGACAAGGTGGTGAACGCGTCGCTGCGATAAGCGATCGGGATGAGAACGGGCCTGACCATCGTGACCGCAGTCTCTTCGTCCTTTGCGGGAACTTCGTATTCCGCCAGAAAGCCCGCCAGGCGCGCCGGATCAATGCGGCGCGCTACCTCCAGGGCAAATGCCCACCGCGAGCCGTCAGGCGACAGCTCAAGCGGCGGATACCGGCGGCACACGCCGTCGCGATCCAGCACGGCCAGCGAGTGTCCAACCGCTGCCGCGGCCCGCGCCAACTGCGGCGCCGGCTCAATCCAGCGCGGTCCCTCGGGGAAGGTGCCGATCTTATCCACCAGCACCACGCGCCCGGATTCGGCAAGCGCATCGCGTAGCGCGGCATCGGCTGCTGGTGTCTGCGGCTCCGAGAGCAGTATGTCGAGGCCGATCACCTGCGCGCCCGCCTGCGACAGGTTCCTGGTGAGTTGCGCGAGCAGGGTTCGCGACCACGGCCAGCGTCCGTATTCCGCCAGGCTCTGGTCGTCGATCACCACCATCATCACCGGTGACGGCCTGCGCGGCGCAGGACCCACGCTGAAATACGAATCGTTGAGGCGCAGTTGCAGGCTGCGGACGAGCGGCACGGCTCCGACCGCCGCGCTTGCCAGAAATAGCAATGCTGCGACTGCCCAGTTCGCGCGCCAGTTCCGTCCGTTCAACGACTCGCGCCTCATTGCTCCTCAATGGCCTGCAAGTCGATGCCGAGACGCACGGCTTTCTTGTACAGCGTCTTGCGCTCGATGCCCAATCGGCGCGCCGCTTCCGAGCGGTTGCCGGCGGTTTCCTTCAGGATGCGGATGATGTGCTGCCGCTCAAGCTCTTGCAGCCGTTGCGGCATGGACTCCGCCGGTTCGCCGCTGCCGTGGGTCGCCGTATTCCTTCCCAGTTCCGCTTCAACCTCCGCCAGTGTGATGTGTCCGGTGGGCGCGAAAATTGCCAGCCGGCAAACAGTGTTCTCCAGTTCGCGCACGTTGCCCGGCCACTGCATCGCTTGCAGTCGCGCGACCGCATTCTCGTCAATGGTCACCGCGCGGCCGTTCCGCTCATTGAACTGTTGCAGGAAGTGCGCGATCAGCAGCGGGATGTCCTCGCGGCGTTCATTCAGCGGCGGGATCGCAATCTGTACGACCGCCAGCCGGTAGAACAGGTCTTCGCGGAACAGCCCTTGCTTGAGCAGCGCATTCACGTCTCGGTTGGAAGCCGCCACGACGCGAATGTCCACCGGTATCAGCCTCGTCGAGCCGACCCGCCGCACCTGCTGTTCCTGGAGCACGCGCAGCAGCTTCACCTGGAAGCTCAGTGTCGTCTCCGTCACCTCGTCGAGGAACAACGTGCCGCCGTCGGTCGCCTCCACCAGCCCCTTATGCGTGTTGTTGGCGCCGGTGAACGAGCCGCGCTCGTGGCCGAACAGTTCGCTCTCCAGAATGGTCTCAGTGAACGATCCGCAGTTCACCGCCGTGAAGGGCTTTTGCGCGCGGTTGGAATGTTGATGGATGGCGCGCGCCACCAGCTCTTTTCCGGTGCCGCTGGCGCCGGTAATGAACACGTTGGCGTTACTTGGCGCTACCCGGCCGATGGCCTTGTAGACCTCCAGCATCTTCGCGCTGCGCCCGATAATGGCCGATTCCTGCACCGGCAGCGCCGCCGCTCGCGCCTGCCGGCTGCACGACCGTGCCTGTTTTGCCCGCTCGCAAATCGCCCGAAGCTGCTCGATCTCCAGCGGCTTGCCGAGATAATCCACCGCGCCTTCAGCCACCGAACGCGCCGCCGTCTCCACGCTCACTTGCGCTGTCATAATGACCGGGTACAGCTCCGGCTGCAGTTCGCGCAAGCGGGCCAGCAGATCAATGCCGTTTTCCGTGCCCAGGTGTATATCCACCAGCGCCAGATCGAAGGCGTCGGTGAGAAAGCGCTCGCTCGCATCTTCCGCCCGTAGAAAACTCTCGCACTCGTGCCCCTCGGCGCACAGCACAGCCTTCAGGAACGCACAGATTGACGGATCGTCATCAATGATCGCCACCCGAACGCCACTCATAGGCACTCTCCTCAGCCGGCCAGAAAGCTACAATTTAAGAATGATTAGATGCAGCTCTGGCCTGCGGGTGCACAGTTTGTATGCGACTTTCGCAAGTAGGTACTTGCTTCGCCTGCCGTCGTCCTTGTTCCCTCGAACCTCAGTGGACTACGTTGGTCGGTTCGGGGGTGCGCTCACCGAATTGGCAGACTTAGTAATGGCAGAAATTTGGTGTACCGATTTCCCACCCCATCTATAATCCAATCTCTTGTCATCTCCGTGGAGTTCGAGCCCTGGCGCCCTCGGTTTCCGCCGGTAAGGCGGAAGGGAGGCATTTGCTTTTTCGGGTTCACGGCCGCGGCATTCAGCTTGACGATAGGGCGGTTCGCCCTTACATTGTCAAACACCAACAACGAACCGTGTAAGTGATTGCTTCGCTGGGGTCTGCAAGCACTGACCCGGACGCGCATCAAGGCCGAACCTCGTCTTTATTCAGGCAGGAACATTCAGGCGGGACGCGCATCTGGCAACAACTCATCCTAGGTTGCCCCACAAAGCTGTGGAAAACACCTCCTAATTGAGAATCGCATATTATAGTGACACCTGTTGACTCTCTTGCGATGCCGTTGACTCCAGCGGATTGTCATTCCGAGCGCCGCCTTTGGCGCGAGGAATCTGCTGTTTCCCGAATGCGATCAAAAGCAGATTCC
>JBHGBA010000120.1:0-2160 GCA_041946775.1 Terriglobales bacterium
CCGCACTGAAATTAACTTGCGGCCCGAATTGGGCTACTGGAAAGACGCCTCGTTCAACTGGAGCCGGTACTTCAAGTCGCCGGCCGGGGAAAAGGCATACAGGTAGGACCGGGATGCCGTGGCGACGGTGTTGGAACCCGTCGTATTGAACATATCGGCTGTGGTGACGTACACAACGTATCCGCCTGCATTATCCGCGACGATCTGTGGAGCCGATGCAATCTGGCCGGCGAGCGGTACTGTGGCAACAATACTGGCCGTGGTTTCGGCGGGTTTCACGATCAGCAGGCTCGGCGTGATTCCGTCGGCCTGTGTGTTGCGGTTGTACATCCAGTTCGACAAATCCGACGTCGTTACGAACAGTGTGCCGTCTTTGCCCAAAGCGGGTTGCGATGCACTGGTGCTGTTGATCGGAAGCGTCCATCTCGGATTCCCATTGCTGTCGATCGCCGAGAGTTGGGTGGTGCCCGGTTGAGGAACTTGACCCTGCGCCTGCGGTGCGACGCCCCGAATCAAATACAACGTGCCGTCTGTCCCAACTGCCAGTCCTGAGCCGTTGCCAGTCATGCTGGCGAACGAGCCGCCCATCATACCTGTCAGCGAGCCACCCATCATGCCGTAACCGCCGCCCATCATCCCGCCGTATCGGCTGCCGCTGTAGTTGCCACCCATCATGCCGCCGTAGCCGCTGCCGCTGTAGCTGCCACCCATCATGCCGCCGTAGCCGCTGCCGCTGTAGCTGCCGCCCATCATGCCACCGCCCATCTGGGCCGAACTTACTCCTGCCAGGACCAATGCCAATGCCGCCAGGCGCATTCCGTGCCGTGCAATTTCAAATGTCGCTTTCATAGTTGTCATCTTGAACGTGAACTAAGATAGTAAGAGTCGAACAACGGAAGAAACCTTGCAATCTAATTGCCATCCCTAACGCATTGAGTACGCGTCGTCAGCAGCCCTTCGTGGAGCGTTTCGGGCGCATCGAGTGTGCCCATTGTGTCCGCCCCGCTCGGCCTTGAGTCGAAATGTCGCCCGTCACTGAGGGCGCCCACAAGTCTGATCTGGGGACTCGTTGCGGGAGGCACGTCACGTGGGCAGCACTTCCCGCAGAAGCAGTTCTACTCCGCGCGTGCCTGCCCAAGAATCACTCGCAAGGCAGAGGGTTGCTGACGGGCGCTGAAGCCGTGGGCGGTAACGAACCAGACCGCGCCCGCAGCCGCGGCGATGAGCAGTAACGTCGCGGCCATCAGGACGTTCCGCACCATCACCATCACCCCTCTGATCTGCGCCGCTCAGTGCCTATTCGGCAGCTTCGATCTTGGCGACGCCAGAGTTCGTTGTATCGGCCCTCATCGAGCGGCCGCTTGAGCTGGAAATTAAAACCTTTCAAATCGCCGTAGTGCATCCGCGCCCGTTCGTAGGTGGTGAGAGTAAGTTGGAACGGACCAGTGGTGCTAATGTTTTCGATATCGGAGAAGCGCCAGGTTCGCGATTCATTCGGCTTCTCCGTGCTGAAGACAATGTGGTCGTCTCCGATCACGAGCAACCCGTCGGAGCCCCCGAACCGCTTCAGGTACTTCACCGGGATCTCCCATTCGCTCTTGACACCCCTGTCGGCGAGTTCCGCTACAAACCTCTGGTCCAGGCGATCCTTCAAAGAGGCGTATGCCTCGCCGAACGTCCCATCCGAGATGAGATCGAACTGGTATTCCTTGTCGGCACCGGCTTTCCAGCGGTTATCCTTGTACGTCAGCACCTTCACGGTCTTCGGTCCCATTTCGAGCTGCTGGATGTCATCCCACCGCCAACTCCAGGCATGACTCTTCTTCTTGGCCTCGGCGAATGACAGCCCCTGATCGGTGATCGTGAGCATGCCCTCGCCTCCCTTCCGGAGATGATCGTGCCGGACCTTATATTTCAGTTCCTGTTGCGCGAACGCTGCCGGCGCGAGCAGCAGCGCTGCCAGGGCTAGGAATGCGCCAGTTGCTTTTTGACTTCTGAATGCCATTTCCATATCTCGTAAATTGCGGGATAAACCACGAGTTCCAGGATGAAGGACGTGAAGATGCCGCCAATCATGGGAGCCGCGATTCGCTTCATCACATCCGCCCCGGTGCCGGCCGACCACATAATGGGCGTCAGGCCCATGAACATCACCGCCAC
>JBHGBA010000013.1:0-79166 GCA_041946775.1 Terriglobales bacterium
ACCCAAAGCAGGTTCCTCGCTTCGCTCGGAATGACAATCCACTTGGCTGTCACAATATTATGAAGGAGTCTTCGTCAGCAGGGGCGCGGAAGACGCGGTCGGCGGGCACAGCCACGCGGCGCTTGCCGCTGTCCGCAATCAGGTAGCGGATATCTCCGCTTTGGTGATCAAAGATGACGTCCTGGATGTTGCCGATCTTCTCTTCGTCGCTGCCGTACAACGCAGCACCGCGAATGTCGTCGGCGCGCTCGGCAAACGGGTACTCGGACAAGCGGACATAGTACGCCCTAGCTGCTCCTGGAGCGAATGAGTTCGATTTGTAGGATGCGACGGTTCACGGCAAGGCAGAGGGGAATCGAAAGCAGCACACATCGGGTAAGCGGGCCAGCGGGCCAGCGGGACATAGGACCGGTGGATTATCAGGCGTCCGGTTCAACGGGCAGTCTGAACAGCGGGACACGCGGCCATGTTGCCCCTCAGGGCGCTGTCGGCCTACAATCGCGGCGGCATATCAGAGCGGGGGTTTTGTCATGCCGCAGTACGAATTCTTCTGCAAGGACTGCAAGAAGACGTTCTCGGTCTTTATCACCCTGGCGGAATACAACAAGGGCAACTACGAGTGTCCGACTTGCAAGGGGAAGAACCTGGACCAGCGGCTGGGAACTTTTTTTGCAGTGACCTCCAAGAAAAGCTGAATGATTGTCGGCACGGGGATCGACATCGTTGACGTGCAACGCATCACCGCCGCGCTGGAGCGCTTCGGTGAACGTTTCACGCGCAAGGTCTTCACCGAGGGGGAAATTCGTTACTGTGAATCGAAGCAGAACCGGGCGGAGCGCTATGCCGCGCGGTTTGCCGCCAAGGAGGCTGCGCTGAAGGCCATCGGCACGGGCTGGCGCCGCGGCGTCTCCTGGCGCGATATTGAAGTGCAGCGCGAGCCCGGGGGCCGCCCCACAATTGCATTCGCCGGCAGGGCAGCCGAGTTCGCGGCCCGGCTCGGCATGAGGCGGGCATCGTTGTCCCTGTCGCACACCGCGCAGCACGCCATTGCGCAAGTGCTGTTGGAAAATTAGTATCCAGTACTCAGTACCCAGTACCCAGAACTCTGTAGCCAGTTCAAGACATGGCTGATCCACAAGTGTCGGTCGCTGAATCGCGTGCCGCTGGCCCGGGTTCATCGCAGGCGGCGCCGATGGGCGTGTTTGCCGGCATCTTCGTCATGAGCCTGTCCAGCCTGCTGCTGGAGCTGGCGCTGACGCGGCTGTTCTCGGTAGTGCTGTTCTATCACTTCGCCTTCCTGGCAATCTCGATCGCGCTGCTGGGGCTGGGCGCGGGCGGAGTATTCGCCCATTTGAAGCAGAACTTTCTCGCCCGCTGGCCGACGCGCCGCCTGGGCACATGGCTGGCCGCGCTCAACGCCCTGGCTGTCCTGCTGGCGCTGGAAGTTGTCCTGCATACGCCGGTGTCGCTGCAACTGACCGCCGGCAGTTTTGTGCGGTTGAGCGCGATCTATCTGGCTTCGGCGCTGCCGTTCTTCGGCACCGGCCTGATGTTTTCGGTCGTCTTTGCGCGCGAAAAGCGGCAGGTGGCGTCGCTCTATGGCGCCGATCTGGTGGGCGGCGCGTCGGCGTGCCTGCTGATCGTGCCGCTGCTCGATTTTATCGGCGGCCCCAACGCTGTGATCTTCGCCGCCTTCGGCATGGCGCTGGCCGCGATGTGTTGGGCGGCTACCCCCAGAAGCCGCAAGAGCGCAGCGGTACTGGCCGCAGCGCTGGCGGTGCTCGTCGGCGCAAACTATTCCGGCAAACTGGTGGATGTAATTTACGCCAAAGGCATTATTCGCGAGGGCGTCGAGTTCACCCGCTGGAACGCCATTTCGCGTATCGAAGTTGACGCTAAGCCGGACGGCGCGCGCATGATCGCCATTGATGCCGACGCGGGCACCTTCATCATGAATGAGGCCCCGAGCCGCTGGCAGGGTTCAGAGGCGCAGCAGCGCATGATGGCCGAGGTGCCGTCGGTGGCCAACGTGCTGCGGCCACGCGGGGAATACGCCATTATCGGTCCGGGTGGCGGCGTGGACGTGCTGCGCGCGCTGGGCAGCGGCAGCCCGAGCGTTACCGGAATCGAGATCAATCCGCTGATCGCGACTACTATCATGCGCGGCAAGTACGCCGCGTTCTCGCACCATCTCTATGAGCACCCGCAGGTGCACATTCACGTGGGCGATGGGCGTTCCTGGGTGCGCAGCAGCCGGCAGCGCTTTGACGTGGTGCAGATGACGCTGGTGGACACCTGGGCTTCGACCGCTGCCGGCGCTTTTGCCTTGAGCGAAAACAACCTGTACACGGTCGAGGCCTTCAAGGAGTACTTCGGGCACCTCAAGCCCGATGGAATGCTCGCCATCACGCGGTGGGAATTCAAGCGCCCGCGCGAGGCGCTCCGCGTGGTCTCCGTGGCCATTGAAGCGCTTCATCAACTCGGGGCCGCCGATCCCGCTGCACATTTCGCCGTGGTCTCGCAAGGGCCGCTGGTCGAGGACGGCGTGCCCGTGCTGGTGCTGGCCAAGCGTTCGCCGTTTACACCAGACGAACAGGCAACAGTTCTGCGGCACGCGATGGACATGCGCACGCTGAGCGTCCTCTACCTGCCGGGTGTGCCTGCCAACAACCCTTTTGCCACGCTGATTGCGTCAAACAACCCGCATGGTTTCTCGCGGACTTACGACTTCAACGTTGCGCCGGTGACCGACAACTCGCCTTTTTTCTTTTTCACCATCAAGCTGGGCGAGATCCTCAATCGCGGACTGCAAAAAGGAATTGACTGGAAGGTGAACGCCGGGGTCGCGGTGCTCGGCATGGTACTGGCGATTTCGGCGATTGCGGTTGCCGCGTTCCTGCTGTTGCCGCTCTGGCTCGGGCATGCGCGCGTGGATGCCAGCAAGCCGTTGTTCTATTTCATCGCCGTGGGTTTGGGCTACATCCTGGTGGAGATTGCCTTCATTCAGCGGTTCGTGCTGTTTCTCGGACATCCGACGTATGCGCTCACCGTCGTGGTCTTCCTGATGCTGCTCGCCAGCGGCCTGGGCAGCATGGTGTCGCGCCGCTGGCTACCGCGTCCCACGCAGGTGCGCTTCGTGCTGCTGGTGATCGTGGCAGCGGTTGCGGCCTACCTCTACGCGCTGCCGGCCGTGCTCAGCGGCATGGTGGGCGAGCCGTTTGCCATGAAGCTGTTGGTCAGCGGCGCGCTGCTGGCGCCGCTGGGATTCGTCATGGGCATGCCATTCCCCACGGGTCTGCGCGCCCTGCATGGCGCGGGCGAGAGCACGGTGGAATGGGCCTGGGCGATGAATGCCGCCTCCAGCGTGCTCGGGTCGGTGCTGGCCATGGTGCTGGCCATCCAGTTTGGCCTCACTGTGGTGCTGGCCTGCGGCGGGCTGGCTTACGCCGCGGCGCTGGTGCTGACCGCTGCGTTCCGGCAGCAGCACGCCTGACGCCTGCCCCCATTCGCTGTCTGCCACTTACGGGCGCTGCACGGCTTCTGTTATCATGCACTTTCCGCGGAATTCGTGGCGTTTGCGCGTCGTAAGTTGTTACAGGCGTTGCGCGAAACGAGCCGTACTACTGTTTCGGGGGCGATTTGCCTAGCCAGCAGCAGCTCAGATGGGCCCAGTTGCGGGTTGGCCTGACGGTGATTTTTGCCAGCGTCGTGCTGGCCGTGCTGATCTTCTTGATGACCGGCTCCACCGGCCTCTTCACCCGCAAGATCACCCTGATTGCGTATTTCGACGACGCCGCCGGACTGCGCGTAGGCGCCCCCGTCCGCCTCCAGGGCGTGGATATCGGCAACGTCAAGAGCATCCGCGTCGTTCCCGGCCGGCCACGCTCGCCCATCGAGGTGCGGATGAAGGTGAACACCAGGTACATCTTCGGCCTCCGCAAAGACTCGGTTGCGACGCTGGCTACCGTCGGCGTGTTGGGCGAAACCATCGTCAACATTGACAGCACGCAGGCCACAGCCGCGCAGGTGGAAGACGGCGCCGTGCTGCCGGTCAAGGAGCAGCCCGACTTGACCGACGTGGTGAAATCCAGCCAGACCACCTTGCAGAACATGCAGGCCCTGCTGACCCGCGCCGACCGCATCCTGAGTTTCGTCGAGAGCGGCCAGGGGTCCATCGGCAAGCTTATCTACGACGACCAGCTCTACCGTCAACTGAACGCTTCCGTCCGCGAAGTGCAGAAGCTGGTGAACACTATCAGCTCCGGCAAAGGCTCGGTAGGCAAGCTCATCATGGATGACGAGCTTTACAACAAGGCGAACGCCTCGGTGGATAAACTCAATCGCATCGTCGAGCAGATCAACGCCGGTGAAGGCACGCTGGGCAAGTTCGTCAAAGACCCTGCGCTCTACGACAACGCCAACCAGACCATCGCCAAAGCTAATCAGTTGATGACCGGCATCAACGCCGGCAAGGGAACCATTGGTCTGCTGGCCCGGGACGAGGCCTTCGCCCGCAAACTCGACAACACCATGACCCGGCTTGCCGAGTTGAGCGATAAGCTCAATTCCGGTCACGGCGCCGCCGGCAAGCTGCTCAACGATCCCTCGCTTTACGTGAATGCCGACAAAGCGCTGCTGGAGATGCGCAGCCTGTTACAGGCGGTGCGCGAGAACCCAAAACGCTACCTGACGATCCACATGAAGATTTTTTAGAGCGCCGCCCTCCTGTTTACAAATCTTTACAGGGCGCGATCATCGCACCCGCTAAACTGGCGCGTTTCATCCTTCTTTGCGCAAAGGAGAAATATGCATCTGCTGAAGAGCATTGCCGTGGTGCTGGTCTGCGCCGGAATCGCGCTGGCGCAGAACGCAGCGGCGCCGGCCGCGATTCCTGGATTCGACATCAAGGCGCTGGACCGCAACGTTGATCCGTGCGTGGACTTCTACCGCTTCGCTTGCGGCACCTGGATGGCCAATAACCCGATTCCCCCCGATCAGTCGCGCTGGGGACGCTTCAATGAACTGGCGGAACGCAATCGCTACGTGCTGAGAGAAATCCTGGAAAATGCCGCGGGGCCGCACGCCAACCGCAGTGCCAATGAGCAGAAGATCGGCGACTTCTATGCCTCGTGCATGGATGAGAAGACCGTCAACCAGCTTGGCGCCCAGCCGATCGAACCTGAACTGAAGCGCATCGCTGAAGTCAAAGATCGCACCGGCCTGATGGACGCCGTCGCTCACCTGCATGCGCGGGGAACGCGCGCGCTGTTCGCGTTCCATCCCATGGCCGACCTGCACGACGCCGCCAACATGGTGGCCAACGTGGACCAGGGCGGACTTACGCTACCCGACCGGGATTACTACACCAGGACCGATGCGAAGTCGGTCGAGACGCGCGACAAGTATGTGGCCCACGTACAGAGGATGTTTGAGTTGCTCGGCGACAAGCCTGAAGTGGCGGCAGCGGAAGCCAAGACGGTGCTGGCCGTGGAGACCGAACTGGCAAAGGCCTCCATGGACCGCGTGGCGCGGCGCGATCCCCGGAACCGCGACCACAAGATGACCACCGAGGAACTGGCGAAGCTCGCGGCCAACTTCCAGTTCGCGCGCTACTTCGCCGCGGTTGATGCGCCCAAGATGACGGCGCTCAACGTGGGCAATCCCGAGTTCTTCAAAGCCGTCAACGCCGCGCTGGAGACAATCCCCCTGGCGGACTGGAAGACCTACTTGCGCTGGCACCTGCTGCGCGCGTCCGCCAACCTGCTGTCGGACGCGTTCGTCAACCAGCAGTTCGAGTTTGACGGCAAGTACCTGTCCGGCGCCAAGGAACTCCAGCCGCGCTGGAAGCGCTGCACGCAGATGACCGACAGGCTGCTGGGCGAGGCGTTGGGCGAGCTCTACGTGCAGAAGGCGTTCGGCGGCGACGCCAAACAGCGCACCCGGCAGATGGTGCGCGACATCTTTGCCGCCATGAGCAAAGACATTGACGCGCTCGACTGGATGAGCCCCGCCACTAAGAAAGCCGCCCACGAGAAGCTGTCCCAGGTGGCCGACAACATCGGCTATCCGGACAAGTGGCGCGACTATAGCAAGGTAAAGATCGTGCGCGGCGATCTCGTCGGCAACGCGGAACGCGCCGGCGCCTTCGAGTTCGCTCGCCAGGTCGGCAAAGTCGGCAAGCCGGTGGACCGCAAAGAATGGAGCATGACGCCGCCCACGGTGAATGCCTATTACAGCCCGTCGCGCAACGACATTAATTTTCCCGCCGGCATCCTGCAACCGCCGTTCTATGACAATACGCTGGACGATGCGGTGAATTTCGGCGGCATCGGATCGGTGATCGGCCACGAGTTGACTCACGGCTTCGACGACCAGGGCGCGAAGTTCGATCCCGTGGGCAACCTGCGCGACTGGTGGATCAAGGAGGATTTCGCCGAGTTCCAGAAGCGCGGCCAGTGCCTGGTGGACGAGTACTCGAACTTCGTCGCCGTCGAGGACGTAAGGCTCAACGGCAAACTGACGCTGGGCGAGAACACGGCGGACAACGGCGGCGTGCGGCTGTCGTTCATGGCGCTACAGGAGCGGCTGAAAGACAAGCCGGTAGGCCTGATTGACGGCTTCACGCCCGAGAAACGCTTCTTCCTGGGTTACGCGCAGATATGGTGTCAGAACGTGACGCCGCAGAACGCGCGCCTGCTGGCCCAGACCGACCCGCATTCGCCGGGGCAGTATCGCGTGAATGGCGTGGTGGCAAACATGCCGGAGTTCCACAAGGCGTTCAACTGCAAACCGGGGCAACCCATGGTGCGCGAGAACGCATGCCGGACGTGGTAATCGTTTTCGGGTTGATCAAAGAATGAGGGCTGTCATCCTGAGCGACGCGCTCGCCGGTTTTTGCGACCCGGCTCCTTTGCCGGTCGGGCGAGCGCGGAGTCGAAGGACCTTGTGTTGTCCGCCGGTCCCGCCGGCTTCCAGTATCGCAAACACAAGGTTTCCCGACTCGGCCGCCAAAAACGCGGCCTCACTCGGGATGACAGACGCGTAGGTGTGCACAAATCAGCGAGCTGCGTGGCGATCACCCGATAACCGGATCACCGGATGCACTCAGAGGATTACACGCTCATCGCCCACTCTGCGCGTCACGCGCTCGCGGTCGAGATATTCCAACAAAGGGATGGCGTATTTGCGGCTGACGCCTGTAAGGTCTTTGAACTTGCTGACATCAATCCTGGGCGAGGTCTTCTTGTACTCGGCAATCTGCTGGCGCAACGTTTCGAGCGCCGCGCGATGAAAAACCAGGTCCTCGGAGACCTTCACCAGCACGCGGTCGCGGAGCAGCAGGGTGACGATCTTCTGCGCCCGTGCGCGGTCCACCTTCAGACCGGCGAGCACTTCCTTCAGCGCGGGTACTTTCAGTCCGGCGGTGACGAACGCGTCTTCGATCTGCCGCTTGGATTCGGCCTCTTCGTCTTTCATTACGACGCCACGGCCGGCCAGGCGCACCTGTTCGCCAGTGACTTCCAGCTTCTTGTCGCGAACGAGCGCGTCGAGTACGCCGTTGAAGATTTCGGGGGAAAGATTGAGTTTTTCGCGCAGCTCTTCTTTGCTGATGCCGGCCACGAGGGGGTTGGCGGCGTGGAAGTTGGTGACCCAAGTAAATACAGTCTTCTGCGCAGAGAAGAACCATGCATTCGTGACAAGCACGTTGTCGCAACGAAGGATCGCGTTTACGCGCAGAAAGAAGTCTTGATCTATATCGAGGTTCGGCGGAAGTTTGTAGTCTTCAGGCTTTCCCCTGACCTCGGCAATAGACGCCTCAAGTTGCTGGTGCGTCCATCCGGTTTCGGCGATAACGTCCAACAATGACAGCCCTTTCCAGCCGCGACGGTGAACACGAGCCAGCAGTTGATCTGAAGGCCGGCCATCCATAAAAGCGCGGCGCACGTATTCGTTTAGTGGGCGATTGGCAGGAACGCCACGCAGCGGCAGCGGAGCATTGTCCGCCACCACGCCGCCGCCAATCGTCACCACCGGCGAAAACTGGCGCAGGATGAATCGGTCCCCGGGCAGCAGCAGCAACGGCTCGGCAAAACGCAGTTGCGCCCAGGCGCTCTCCCCCGGCTTGAGCTGTTTCTGTGTCCCCTGTGTCCTCTGTGGTTCGGGATTCTCTTCAACAGCGGAGAGCAGCACGACCTCCGCAATAGTCTCCGCAGTGTAGCAGTGAAAGTGCACGCGGGCACGGTCTTTCAGCGGGCGCGCATCAGCCAGCAACGTGATCTGCACATCCGCGCGCCGCGTGGGCCGCAGCAGCCCCGCAGGCGCCAGCATCATGCCGCGCGCCAGCTCTTCAGTCGCGACACCCGCCAGGTTCAGCGCCGTGCGCTGGCCGGCCAGGGCGACGTCGGCAGGCGCGTTGTGTACCTGTATGCCGCGCACGCGGACGCGCTTGCCCGCCGGATACACCTCGACTTCTTCTTCCTTGCGCACGCTGCCGGAAATCAGCGTGCCCGTGACCACCGTACCGAAGCCCTTCATGGTGAACACGCGGTCTATCGGCAGCCGGAACAGCGCCTGCGAATCGCGCACCGGCACTTCGGCCGCAACCTGCGCCAGTACCTGTTTCAGTTCATCAAGCCCTGCGCCCGTTAGCGAACTCACGGCCACAATCGGCGCGCCTTCCAGGAACGAGGCGCGCAGAAACTCTTCAACCTCAAGGCGGACAACCTCGAGCGTTTCCTGGTCCACCAGGTCGGACTTGGTCAGCACCGTGATGCCGCGGCGGATGTTCAACATGCGGCAGATGTCGAAGTGCTCGCGCGTTTGCGGCTTGATGGATTCGTCGGCAGCAATCACCAGCAGCACCAGATCAATGCCGCCCACGCCCGCCAGCATGTTGCGCACGAAGCGCTCGTGGCCGGGAACGTCCACGAAGCCAAGGCGCAGCATGTCCCCGTTCGTGCCTGATGGCGCAGGCAGTTCGAGGTGGGCGAAACCGATATCAATGGTGATGCCGCGCCGCTTCTCCTCTTCCAGGCGGTCGGCGTCAATCCCGGTGAGCGCCTTCACCAGCGCGGTCTTGCCGTGGTCAATATGCCCGGCCGTGCCTGCGATGACGGATTTCATCATTAAAACCGAGTAGCTGGTGGCCAGTAGCTGGTAGTTCGGGGACCGGAAGTAGCTTTTGGTACGCTACCGCCTTTCGGCCCCTAGCTACTAACTACCAGCTACCAGCTACTGCTTCTTCGTGAATTGCTCCACCGTCATCTGCGGCGAAATGACCTTCACTTTTTCCATAATGCGGTCGCGATCGGCGCCGCTGGCTTTTTCGTAACGCTTGCGGAGCTTATCGAGCTTCTCCTTGCGCGCGCGGCGCTGGCGTATCTCCGGACGGCGGCTGGGAGCAGACATGAGTGCCTCCTTCAGGGAATCGGAATTATAGCGCGGCTTGCAGCGCGGAGCGGTCCGGCGCCCAGCGGTGCCGAATTACGTGAAGTCAAGGCTGGTTCGGAGAAGCTGTCTGCCTCGCCTGCGGCAAACACAAGGTCCCTCGACTCGCGCCAAAGACAGGCGCTCGCTCGGGATGATGACCGGTTATAGGGGTGACGGCGAAGGCAAAATCGCAAATCGAAATTCAATAATCGAAATTGCGGTCAGTCGTTCGCCGTCGCTACCGGCTCGATCTCTTCAATCTTTACGAAGTTGGTCGGATACTGGCCGGTATAGCACGCCGTGCAATAGCTGACGCCGTTCACTCCTTCGCCGCAGGCGCGCTTCAGACCTTCGACGGAAAGGTAAGCCAGCGAGTCCGCGCCGATGAAGTCGCGAATCTCGGCGACCGTCTTGTTCGCGGCGATGAGCTGCTTCTTGCTGGGTGTGTCCACGCCGTAATAGCAGGGCGAGATAGTTGGAGGTCCGGAAATCCGCATGTGTACTTCCCGCGCTCCGGCGTTGCGGATCATGCGCACGATCTTCTTGCTGGTGGTGCCGCGCACGATGGAATCGTCAATCAGGATCACCCGTTTGCCCTTGATGATGCTGCGCACCGGGTTCAACTTGAGCTTGACGCCGAAGTCGCGCAATCCCTGTTCCGGTTCGATGAACGTGCGGCCAACATAGTGGCTGCGCACCAGGCCCACGCGGTACGGGATGCCGCTCTCGGCGGCGTAGCCCACGGCGGCGGGCACGCCGGAATCGGGCACGGGAACGACGATGTCGGTTTGACGTCGCGCTCGAATTCGGCCCCGATCAGGTCGAACGCCGTGCTCTCCGAGGCGAACACAATCGTGTCGTGCCGCTGGCCGGGGCCAGCGGGGATGCGGCCCAGCGACAGCGGCCGGAAGCCGCGCGGGTCGCGCACCGCAAAGATACGGTCGGGCGTGAGCATCACCAGCGAGAACGCGCCTTCGATGCGACGCAGCGCGTCAATGATGGCTTCGTCCAGCGTGCACTCGCGCGAATGCGCGATCAGGTGCACGATCACTTCAGTATCGCTGGTGGTCTGGAAGATGGCGCCCTGGCGTTCCAGGCTGGCGCGCACCTCGGCGGCGTTTACCAGGTTGCCGTTGTGCGCCACGGCGATCGAGCCCTTGTTGCACTCGACGCGCAGCGGTTGCGCGTTGAGCAGCGCGGAGTCGCCGGTTGTGGAATACCGCGTATGCCCGATGGCGTGCGGCCCCGCAAGCCTGGCCAGCACGGGCGCCGTGAAAACGTCGCCCACCAGCCCCATGTCTTTGTGCAGGTGCAAGCGGTCGCCATCGGAGGCAACAATACCTGCCGATTCCTGGCCGCGATGCTGCAACGCGTGCAGCCCGAGGTAGGCTATCTTCGCCGCCTCAGGATGCTGATAGACGGCGACCACGCCACATTCTTCGTGCACTTTGTCGAGCTGAAGTATCACCCTGTGTACCTAGTCCGCCGGAACTTCCACGTAAATCGCGGCGAAATGCGCTCTCGGAAGGCCGCTCTTTCGTGCCGCCCCTCCCGGGCTCGACAGTCGTTCCCGTTACCCTGTCCCAGGACTTCCGTCCCGGGCTAATTTCGGCCACTATCAACTAGCTCTTCTGCAACGTCGCCGGCATCAGTCGCTCTTCCGTTTCCGTGTGCAGCGCCCGCTCCAGCGCGTGCGCCCAAACATCGTGCAACTCCGACAATGGCGCCCAGACGACACGGGTGCCGTCCACCGCAATTTCCAGATTGTCGGAAACAGTTTCGCCGATCACATCTGCCGCTACTCCGTATTTTACCGCCACTTGCTGGACGCGGCTGACGTTTTCCGGCGCGCAGGACAGCAGCACGCGGCTGGCATCCTCGCCAAACAACACAAATTCGCTGGGAAGGCCCTCACTTGTTAGATTGACCCGCGCACCTACCCGGTTCAGAAATGCTGCTTCCGCCAGCGCCACGGCCAGGCCGCCATCGGAGCAGTCGTGGGCCGAATCGAGCAACCCCGACCGCACCAGCTCGACCACGCATTTCTGGAGCGCGGCTTCTTTCTCCAGGTCGAGCGCCGGCGGGAAGCCCCACACCTGGCCGAGAATTTCCTTCGCGTACTCCGACGACCCAAACTCCGCCTGCATGTCGGTGACATCGCCCGGTTCCGCTCCGCGCAGCAATATGACCGCGCGACCCGCCTGCCGGAAGTGCGGCCACATCGCCTGGTTTACGTCGTCCACGATGCCAACAATGCCGATGACCGGCGTGGGATAAATCGCCTCGCCGACGGTCTCGTTGTAGAAGCTGACGTTGCCGCCGGTGATGGGGGTTTCCAGTTCCTCGCAGGCCTTCGTCATACCGTCAATCACCTGCGAAAACTGCCACATGATGGGCGGCTTCTCCGGATTGCCGAAGTTCAGGCAGTTCGTCGCTGCCACCGGCTCCGCGCCGGTACACGCCACGTTGCGCGCCGATTCCGCAACGGCGTGCATCGCGCCCAGCTTCGGATCGAGCCAGCACCAGCGGCCGTTGCCGTCCAGCGCCATCGCGAGCCCGCGGTTGCTGCCCTTGATGCGAATCACGCCGGCATCGCCCGCGCCCGGACCTTCAACTGTGTTGGTCTGCACCATGGAGTCGTATTGCTCGTGGATCCAGCGCGTCGAGCAGATGTTCGGCGACTCCAGCAGCCGTTTCAAATCGTTGGTGAGATCACCGCGCTCGCCCAGGCGAATCTGTTCCGGCATCTCGCGCGGGACTGGCGGTTCCCAGCGCTCCATGGGACGCTGATACAGCGGCGCTTCGTCGGTGAGCGCGGGATTGGGTATCTCGGCGACGACTTGCCCGTGTTGCAGCACGCGCATTTTGTTTTCCGCGATGACGCGGCCGATCGCGACCGCGTCGAGCCCCCACTTGCTGAACAGACGTAGCACCTCGTCCTCGCGGCCTTTTTCCGCCACTAGCAACATGCGCTCTTGCGATTCGCTTAGCATGATTTCGTAAGGTGTCATGCCGGTCTCGCGCTGCGGCACACGGTCAAGTTCGATCTCCACGCCCACGCCGCCGCGTCCGCCCATCTCGCACGTCGAGCAAGTCAGCCCGGCCGCGCCCATGTCCTGTATGCCGACCACCGCGCCGGTCTCCATCGCTTCGAGGCAGGCTTCCAGCAGCAGCTTCTCCATAAACGGATCGCCGACCTGCACGTTCGGCCGCTTGGCTTCCGAGACCTCGCTGAACTCCTCACTCGCCATGGTCGCGCCGTGGATGCCGTCGCGCCCGGTCTTCGAACCGGCGTAGATCACCGGATTGCCGACGCCCGCGGCCTTGGCGTAGAAGATGCGGTCTTTGCGCATCAGCCCCAGGGCGAACGCGTTGACCAGCGGATTGTTGGAATAGCACGGTTCGAACTTCGTCTCGCCACTCACGTTGGGCACGCCGAAGCAATTCCCATAGCTCGCGATGCCGCTGACCACGCCCTCAA
The DNA here is from genome assembly GCA_041946775.1 of Terriglobales bacterium. GTDB lineage: Bacteria > Acidobacteriota > Terriglobia > Terriglobales > Acidobacteriaceae > JBHGBA01. Next base: position 12,911 of record JBHGBA010000013.1, read on the forward strand.
GTATCGAATGATTGCGGTGGCGGGTGGCCGTTCCGCCGTTCGCAGCGCCGTTGGTGGGAGCGCCGCCGTCCTCGGCGGCGGGCCCTGGTTTTATCGGCCCGAAGCGGAGCGAATCCATGATGGCCACCGGCCGCGCGCCCATGGTGAAGATGTCGCGCAAGATGCCACCCACACCGGTCGCGGCGCCCTGGAACGGCTCGATAAACGACGGATGATTGTGCGATTCGATCTTGAAGGCACAGGCCCAGCCGTCGCCGATGTCAATGATGCCGGCGTTCTCTCCCGGCCCCTGCACCACGCGCCGCGAGCGCGTCGGCAGCCGCTTCAAATGCACGCGCGATGACTTGTACGAGCAATGCTCGCTCCACATCACGCTGAAAATCCCCAGTTCGGTGAGCGAGGGCTCGCGGCCGAGCAGGCGGATGATCTTCTGGTACTCCTCGGCACTCAGGCCGTGGTCGCGAATGAGTTCCGGGGTAATCGTCTGCGCGTCCGGAGTAGTTCTGGGCATATGTTTATTGTACCGGGAATAAAGGGCGCGAACGCGCGGAGAATGTCGGGCCGGATGTCAGGCGTTCAGGGAATCCTGGGCCTGCTCCTGCGCCGGAGGTTTCTTCTCTTCTTCCTTGTCCTTTTCGAACAGCACGCTGATAAACCGGTAGGCAATGACGGGAATCGCGATCGCGCAACCGGCAACGCCGATCACGAACACCGCAATAATGATCTGCGCCAGCGTGTGGAGGACCGCTTCCATCGAGAACCGATTCTACACCCGCGCTCAGCCCTGAATGACGGTTGCAGGCTGTACTCGGGCCAGCCACCCGGCAAATTTGCCCAGCGCCCGCTCGCACTGCCGCCGGTGGCGCTCTTTACGGTCGCAGACGCGGATTTCCAGCGGCGGCAGCAGGTCGAAGGTGATATTGGCCGGCTGAAAGTTGCGCGCGTCCGCGTGCGTGATGTAGTGGACCAGCGATCCGAAAGCTGACGCCCGCGGCGGCACGATGGGCTCCTGCCCCTGAGCGAGCGCCGCAGCGTGAATACCCGCCATCAGCCCGGTCGCGATGGATTCTACGTAGCCCTCCACGCCGGAAATCTGCCCCGCGAAAAGCACCTGCGGGTAGGCTTTCATCTGCAACGTCGCGCGGAGCAGCGCGGGCGAGTTGATGTACGTATTGCGGTGGATCTGCCCGTAACGCAGAAAACGCGCGTTTTCCAGCCCCGGGACCAGGCGGAAGACCCGCTGCTGCTCGCCGTACTTCAAATGGTTCTGGAAGCCGACCATGTTGTATGAATCGGCGCGCAGGTTTTCCTGCCGCAACTGCACTACGGCCCACGGCTGTCGCCCGGTGCGCGGATCGCGCAGGCCGACCGGCTTCATCGGGCCGAAGCGCAGCGTGTCTCGGCCGCGGCGCGCAATTTCCTCGATCGGCAGACAGCCTTCAAAGTAGTTCAGCTTCTCCCACTCGCGCTGCTCGACCGATTCCGCGGCAACCAGCGCGTCGTAGAAGCGGTCGTACTCTTCCTTCGTCATCGGGCAGTTGATGTAGTCGGCTGTGCCCTTGTCGTAACGCGCCGCCAGATACACGCGCGACATGTCAATCGAGTCGGCTTCAACAATCGGCGAAATGGAATCGTAGAAATACAAATGTGGGGGTGGGTACCCCAGGTTCGCGCCCCGGTTCTGGGCGCTGACCGGGGCCAAGCGCGCAATCTCCCGGGACAGCGCATCCGATGTCAGCGGCCCCGTCGCAACAATCGTTGTTCCCTCGTGCTCGTCAAGCCGCGTGACCTCTTCCCGCCGCACCGTCACCAACGGCTCGCGGGCGAGCGCCTCTGTCACAGCCGCGCTGAACACCTCGCGGTCCACCGCCAGCGCGTGTCCTGCCGGTACAGCCGCCCGGCGCGCACATTCCATGAGCAGCGAACCCGCGCGCCGCATTTCTTCCTTGAGCAGCCAGGGCGCGGTGTTCTCAGTGTCGGACTTCAGCGAATTCGAGCAGACCAGCTCGGCAAAGCGGTCCGACTGGTGCGCGGGGGTGGAACGCACCGGCCGCATTTCGTAGAGATCCACCGCAACGCCGCGCCGCGCGCACTGCCACGCGGCCTCGCTGCCGGCCAACCCGGCGCCGATGACCTTGACTGTCATAAGACCAGTTTGCCGCTGATTAACGCTAACTAACGCAGATCAACCAATTTTGATTTGTGAATTTTGAATTTCGATTTCTGAACTTTGAAGTTTGACCTGCCGAGTGCCGTATGTACTTTAACAGCCGGCCCAAATGCCTGAAATCCGCGCGGCCTCCAGCCCCGTAGGGGCGGCACGAGGGGCCCCGTGATTTCCGAGAGAGCGCAATTGATCCCACTGCTCACATTAGAACCGGAATCTTTCATTCGAAATTGATCAGCGTTTATCTGCGTCCAGCAGCGGCTGAATGATTATTGTAGGTTCCGTCCCTGAGCGGGCCGAGGCCCAGGTCGAAAGATTCAACCTTCAAAATTCATAAATCAAAATTGATCTGCGTTCATCTGCGTTAACTAGCAGCCTAATCTTCCGTCCGCCAGGGAGAGGTCCATGCCACGTGTTTCCTATGTTGAACCCGAACTTGCAACGCAGCCGGTAAAGGCCATCTACGAACAAGTGCTCAGGGGCAAGCCCGGCAATGTACAGAAAGTACTGGCACATCGTCCCGAGCTACTCAAGAATTTCCTCGCCTTTTACGCCAGCGTCGGCGCCAGCCTCGACAAGCGGCTGTACGAGATGGTGTACATTCGCGTTTCCATGCTCAACCACTGCCACTATTGAATGCAGCACCATCTCGCTTCGTCGAAGCGAGCCGGGCTCACCGAGCAGGATTGGCAGGGACTGAAGAACCCGCAGGCTGCCCCGTTCACCGCCGCCGAGAAGGCAGCGCTTGCTTTTGCCGAGAAGCTGACGCGACAGCCGGAGAGCATCACCGACGCCGATATCGCGGCCTTGAAGCAGCACTTCCCGGAAGAACAGATTGTTGATCTCGACGTGCTGATCGGGCTGGTAAACCTGACCAACCGGTTGACGGATCCGCTGGGAATAGAGCTGGAGTTTGCGGCAGTAAAGGTGTGAGCTGCGCAAAAGCGGGAACGGCAACGAAAAAGGACGCAGAAGGCGCAAAGGAAAACAGGAGAGACGCGGCCCGCCGCCGGGACGCCCGCGCTACAGCTCCACGAAGTTGCGCACCAGGCGGCGGCCGTCTTCGGTGAGCACGCTCTCCGGATGGAACTGAACGCCTTCCACCGGGTACTCGCGGTGACGCAGGGCCATGATGGTGCGCGAGCCGTCGCGTTCCGTGGTCGAGGCGGAAATCTCCAGCTCTTTCGGCAATCCTTGTTCGCTGACAATCAGCGAGTGATAACGCGTCGCCGTAAACGGTTGTGGCATGCCGCAGAAGATCGTGCGGCCGTCGTGTTCGATCTGGCTGGTCTTGCCGTGCATCAGGAAGGGCGCGCGTACCACGTTGCCGCCGAACGCCGCGCCAATCGCCTGATGTCCCAAACACACTCCAAGCAGCGGCACTTTGCCGGTGAAGTGGCGGATCAGGTCAATGCTGACGCCCGCCTCCTGCGGCGTGCACGGTCCCGGCGAGATCAGGATGCGCTCCGGCCGCAGCTCTTCCACCTGTTCAACCGTCACCTGGTCGTTGCGCTTCACAATGACATCGGCGCCCAACTCGCCCAAGTACTGCACGAGGTTATAAGTAAACGAATCGTAATTATCTAATACGAAAATCATAGTGGCTGGCGGTTAGTGGCTAGTGGCTTGTACCCGCAGCCGCCATCCTCCCCTCCAGAGAGTTCAACAATCCATGGATCAGCCGGCCCACTTCGGTTATGAGTGCAAGCAACGCGTCGGCCCGTTCGGCACTAATTAACAGCAGGTCTTTTGCAATCAGCGTCTGGGTTTCGAGCTCGAACAGCGACCCTTTCGCATGGCCGGGAAACAGCCTGAACTCGCCCGTCGAACTTCCTCCCTGTCCTTCTGCGATGTTACTCGGTATTGACACGGCCGAACGCCGCATCTGGGTGCCCCAGTCCGTACAATTCGGCTGGCGGAAACGTCTGAGTCACTCGATAGACGCCCAGCACCAGCGCCATCGCTTTCTGCCATACGATCAGTTCTTTATACGATTTCACTGTGCTCAAGCGTTTCTCCCTCGCGTAGGTCTGAACGACTAGCCACTGACCACTAGCCACCAACCACTACTCTCCCCGAGCTAACTTCGTCGCCCGAATCAACGCCTGCGCCTTGTTCATGGACTCTTCGTACTCGCGCTGCGGGTCGGAATCCGCCACGATGCCGGCTCCCGCCTGCACGTACGCCTGCTTGCCCTTCATCACCATGGTGCGAATGGCAATACACGAATCCAGATTGCCCGCGAAATCGGCGTACATCACCGACCCGCCATAGACGCCGCGCCGTACCGGTTCGAGTTCCTCGATGATCTCCATCGCGCGCACCTTGGGCGCACCGGTGAGCGTGCCTGCCGGAAAACAAGCGGCCAGCGCATCGAGCGCGTCGAATTCGGGACGCAGCTTGCCCTCGATCGCGGATACCAGGTGCATGACGTGCGAATAGCGCTCCACGTACATCAAATCGCGCACCTTGACCGAACCGTACTCGCTGACGCGGCCCAGGTCGTTGCGCCCGAGGTCCACCAGCATCACGTGTTCGGCGCGCTCTTTTTCGTCGGCGCGCAGTTCCTGCACGAGATGCTGGTCTTCCTGCTCGTCGCGCCCGCGCCAGCGCGTGCCCGCAATGGGACGGTAGTCGAGCTTGCGGCCGGACACGCGCACCAGCATCTCCGGCGAGGAGCCCAGCACGTGCAGGTCGCCCATGCGCAGGAAATACATGTACGGCGAGGGATTCACCGTGCGCAGTGCGCGGTAGATGTCCAGCGGCGCCACGCCGGGCTCGAAGTCGAGCCGCTGCGAGAGTACTACCTGGAAAATGTCCCCTGCCGCGATATATTCCTTGGCGCGGCAGACGCCGTCGGTGTACTGGCGCCGGCTGCCGGCGGCGTGCAGCTTCAGCCGTCCGCTGGCGGGGCGGCGCGCACGCGAAAAATCGTTGGACACCGCCTTCAGCCCGCGCGCCAGTTGCTTCTCCAGCGAGTCAATATCGGCCAGTGCGCGGTCATATGCCTTGCGCGGGGTTTCGCGGCTCACATCGGCGGCGGCAATGATGTGTATCTGGTGGCGCACGTGGTCGAACGCCAATAAGCGGTCAAAGAACATCAGCACGCAGTCGGGCAAGCCGAGGTCGTTTTCCGCCCGTGCGGGAAGCCGCTCCAGGTGACGCACAAAATCGTAGGCAAAGAAGCCGACAGCCCCGGCGGTAAATGGCGGCATTCCCGCCACGTGCGCCGCGCGATGCTGATGGAGCAGGGTGCGCACCGCCTCAAACAGGTCCCCCCGGCTGCGCGTGCGCTCCTTGCCGCGTTCGATCAGCAGATCGGCGCCGCGGCCGCTCAGCATCTGGTAGGGTCGCGTACCCAGGAACGTGTAGCGCCCAACCTGCTCGCCGCCTTCCACCGACTCCAGCAGAAACGAGTGCGGCTCGCGGGCGGCAATGCTCAGAAACGCCGAGACCGGAGTCAGCAGGTCGGCCGGCACGGACCGCGCCACCGGGACGAGCGTGGCGTCTTGCGCCAGGCGGCGGAATTCACTGTAGTCGGGACGCAGCATGGACGTGAGGGTCCTTCAGCCAACAGCAACAAGCAGCTTTGGCGGGAATTTGTGATTATAGCCGAGTTGCTTGTTCGCAGTTGCCAGTTGTCGGTTGCCAGTTGCCACTTGCCAGCGCCAGTTAACCCTTACCGGTCGTGCCCAGTGCCCAGTTGCCTGTTGTTGGTTGCTGCTGGTGCTAGTCCGCCACCGCTACTCTCCAGTGCCGCCGGTAACGACGCGGGTACATTTTTCGGCCATGCCCCTTCGCGTTGCAATCGCCTGAAGCCAATCGGCAGCATTTCCGATATACTGCCCGGCATACGAAGGAGGGCGTGCGCGTGCAGATCAGGTTCTGGGGGGTGCGGGGCTCGACACCCACACCGCAGCCGGAAAACATGCGCTACGGAGGTAACACCTCCTGTGTAGAGGTGCGAGTGTACGACCACCTCTACATCTTTGATTGCGGCACCGGCTTCCGTAACCTGGGCAAGCACCTGGCCCGCGAATTCGCCGGACGCCCCATAAGCGCGCACATCTTCCTCTCGCACTTTCACTGGGACCACATCCAGGGTATTCCTTTCTTCGCGCCGCTGTATGACTCCGCCGACAGTTACTTCTTTTTCCACTCGTCGAGCCGCGGCCGCGGCTTGCAACAGGCGATCGAGGAGCAGATGGCCGACCCCTATTTCCCGGTGAACATGAGCGAAATGGCCGCCAACCGCCATTTCTACGACATCGAGGAAGACCGCCTCACGTTTGACCACTGCGCCATCGAGTCGCGCTGGCTGCATCATCCGCAGGGCTGTCTCGGCTTCCGCATCGAGTCGCGTGACGGCGTGCTGGTCTATGCGACAGACAACGAGCCCGGCCACCCGGAATTCGACCGTGCAGTGCGCAAGCTGGCCGAGGGCGCCGACATCCTGATCTACGACGCGCAGTACCTTCCCGAGGAATACGAGGCGCGCAAGCGCGGCTGGGGCCATAGCCATTGGCGCGAGGCCGTCAACATCGTGCTGGAAAGCGGCGCCAAGGAACTTATCCTGTTCCACCACGACCCCGACCACTCCGACGCCTGCATTGACTCCGTAGTCGAGACCGCGCGCTCGTACTACCCCAAATTGCGCGCCGCCGCCGAGGGGATGCAGATCAGTCTTTAACTCTTGGCCATTAACTATTGGCCCTTAGCTGTTAGCTGTTTCGGGGCGCGGCACAGGTTGCAGGAAGACGCCATTGGCGTGCTCTCCGGAGTTGTCATTCCGAAGCGAAGCGAGGAATCTGCTTTTGCAACCCTTGCAGGAGCGCCTCCAGCCCGGCCCTGCTGACAAACATCCGCCCGCCTCGATTTTTTCTCGCCGTCGCGTCTTGACCTGTCTATAACTTGAGGGTTGATCCTGAGAGTGGCTGATGCTGACCGTCACCAAACTCGCCCGGCGTTGCGGACTGAGCCGCAGCGCGCTCCTTTACTACGAATCGGTTGGGCTCATGCGCCCGCCCGTGCGCAGTACAGGGAATTACCGCTGCTACAGCGAAGCCGACGCGGAGCGCCTCCGCCAGATATGCGTCTATCGTGACGCCGGTCTGAAACTGGAAGACATCCGCGCCCTGCTCCGCGGGCCGCAAAGCGACGCCGCGGCGGTGTTGAAACGGCGCTTGGCTGAACTCAACCACCAGATCGAGACTCTGCGCGCGCACCAGCAATCCATTCTTGCGCTCTTGCAGAGTCGCGCTCTCAGGAGGACGAAGGTGATCACAAAGGACAAATGGATTGAAATCATGCGCGCCAGCGGCTTCAGCCAGGACCAGATGCACCGCTGGCACCAGGAGTTCGAACGTTCGGCTCCCGGCGAACACCAGGAATTCCTCGAATTCCTCCATGTCCCCGCAGACGAGATCAAACACATCCGCGAGATGAGCAGGAAAGACAACCGCTGAACTGGCCATCGGGTCATCGAGCCATCGGGTCAGCAGCCGGCACTCAAACAACGCGGACAGTCTTTGCACTGCGAAGCATATCGGGCGCGGCCTTCGCCGCGCCCGCCCTAGCTACCAGTTACTAACTACCAGCTACAATGGTATGTTCCCATGCTTCTTCGGCGGGTTCTTGTCCCGCTTGTTCTGCAGCATCTCCAGCGCCTGGATGATTTTCTTGCGGGTCTGCCGCGGCTGGATTACGGCGTCCACGTAGCCGCGCTCGGCCGCCACATAAGGATTCGAGTAGCGGTCGCGGAACTCCTCGATCTTCTGCTTGCGGACTTCCTCGCGCTCCTTGGCGTCTTTCACCTTCATCAGTTCGCTTTTATAGACGATGTCCACCGCCCCTTCCGGCCCCATGACGGCGACCTCGGCGGTGGGCCAGGCGTAGTTCACGTCGGCGCGGATGTGCTTGGACGCCATAACGCAGTACGCGCCGCCGTACGCCTTGCGCGTGATCACGGTGATCTTGGGCACCGTCGCTTCGGCAAAGGCAAACAGCAGCTTCGCGCCATGGCGGATGATGCCGCCGTACTCCTGGTTCGTGCCGGGCAGGAAGCCGGGGACGTCCTCGAAGGTGATCAGCGGAATGTTGAACGCATCGCAGAAGCGCACGAAGCGCGCGCCCTTGACCGAGCTGTTGATGTCCAGTACGCCGGCCAGAAACGCGGGCTGGTTGGCGACAATGCCGGCCGAACGGCCGTTGAGCCGCGCAAAGCCGATCACGATGTTCTTGGCGTAGTGCTCGTGGACCTCGAAGAAGTAGCCGTCGTCCACCACCATGCGAATGACGTCCTTAATGTCATACGGCAGGTTCGACTCGCTGGGCACGATGGTGTCGAGCGCACTGTCCTCGCGGTCGATCGGATCGGTACAGTCGCGCCGCGGCGGGTCTTCGAGATTGTTCGAGGGAATAAAGCTGAACAGCTCGCGGATCATGGACAAGCACTCGGCATCGTCAGCCGCCATGAAGTGCGCCACACCCGAGGTCTCGTTGTGCGTCATGGCGCCGCCAAGCTGGTTTTTCGTGACTTCCTCGTGCGTTACCAGCTTGATCACGTCGGGGCCGGTGATAAACATGTACGAGGTTTTGTCCACCATCAGGATGAAATCGGTAATGGCCGGCGAATAGACCGCGCCGCCCGCACAGGGCCCCATGATGGCCGAAATCTGCGGTATCACACCCGAGGCCAGCGTATTGCGCAGGAAAATATCGGCATAGCCGGCCAGCGACATCACGCCTTCCTGGATACGCGCCCCGCCGGAATCGTTCAATCCGATCACCGGCGCCCCTACGCGCATGGCCATGTCCATGACCTTGACGATCTTGGCGGCGTTCGCCTCCGAGAGCGAGCCGCCAAACACCGTGAAATCCTGGGCGAAGACGAACACCAGGCGGCCCTCAATGCGGCCATAACCGGTGATGAACCCGTCTCCGTAGTACTTCTGCTCCTGCATGCCGAAGTCGTTGCAGCGGTGGGTGACCAGCTTGTCGGTCTCTTCAAAGCTGCCTTCATCCAGCAGGAACTCGATGCGTTCCCGGGCCGACATCTTGCCTTCTTTGTGTTGTTTCTCACGGCGTACCGCCCCGCCGCCTTCTTCCGCGAGTCCATCGCGGTGCTTCAGTTCCAGGAGCTTCTGTTCCAGATTCATGGGAGAAATGACCTGCTCGGGAGATTAAAAGGGATTGACGGGAAAGGATTATATCTGAGTTGCGGCCCAAACGGCCATCACCACCCATCGCGGCAGCGGGTGATCGAGCGACCGAGCGAACTGGTGAACCGGTGAGCTGGCGAACTGGCACGTTCAACGAACATTGCCTCGGCCAACAATGTCCAGCGTAGTGCGAGCTGTTTTACTGCCTCGCGCGGCCGTTTCGTCCGTAGCGCCGCCGTCCCGGCGGCGGGCACCATTCTAATTCACCACCCGTTCCCTCTATCGCCGAATCACGCGATCGCCCGGTATGAGTTCGCTCCTTCACCAGTTCGTCGGTTCACGAGTTCACCAGATCACCGGATCACCCGATCACCCGATTACTCCACTCCCTGCTCCTGCCACTTCCACTTCTTGCCGTTCCAATAGATGGCGGATTTCATCCCGGACAGTTCTTCGGCGCGGATTGCCGGCAGCACTTTCTTCTTCACCAGCACCCGCGCCAGCGACAGTTTGTCAAACGGCAGATTCACGACCACAAAACGGAGCTTGGGCGCACGCCAGTCATGCACCAGCAAGATCATGCGCGGCTTATCGCCCGTCGGGATAGCGAACTGCGAGGTCACCTTGGGGTCGGCGAAGCCGAAATAGGCGTTGTACGGATCAATGACCTTGTAGTGATACTGGGCCTCGTCAAACAGCGGGTTCTCTCCGGTGGCCACCAGCACGGCATCTTCGGCGCCGTCGCTGTCGAGGTCGCCCAGAAGTATCGGAAACTCAGGCAGGTGCTTAAACGCCGGCCCGAACAGTGCAACAAGGTGGTTCGCATCAGGTCTGGCGGGCGCCTGGGCCGGCAACATGCCGCCAAAAAGCAGAACAACCGCTATGACACGGGACATGCTGCTACTTTACGCCAATTCGATTCTTGAATTTTGAATTTTGATTTAGGCGGCCGCACTCGCAGCGGAAGTACACCCGCAGCAAGGCCATGCTGGGCAGACAGTTGCAGAGCGATGGCCCGATGACCCGCCGGCCCGCTGACCCGTTGCCAGTTCACCGCTGCCAATCACCCGTTCACTCAATCACACAATCACTGAATGATGTCGTTGTCCCTCGCCCACATGCCTTCGAACACCCGGCGGAATGCTTCGACCTGGTTCGGGTCGGTGGTCAGGCGGACGCTATTGTCCTGGCGCTTTAACCCGCTGGGCGACCAATTGGCGCTGCCGTCGCGCAGCAGCGTACCGTCCACGCAATAGGCCTTCAGGTGCATCAGTTCCCGGCTGTGCTTCACCCGCACCTGGATATTGCTTTCACCCCGGAACATCTCCGTAGTGGACTCGCTTTCGTGCCGGTCGGCCTTGCGTTGTTCGTCGTCAAACTGCGAGCGGTCGCGATAAACGCGCACCTGGACGCCCCGCCGCGCGGCCCGCAAGACCGCCTCCGCCAGATACTTATCGGTGAAGGCATACATGGCAATATCGAGCGAGCGCCGCGCGCTGTCGAGCTGGGCCAGGTCGAGGTGCTCGAGGTTTTCATCCGGCGAGTAATGGTTCTCGTGAACGACTGCGCCGCCGGTCGCCTGAGTCAGCCCCGGGGTTGCCCGCCGCGGCTGCGTGTACCACACCGCCGCCGCCATGCCCGCAACAATCAGAATCCAGACAATTCGACGAGCACGCATGAAATCGTTTCCGGTTTCCCGCTTCCCGTTCCCCGTTAGTCGTTGCCGCCTCTGCGTTGACGGGAAACGGGGAACGGGGAACGGGAAACGTTCTTGAAATGTTCCCATCCCTTCGCCTCCAGCGGCACGCGCGCCTTCAGTTCGGGCGCGACCAGCCACATACCGGGAGGCTTGGTGATGGTGCCGATCCAGCGCACGGGAACGCCGGCAATGCGGGCGGGGATGCGGGTGTGTTTCGCCGCCGGGGCGGTGAAGAGCAACTCGTACTCGTCGCCGCCGTGGAGCGCGTCCTCCAGGGTGGCCCCTGACGCGACCGGCACAGCCGACTGCGCGATCCACGCCCCGCAACGGCTTTCCTCGCAGATGTGGCTCAGGTCAGTCGAAAGCCCATCGCTGATGTCAATCATCGCCGACGCCAGCCCGCGTTCCCGCAGCCACCGGCCCACCTCCACCCGCGGCGTGGGATAGAAATGCTTTTCCTCAGCCGGGTTAGGACTTGCCCTCTTGGAAAATGTCATCCCGAGCGAAGCGCGCCCGGTTTTGGCGCGCGGAGTCGAGGGACCTTGCGCTTGCCGCCCACTCATCAGCTCCCTCAGCACCGCCACGCCGTTACCCAAATTACCGGTCACGTAAACGTCGTCTCCCGGTTTTGCCCCGGATCGCAACACAGCTTTGCCGCGCGGCGCCGAGCCAAGTACCGTCACGTCTGCCAGCACCCCGCTGGGCGACTGCGCAATGTCTCCTCCCGCCAGCCGGACCTTGAACCGGCGCGCCAGGCGCATGAAGCCGGCGAGGAAACAGTCAACCCAGTCTTGAGGCAAGTCAGCAGGAACGGCCAGCGACAGGAACGTCGCCATCGGCTCCCCGCCCATGGCGGCAATATCGCTGAGCCCCCGGGTGAGGCAGCGGTGTCCGATGCAGTCCGCCGGATGCCACTCCCGCCGGAAATGCACGCTTTCCAGGCTGAAATCCGTGGTGACCAGCGCTTCATGCCCGCGCGGCAGCCGCAACACGGCGCAGTCGTCGCCGATGCCCCGCACCACGCCCCCGCCGCCGCGCCCGGTTGCCCGGCGAATCTGGCCAATCAATTCTCGTTCTGGTAATGGCAAGCAACAGCAATATACAACCGTTACCCGTTCCGGTTCCCCGTTTTAATGGCGTGTGACAACGCCTTTCCTGCGGAGAATGGGAACGGATTCACGCGTTCCCGTGCCAGTGTCCCATTGCCGCAACTGACAACCGGTAACTGACAACTGACGAGCGCCTTTCCAACGGGAACGCAGAACGGGAAACGGGGTAACGGCCAACGCCTTCCCACCATCCAATCCACCAGCGAGGTCACCCCATGATTCCTAAGGACGTTCCGGCCGGCACGCCCGGTCCCGATGACACCGTTAACCCCGACGCCGAACTGCCCCGAACGCCGCCCGACCCTTTCGGCCACGCTGCTCCCGAGCGCCGCGATGTTCGTGAAAAGATGCTGGACAAGACGATTGCCGACTCCTTTCCCACCAGCGACCCGCCATCCACCATCCCGGATCCCTCGGCGGACGACTCCATAGCCGCCTGACCCGGCCGGCCGATGCCCAGCAGCCCGTGTCCTCCGGTTCGCCTGTAGCCGTTGACACGTATAAAGCTGGTTTGGTCTAATTCCTGTGTCCAATCTGACAGTCTGGCGGGCTTGTATTCGCTCGGACTTCTTGTTGTCCTCCCGGGCTCGGTGGTTAGAAGAGCTCTTTCGGAACCGAAACTCGGCTCGGCTCAAATCGTAACCGGAGGGTTTTTTTTGCGGAAGCGCTTCTACATCCTGTTCGTAACCCGCGATGCCGACGGCGAACTCCGCAAAATCCACATTCCCCTGCATTACCTGTACGTCTTCCTGGCCGGCGCTGTTTTGGGCATGCTGAGCATAACGGGCATCGCGGGATCCTATACGCGAATGGCCCTGAAGGTGGCGCGCTTCAACCAGCTCCGCTCCGAGCAGGACCAGCTTAGGACGCGTTACGAGCACCTGGAGCAAGTCGCCCGCGAAAAGGAGATCCAGGTCGCCTCCCTTGGTTCGCTCGCCAATGAAGTTTCCACCCTGTACGGGCTGAAAGCATCCCCTCTGCTGACCGCTTCCACGGGCAATTTCACCGAGCAGCAGGTCACCTACTCGCTGGACCAGTTGCAGGCCCTCAAACGTACCGCCCTTAACGGCGGGGCCACTCTCGGTCTGAGTATGCGCTTCGGGCGCAGCACGACCGTGGCCGATTGGCTGCGCCTGGCCCAGGCGCCCACCCTGTGGCCGGTCGAGGGCCGGATTACCGGCTCGTTCGGCGAGCGCATCGACCCATTCAACGGGGAAGGCGCGTTCCACCGCGGCGTTGATATTTCCACCCAGTATGGCGCCGCAATCCTGGCCCCGGCGGACGCCACCGCCACCTACGTTGACTTCATGAGCGGGTACGGCCGCATGATCGTTCTCGACCACGGCCATGGCATTAGCACACGCTTCGGCCACTTGTCGGGCTATGCCATCAGCGAGGGGCAGACGGTCAAGCGCGGCGACGTGATCGGTTACGTCGGCATGAGCGGCCGCTCGACCGGCCCCCACCTCCATTACGAAGTCTGGCTGCACGACGCGCCGGTCAACCCTTACAAATACCTGCGCACCACCATCGCCAAGCTCCGCCGCGCCAGCGGCGCCGACTGAGCTGTGTCCTCCGTGTCCCCTGTGGTTGGAGCCACTTCACCAAATCACGCTTCACAAATCAGCAATTCCGGCTCCCTCTGGCCGTCAGCCCAGAAACCGGTGTAAACTCCGCCCCATGGTGGGCGGGGATAAGTCGAGGGGCGACGGCGCGAATGCGGCAATCCGCGGACCAGCGCTCTACATCGTCGCCACACCTATCGGCAACCTTGAGGACATCACCCTCCGCGCCCTGCGTGTGCTTAAGGGTGTGGACCTGATCGCCTGCGAAGACACCCGCCAAACGCAAAAGCTGCTGAACCACTATGGCATCCACAAGCGCACCTTCAGCTACCACGAGCACAATGAGATGACCCGTGCCGCCGAGTTGATCGTGGACCTGGAGAAAGGCGCCTCGATCGCGCTGGTCACCGACGCCGGCATGCCCGGCATCTCCGATCCCGGCTACCGGCTGATCTCGCTCGCCATCCGCCACCATGTGCCGGTCGTGCCGATTCCCGGCGCCTCGGCTTTTTTGGCAGCGCTGGTTGCCAGCGGCCTGCCCACTGATTCCTTCCGCTTCAGTGCTTTCCTGCCCGCCAGGCGTGGGGCGCGCCGCGAATTGCTGGAGCAGATCCGCGAATCGCCCCGCACCCAGATCTTCTACGAGGCGCCCCACCGCATTGCCCAGACCTTGGAGGACATCGTCGAGGTGCTCGGCCCCTCGCGCTATGTGGTCATCGCGCGCGAGGTCACCAAGCTGCACGAGGAGTTCCTGCGCGGCCGCGCCGCCGATCTGCTGGACGAAATTCGTTCCCGCGGGGAGTTGAAAGGCGAGATCACGCTTCTGATCGGCAAGCCCGAGGAGCATCCCGTAGCCGACGCATCGCCCCGCAGCATTCGCCGCCGCGTCAGCGAAGTGATGGCCGCCGAGAACGTGGATCAGATGGCCGCACTCAAAGTGGTCGCCAAAGAATTCGGCATCTCCAAAAGCGAAGCCTACCGCGAGCTGCAACGGGCGAAGTGATACGGCCAGGAACGGCAGTGCCGCCGTCCCGGCGTCCGGCCCGGCGGCGGGCCCCCGCGCTCGCGGTTTGCTCAGCGCTGATTCCTGCCATTCGCATTATTTGCCGCCTCGCGCATGGCAAGCGCGGCATTGACCACGTTGAGCATTTCCAGTGCGGGTGCGGGTTTGCCCGTCCAGATTTCGAACTGGCGCGCACCCTGGTACACAAACATCTCCGTTCCCGGGATGATCTGCGCCCCGGCGGCACGGGCGGCCTTGGCAAACGGCGTTTCCTTCGCCGTGTACACCATGTCGAACACGTAGCGCGCCTGGATTTCCTTTTCGCTCAGGGGCGACTGTTTTGAATCCATGCCCACGGGCGTGGCATTGATGATCACATCGAACTTGTGCTTCTTCAGGTCGGCGCGTTTGAGATATTTCACCCTGGCCTGGCGGGCCAGCTTCTGACCGGTGGCCGGGCTGCGGTTGATGATGTACACATCGGCGCCGCGCTCCCTGATGCCGAACACTGCCGCGCGCGCCGCACCACCCGCACCTATGACCAGGACTTTCGCCCCGTTCAGCGCCAAGCGCTGCTCCAGCGGGACAACCACCCCGGCGACATCAGTGTTGAAGCCGTAGAGCCGCCCATCCTGCGCGCGCACTACCGTATTGCAGGCGCCCGTCTTTTGCGTCCAGGGATCGCTGTTGTGCAGGTGGGGAACAATCTCCTCCTTATACGGCATTGTCACGCTGAAGCCGCTGATGGGGATGTCCTGCACGCACTTCAGCAGGTCCTGGATGTGCTTTGCCTGGAGCGGAAGGTAGATACAGTTGAGGTTCTCGCGGCGAAACGCGGCGTTCATCATCACGGGCGACAGCGACTGCGAGACCGGGTTGCCGGCCACGCCGTACACGCGGGTGGCGGCATCCACCTGCTCGATGCGAAACACATCGCGCAGCGTGCGTACTGTCATCTGTCCGGGCGCGGTCTCCTCGCCCGGCACGGCGGCGGCGAAGGTGAACAGGCTGCCCGCGCGCAACGCCAGCACCCGGCTGATGATGCCCAGTTCTCCCATGCACAGGCCCACCACGTTGTGGGTGTGGCTCTTCTGCTCCAGCAACTTCATCATGACCACGTTGTCGTACAGCGAAGTTGCCGTGGTCGCCAGCTTGTAATGGTCCGCCGCGATGGCTTGCATGCGGGCGAAGGTCTCGTCCAGCTTGCGCGTGGCCTTGAAGTCGTGGAAAGAGATCATCAGCGCGGCGCGAGAACGGATTTTGGCCAGCTCCGCGGGCTTCAGCGCCTCCGCGCTTTCGATTTCCAAGTCAATGATCTGGAAGCCGGCGGCCGCTGTCTTCAGCAGCACCTCGACTTGCGCCGCCACCGAGCCCCGGAACCGGCCTCCATTGACCGCCCGGCGGCAGGTGGCGATGAGCACACAGTCAGAATGCAAATCTATGAACCGCTTGAACTTGGGCAGCGCTGCTGCGGGCTGCTTGAGGTAATCAAGGCGGAACTCGAAGAAAGGCTCAGTGCGGCAGAGGGCCTCGGCGCGCTCGAGCATCTCGGTTGCGTCCGCTCCCGGCACGGCGATGCACAACCGCGGCAGGCGCAGCGGCAACAGGCGCGGCAAATGGGATTTGGCAGCGTTTTCTTTCATCTACTTGCAGGGCCGCCATCTTACAGGTGCACTATTTCAGATGCAATAACAGAATTGTCCCGCTTGGGCGAGAGTAATTGTACCTTCGTACCTTGGCGGTTAACACCTTTAGCTTGACGGGCTTAGGAGGTGTTGGTAGCTTCGGCGGTGGTTGTCGGCTCGCCGAGGAGGTCGCATGAAACGCGCGCTTTTTCTTGTACTTGCGCTGTCCGTGGGAGTTTTCGCCCAGGCTCCAAAAACTGACAAATCGGCCGCCTTGCCGGCCACTCCGCCGGCCTACACCACCATGCTGACCGAGCCCGCTCAGCCGGTAACGCACTCCGACCTCTACTGCGCCGGGTTCGTGACGCCGGAAAGACTTCCTCGCGCCAACTTCGTCGCCGGCGGACTGCAAACCCCCGTACAGTCCCGCTTCAACGACCGCGAGTTCCTCTACCTGCACGGCTCGGGCTTCACCCCAGGCACGCGCGTCAGCATCGTGCGCGAGCTGCACGACCCGAACCGCTACGAATCGTTCCCGGGCGAGAAAGCACGGCTGGCGCGGGCCGGCACGGTTTATGGCGACATCGGTTATGCCGTGGTCATCAAGAGCGGCGGCCCGGATACCTTTATCGCCCAGGTCGAGTTCAGTTGCGAAGACATCCTTGCCGGCGACCTGGTTGTGCCCTTTGCCGAACGCCAACCGGTCAGTTATCGCCAGCACTCGACCGTGGACCTGTTCCCTTCGAATGAGACGTCCCTCAGCGGCCGCATTATCGCTGCTCGCGACTTTGATAAGTATCTCGGGACCAACCGCAAGGTGTACCTCGATATCGGCGCGCAGAGCGGGGTGAAGCCGGGCGACTACTTCCGCATCGTAAGGGGCTACCGGACGAAGGACCTGGACGCCACCGACGCCGCTAGCTACGGCCAGACCATCCAGGAAGACACACAGAAGAACGCGCCCGCACTCAGCGCAAAACAGAGAGAGAACCTGCCCAGGCACGTCGTCGGCGAAGTCGTAGTGCTTAGCGCGCGTCCGACCACCGCGACTGCGATGATCACCTTCGCGCTGGAAGACGTGCACATCGGCGACGTGGTGCAACTCGAAAAGTAGCGATTTAGTGAAGTTTGATTTGGTGAAGGAAACCCCCAACAACCAAAGTCACCCGGGAGGGGTTTCACTTCACCAAATCACCCCATCAACAAATCACCCGGTCCAAGTTGGTCCTCCGGTTGTACCCCAAAAACTCTCCTGACGCGGTTCTTACGTCACCAAATCACACTTCACCAAATCACCAGATGAGCGCATACTCAATGCACTTCCGCTTGCGAGGAGAACCGGATGAGGTTCCGATTGCTGCCGCTCCTGCTGATCTTGTTTGCCGGCGCCGCTTTCTGCCAGACGACTGCCGAAGCGCCATCCAAGCGCGCCGACATCATCCGCCTGCTGCGCATGACCGGCGCCGCCAAGGGCGCCACCGACGCGGTTGACCTGATGCTCCCGTCGCTGAAGCAGGCCATGCCGCAGGTGCCCGAGCAGCTCTGGAACGAATTTCGCCAGGAAGTGCGCGAAGAGGACATGATCGAGCTGACCTACACCATCTGGGACAAGCACTTCACCCATCAGGAAATCCGCGACCTGATCCGCTTCTACCAGACGCCCACCGGCCAGAAGATCATCCGCGAAACGCCGCTCATCCAGCAGGAGAGTCTGGTCGCCGGCCAGAAATGGGGCAACGAGATCCTGACCAAGATCGTCACCCGGCTGAAAGAAAGGGGCTACCAGTTGCCGCCGGGTCTGGAACAACCTTGATTTGGTAATTGAGTAATTTGGTAATGGGTAATTGAGGCGGAGTGCGGCGGTGGCCCCGTTGGTAAGTGTCGGTGGATGATGCGGCTCGCAACGTGGTAGCCGAATGTCTGGAATGTCTTGCCGACCATCAGGACTGGAACCCTGCTTTGTGGAAGCGGTGCTACGAACTCGTCAAGGCGCACGGGGAGAACGAACTACCGGAATACGTTCGCGACGACCTTATCCATTACGCCGGCGAGTTCCACTCGCGGAACATATTGGGTATTCGCGTGAAATCCGACCGCTACCAGTTGGAACAGTATCGGCAGGAGTTCCGCGACGTTGCAAGTGCGTTGTGAGCAGCTCTCTCCCTAAGCGAGGCCAGAACAAAACACGGCCTGTAGCAGCTATAACCGTCGTGGAATCCCCTTCTCACTACGACTTACTTCCCTCCAATTACCCAATTACCCAATCACCAAATTACCCAATTTGTTCACGCTCGCCTGATCCTCCGCGTTCAGCGCGGTTTTTGAGCGGTCAATCTGCCGCATCAGGCCGCTGAGGACTTTGCCCGGCCCGACTTCCACAAACATATCCACGCCGCTTTCGATCAGCGTGCGCATGGAGCGTTCCCAGCGCACCGCGCCGGTCACCTGACGGATAAGCGCGTCGCGCGCGCCTTCGCCTGTCGTCACCGGCAGCGCATCAATGTTCTTGATGACCGGGAACTCGGGATCGCGGAACGTCAGCGCGCGCACGTCGGCGGCCAGTCGGTCCTGCGCCGGCTGCATCAGCGCGCAATGGAAGGGGGCGCTGACGGCCAGCATGATGGCCCGTTTCGCGCCGCGCTTCTTCGCCAGCTCGGCGGCGCGCTCCACCGCCGCTTTCGTGCCGCTGATGACAATCTGGTCGGGCGAGTTGATGTTCGCCGGCTGCACGACTTCGCCCTGCGCTGCCTCATCGCACACCTGCTGCACCACGTCCAGCCCCAAGCCGAGGATCGCCGCCATCGCGCCCTGACCGACCGGTACGGCTTCCTGCATGTAGCGCCCACGATTACGCACCGTGCGCACCGCATCGGCAAACACGATGGTGCCGGCCGCCACGTGCGCCGAATACTCGCCCAGGCTGTGCCCGGCGGCAAACTGGCATCCGTGGCCCTTCTCGCGCAGCACACGGAAAACCGCCGTGGACATGGTCAGGATCGCCGGTTGCGTGTTCTCGGTAAGCTTCAACTGGTCTTCCGGGCCTTCAAAGCACAACTGCGACAGCTTGAAGCCCAGCGCCGCATCGGCCTCTTCAAACGTCTGCCGCGCCACCGGATACAGGTTGGCCAGCTCTTTGCCCATGCCCACCGACTGCGAACCCTGGCCGGGAAACAGGAAAGCGATCGTCATCAAGCGCTCCAAGTGTGAAGTTGCTGAGCATTATAAAAAGCGACGTGCTTCTTAAGATTGAATATTGAAGACTGGCCGACACAAAGGAAAACGCAAACGGCACTAAATGCACGCGAAATTCAAAGGTGGCTGCTCACTCCGCAAAAGCGTTGCGCAGGCGTTCCCAGGTCTGCTCGAGGGTTTCCGGGAGGACGCGGGTTTCGGAAACGGTGGTCATGAAGTTACTGTCGGCCACCCAGCGCGGCAGCACGTGCATGTGGATGTGCCCGGCGACGCCCGCGCCGGCCGCTTTGCCGACGTTCATGCCGAGGTTGATGCCATCGGGCTGGTAAACGCGGCGCAGCACGGCTTCCATCTTTTGCGCGAGGAACATCATTTCCTGCGCGCTTTCCGGTGGGAGTTTATGGAGTTCGTCGAGGTGCTCGTAGGGGACGATCATCACGTGGCCGGATGTGTAGGGGAAGATATTAAGGACGATGAAACAACGGCGGCCGCGGTGAACGATGAAGGCGTCGCGATCGTCGGCCTTCTCCTTATCGCAAAAAACGCAGACGGTGGCTTTGTCCACACCGGTGATATAGGCGTACCGCCACGGCGTCCAGAGATAGTCCATATGGCGACAAGGCTAGCACAACACCTCAATCGGGTGATCGGGTGATCCCGTGATCGGGTGATCGAAAAGGCCTCATCGCGTGATATATTGGCGCGCTCATGCCCGTCATGACTCCTCAGCAAGTCCTGCGCGAGCGCAGCAAGAAATTCGCCCTGGACGCGCTCGTGCTGACGGACCAACTCCCGAACAATTCGAAAGGCTGGGTCCTCGGGAAACAACTGCTGCGATCGGCAACTTCCGTGGCGGCAAATTATCGCGCTGCGGGCCGCGCCCGTTCCCGTGCCGAATTCGTCGCCAAGTTGGGTGTAGTGGTGGAAGAGACCGATGAGAGCGTCTTCTGGCTCGAACTGATCGAATCCGCTGGCTTGCTTACAAAGGATCGTGTCGATAGTGTGTTACGTGAGGCAAATGAACTGTTGCGGATCTTTTCTGCTTCCTATCGGACTGCCCAGGCGCGCGTGGACGAGGCCAGATCACCGGATCACCCGATCACCGGATCACCCGATTGAGCTGGTTTGTTGGTTTGACACTGCTTCGTAGCGTTGCTATAGTCGTTAGGTCTCGGATGGGCGTTTGAACGCCGAGAGGCCGACCGCTGGATGTCTTAGCCCGCAGACCGGGCAGTTCACCTCGACGACCCACGCCAGCTGTCCGTAATTTTCGTGGTCCCCACGTCACCGGCGAAGGGTGCCGCGGGTGGGAAATAATGGTTTTGTTCGACAACAACAATAACGCCGCTAAAGAGACCGCAGTAGATCCGCAGCAGAACGCGACCGCGTCTGCTTCTGAGCAGCAGCCCACAACTCAACCGCCTGCGCCGCCGGCCGAGGGTACCGTGCGCGCAGAGCCGGGCGCGCCAATAAGTTCCGCAAGTCAAATTTCACATCAGGGTGCCGATACGCCTACGTCTGAACTTTCCACCGAAACGCAACCGAACACGGCCGCCAAGACTCCGGAAGCCCCCGAGCCGCCCGCTCGCGAGGAGAAGCCGGAACTAATGGATTTTGCCACTGCGCTGGAAGCTTACTCGACCCCCGAGCCGGAGACCGCGCCCGGCGAGGACCGCGTCCTCAAAGGGACGGTGCTGAAGATCACCGGTAGCCACGCCGTCGTGGACATCGGACAGAAGTCCGAAGGCCTGGTGCCCATCTCGGAAGTCACCGGCCCCGATGGGCACGTGACCGTCCATCCCGGCGACGAAATCGACGTGATGGTCGAAAAGGGCGAGACCGAGGAAGGCTACATCAACCTGAGCCATCAGAAAGCGCAGCGTCTGCGCGCCTGGGACGAGATTGACAAGGCCTATAGCGAGAAGACGCCGATCAAGGCCACCGTCATCGAGCGGATCAAGGGCGGCGTCACCGTGGACATCCTCGGCGCGCGCGCCTTCCTGCCGGGCTCGCAGGTGGATCTGCGTCCGGTGCGTAACCTGGAAGCGCTGAAGGGGCAGACCTTCGATGTCCGCGTGATCAAGCTCAACAAGAAGCGCGGCAACATCGTAGTCTCGCGCAAGCAACTGCTGGAAGAGGAAGTCTCCGAGAAGCGCGACAAGACCCTGGAGCAGTTGCACGAAGGCGCCATCCTGACCGGCGTGGTGAAAAACCTCACCGACTACGGTGCCTTCGTGGATCTGGGCGGCATTGACGGCCTGCTGCATATCACCGATATGAGCTGGGGCCGGCTGACGCATCCGCGCGACCTGGTGCAGGTGGGCGACCACATCCAGGTGAAGGTGCTGAAGTTCGACAAGGACAAGCAGCGCGTATCGCTGGGCTTTAAGCAGCTCACGCCCGACCCGTGGCTCGACGCCGCCGAACGCTACCCGATCGGCGCGCGCGTGAAGGGCCGCGTCATCAGCGTGACCGATTACGGCGCCTTCATCGAGCTGGAGCAGGGCATCGAAGGGCTGGTGCACGTCAGCGAGATGACTTGGTCCAAGCGGATGAAGCATCCCTCGAAGCTGGTGAGCGTCGGCGACCAGGTGGAAGCGGTGGTGCTCAACGTCAACCCGCAGGAGCGCCGCATTTCCCTCGGCCTGAAGCAGCTTGAGGCGAATCCCTGGGAGACCCTGCACGAGAAGTATCCCACCGGTTCGGTGGTCGAAGGCCGGGTGCGCAATCTGACCGACTTCGGTGCGTTCATCGAGATCGAGGACGGCATTGACGGCCTGGTGCACGTCAGCAACCTGAGCTGGACCAAGCGCGTGAAGCATCCGTCCGAGGTGCTGAAGAAGGGCGACCGGGTGAAGGCGCAAGTGCTGGCCATCGAGCCCGAGAACCGCCGCCTTTCGCTCGGGATCAAGCAACTCGAGCCGGACGTGTGGGAGCGGTTCTTCCAGAACCACCGCATCGGCGACGTGATCCACGGCAAGGTGCTGCGGGTTGCGAGCTTCGGCGCATTCGTTGAAGTGGCCGACGGAGTTGAGGGTCTGTGCCACAACTCGGAAGCGGCCGACGAGCACGGTCAACCGGTAAAGCTCGAACCCGGCCAGGAGTTCGACTTCAAGATCATCAAGATGAACCCGGCGGAGAAGAAGGTCGGGTTGTCATTGCGCGCCGTCGGCGAAGAAGCCAGCCGCACCGAAGTCGAAAGCTACAAGCATTCCGGCGACGGATCCAGCGCCACGCTGGGCGAGTTGATGTCCTGGAAGCGGGGCGAACACTAAACGTCAGTGCCGAATTGAAGGTGAAGGCCGCCGAGATGGCGGCCTTCGCATTTCGTAGCGCCGCGTCCCGGCGGCGGGTCCCCTTTTCAATTTCCGCCGAATCACTCGTACCGGTAAGCCATGCGAATCAGGGTACGTTGGGAGAAGGGCAGGTAGAGCAGCGCGGCGCACACCGCGAACGCGGCACCCACGCCGATGTCGGCCAGCGCAAGGAACGGCGCCAGCGCCCAGAGGTGGTCCAGCGGTAACACCACGGGAAACAGGCGGCGGAACTTTCGTCCCAGGCGCTTGAAATCAAAAGCGACTGCGGTGAGCAGGTACAGGCGAAGGGCGATGCCGACCGGCGCGGTCACCAGCACCAGCACGATGATCGGCACGGCCCCTCAGTGGGCCGGGCTGGCGGGGTAGTTGCCACGACGCGAGTTTACCAGAGCAGTTCGCAGGCTGTGACGAGCGGCGCGCGATTGCTTACAATGCCCGCGTGACCATCGGGAATCCGAACTTGCGCCGCGACCCGCCCCGCGCCCGCCAGATCGAGACGCTCGGCCTGGTGCTGATTGCCGTGCTCATCCTCATCATCACGCTGGTGCGCTTCGGACGTTTCGTCAACTGGAGTTGGCGTTAGTGGAACACGAGCCCCTGCTGGTCGTCATCGTCGGGCCGACCGCCAGCGGTAAGACCGTGCTCTCGCTCGCCATCGGGGAACGTTTCGGCGGGGAGATCGTCAACTGCGATTCAGTGGCAGTGTATCGCGACTTCGAGATCGGCACTGCCAAGCCGACGGCGGAAGAACGCGCCCGCGTGCCGCATCACCTGCTTGATCTGATCAGTCCCACGGACCTGATGACCGCCGGCGAATATGCGCGCCGCGCGCGGCACCTGCTGAACGAGATCAAACATCGCGGCCGTCTGCCCATTGTGGTTGGCGGGACGGGACTCTATCTGCGGGCGCTGCTGGAGGGATTGGCGGAAGGGCCGCAGCGCTCCGAGGCGATTCGCAGCCGGCTGCGCGGGATCCTGCACCGGCGCGGGACGCAGTGGCTGCATCGCATGTTGCGCCGGTTCGACCCGGCAGCGGCCGGGCGCATACATCCCAACGACGTGCCCAAAGTAGTGCGCGCCCTGGAGGTTTGTATCAGCGCGCAACGGCCCATCACTGCCGTATGGCAGCAAGGCCGCGAACCGCTGCGCGGGTTCCGCATCCTGCGCCTGGGGCTCGATCCCGACCGCAACGACCTTTACACGCGTATCAACCGCCGTGCGGAGCGGATGTTCGAGGCGGGCATGATCGAGGAAACTGCGCGGCTGCTGGCGAAATACGGCGATGCTGCGCGCCCGTTGAGCGCCTCCGGGTACAAGCAGGTAGTGCAGCACCTGCGCGGTTCCATCAACCGCAAGACTGCCGTCTGGGCGGCGCAGCAGGCCCACCGCAACTACGCCAAACGGCAGATGACCTGGTTCCGCCGCGAGCCCGATGTGCACTGGTTCAAGGGATTCGGGGACGAGCCGGAAGTGCAGAGGGGGGCGATGGAGCTGGTGGAAAAGAAATTAAAAGCTGACCACGGATTTCCACGGATTTAGACGGATCGGAAGAGAATTTCGAATTTTGAATTTGAACAGCTACGCGGTTCGCGCCCTTGTCGGAGGGAAATTCAAAATTCCGTGCTGATCCGTGTAAATCCGTGTCAATCCGTGGTTGGGTTTTACTGCGCGAGCCTGCGATTGATCTCTTCCCAGTTCACTACGTTCCACCAGGCGCCGAGGTAATCGGGACGGCGGTTCTGATACTTGAGGTAATACGCATGCTCCCACACATCGTTCACCATGATGGGATATAAGCCCTCGGTGAGCGGGCTGTCCTGGTTGGGCGTGGTGACGATGTCGTAGGCGCCGGCCGGCGTGCGCACCAACCATACCCAGCCGCTGCCGAAATGCTTGGCGCCGGCGTCGTTGAACCTGGTCTTGAACGCCTCAAAGCCGCCGAACTGGCGTATGATTTCGGCGATCTTGCCCGTGGGCTCGCCGCCACCGTTGGGCTTCATCATGGTCCAGAAGAGGGAGTGGTGCACGTGCCCGCCGCCGTGGTTGCGGACTGCGGTGCGGATGTCCTCGGGCACAGTGCTGAGCTCGCGCAGCAGTTGCTCCGGCGGCTTCGCCTTCAGCTCCGGGTGCTTGTCGAGCGCGGCCATCAGGTTGTTGAGGTAGGCCAGATGGTGCTTGTCGTGGTGAATGTGCATCGTCTGCTGGTCTATGTACGGCTCCAGCGCGTCGTACGCGTAGGGCAGGGGAGGAAGTTCGTAGGCCACTTTGGGTGCAACGGTCATGCTACCTCCTGAAAATGCACAACAATAACAAGATTATGCCTGAGAAGCCGATCGGCGAGCGACAAGCATCATTGGGGCACGATGGCGAGTTTCGCGATGGGAATGGGCAGTTGCGTTTTCCGTTCTCCGTTTTCCGTTGGCCGTTCTGTTGCGTTCAGCGGAAATGCAGAGATGCTTCAGCCGCGCAACAGCGGCGCGGACCCAGCATGACAAACCTCGCAAGAAACGGAGAACGGAAAACGGACAACGGAAAACGTGTTTCACAGCAGCACAATCGAAATTCCCTTGTTGCCCTTGCCCAGGTCGCGGTCGTTTTTCAGTTCAGGGACGGTGTTGCGAATGAGCCACGCGGTTTCGTCGGAGATGCGCCAGTCTTCGCCTGCCACCATGGCGCGAATTTTGCCGTCGGCGACCATCTGCCGCAAGGCTTGTTGTACGACGTCGCGCAGCACGCCGCCCGCGCCGCTCGAGTCGTAGCCGTGGATGATCTTCATCGCCGCGCAGCCCGCGCGGCGTGCCTGCGCCAATTCGAAGTCCAACCGCTGCAGGGCCTCATTTGCCGTTGGACGACCGCTTTCGAGGTTAGCGGTGTAAACGTTTGACCTGCGCATCGAGTACTTACAGCTTGCATTTTACAGTTTGCAGCTAAACGCACGGCAGAGGCATAGATCGCGAACTGCGCCCATGGGACCTGCTGACCCTGCTAATTCGCAGGTAGCGGGGATGTGTCGCCCCTCCGCCTGGATTATTCATGACCCTCGGGGTGTCATCCTGAGCGAGGCGCTCGCCTGTTTTGCGACCCGCTTCTTTTGCGGGTCGGGCGAGCGACGAGTCGAAGGACCTTGTGTTTGAGCAATTCACAGCGCGCCGCATCGCAAAAGCCGCTGATCCGCTGACCTGATGACCCGCTGACCCACTGCGCCCATGTCCTAGTTTTTCCCGCAGCCATTCTGCTAGGCTTTGCCCATGCTGAAACGACTGGCGGTAGTGGCACTCATGATTGTGTGTTTCGCCTCTCCGGTACTGGCGAAGGACAAGTACCAGCGCCCCGGCCCGGTACGTCTCGATCGCGACGGCGAGAAGTGGGCGCAGAAGACGCTCAAGAAGCTCTCGCTGGAAGAAAAAATCGGCCAGATGCTGATGATCTGGGCGCGCGCGGAATTCCTCAACGTCAACAGCCCCGAGTACCAGAAGCTGAAAGACGCCATGAAGAAGTATCACATCGGCGGCTTCGGGCTGACTGTTCCCGTGCAATCGGGGCTGCTGATGAAGAGCGGGCCGTATGACGCCGCCGCGCTCACCAACCAGTTGCAGCGCGACTCCAAGTTGCCGCTGATGTTTGCCGCCGACTTCGAACGCGGCGTTTCCATGCGGCTGAACGGCGCCACCATCTTCCCGCACGCGATGGCGTTTGGCGCCGCCGGGAAGCTGGAATTTGCTGAGGAGTTCGGCCGCATTACCGGCATCGAGGCGCGCGCCATCGGCGTGCAGTGGAACTGGTTCCCGGATGCCGACGTTAATTCCAACCCGGCAAACCCAATTATCAACACGCGCGCGTTTGGCGGTGATCCGCAACAGGTGGGAGAACTCGTTGCTGCCTACATCAAAGGCGCACATGCTGCCGGCATGCTGACCACGGCAAAGCACTTTCCCGGCCACGGCGACACCGACACTGACTCGCACCTGGCGCTAGCGCGCGTGGGCGGGGATCTGAAGCGGCTCGAGACCGTCGAGTTACCGCCGTTCAAGGCCGCCATTAACGCCGGCGTGGATTCGGTGATGGTGGCGCACGTCACCGTGCCCGCGCTCGATGACGCTCCCGACCGTGTGGGTACCAATTCCCCGAAGATCGTCACTGACCTGCTCAAGAACCAGCTCGGATTTAAGGGGCTGGTGGTGACCGACGCGCTCGACATGAACGGCCTGATGCGGCTGTACACGGGCAAGGGCGGCAATCCGCCGGCGATGGCCGCGGTCGCGACCGTGAAGGCGGGCAACGACATGGTGCTCATCCCCGGCGATCTGGACGGCGCTTTCAACGGGCTGGTCCAGGCAGTGCGCAGCGGGGAAATTCCCGAGCAGCAGATAAACGAATCGGTGTTGAAGATCTTGAAGGCGAAGGCTTCGGTCGGGCTGCACAAAGCGCGGCTGGTGGACCTGGAAGCGCTGGCCAGGATTGTTGAAAGTCCCGAGAACGAGGCCGCGGCCCAGCGCATTGCCGATGCCGCCGTCACCGCGGTGCGCGACAGCGGAAAGGTGCTGCCGCTCACGGCAGTGCCGCGCGGAACTAATGGCTACGTGAATCCGTATACCAGGAGGGTGGAGGCGCGCAACCGGGTGCTCGCCGTAATCTTCACCGACGACGTGCGCAACGAATGGGGCCGGGTGTTCGAGCGCCAACTGCGCTGGCGTGTGCCGGACGTGAACGTGCTGTACGTTGATCCCAGGATCGCGCCCTTTGTCAGCGACCCGGTGCTTTCGATGGTGGATACGGCGGAGAAAGTCGTCGCGGCGGTTTACGCGGTTCCTTCCGCCGGTCAGGCGCTGAACCTGAAGAACGGGGCTGCGCCGCAGACCAGGCTGCTGCAACAGATCCTGGAACGCGCGGGCGAACGCACGGTGGTCGTGGCGATGGGCAGCCCGTATATCGCTGCCGATTTCCCCGCCGTTCAGACATATCTGTGCACGTTTTCGAATGCGCAGGTATCAGAGATCAGCGCTATCAAAGCGTTGTTCGGCGAGATGCCGGTGAGCGGCCGCCTGCCGGTGAGTATCCCCGGGATTGCCGATCGCGGCGCCGGCCTGGACCTTCCCCAGAAGACTGGTCCGCAAGTCACCGCCGGACAAGGAGGGACAAATGTTCCGAAGACAAATGCCGCCCCGTAAACTGTGGGCAGTTGCCGCCGTGGTGGCCTGCGTTGCGCTCCTGGCGGCGTGCAATATCAAGGAGACTAAGAGCGAAGACGGCAAGCAGAAGAACGTCAGCATCCAGACGCCGGTCGGCGACATGAAGATTAGCACCCAGGCTTCCGCGGAGCAGGTCGGAGTGGCCGTTTATCCCGGTGCGCAACTCAAGCCGAAGTCCGGCAACGACGAGAGCAGCGCCAACGTGAATATCTCCACGTCGCTGTTCGGCGTCAGAGTGGTCGTGCTGGAATACGTCACCGACGACGTGCCCGACAAGGTCGCCGAGTTCTACAAGAAAGAGCTGGCCAAATACGGCGCAGTGCTGGAGTGCCACACCGGGCGCAATCCGGGCAGCGTGGTGATGAAGAAGAGCAAAGACCACGAACTGAGTTGCGACAAGGACAACCACGGCAACACGCTGGAATTGAAAGTCGGCGCCGACGATCACCAGCGTGTCGTGGCCGTCAAACCCGGCAGCAAAGGCACCGAGTTTGCGCTGGTGTACGTCTCCACGCGAGGAAAGGACGATTCGTTGTAAGAGAGTGGCTAGTGGTTAGTTTTGGCGATCTGGTGAAGTGTAATTTGGTGAAGAAGGGCGCGAGTTATGGGTTTTGAGCCACCAGATGACAGTTCGCCAAAGCAATTTGCAGCACTCGAAAGTATTCCTACAGCTTGTTTCAAAAATAATTCTGGGAAGGGCACGGCTTCAGCCGTGCCGCCCGGATCCGCCACTCATGCGGCTTTGGGCGCTGAGGGGCGACGCCAGATCATTGGAAAGCCAATTTTTGAAACACGCTGTAGCCACTGGCCTCTAACCACCGCTTCATTTAGCCTTTTCTTGTGGATCGCCATTGCGAAAAGTGCGCCGCCGAAATGGAAGAAGGCGTGGCGTTCTGTCCGAACTGCAACGCGCCGCAGATCCGGGTAACGGGATTGCCCAACCGTCCGGCGACCCCGCCCCTCCCGCCGGATAATCCCGAACAAATGCAGCCGCCCGCGGAACGCGTTGAGCTGCGTCCCGAGCAGAGAGTTACCACACCGCCCCACCTCGACTGGTCGCGGGCGATGCCGGGTGCGCTACTCGGGGCACTGCTGGTGGCAATGGCAATGGTCGTACCATTTGCCGCGCCGGTTTTGCTGATGGCCACCGCCGGATTGTTTTCCGCGGCGATGTACCAGCGACGTTCTGGAACACAGCTCACGCCGGGGTTGGGAGCACGCGCTGGCATGGTCGGCGGCGTGCTCGGGTTCGCGGTAATGGTTGCCATGTTGGCCCTGCAGTTCGCAGCCGGTGGCGAGCGACTGATTACCTTGCTGCGCCAGACCATCTCGGAACAGATTGCGCGCAGCGGTGGTCCCCGGGCGCAGCAGATGATGGAGCAATTCCTCACGCCCGGCGGACTGGCGATGCTGGTAGGGATTGCGATGCTGTTCTTCCTGGCGTTCGCTCTCGTCTGCTCGGCCCTGGGCGGGGTGGTCGCGGCGTACCTGTTCGGCAAGAGCAAGCGACATTTGTGATTTAGTGATTTGTGATTCACCACCACCGCGCGTGGCGTGTTTTCAATCACAAATCACTAAATCACAAATGCGAACTGCGCTTGGGCGAAGTGCTCAACATCGTCAGGATTTCGCGCAGGCCCTGGCGCAGGCGTTTCAGTCCGTCGGTGGGGGCCTTTGGCGGCAGTGGCAGGGCGAACTGCGACTTGGCGGGCCTGCTTTCCGCCTTCAACTGGGCGCGCGCGCCGGCGATGGTGAAGCCCTCGTCGTAGAGCAGCTTCTTGATTCGCATCACCAGCTCCACTTCGCGTTGCCGATACATGCGCTGGCCGGTGCTGCCCTTGCTGGGCTTCAGTTGCGGGAATTCTGTCTCCCAAAAACGCAAAACGTAGGTGGGCAACTGTGCCAGTTCCGCGACTTCGCCGATGCGGAAATAAAGCTTGTCGGGGATGATTACCTCGGCATCCCTGGCCGTCTTTTTCTTTGCCGTCTTTGCGCCCATCGAAAACGCCCGCACCCCGCGCGTCGGCCACCGCGCGGCCATTCTAATGCAGTTTCGACCGAGTATAACCCGATTCTCGCACGAGAAAGCTGCGAACACAGAGGGCGCGAAGGAAGCAAAGGAAAAACTGGTAGGCGTTGAATGGACGCAGCGCAGGAGAGCTGTGCGCTGGCCGGGTTCCAATCACCAATTACAAACTACTCAATTACCAATCAAAAAGGCTTCCGCGAACGGAAGCCTTCGTGGTGGCCCGGATATGCCAGTGCTACTGGCGGCCTAACACTTGGGTTTGCACGCTCTCTTGGCTGCGGGCTTTTTGGCCTTCTTGGTTGCCTTCTTTACCGGCATGCGATGTAGCCTCCGTGAGACCTTCTCTCCCGTGAAGGTCGTTTGTTTTGTTGGGGCCCTGTGTCCTTGCCCCTCAACAGATTGGAGAGGCAACAAACGTTACGCAATATATAGAGGTACTGTCGCAAATGTGTCAACAGAAATCTGCTTAACAACGCCACTTTTCTGCGATGGCGACGTTTGCGTCAGAGTTTGCGGTTTGCAGCTAGATCAACCCTCTGGCCGCGAACTGCAAACTGTAAACTGTAAACTCGAATGCCCCGCGATCCCATCGAACTCGAAATCTTCAAGAACATCTTCCACTCGATCGCCGAGGAGATGGGGGCGGCGCTGCGCCGTACCGCGTTTTCGCCCAACATCAAGGAGCGGCGCGATTACTCCTGCGCCCTGTTTGATGGCGACGGCCAGGTGATTGCGATGGGCGACCACATGCCGGTGCATCTGGGATCCATGCCCATGTCGGTGCGCGCGGCCATCGACCGCCTGCAACTGGCGCCCGGCGACATTGCGATGCTCAACGACCCTTTCGCGGGCGGTACCCACTTGCCCGACATCACGCTGGTGGCGCCCTTCTACGTTTCCCGTTCCCCGTTTCCTGTTTCCCGCCGCGCGAAGATCGGGAAACGGGGGACCGGGAACGGGAAACCCGATTTCTACCTGGCTGCGCGCGCGCATCACGCTGATGTCGGCGGGATGCATGCCGGATCAATGGGGCCGTGCCACGAGATCTATCAGGAAGGGCTGCGGATTCCGCCGGTCAAACTGGTGCGCGCGGGCGAAACTGATGGTGACCTGCTCGCGTTGCTGCTCAACAACGTACGCACGCCGCGCGAGCGCGAAGGCGATCTGGGCGCGCAGATCGCGGCGTGCCATACGGGTGCGACCCGCTTGGCGGAGATCTGCGGACGCTACGGAGTGGCGCGCGTGCGCCGCGCCGCTGCGGAACTGCTCGAATATTCCGAGGAGATGATGCGCGCCTTTTTGGCGCAGGTGCCGCCCGGAACCTACCGCGCCGAAGATTTCCTCGATGACGATGGCATCAATGACCGTCCCGTGAAGATCGCGGTGACGGTGACATTTGCAGTTCGCGGTTCGCAGTTTGCAGCTAAGTCAGCCCGGAAACGGGGGACGGGAAACCGGAAACGGGAAACGGTGATTGTCGATTTCACCGGCTCCGATCCGCAGGTGGCGGGCGGCGTCAATGCGGTCGAGGCGATCACGTATTCAGCGTGCTTTTATGTCTTCCGCTGTCTGCTCGCCGAAGACGTGCCCGCCACCGCCGGCCTGATGCGTCCAATAAAAGTCATAGCGCCTGAGGGCACGGTGGTGAACGCGCGGCCTCCTGCGGCAGTGGCGGGCGGAAACGTGGAGACCTCGCAGCGCATTGTGGATGTACTGCTGCGCGCGTTGGCCAAGGCATTGCCCGGCCACATTCCTGCCGCGGCGGCGGGCACGATGAACAATCTGACCATCGGGGGCATTGATCCACGCACGGAAGGGCCGTTTGCGTACTACGAAACCGTGGCGGGCGGCATGGGCGCGCGGCCCGGCAGCCATGGGGTCAGCGGCGTGCACACCCACATGACGAACTCGCTCAACACGCCCGCCGAAGCGCTGGAATACGCCTATCCCTTCCGCGTGACGCGCTACTCGCTGCGGCCCGATTCGGGCGGGCGCGGCCAGTACTGCGGCGGGCACGGCATCGTGCGCGAGGTCGAAGTGCTGGCCGAGGCAGAGGTCACGCTGCTGGCAGACCGCCACAAACGCGGTCCTTACGGACTGGCCGGCGGCGAAGACGGCGCACCCGGGCGTTGTTCGATTCTCCGCCTGGACGGTTCCGTCGAAACAATGCCTAGCAAGGGCAGTGTTCGCCTGAAGAAGGGTGAGCGCGTGCGAGTGGAGACTCCCGGCGGCGGCGGATGGGGGAAACCGTAACCACGGATTAGCACGGATCAAAGGGTTGGGAACTCATCCAGCAACGAATCATTCCCGTTTGCATGTTGGTCCTGCTGAGGCATTATTGAGACAGTTCGCAGCAACCTTGAAGCGGTCTCGAAAAGAATCCAGGGCCCGCAGTGCTGATGTGCTCGTCTTGAAAGGGCGCGGCTTCAGCCGCGCCGCAGAGAAGCAGAAATACCAAATTGGTTCTTTACGGGAAGAGTTCTTACTGAATCAATGACTCCAATAAAGGTCCTCCGCACCATCGACGAGGCCCGCGCTGCCTGCCAGCAGGTGAAGCGTGATGGCCGCACGCTCGGCCTGGTGCCCACCATGGGCGCGCTGCATCAAGGTCATCTCTCGCTGGTGCGCGGGGCGCGCGCGCAATGCGGCGTGGTGGCCGTCAGCATCTTCGTCAACCCGCTGCAATTCGGCCCCAACGAGGACTTCGCCCGCTACCCGCGCAGCTTCGAACGCGACTGCCGGATGCTCGAAGCTGAAGGCGTGTCGCTGGTCTTCGCGCCTACACCGGAAGAAATGTACGGCCCGCAATTCGGCAACGCGGCGCACACCACCAGCACCTACATCGAAGTTCCCGGCCTCTCTGACAAGCTCGAAGGCAAGACCCGCCCCGGCCATTTCCGCGGTGTGACTACCGTGGTAGCCAAGTTGTTCCACATCATCGAGCCTGACGTGGCATTCTTTGGGCAGAAAGACGCGCAGCAGGTAGTCATCATCCGCCGCATGGTCGAGGACCTCAATATGCCCGTGCGCCTGGTAGTCTGTCCTATCGTGCGCGAAGCCGACGGGCTGGCACTCAGCTCGCGTAACGCCTATCTGGATCCCGCGCAGCGCAACGCCGCCACGGTGCTCCACCGCGCCCTGATGCGCGTGCAGGCCATGACGGACTTCGGCGAACGCGATGCCGGTAAGCTTGCCGAAGCCGGCCGGCAGATCATCCGCGAAGAACCGCTGGCCCGCCTCGACTACTTCGAACTGGTTGACCCCGCCACCCTCGACCCGGTTTCCGACATCACTCGCGGCGCCCTGGTCGTCACCGCCGTCTATTTCGGCTCCACCCGCCTGATTGACAATCTCATGCTCTACGCCGGCGAGGCTCGCACCCCCGACCTCCGCGCCAACGAGTAGCCTCTGCGCTGTGTTTCTGTGTCGCCCCGCGCCCCCTGTGGTCAAGCCGTTCTGGGCACTGGGTACTGAGTACTGGCAACTGTTGCCCGGCATCCCCGCACAACCCGCGGCATCTAACTTTCTCGTGATTGGAGAGCGGTTGCCAAGGCGAATTCTTGCAGTATTGACGGGCATCTTCATTTGCCTGCTGCTGGCTGCCGCGGTGCAGTCGTCCAACGCCGCGCCCATCCGCCCCGACCTGAAGCAGGTCCTCGCAGGGCCGCCCGAGGACAAAACGCAATTCCCCCTGGCGCGCGCCGGATGGGACGGTCCTGAAACGCAGCGCAACCGTACGGACGCCGCCAACCCCACGCTGGAACGCCTCGGCCCCGCTGCCACTGCCCGCGCGGTGCGCGCGGAGCTGGTTTCCGCCGCCATTCCCGACTACCGTGCGGTCGCCGGTATCCTGCTCGTCATTCTGTTGCTGCGCCGCATCCGTAAGGCCCGGGAGCAGCAGCGCCGGCTCGCCCACGTGGTTCCGTTCCCGGAGTCTGGAGAAAGCCGCAACGAGCGCACCGCCTGACCAGGTTTTTTCCGCGGAGAAGGGCTTCTCGTCTCATACATCCTGAATCGGACGAGGGGCCTTTTTGTTTGGTAATTTGCTGATTTGATAATTTGGTGACTTATTCCTTCGTGGCGAATCGCGGTTTCGCTCAATTGCCCGAGTACCCAATTCCTAAATCGTCGTACTGTCATCCCGAAGCGAGCGCCCGCCTTTGGCGCGAGTCGAGGGACCTTGTGTTTCGATCACCCGATCACGCAATGCGCTCCTCCGCCCACACCATCACCTTCAGCCGCTTCGCGTAGTGCAGCAGCGGCGGCGAATCCGGCAGGCGGATGCCGTCGGCCAGTGCCATGGTGTTCGCCTCGACGTCGGCGCTGGCATCCTGCAACGGCCATTGCACGTGATGTATCTGGGCACGATACACTCGCCCACGCTGCACCGTGTACAGGCAATAGCGCTCGGTCAGGAAATGTTCCACTGTTCCGGGCGCTCGCAGCCTCACCGGACCTGCCGGACGATAGCGCCCGCGAAACTCGGCGCGGGTGCGCAGCAACTCCAGGTCAGGCGAAACATTGCCGTGAAACTCCGGCCGGGCACGGTCCACATCCATGCGCCGGCAGTAGAAGCGCACTTCCCCCTCGACCACGTCGGCAAACATGCGCGCATAAAGATACGGCAACCCGTGTCCGATGCGCGCGCCGATCACCGCCAGCAGACTTTCGCAATCGAGCGAAAAGAAATACACGCCGGGCTTGCCGTCGAGTCCCGACGTGTACGTCCGCACATTCAGTTCGCAGAACCGCGATACCCCGGGAATCGGCGGCAAACCCCGTGGGCCCAGTCCGGTCACCACAAACGGCGTCACGCCCACCCACGCCCGCCCGTCGTAAATGTCGAGCGGCAACTCGCGGGGCAGCATCGGCCGCAGATAATCGGAATCCACCGCCCAATGCGCGAATAGCAGGTGGTTCCACGCCTGCACTTGCACCCACGGACGATGCGGCAGCGGCCACGGACGGTGCTCCGTGGTCGCCAGAATTTGCGCGATCTTTGGGTCGTTCATGCGATCTTGGCCAGCTTCTGCAGCTCGTAGATTTCGCGCACGCGGTCCAGCGTGTCCGCCTGTTCGGGCGTCTTGTCCGGACGCAGCCGCAGAATGCGCGGGAACCGCAGCGCATATCCGCTGTTGTGCCGGTCGGATCGCATCACGGCGTTGAATGCCACCTCGATAACGATTTGCGGCTCGACTTCGCGCCAGAAGCCGTGGTCGGCTTTCGTATGCTCCACGAACCACTCGGTCATCTCGGCAATCTCGCGGTCGGTCAGCCCGGAATACGCTTTGCCGACGTTGAGCAGCACGTCGCCCGCCGCCGTGCGCGGCAGCGCCGGATCGCTCGTTCCATCCGGCTCGCGCACCGCGAACGTGTAATCGCTCAGCACACCAATGCGCTTGCCGTGCCCCCACTCCACCGACGTAACGACCACATCCAGCGTCGCCAGTTCGCGCTTCAACTTCACCCACGAACGCCCGCGCCGCCCCGGTTGATACGGCGAGTCCGGGTCCTTGATCATCAGTCCCTCGTTGCCGCGGGCCTGCGCACGCGCAAACAGCTCTTCCAAATCCGCCGGCGATTCGGCGCGCAGCACCGGCGCACGCACCACCGCCGCCGCCTCGTGCGTCTCGTCCTCATCGCTGATCACTGCCGGCTCAAACGCCAGCTTGCCCTGCGCATCGTGCGCTGCAACATGCCCGCCACGCGCTGCCGTCCTGCGCCGTGCCGCCGAATCCTTGAAGATCCGCTCCAGCAGCTCCCCGCGTTCGCGTAGCGGACGATCAATCACCAACTCGCCATCCGCATACAGCACGTCAAAGACGACATACGCCACCGGCGCCGGCTTGATCATCGCCGCCGTGACCTTCTTGCGTCCCAGGCGCTTCTGCAACTCGGAAAAGGGCAGCGCGTGTCCTCCGTCGAAATCCCACGCGACGACCTCGCCATCGAGGATCACGCCCTCAAACGCCGCCAGCGGTTCCACCAGCTCAGGGAACGATTCGGTTACATCGTCCAGCGTGCGCGAAAACAGGCGCACTTCCCCGCCTGCCGCGTGCGCCTGCGCACGGATGCCGTCGTACTTGTCCTCGATCTGCGCGTGTGCAAACTCAAACGGTTGCTTCACCCTTCCTCCCTGCCTTTGGAAGGAGTGTGGGGAAGTCACCGTCTCGAACTGGGGTTGCCCCACCCTTCCTCCCTGCTTTTGGGAGGAGGGTGGGGAAGTTATTGTCTCCACCGGGCTGGCCAGCATGAAGCCCAGCGGATGAAACATTCTCATGCGCGCCGCCGACAGCCGATGTTCGCTTGCCCGGCGCAGCGTCTCCCCGACATCACCCAGCAGCATGTTCGCCCGCTGCACGTCCGCCAAGGGCGCGCCGAATGCCGCGGCAATCGTCTCTTCCACCAGGTTCTGCTTCAGCCCGATGCGCAGCTCGCTGGTGACGATCTTGATCAGGTATTTCGCCTCCAGCGGCATGGCGCGCTCCAGCATGCGCCGCAGCAGCGCCGCCTTCGCCGCCGGACCACGCGCCGCGGCAATCTCGCGAAACCCGCGCTCCACCTGGGCGAGGGTCAAACCTGTTTCGGAAAACTTGTCCTGTTTATGGTTGTCATCCTGAGGGAGCGCCGCGGTTTCCGGTCCCTTGTAGTTGTCATCCTGAGGGAGCGCCGCGTTTTTCGGCGCGACCGAAGGATCTGTTGTTCCGCCCAACAACTCACAAGCCGCCGCGCCCAGGTCGCCGGTCTTGCGATACGCGTTCTCCAGCGCCGCCTCCCGCTTGCCCGCCACCTCCAGGATCACCCGCACCAGCAGCGCGCCCCCGACTTGCAGCGTAGTCTCCTCCCATGCCGGAAACGGCCGCCCGGATAGGAACACCGCCGCCCGCGCCGCATCGTCCACCGGCAGCGACCGCAGGTACTCGGCGAGGATACGCACCTTCTCCGTCTTCTTCGTAGTTGCGCCAATCGCCTCCGCTGTTTCCGCCAGCCGCTGCATATAAATTTAGGATGCGCCACCTGAGCTGCCTCACGCCAGGGATTCTACGCGCCAGTTCTGCAACCCGCGACGATATAACCTGAACCACAGGGGACACGGAGGACGCAGGGACCCGCCGCCGGGACGGCGGCGCTACGAGCGGGGCCTCGCCGCCACTCCGATCACCAGTTCGTAGTTCGCCAGTTCACCCGATCACCGGTTCACCCGATCGTTCGCTGCTCATGCTAATCTAATAAGAACGACCTGTAACCACGTGGTAAATAGGGACATCTAAGCCTTTGTATGCAATGGCGTAAGTATCTGCGGTTCCTGGCTTCGATCCAGTTGCTCCCGGCGCTCGAAAGCGGTGAAGAGACCCTGGTCGGTGGCCAGGCTGTGCTTGAAGGGGTCATGATGCGCTCGCCCCACGCCTGGGGCATTGCGGTCCGCCGTCCCAGCGGCGAAATCGCCTCCCACTCGGAGCCACTCGAGCGCCCCTCCGACAAGCACCGCTGGATGCGCCTGCCCGTCGTCCGTGGCGTCATCACCCTGGGTTACGCAATGATGCTCGGCTTCCGCGCCCTGCGCTTCTCGGCCAACGTCGCCCTAAACGAAGCC
This sequence comes from Terriglobales bacterium, assembly GCA_041946775.1. Taxonomy (GTDB): domain Bacteria; phylum Acidobacteriota; class Terriglobia; order Terriglobales; family Acidobacteriaceae; genus JBHGBA01. The sequence goes on from JBHGBA010000013.1 coordinate 50,560, forward strand.
CAGGCCGGCGTCGCCCCCGAAAAGAAGATCGAAATCAAGGGCTGGGTGGCTGCGCTGAACATCGCTATCTCGCTCGGCTTCTTCATCTTTATGTACAAGTTCCTGCCGCTGCTGGCGGCCACGGAACTGAAGCGGGTATCGCCGTCATTTGACTCGCAGTTCTGGTTCAACGTGATTGACGGCGCCATCCGCATCGCTCTGTTCCTCGCCTTCATCTGGGCCACTTCGCTCTGGAAAGACCTGCGCCGCGTTTACCAGTACCACGGCGCCGAGCACAAAACCGTGTTCGCCTTCGAATCGGGCGATCCGCTGACCATTCCCAACGCACAGAAGTACTCGACGTTTCATCCTCGCTGCGGTACCAGCTTCCTGATGACCGTGATGCTGGTCTCCATCGCCATCTATATGACGGTGCCGGTCACCAGCTTTGCCGGCCGCTTCGCCATCCGCCTGGCTCTGCTGCCGCTGATCATCGGCATCTCGTACGAAATCATCCGTTTCGCTGCGCGCCTGCGCAACCAGTCGCTGGCTGCCGGACGCCCCACCGGCGCTGCCGCCTGGTTGTTCCATGTGCTCACGGCGCCCGGTCTCTGGCTGCAACGCATCACCACCCAGCCGCCCGCCGACGACCAGGTGGAATGCGCCATTCTCGCCCTCAACGACGCCATGGAACTCGAGAAAGCCCGCGGCGGCCAGTTGGTGATCGCTTAGCGGCCCCCGCCGCGCCATCCTGTACACTCATCTGCTTGCAATTAACATAACGCTCTCGGCTATCGGCCGTCGGCCGTCGGCCCGGAGCACCAGGAGCACACGATGGGCAGCTATCGTGATCTGCGGGTGTGGCAATCGGCTATGGCACTGGCAGCGGCAACATATCGGGTAACCGACGGTTTTCCGAAACACGAGTTGTACGGCGGATTGGCGGCGCAACTGCGGCGCGCGGCGCTCTCGGTGCCGAGCAACATCGCCGAGGGAAAGGGCCGGCGCACCGCAAAGGATTTCACGCATTTCCTGTTTCAGGCGCGGGGTTCGCTCCTGGAGCTGGAAACGCAGTTATTGCTCGCAACCGAATTACAATACATTTCAGAGCAGGAAACGGCATCACTGTTGAACAGCACGAAAGCCGTAGGCAGCGCGCTCACCGGCCTGATCAACGCCCTGCGTGCTGCTCCGGCCGACAGCCGATAACCGACAGCCGACGGCCGACAACCGACAGCCGAGAGCCGACAACCGACAGCCGATAACCGACAACCGACAGCCGACAGCCGATAACCGACAGCCATGTTTGAACGTTTAGCCCAAATCGAAGCCAAGTACGACGAACTCACCCGCGCGCTCGCCTCGCCCGAGATCATGGGCGATTCCGGCAGGTACCAGAAGACTGCCAAGGCGCACAGCGAGCTGACCTCTGTGGTCGAGAAGTACCGCGAATTCAAGGACCTCAAGCGCGGCATTGCTGACAGCCGCGCGCTGATTGCCGATGAGTCCGATCCCGAAATGCGCGCCTACGCTCAGGAAGAGCTGGCACAACTCGAAGCGCGCCTCGCCGAAGTCGAGCAGGAGCTTAGGGTCCTGCTGCTGCCCAAAGACCCTAATGACGAAAAGAACGTCGTGCTCGAAATCCGCGCCGGCACCGGCGGCGACGAAGCCACGCTGTTCGCCGCCGAGATCTTCCGCATGTACGCCCGCTTCGCCGAATCGCAGCGCTGGCGCGTGGAGGTGCTTTCGACCTCGGAATCCGGCGTGGGCGGCCTGAAGGAAGTGATCGCCCTGATCGAAGGCCAGGGCGCCTATTCGCGGCTCAAGTACGAGAGCGGCGTGCATCGCGTGCAGCGCGTGCCTGCTACCGAGCAGCAGGGCCGCGTCCACACGTCCGCAGTCACCGTCGCCGTGCTGCCCGAAGCTGAAGACGTGGACATCAAAATTGACCCCAGGGACATCCGCATTGACACCTTCTGCTCCTCCGGCCCCGGCGGCCAGTCGGTGAACACGACCTATTCGGCGGTGCGCATCACGCACCTGCCGACTAATACCGTGGTCAGTTGTCAGGACGAAAAATCGCAGATCAAGAACCGCGAGAAAGCCATGCGCGTGCTGCGGTCGCGCCTCTACGAAATGGAGCAGCAGAAACAGCAGGAAGCGCTGGCGAAAGAACGCCGCTCAATGGTGGGCAGCGGCGACCGCAGCGAGAAGATCCGCACCTACAACTTCCCGCAGAACCGCGTCACCGATCACCGCATCGGCATGACCATGCACCAGCTCGGCGACGTCATGGACGGCAAACTCCAGCCTTTCATTGATGCCCTCATCACCCACTACCAGGCGGAAAAACTCAAACACGCCGCCGAAGACGGCGCCGCCGCAGTCACGGGATGATGCGTAGCTCGGTGCACGAGTGCCCGAATTTTGAATTTTGATTTTTGATTTGCTCGCCCGCCACGGGAATCTTGGTTCTTGAAGTTTGATTTGCTCCCACAGAGGGACCCTCACCAACAACGAGATCGCGGGTCGTGCGAAATCAAAATTCAAAATTCGCAAATCAAAATTGCTGTCAACCAGGCGAGCGCGTTTTCAATCACCCAATCACTCAATCACCCAATCCCTCAATGTGCCTACCTCCACACCACCTCCACCGTGGTCAGCACGTCCACGTCGTCGCTTTTGATCTTCGCCGGCTTCCACCGCCACTTGCTGACGGTGGCGATCGCCTTCTGGTCGGCTTCCATCGAGTCGTGCTTGGCCACGCGGATCATGTACGGCTTCCCATCGGTCGCCACAATGCACCACAGCACCACGCGCGCCGCGCGAAAATCTTTCAGCGGCTCGGGCTCGGGCGACTCATAGAGCTGCGGCGCCTTAACATCGCCCCCCACCCGGTACAGCGGGCGCCCCTGGAAGAAGTTCAGTGGCGGCGCCGGCAACAGCCCCTCTTCCTGTACGTCCGCCTTCTCTGGCGGATGGTGCCGCTGCTGCGCCCACACCGCCGACACGCACACCAGCACAACCGCTATCGCCATGAATCTCCGCATCGCAGCGAACCCCTGCCCTAAAGCATAGCAGCACTGGCCCAAGTTGCGGAACCAAACCCTGACCACAGATTTACACGGATTGGCACGGATTAACCGAATTTTGTTTTTCGAATTTCGAATCTTGATTCCCTCGTCCATCCGAGTCACCGACGGACAGCGCCGATCAAAATTCAAAAATCAAAATTCAAAATTTTCTTTTCCCATCCGTGTTAATCCGTGAAAATCCGTGGTTGGATTTTTTCATGCAGCTCAAGGCAGCGCTCGAATCCGCTGTGCGCCAACTCGACGCCTCCTCCGTCGGCTCGCCCCGCATGAACGCCGAGGTGCTGCTCATGTTTACGTTGGGCTGCGACCGCGCCTACCTCTACGCCCATCCCGAGCGCGAACTCAACACGGACGAACTCGCGCGCTACGAAGCGGCGCTTGCTGAACGCGCCCGTGGTGTGCCCTCGCAATACATCACCGGCCACCAGGAATTCTGGGGACTCGACCTCATCGTCACCCCCGCCGTGCTCATCCCACGCCCCGAAACCGAACACCTGGTCGAAGCCACGCTCGGACTCGCGCGCGGCCTCCCGCACCCGCGCATCGTGGACGTCGGCACCGGCTCCGGTTGCGTCGCCCTGGCGCTGGCCCACGAACTCCCGCAGGCCGACCTCTGGGCCACCGACATCTCCGACGCCGCCCTCGAGGTCGCACGCGCCAACGCCGCCCGCCTGCAACTCGCCGAGCGGGTGCGCTTCGCCGAAACCAACCTGCTCAGCGCCCTCGACGCCGCCACGCGTTTCGACTTTGTGGTTTCCAATCCGCCTTACGTCGGCGAAGGCGAAGCCGACAAAGTCCAGCGCGAGGTGAAGAAGTTCGAGCCGAAAGAAGCGGTGTTCGCTGGCCCCGAAGGGCTGGACGTGATCGCGCGCCTCATCCCGCAGGCCCGCGCGCACCTCGAACCCGGCGGCTGGCTATTGATGGAGATCGGCTACACGCAGGAAGCGAAAGTCCGCGCGCTGCTGGAAGACTGGACGGAAGCCCGCACCATCCCCGACCTGCAAGGCATCCCGCGCGTGATTGCGGCAAAACCCTGACCACGGATTTAGACGGATTTACACCGATTAAGAAATTCTTGATTTTCGATTTCTGATTTTCGATTTACTGTCCCGTCCGGGGATTAGAGAATTCTCGGGATTGGTATGGCCCCCGATTTGTCATCCCGAGCGGAGCGGCGGCCGACTTTGCCGCCGCGAACTCGAGGGATCTGCTTTTTGCTTCCGGACTACATCAATGCTGAAAATGCTGTAGAGCAACTTCGGATTAGCTCTGTCCGTTCCCGTTCTGATTGAACTCTCGCGTGTCATCTCGAGCGGAGCGCGGCTGATTTTGCCGCGCGGAGTCGAGGGACCTCGTGTTTAGATCTGCCGGACCAGGCATACACCTTCTGTGAAACCGCACGAGTACGCGGGCAGAACGCAAATCGAAACTCGAAAATCGTAAATCGAAAATGGCTTGGTCCGTGGTTAAGGGTTTCCGGGCACTGCCTGCAATACCCGCACCTGCCAGCGGTCCGCCGTGGGCGTCATCACCACGACGTAGTGTTCCGTCACGTTCTCCGACGCCACTAGCTTGCCCCCATCCAGCACCTGTTTCTCCACCTGCGCCGTGTCGTGCAGTTGCAGCGCGCTGCCCTCGGTGGAATAGAAGACGCCTTCCAGCTTGTGCCCGCGGTCCACATAGCGCACGCGCAGCCCCGAACTCTTCTGCTGTTCAATCGCCGCCAGCAGGTTCTGCCGCGCGGACCCGGCCCAGTAATCGCCCAGCGCGCCGGCGTTGTTGTCCGCGAGTGCCTGCGCCATGGCCTGCCACGCCGCAGCATAGTCGCGCACGATGGCCCGCTGCGTCTGCTCTTCGACCTCGCGCGGGCCCGCGTGATCAACATTCAACTCCACCGCCGCTGCCGCCGCCGCATTCGCCGTCGTAATCGAACTCTGAAACCCGGCAACGCCTGTCGCGATCACCACCGCGATCACACCCCAGCGCAACGGAAAACGGAAAACGCAAAACGCAAAATCGCTTCGCGACGGGAAACGGAAAACGCAAAACGCAAAACGGCTTCCCATCGGAAAACGGGAAACGGGAAACGGGAAACGGCTTTTCATCGTCCCCCTCCCCAATGCACTTCATTCCCCAGCACCACGCCCGACGCCACCGTAATCGTCGCCTGCGGCGCTGCCGGAAATTCCGCCTGCGCAATGCCACGTTTCACCCGCGCATCCACCGTGCTCTTGCCCTCCGGACTTACGCTGGTGAACGTCACAATCGTTCCGTCCGGCACCGGGTTTCCCGAGCAATCGCGCACCGGATCGGTCTGCACCCGGATTCCATTCTTCGACGGTGTCGCCTTGAACCGCAGGTTGCACGGATCGGCCGCCGTCTGCTGTACTACGCGCCGCACCACTGTCTCGCCCACGGCCGCCGTGAACTCCGCATTCCCTGCGCGCTTGCTGGAATCCATGCGCGTCCACGCCACCCCGTCTTTGGTCGTCACCGTGCGCGCCACCGCCGCTGTCCCTGGCACCGCCAGCTCGAATCTCACCGGCGTCGGCGCCAGCATGAGGTTGTTGTTCGCGTCCATCACAAACGCCGTCCCGCTGATCACGTTGTGCACGCCGGTGGGCACGCGCGACGGCTGCGCCAGGAAGTTCACCCGCGCGGCCGGCCCCGCGTCCACCATGAAGCTCCGCGTCACGGTCTCGCCGCCGTTGCGCAGAATCACCGTGTACCGCCCCGCCGCCGTCACCTGTTGCGGTTTGAGCGTGACCTCTTTTCCCAGTTCGACTTTCTGCTTGATGCGCGCCGCCGGCCCCACCACGTACAGCGTTGCCTCGCCGCTGCCGCTCGTTCCGATGGTGACGGCCGTATTCGCCGTCGCGCGCTGCGGGACCGTGAGATCGCTCGCCCACGCCGTCGCGCCCAGCAGTAACGTCAGCACCAGCGCAGGAATCGTCCTGCGTGCCAGGTCCGCAACTGCTCGGGAGTTGTCATTCCGAGCGCAGCGAGGAACCTGCTTTTTGCCGGCGTAGAAAGACACAGCAGGTTCCTCGCTCGCGCCAACACCAGGCGCGGCCCGGAATGACAAGTTCACTGCGGCGCCCGAGTTGTTCCGCAGCCTCTTCAGCCCTGCCGCATTCTCCGCAGTTCCTGCTCCCTGCCTCGTATCAGGGCACGGTTTCAGCCGCGCCGCACCTCGCGCCGTTGAACCAGCGGCTTTGGCCGCTGCGGTACGCCCTCTCCGCATCGCTAATTCTCCCGCCGGTCCCAACTGAACTGGTTCACCGTCACGCGGTAGCTCTGCACGCGCGGCGCGATTTCGTTGGCAATATTTACCGCGAACGGTTGCGGTGTCTGCGGCGGCAGCGCGCGGTCCACGTATCCATCCGACACCCAAATGACCTTGCCTGAGTTGTCATAGAACGTCGCCAGCACGTGCGGGATGTTGACCGTCTGGCCGCTCTGGTTCACCAGTTCACCCGTGAGCTGCGTGTTCCCGCGCGAATCCTTCGTGATCCGCTGATGGATCGCCCCGATCACCGGGTCAGCCGACGCCGGCACCAGCATCGAGTTCGGCGCCATGCGCACGCTCTTCACGTCCGCCAGCTTCACACCGGGAAAATCAATACGGAAGGGCGACACTTCCTTCGGCAGCAAGGTATGCATGATCTTGTCGAACGCCGTCTCTTCCCCCATCACCTCGCCGTTCTGCCCGATCAGCGCGGCCCCGATCGAGACGAAGCCGGGCACAGTGTCGTCGTTCACGATCTCGCCCAGCACGATCACCCTGCCTTGGTGCTCGATCGCGTTCATGGACGTGATACGCACTTTCGGCGGCGCGACGTCTTGCGCGCCCCAATCGTCGTCGGCGCCGCGATACACTACGTCCCACCGCAGGAAGTTGACCGGCACCACTTGCGGCGGCGCCTTTGGCTCCTTGCGCACCGGCCACACTACTTTCCACTCGTTGTCTTCGCGCACTACCTTCAAGTCGCGCGTGTCTTCCAGCGCGCCCACCGCACTCGAATATCCCAGGTTGACGCGCACCATGGCCTCGCTGGCGTTCTGGTGCAACACCGACGTATCCACGCGCTCCAGCGATGAGTAATTGCGCAGGCTGCCGTGGCGCCCCTGCAAGTCGCCGATGAAGTCCTCGCGCTCGATCTGGCCCGCGTTGGCCACGTAGTTGAACGCGCGGTTCCAGTCGCGCGTCTTCACATCGGCAAACATCGCCTGCACCGCGCCGTCGGGCGTCGTCGGTCGCGGGTGCCGCACCTGCACGCTGCCCAGCGCCAGGAACGCCACGGTCAGGACAATCACGATGATCGGCACTATGCGCTTCATCACTTCGCCTCCCGCAGGTACGCGCCTTCGGCGGCGGGAAATTCCAGCATCTGTGAATCCCGCCTGCGGTCGGGCAGCAGCAGGATGGCCACCAGCGCCAGCACCATGCTGCCCATTGGCAAGATGCCCCACATCACGCCCTGCCACGCCGGCGGCTTGTCGCCGAACTCAATCGGCCGCGCCGGCGGCACATCATCTTTCGTCCACAGCGTGATCTGCCCGTTGTTGTACGTCTCGCTTCGCCGCCAACCCGCGAACGCCAGCAGCGGCTCGTAGTACCGGTCGCGTACGAAGATGTAGCGCAGCCCGTAGCGGTTCGCGTGCCTTAGGATCGCGCGCAGCGCTTCCATGCCGCTGGTGCCGAAATATTTCGAGTTGGTGAATTGCGCTGCACCATAGGGCGTCATCTCGGGCAGCAGGCGCGCCGAGTTATATTCGCCGTCAACGCTGCTCGCCTTCGCCCCCACCGACACCTTCGACATCAGCGGGCCGAAGCCCAGCGTCATGTAGCGGAACCGGTCGTGGTTGTCGCGGTTCAGGAAATTAATCACCGGCTCCACGTCGAACTGCGCTGTGTTCAGCGGATACCATGTCATCCAGCCGAGCGCCGCGCCCACCGACACGATGCCGGCCACCGACACCGCCACCATCCCCGCGCGCTTGTATCGGTCCACGATCTTTACCGCCAGCAGCGCCACGATCGGCAGCGCCAGCAGCGTTGCCCAGAAGTTGAAGCGCTCAAAGGTCAGCACGTAAAACGCGCGCCCCAGGATCCAGCGCGGCACCGGCGTTGTGCCGCCCAGCCCAAACAGCAACGCCACCCAGAAGCCGAAGAAGAGCGGCCGCAAACGCCGCTCTGTCGCCCCTTTCCAGAAAATCCACGGCAGCGCCAGGACCAGCGCGCCAAACGGGATCACCCAGAAGTTCACGCCCCAAATCGGCTGTTGCAGGAAGTTATCGCGGCTGGCGTGCGGGATCGGCATCTGCTTGATGGGGTTGTTAATCAGCGCGATCCAGTAGGGCAGCAGCGCCAGCGTAATGCCCACACCCGCCGCCGCCACAAACGCCAGCAGCCGCGACACCAAGCCGCCCACGGAGTCGCTTTCTTCCCTGCGTTCCTGGAACGCCAGCCAAATCACCGGAATGGCAAACAGGAAGCTGCCAAACAGCAGTGTCACGTGATGCACTCCGGCGGCCGCCGTCGCCAGCAACACACCTTTCAGGAACGACCGCATGCGCCCGCGCGTCATCCACTCGTGGAAATAAGGAAGCGCGTTCAAATACAGCGGTGCGGCCAGCGTGGTCGAGAGCTGTCCCGACTGGTACACCAGGAACGCCAGCGACCCCAGCAGCACGCTGCCCAGCGCCGCATAACTGGCGGCGCGCTCGCTGACCCACAAGCGCGCAAAGCGATACATGCCGATGGGCAGCAGCACGATGCCCAGCAACTGCACCAGCGAGTACGCCATGTCTGGCCCGATCGGGTGCGAGAAAATCGCGATCAACTGGTGCCCCAGCGGCGGATACGTCGCCGTGTTGAAACCCGTGAACCAGCGCTCGTCCCACAGGCTGAACCAATGGCTGGCGTAGTGCGACGCGAAGAACTTGTGGAAGTTGGCATCGTAGGAGCGGTTCGGCAATTGCATCATCAACAGCGGCGCGTGTACCGCCAGCGCCACCAGGATGGTCACCATCAGCGGGATCGCCCGCTCCGCCGGGCCGCGCGACTCCTCGCGCAACATGGGGGAACTCGAACTCAAGGTAGCCTCCAGAACGGCTGGCGCGCAGAACAGACCAGCACTGGGCGAATTTCCCAGCAGCAATTTCGATTCCCGCCGTACAGCCGAGTTTGCCTCCCCGCTCTGTACTAAGTTGCTGTTACTCGTGGTGTCACTACGGTGCGCAGGTGGTAACCCGCCGTGCCGACTCGCGGAATCCTGCTTCTCCATTTGTTTCCGTTCTGCACACCCGAAGCTCGCGATACCCCCTTTTCTCGCGGGTTTGCATCAGAGCGGCATGGAAGTGAGCTTGCGAGTGTGGCTGCCGACGTGCCATTTCCGGCCGAGTGGTCCGTGAAACACCGTACCTTAAAAGTTACTCTTTGTTCCCTGCTGCTGGCGGTCCCTCTGGCCGCCGGGCAAACGTTTGAGATCGAGGGCCAGCCCACCCGGCCCGCGGCCCAGAGGAGCGGCAAGACCAGCAAGAGCACGGCGCAATCAGAAGGTTTCGGCTGGGGCAGCAGCATCGAAGTCGGACGCCTCTCGCGTGCCGCCGAGCAGGCGCTCGCCCGTGGCCAGGTCGCCCAGGCCGCCGACTACGCCCAGCGCGCTGTCAACGCCGCTCCCCGGAACAATCGTCTGTGGTTCCTGCTCGGCTACGCCGCGCGACTCGCCGGCCGTTATCAGCAGTCCATCGACGCCTACAACCACGGCTTGCGCAACGATCCGAGCTCCGTCGAAGGTCTTTCCGGTCTCGCGCAGACTTACATGCGCCTCGGCAAATCCAGCGAGGCCCGGCAGCTTCTGATGCGCGTGATCGCCGCCAGCCCGCGCCGCCCGGTGGACTTGATGATGGCTGGCGAACTGTTCCTGCAAGCGGGCGAGTTGCAGCGCGGCGCCGATTTGCTCGAACGCTCCGAGGCCATGCAGCCCAGCGTGCACACTGAGGTGCTGCTCGCCACGGCCTACATAAAGCTCAAGCAACCGCAGAAGGCCAAGCAGCTTCTCGACCGCGCCAGGTCCCGCGGCGGCAAGAACGCCGACGTCTTCCGTGCCGTCGCCAATTACTACCGCGAGCAGCGCGATTACAAATCTGCGATTGAGACTCTGGAGCAAATCCCGCGCAAGACGCCCGACCTGCTCGCCGAGATCGGCTACACCTACATGCTGGCGGGAGATAAGAAGAATGCTGCGGAGACTTATGTCAAAGCCGCCGACCAGGCGCCCAAAGACGTAAAGACGCAGGTCTCCGCCGCCCAGGCGCTGGTCGCCCATGGTAATTTCGGCGGCGCCGAAAAATATCTCGCTCGCGCCGCTTCCCTTGGTCCCAACTACTATCGTCTGCACGCCGTCCGCGCCGACATTGCGCGCACCCAAAAGCAGGAACAGGACGCGATCAAGGAATACAACCTCGCTATCGCCAATTTGCCGCCCGGCGGACCGCCCGAAGGCGTGCTCTATCCCATCCAGTTGCGCCTGGACCTCGCCGAGCAATATCGCAACGCCGGCCAGGAAGCCAACGCCATGCAGCAGGTCTCACTGGCCGAAGCGCAGCTCAATCAGCTCGACATTCAGGGCCCGCCGCGCGCCCAGTTCCTCGGCATGCGCGCTTCGGTGTTCACGGCCGCCGGCAACTATGAGGCCGCCGATAAAGACCTTACCGACGCGCATGCCTTCGATCCCAACAATATCAATCTCATCATCCAGCACGCCGCCTTGCTCTGGAAGATGAAGCGTCCTGACGACGCACGCAAGCTCTTCAATGCGGCGCTCGATAAGGAACCGAACAACCGCTTCGCCCTCGAATCACTCGGCTATCTGGCGCGCGACGTCGGCGATAACAAGACAGCAGAAACCTTCTTCAAGAAACTTCAGGCGGCCTGTCCCGACGATTACGTCTCTTACCTCGCGCTTGGCGACCTCTACACCGCGCTCCGCCGTTTTCCCGATGCGCAACAGAACTACGAGGCCGCCTTCAAGCTCGCCTCCAACAACGGCCAGATCATTGCCGGCGCCGCCAATGCCGCCATTGAAGCGCACCAGCTTGTTCTCGCCGGTCGCTGGCTCGATCGCGCCCAGGGCGCCGTCAAGGACGATCCCCGCGTGATGCTCCAGCAGGAGCGCTACCTGTTCCACCGTGGCAAGTACTTGGAGTCGACGCAATATGCATTGAAGGTGCTGGAGAAGATGCCCACCAGCCGCGATGGCTCCGTCTATCTCGCGTACAACTACTACAACCTCGGCCGTTACGACGATTCGCTGGCCCTGGCGCGCAAGTACCAGTCAATCCTGCCCAAGGAACCCAACTTCCCGCTGATTGCCGGCCATTCCGAAAAGCAGGCGCAACTGCTTCCCGAAGCCGTGGAGGATTACACGCGCGCCATCGCCATTGATCCCAACCTCGAGCAGGCTTACATCAACCGCGGCTACGTGCTCAATGACCTGCAAAACGCCGAAGCCGCCGCGCGGGATTTCCAGCACGTATTGAAGGTCTCGCCGCAGAACGGCGTCGCGCGACTCGGCCTCTCCTTTTCCTGCCTGCAATTGCGCAAAGGCAAGCAGGCGCTGGAGGAGGCCACGCTGGCGCAGAAGATCCTGGGCGAAAATGGCTCAACCCACCTCGCGCTCGCCGGCGCCTATCGCCAGATGCGCCTGCTCGCCGATGCCGAGCGGGAATATCGCGCTGCGCTCAAGTTCGCGCCCAAAGACCTCACTCTGCATCTGGCGCTCGCCGACACGCTTTACAGCCTGCGCCGCTACAACGATTCCGCGGGCATCCTCAAAGACGCTCTCGCGCTCTCGCCCAACGATCCGTTCATCTACGGCAAGCTGGCGCATGCTTACGCCCATCTGCACGACCGCGACATGACGCTGCGCTACGTGCAGGCCGCCGAGCAAGGAAACCCTGACAGCTCCGCCATCCTGCTCGATACCGGCGATGCGCTGCTCACGCTGGGCGATCGCGAAGCCGCCATGGAGCGTTTCGCCCGCGCCCTTGAAGCCCCTGACGCAAATCGCGTTGACGCCCGCCTGCTCATCGCCAAACTCATGGCGCGCGACCGGCATTGGGACGACGCTCGCCAGCAGATCAGTCTCGCTTTCGCCGAAGCGCGTATCGGCGAGGCTTCGCCCGTCACCACCGAAAATCTCATCGCCGCCGCCAACCTGTTCCTCTACATGCACGAGTTTGATCTCGCGCAGCAGTATTTCGAGAAGGCCCGGCAGGCTGGCGCGGCAGACCAGGTCGTGGCCATCGGGCTCGCCAACACCTATCTTGCGCAAGGCGAGCACTTGCAGGCCGAAGCGCAGCTCGCCTCACTGGGCAGCCGGGACGATCACGCCAGCGACTACGACTACACGCTCGCCCTGGCCAACGTCTATCGCGAGCGCCGCGACACCGTGCGCGCCCTTGCGCTGTTTGCGCGCGCCAGCTCCCTCGGCGGCGAAGACGAGACCGCGCAGCGCGCCCTGCGCGAAGTCGCCGGCGAAGAGGGCTTCCGCATCAACCAGAAATTCAGTTTCTCCAGCTCACTCCGGTTCGCGCCGCTGTTCGACGATCAGACCGTTTACACCACCTTCGCGCAGATCAACGACGCGGCGCCCGGCGAACTGCCGCCGCACTCTTTGCTGGAGACCCGCTGGATCAACGCCTATCGCGTCCACCAGGGAAACCTGCCGACCATCACCGGCTCCTTCCAGGTGCGCAATGCCCGCGGCACCATGGCTGTGCCCAGTGCGCTGCGTGTCCTTTCGCTGAACACTTACGACTACATCCTCAACGGCGGCGTGAATCCCATCTGGCATTTCGGACGCAACACGATTTCGTTGAATCCCGGCATCGCGCTCACCTTCCGCCGCGACCGTGAATCCCCCGTGCAGATTAACCAGGACCTGTTCCGCCAGTTCCTCTACATGCAGACCAGCCCCTTCTGGAACTGGATGAGCATCCGTGGAACGGCCATGCACGAATCCGGGGGATTTACCCAACAGCGGCTCTCCTCACGCGATCTGTACGCATCGCTCGACTTCACCGTGGGCCGCCCCTGGGGCCGCACCGCGTTTTTGACCGGTTATAACGTGCGCCAGTTCCTGCTCAGCCCGCGCAGTATCGAGTGGTATCAGACAAGCTCCTACGTCGGCTTGCAACGCCGCTTCGGCCAGGACCTCACCGTCGCCGGTCTGGCTGAGTACATTCGCGGCTGGGCCGTCCGCAATCGCCGCTGGGCCAATGCGCAAGCCATTCGTCCCGCGGTGCAAGTGAGGTACACATTTAAGCGCGATTGGGAATTCAACGGCAGCTTGGCTTTTTCCCGCGGTCAAGGTCTTCATGATTATGACAACATGCAAAGCGGTTTCTTCATCTCTTATGTCAAGTCGCTGCGGCATCACCTGCGCGATGGCAGCGAGCAGGTTCCGGTCGAGTACCCCCTGCGGTTTTCCGTTGGGTTGGAACAGCAACAGTTCTTTAACTTTACTGGCCGCGGCCAGGCGCAGTGGCGTCCTGTCATCCGCCTGACGTTCTTTTAGGCCAGAGGGCCCTATGAAGATTTGCTTAGTAACAGCATTTCCGCCGAGTCGGCGGCTGCTGAACGAATACGGACTGCATATCGCTCAAGAGTTGCGGCGTCACCCTCTGCTCAGCCTGACCGTTTTGGCCGACGAATTCAGTGCACCTCAACCCGAGCTCGACGGCTTCGATGTTGTCCGTTGCTGGCAGCTTAACCGCACCTTCAACCAACCCAAGATCCTGAAGGCGCTGCGCGAACTCAAGCCCGACGTTGTCTGGTACAACCTGGTGTTCGCCACCTTCGGCAACTCGCACAATCCCGCTGCCGCGTTCTCCGGATTGGCGCTGCCCGCCATCACCCGGGCTGCCGGCTATTACACCCACGTCACTCTTCATCACCTTATGGACCACGTGGACCTTGGCGATGCCGGCATCCGCCATCCGCGCCTCTATCGTCTCGCCGGATCGGTGGCAACCCGCATGCTTCTGCGCGCCGATTCTGTCTCCGTGCTGCTGCCCGCGTACCGCCGCACCCTGATCCAGAAGTACGGCGGGGCGAATGTGCATTTTCGTGCACATGGCATTCTTTCCGCGCGCCCCGAGTTCCCCGATTTCTCCCTGCGCGGCAATCCCGACCACCGCATCCTGGTCTTCGGCAAATGGGGAACTTACAAGCGTCTCGAACTGATGCTTGAGGCCTTCCAGACGGTGTTGGCGCGCGTGCCCACCGCCCGGCTAATCATTGCCGGCGCCGATCATCCCATGGCGCCCGGCTACGTGGACTCAGTCGCCGCCCAGTGGCGCGGCCACCCCTGCGTACATTTCACCGGCTACGTCCCCGAGGAGAACATCGCCGAATTGTTCCGCGGCGCCAGCGTGCTGGTGATGCCTTATTCCTCCGCTACTGGCGCCAGCGGCGTCGCCCATCTTGGCTGCGAGTACGGCGTGCCCATCATCTCCGCCGACATTCGCGATTTCCGCAGCATGGCCGAGGACGAAAACATTGCCATCGACTTCTATCACGTCGGTGATGCCCGTGGGCTCGCCGATCGCATCATCGCCCTGCTCGAGGACCCCGAACGGCAGCACGACATGGCAGAGCAGAACTTCACCGCCGCGCTGCGCATGACCATGCCGCAGATCGTGCGTCAGTATCTGCGCTCCTTCGACCTGCACCAACGGGCCCGCGCTATTGAACGCATCGGACGTTTCCGCCGCATCCCCGGATGGCTACCCTCCCGCTCCACGATTTTCCGCGCTGCGTCGCAAGGGTGGTCGCCATGGATGTAAGGGCAATCCTGTTGCTCGGGCCCGTCAACGCCAATGGCGCGGAAAGCCTGGGCGGCGTCCCCATCGCGCTGCTGGATGTTCTTGGCCGTCCGGTGGTGGGCCGCGTCGCCGATCGCCTTGCCCACTTTGGCGTCTCGGCGATTACCGTCATCGGCGATGTCGGTGCCGACTCGTCGCGTTTCGTTTTCCGCGCCATGCAGGGCCTGCGCTGGCTGCCCTCCCCCGGACCTGCGTTATGGCGCACCGCCCAGCAGACTTTCTCCGAATACGCGCAGGACGGCGCCGACCTCGTCCTTGTCCTGCGCCTCGGGCCTTACCTCGAACTCGACTACGACCACCTCACGCAAACCCATTTCGACCACAACAGCCGCGTCACTGCCGTCGCGGATCCCTGCGGACAGCCGCTGGGCGCCTACCTGATCTGTGCCTCGCGCCGCAACGATGCGTGCTTCCTGCTCCGCCACTATCTCCAGGAATTCCGCACCCCGTTTGCCCGGTACACCTTCCATGGCTACGCCAATCGCCTGGCCACTGCCGCCGACTTGCGCCGTCTCGCCGTGGACGCCTTCTGTGGCCGAGCCCAGATCCAACCCGAGGGCGCACAGATCAAGCCCGGCGTGTGGGTCGCACCCTCCGCCCGCATTCATCCGCGCGCCCGCATCCTTGCCCCATGTTTCATCGGCGAGCACACCAAGGTGCGCGCCTCGGCTGTCCTCACGCGCTGTGCGGTACTGGAGCACCACGCCATCGTTGACTGCGGCACAGTCATCGAAGACGCCACCGTTCTGCCCTATGCCACCGTGGGCACCGGTCTCGACCTTGCTCATGCCGTGGTCGGTTTCCATAAACTCGTCCACCTGCGCCGCAACGTGGAGGTCGAAATCTCCGATCCCAAGCTGGTGGGCATGGTCTCCCCAGCGCCCGTGCGGACCCTGGCGCACGCGGCCGCTCTGGCCAGTTTCCTGCCCATCAACTTCGTGCGCGGTTTGTTCGGCAAGAATCACGCCGAGTCCGCCCTGCCCAGCGCCGTCGAGACGCCCGCCGTCTCCGACTCTGTGCCGGCGGCCGATTCGGCGCTCTCCAATTTTCGCTAGAGGTGACCCGGGATATGGAAAACAACCGGCCGGTGGTGATTAAGCGCCTCCCCGAGCGGCTCAACCTGCGGCAAGCCCGCAGTTTTTGGCAGGAAGTGCAGCCCCTGATTGCTTCCGATCGGCCGCAACTCGTCTTCGACATGGCCTTGGTCAAGCACATCGACTCCGCTGGTGTGGACATGCTGCTCAAGTGCATGGCCGAAGTCATGCGGCGCGACGGCGATTTGAAGCTCGCCGCCGTCTCACCGGAAGCCGCCGTCATCCTCGAGATGACGCGCACCGATCGCTTCTTCGAAATCTACGAAACCTCCTCGGACGCGGTCCGCAGCTTCAGCCGCTTCCTCCCCGCCGCCATGCGGCACCAGCCTTTCAGCGTGCAGCCTGCTACGCCTGCCGCCGGCAGCGCCGCTGATTCCACGGGAATCGCCGCATGAGTGCTTCCCGGTACATCAGTTGGGCCGATTGGTGCCAGGCCGTGGCCCGGCTGCGTTCCGACTCGCCGCATTCCCAAATCCTGGGCGGCAGCCTGGTGATGCTCATCGGCTCCACCCTGGTGAGCGCCGTCAATTTCGCCTACAACGTCGCCGTTGCTCGCCTGCTCGGGCCGCCAGGATTCGGCCAGGCGGCCGCGGCGGTCACGTTGTTGATGCTGATGTCCGCCATCACCCTGGCCTTCCAGTTGGTCTGCGCCAAGCTGATCGCGCGCACCGAAACCCCTGCCGCCCGCGCCGCGGTGTACCGTCTCATCCTGCGCCGCGCCTGGATGGTCGGCATTCTCCTCGGCTCAGCCCTCCTGCTGTTAAGCGAAAACGTCGCCAGCTACCTCCGGCTCTCTTCGCCCCACCTGTTGACCTTGCTGGCTGCGGGCGCTGCCTTCTACATCCCGCTGGGCGTCAAGCGCGGCGGATTCCAGGGCGTATACGCCTTCTCCCGCCTCTCAGCCAACTTCATCCTCGAGGCCCTCACCAAGTTCACCGGCGCTATTGTCCTGGTGATGCTGGGATATGGTGTGATCGGCGCGGTGGCCGCCATTGCCGGCTCAGTGGTTCTCGCTTACTTCCTGCCCGCCACGCCGCGTGAACTACGCGCCGCCTCTCAGCCTGCCTCCACTGCCATCTTCAGCGAAGCCTTTCAGGCGATCGTTTTTTTCGTCGGCCAGGTCACTATCAACAATATTGACATCCTGCTGGTGAAGCATTTCTTCGCCGCCGCTGATGCCGGCTTCTACGCCGCCATCGCCCTGGTCGGCCGGGTCGTTTACATGCTCTCCTGGTCGGTCGTCAGCGCCATGTTCCCTATTTCGGCCGCCGGCAACAAAGAACGGGAGAACGCCAGCGTCCTGGTTGTACCGCTAATCATCGTGGTCGCCATCACTGTGGCCTTCACCGTTGGCCTTGGCCTCTTCCCCGACTTCGCCCTGCGCACCATCTTCGGCTCCGGCTTCGTCGGCTACGGCTTCGAGGCCTTGCTGATGCTCTACGCCGCCGCCACCGGCGTGTATTCGCTCGCCGTCGTCCTGCTGGCGTACGAGATGTCGCGCCGCATCACCAACACCAGTTGGATCCAGCTCGCCTTCAGCGCGGCCATTGTGGCCGGCATCCACTTCTTCCACTCCAGCCTGCGCGAAGTCGTAATAGTGCAGCTCGTTTTGATGGTGTTGCTGCTGATCTCGGTTTCGGTGTCCTTTTTCCGCCGCCAGCCTCGTCTCGTCGCCGCGACGGTCGAACCGGTTTTGGCCTGCGCCGGTCTGAGGCGCATCCGCCGCATCTCCGAGGCGGAAATCATCGCCAAGTTTTTGCAGAACGAGTTCCATCACGCCGAGTTCGACCCCGACCGCGACCGCTTCGCCCATCTGGTGATGGACCCCAATACCGCCGATCCGGCGGATAACGCCCTGCGCCGCGCGCTCCTGTTCCGCCGCCGCGGCACCATGTGGCGCGAACTACCGCCCGGCACCGAGTGGTGGGAAGTCGCTCTCGCGCCGCACGCCATCGAGCGTCTGCGCGTGTTCCCGCGTGCCCAGTGGCGCAAGCTGGCGTCCGGCAGCTTCGTTTTGAGCGATATCGTGGCGCGCATCCGCTCCAACGGCTTCGCCGGCCGCACCGCCGCCTTCATTGACACCATCAAGCGCTTCAGCCGGGAACTCCATTCCCAGGCACCTAATAACGCCATTCTGCTGATCGGCATTGACGAAATCCAGCCCCTCACCATCCTGGAGGGCAACCATCGCCTGACCGCCGCCATGCTCGCCTCGCCCGACATGGCCCGCCGCCATTTCCGTTTTTATTGCGGGTTTTCGTCTCGCATGACCGAATGTTGCTGGTACCAGACGAATCTGGCCACGCTTTACCGTTATGCGCGTAACCGCCTCAAGATCCTGATGTACGACCGCGAAGCCGACGTTGTGGAACTGCTGCCGTCACCCACGGCGGCCCTCATCAATTCACCCGGCGCCGCCGCTGTCCCGCCCGACGCCGAAGTCGAGACCAGGCAGCCCTCATGACTATGTGCGTGAATTCAGCCGCGGAGCGGCGGCATTCGTTGGCCCAGGGCGGAAGCCCTGGGCAGCAGTAGAGATAAACTCACGAGCCCCGTAGGGGCGACACTAGGAGCCCGTATGAACACCCCAAACCTATGGATTACGCGGCTGCTGATCGTTGCCGTTGCCTTCGCCCTGTGCGGCGCGCCGCAACTCGTCCAGGCACAGCAGGCGGCCGATCCGCCTCAGGCCCAACCCGCGCAGCAGCCCAGCGGCGGCGTGATTGATCCCTCAAAGGGACCGCTGCAACCCGTGCCGCCCAGCCAACCACTGCCAGAGGCGCCCAGCAGCACCCAGGCACAGCAACCGGAAACCACCACCGAGCAGCCGAAGCCGCAGCAGCCCCTCGGCGCCGCGGTCGGGCAGACTGGGCCCACCGCCGGCGGTCCGGCCTCGAAACCCGCGGGCACAGCTATCGCCCCGGCAAAGCAGCGCCAGGTCCGCTCTTTGCTCATCAAGCTCGGCGCAATTGCCGCTGCCGGCGCAGCCCTCGGCACCGTCCTGGCTCTGTCCAAAGCCAGCCCCAGCCGGCCGCCGGGGGCCAGATAAACCATCGGGGTGATCCGGCGATCCGCTGATCTGGTGAACTGGTGAACTGACGAACTGATGAAGCGGCAAACTGGTGAACTGGCGAACTTGTGATCTGATCAACAAACCGGCGAGCTGATGTGAACTGATGGGCCGGCGAACTGGCCAATTGACGCGGTTTTGTGAATTCGATCACCCGATCGCCCGATGCCTATGAAACTGATTTCTTTCTCCGGCCTCGACGGCTCCGGCAAAACCACCCAAATTGACGGCGTCATCGCCCTGCTCCAATCGCGCGGCCTCACTGTCCGCCGCCTCGCCTTCTGGGACCATGTGGTCGTCGCCACCCGCTATCGCTCAGGCTTCGTCCACAAGGTCTATAAAAGCGAGCCGGGCGTCGGCAGCCCCGATCGCCCGGTGAATCGCCGCGACAAAAACGTCCGCGCCTGGCACCTCACCCTCGTGCGCCACCTGCTCTATCTGCTCGACATCCTGCACCTGCGCTGGGTCATCGCCCGCGAACGCCGCCGCCCCGCCGACATTCTCGTCATGGACCGCTACATCTACGACGAACTCGCCAATCTGCCCTTGCGTAACCCGCTCAGCCGCGCCTTCGTGCGCTTCGCCGCGCGTATTGCCCCGGAACCCGACCTCGCCCTGCTGCTCGACGCCGACCCCGATGCCGCCCGCGCGCGCAAGCCGGAATACCCCGTGGAATTCATGCGCGAATGTCGCGGCTGGTATCACGCGCTCGCCGCCCTGCTGACCAATATCATCGTCGTCCCCCCGCTGCCCTTGGCCGAAGCCCGCGCCGCCGTGGACCGCATCGTCCTCCACACTATTGGCGACGACGAGGCCCTCTTCGCCGCTCCCCGCCCCGCCTGAATCAGTCCCTTAGCTTTTTGCCCTTGGCCTTTAGCTCTTGGCCCTATCTAAAAAGCGTGCCGTCAGGTACGCCACGAAAACAGCCCAGGACGGCAGTCCTGGGTCCGCGTTCCAATTACTTTTCAACAACTGCACCGTTTTTGTGGAATTGACCCTTTCGCCGCACGAACTTACATTGACTGTTCCGGCCAAGTGGTTCAGGAGCAGTCGTACATCAGTACCGGTTCCATGTTTGTCCTTTCGTTTTGATTTACAATACAAGATGTAGTGGCCACACCTTGACAGGCACAACTAACAGGCGTAACTTACGCATCCCAGGCTCTTGTTGCGGCGAACTGGGCGGGTGCTCGCGACGGCGGTGACTGGCTGGTAACCTGGGCACTCTTGCCCCGCTGGGGCCTGCTGGAAACGGTGCGGGACCGTTCGGAGGTGAGCGGTTCCGCCTCCGCTCCAAGCGGTGGTGGGCCACTGGGCCATGTTTCTCGTCAAGGGGGAGATGTCGCGTGGTTCTTTCCTGTTCACCAGACCCTCGGCGTCGTGTCGCCGCCGGTCTTTTGGGGCACGCTCCGGCCGTCCGGGGCGTGGTGGGGTGAGCTGAGGACAGTAGCATGGGTACCGCAACCGCAGTTGGGCGTAAGCAGCACCTGGAGTGGTCGCACTGGTTCCATTGCGAGTCCAGTTTCGATCTCTCGCTGGTACCGGAAGTTCCCGGCATTTTCGCCGTGGGCCACGAAGAACCGGGTCGCAAGCTGGCGATCATCAGGATCGAGACCGCCGACAACCTGTTCCACGCCCTCAACCAGCTATTTGCCGCCAACTGCCCGCTGCGGCAGCAGTTCAAAAGCGGGCAATGCCTGCTGCGGTATGCCGGTGTGCCGGACGATGCCACCCGCCGCGCCGCCATCTCCGCCTTGCAGGCCTGGCTGACGGAAGGCGTGCTCTCCGCCGTGGCCGAGGACTTCCTCGCCACCGCCGGCACCCACCCCTTCCGCAACAAGAGCGATTGAGAACTTGGTTCGTATCACGATATGAGACGCTGCGGAAATATCAATTGAGGTTGCCCCACCCTTGTCGCGCGCGCCTTTCGCGCGACAGGGTGGGCGGTAAGCACGGCTTCAATCGCGCCGAATCAAGGTTCGTATCAGGGCACGACTTCAGTCGTGCCGAGCGAGTTGCAAAACAAGGGGGCTTTGGCCCCTGAAGCCGCGTAGCGGCGGCCGGCAATGGCCCCGGACGGAAGTCTGGGGTGGGCCGGCAATCAACAGGCTAAGTCCCATAGGGACGATACAAGAACGGGGTGCAGGACTCGCGCCGTCCTGCACCCCCACAGGCTTCGGCGCACGGAGATCCGACCATGGCCGATGTTGTCCCCGACACTGCGACCACTTCTACGCCCCAAACCCCGCGCCGCAAGGCCCCCGGGCTGACCTTTCGCCGTTTCTTCACCCATGCCAACGTATCGCCTTACGATACGACCGAGTGGGAACTGCGCACGGCGCAAATCACCGACTCCCAGGGCAACGTCATCTTCGAGCAGAAGGACGTCGAAGTCCCCAAGGACTGGTCGCAGACGGCCACTAACATCGTTGCCAGCAAGTATCTCCACGGGCGCCTCGGCACGCCCGAGCGCGAAACCGGCGTGCGCCAGCTCGTGGCCCGCGTCGCCGAGACCATCCGCGACTGGGGCCTCGCCGGCGGCTACTTCCGCAACTCCGACGACGCCGCCGTTTTCCACGACGAGCTCGTCCACATCCTCATTCACCAGTACGCCGCGTTCAATTCGCCCGTCTGGTTCAATGTCGGCTGCGACCGCATCGAGCCCAACTCCGACGCCCAGAACTGGCACTGGAACCCGCAGACCCAGCGCGTCGAGTACTCGCGCACCGGCTACTCCACGCCGCAGTGCTCCGCCTGCTTCATCAACTCCATCAAGGACTCGCTCGACTCCATCCTCACCCTCGCCAAGACCGAGGGCATGCTCTTCAAGTGGGGCTCGGGCACCGGTACCAACCTGTCGCCCCTGCGCGGTTCCATGGAAACCCTCAGCGGCGGCGGCCAGGCCAGCGGCCCGCTCTCGTTCATGAAGGGCTTCGACGCCTTCGCCGGCGTCATCAAGAGCGGCGGCAAGACCCGCCGCGCCGCCAAGATGGTCATCCTCAACATTGACCATCCCGACATCGTGGACTTCATCGAATGCAAGGCCAAGGAAGAAGCCAAGGCCTGGGTGCTGGCGCAGAACGGCTACGACGGCTCCACGCCCGACTCCGAAGCTTACTCTTCCATCTTCTTCCAGAACGCCAACAACTCCGTGCGCGTCACCGACGAATTCATGCAGGCCGTCGAGAACGATCAGATGTTCTCCACCCGTGCCGTGCGCGACGGCCGCATCGTCCATACCTATCCCGCGCAGGACCTCTTCCGCCGCATCGCCAAAGCCACCTGGCAGTGCGGCGATCCCGGCATGCAGTTCGACACCACCATCAACCGCTGGCATACGTCGAAGAACTCCGGCCGCATCAATGCCTCCAATCCCTGCTCGGAGTACATGTTCCTCGACGACTCCGCCTGCAACCTGGCCTCGCTCAACCTGCTGAAGTTCGCCCGTGGTTTCGGGGCCCCCATCGCGCCTGGTTCTGGCATGATGGGGATGGGGAACGGCCAGTTCGACGTTGATGCCTTCAAGCACGCCACCGACATCATGATCACCGCGCAGGAGATCGTGGTTGACGCCAGCGGCTACCCCACCGAGCAGATCGCGCGCAACTCCCACGACTTCCGCGCGCTCGGCCTCGGCTACGCCAACCTCGGCGCTCTGCTCATGGCCAGCGGCCTGCCCTACGACTCCGACGCCGGACGCGACTACGCTGCCGCCATCACCGCCATCATGTGCGGCGAAGCTTATCTCCAGTCCTCTCGCATGGCCGAACTCTGCCAGCCCATCGAGCCCGCATCCGAGGCCCTAAAGGGTTGTCATCCCGAGCGCAGCGAGGGATCTGCTTTTGGCGTCGGCGTTTGCCCCGGCTTCCCCGTCAACCGCGAACCGTTCCTCGACGTCATCCGCATGCACCGCGCGTCCGTCAATAACATTGGTGTGTCTTCCTCAGCGCCCTCTGCGAACCCCTCTGCGTCCTCTGCGGTTAAGTTTTTGAAGCAATCTGCCGAGCAGGTCTGGGACGCCGCGCTCGCCCACGGCGAACGTTTCGGCTATCGCAACTCCCAGGTCACCGTGCTCGCCCCCACCGGCACCATCGGCTTCATGATGGACTGCGACACCACCGGCATCGAGCCTGAACTCGGACTGGTCAAGTACAAGAAGCTGGTCGGCGGCGGCATGATCAAGATCGTCAACAACACCGTGCCTACCGCGCTGTTCAAACTGGGCTACTCCACCGAGCAGGCCAACGCCATCGTCAGCTACATTGACGCTACCGGCACCATCGAGGGCGCGCCCCATCTGCGCGAGGAGCACCTCGCCGTCTTCGACTCCAGCTTCAAGCCCGCCAAGGGCACCCGCTCCATCCACTACATGGGACACCTGCGCATGATGGCCGCCGTGCAGCCCTTCATCTCCGGCGCCATCTCCAAGACCGTCAACCTGCCCGAGAACGCCACCGTCGAAGACATCATGGACGCCTACATGGCGGCCTGGCGCCTCGGCCTCAAGGCCGTCGCCATCTACCGCGACGGCTGCAAGAAGTCGCAGCCCCTGGTGCTGAGTCAGGAAGTGAAGGAGAAGGCCGAAGCTTTGGCCGAGAGCCGAAAGCCGAAAGCCGCGAGCGAGGATGAAGACCTCAACGCCCCGCCGCGCGCCGTGCGCCACAAGCTGCCGCCCGAGCGCATCTCGCTTACCCACAAGTTCAACATCGCCGGCCACGAGGGCTACATCACCGTCGGCTGCTATCCCAACGGACAGCCCGGCGAGATCTTCATCACCATGGCCAAGGAAGGCTCCACCGTCAGCGGCCTGATGGACTCCTTCGCCCTCGCCATCTCCATGGCCTTGCAGCACGGCGTCCCGCTCAAGCTGCTCTGCGAGAAGTTCGAGCACACCCGCTTCGAACCCAGCGGCTGGTCGCAGAACCCCGATATCGGCTATGCGAAATCAATAATGGATTACATCTTCCGCTGGCTCCACCTGCGCTTCCTTAGCGGCCAGCAGCAGTCCTTGTTCGAAGGCCTGCGCCCCAAGTCGCCCGTCGTCGCCGGCCCGCCCGAGAACGGCACGGTTCCTCCGTTGGAACCTTCTTCGTCCGGTTCCTTTGCGCCCTCGGCGACCTCTGCGCCCTCTGCGTTCGCTCGGGAAACGGGAAACCGGAAACCGGAAACGCTTGCCGACGGCATGAAATCGCTGTTCGACCTCGGCGATGCCCCGTCCTGCCAAACCTGCGGCGCCATCATGGTCCGCAACGGCAGTTGCTACAAATGCATGGAGTGCGGCTCCACCAGCGGCTGCAGCTAGAGTCACGGAGGCACGACCGAAAATTAGTCGAGGTCTGCAGTTGCGATAAGTCTATAGCGTGCGTCTCCACCAGCGGTGCAGCTATAGTCCCGGAGGGACGGCAGAGAATGGCCCAGGGCGGAAGCCCTGGGAAAGCCGTCCCCCACACCTATTTTGTTTCAGTTCCGCAGGGCTTCAGCCCTGCGGTCGCCGCCGCTCCACCACGGGTTGACAGCCGCCCGCCCTATCGCTCCAAACCGTGAGCGATAACGGCGGGCAACCCCGGATAGTGCGTGAGCGGAAGGAGAGGCCAGCCGCCCGAGAACCCGTTCGAAATCAGTACGGGTTTGTAAGGTATTCTGCTACAATCTCGTCCGCCTTCCCGAACGACACAACATATGACAGCCGAGAAGCTATACGGGATAGTCAAGTTTCTTGAGACCTTGGACAGTCAGCTTGGACTGCAGAAGGCGTTGGAACAAGTTAGCAACACCCTTGCCAACGTCGCATCTGCGCCAGCGCAACCCCAGCACCAGAGCGCCCTCGCAGACGCGCTAAGCGCGTTCGAATCTGCTGCTTCAAAGATGCGGGAGGCGCTTTCGCCTTCGCTAATGGCGGCTGTCAATGGTATGGGTGGACACGAATTCTTTGACCCATCTATATTCGACAAAGTCAAGAATGCCGTGCAGACGAATGCGATGACTCCAGCAGTTGCGAGGGATGTGGTGCAGGATCTAGCCACGCGTCGCGCGGAATTCCTTTCCACGTTACGGAGCGCCCGGCAGAGCCTTGAGCGGTTGAAGGTCACAGAATCGGAACTGAAGGAAGGTTCTGCCGATGCAGCATTTCTTATACCCCGCGAGATGTTCGACAACCAACTCGGACGGTTCGCCAAGGAACTGAAGTTCATAAACCAAGTGATCGAGCACTATAGCGAAGGGATAACCGGCACGCCGGAAGCAGCCCAGGTCGAACAACTGTCCTCTTCCGTGCCCACAGTTGTATTATTAGCGTCCATCCAGGTACTCGAAGCAATTGCGACCGTCGTCAACAAATTCTTGGAGGCGTGGGAAAAGATTAGGAAGATTCGAAAGATGCGCGATGATCTGGAGGACATGGGCCTCAAAGGTCAGGCGTTGGACGAGTTGACTCAACACATAACCACCACAGTTGAGGAAGTTGTTGAGGAATCAGTGCAGTTGGTGGTGTCGCGTTACCCCGGAGACGGACATCGAAGGCGTGAGTTGGAAACTGCTGTGAGAATCGACACGCACAGGCTGTTTGGGCAGATCGAACGAGGCCTGACTGTCGAGTTTCGCGCCAAGAAGGACCCGAAAACCAACGGTGACAAACAAAGAGCTTTGGAGAATATCAGCAATCTTGCAACACAATTGAGATTCCCCGAGGTATCAAAGGCACCCCTGCTGTTGACCAGCGAAGAAGTTGTCGATGATGAAGTAATTTCATTTATGCATTCGAAGAAGACGACCAGTCGCAAGACTACAGTAACGAAGAAGGGAGCGAAGCAAGAGGACGGCGTGGAGTAAAGGGCGGGTGCCCCATCCTAGCCCCGTTTTTGGGCTAGGGTGGGTGTGTTCCTCTGTGCCTCTGTGCCTCTGTGCCTCTGTGCTGGGTTTTGATCCGCGTCATCCGCTTTAATCAGCGGCCCTTGGTCTTCGATCCGTCCCATCCGTCTCAGCGGTCCAAGGGTGGAGCAGGGCTTCAGCCCTGCATTACAGCGGCCCTCAAGCACGGCGGCTTTGGCCGCTGAGGTGCATTTTCATGGAGATTTGCATGGAGCACCTCAGGGGCTAAAGCCCGCAATTGACAGGTCCTTTCCAGTAGGCCTAAAGGCCCTGCTCCACCCACTTTAGCGCCCTCCTGGTTTTCGATCCGTGGGCATCCGTGCCCATCCGTGGCCAATCTCCGTGCCTCCGCGGTGGGTTTGCTCCGCGCCCTCCGCGCCAACCTCACCGCCCGCTGCGGTGACGCCTTTCCCGTCCTGGCACCCGCAGCCATCCGCGCCGCCATTTTTCACTTGCGCCCATTCCAGCCGCCCGGCTACGATCTTTCGGAGGGGGCACACCGCTCCCCTGAGCCGCAGGCCTAAGTGCTTGCGGCTCAATATTTTGGTATCTAAGTTCTTTGACATCTAGATTTTGCGCCGAAACTGCCAAAATATTGAAAATCCAGCTACTTAAACCAGCATAGTTTTCAATATTTTGCGCGCTACGTTTTGCGTAACCCGCTGCCGGTCAACCACTTACCTCAACAGGGGTGGGGGAGGGGGGTGGTACTAAGGTTCACCTTTTCGTTAACTGCAAGCGCCCGGCGCTCTGCCCTCCCTACGGGACTCGGACCGTGATGTCGCTCGGCGACTGTTTCTCCCTGCCTCGTTGTTTCCGTGGCAGGTTTTGCTCCGCGTCATCCGCGGTTAATCAGCGGCCGCTCGGTTTCGATCCGTGCCCATCCGTGGCCAGTTTCCTCTTTGCGTCTGTGGTGGGTTTGCTCTGGTCTGCGCAGGGACGAAATTCCGAGCTTGCAGTGGGAGGATTCCACGAGGTGCCCCGTACGTGCGGCTCTTGCATCTGGTGGCGGCGGCTGGACTCGAACCAGCGACCTACGGATTATGAGACGCTCAGAACCTATTGATAATAAAGCAGATCAATCACTTACATCGGAAAAATCTGGCAAAGTACGGAAGACTACGCAAACAGGACGCAAACGCCTCGTGCGCTAAACCCCCCTGCTTACCTCCATTTGTCGCGTCTCTCCTTCGGGCCGAGCTTCAGCATGTTTCGATATGACACATTATGGAGTCAGCGACACAATACCGTGTACAGCGTGGCGATTGGTCGAATAACAGATCGGAGTTGTCTAGGCGATGGAGAACAAAATAAAGGAACTTCGACAGAAGAAGGGTTTGAGCCAGCGCCCTTGGCGGCTGCCGTTGGCACCAGCCAACAGCAGATACAGCGTTTCGAGACCAGCGTTTCGGCCGTCAAGTTCGCCCAAGCAGTGCGGTTGTGCGAGGCGCTGGGAACCACGATGGAAAAACTCTTCCCGGAGTCCCGCACAACGTTGGAGCGGTATCGCAGGCAGCCCGTTACTCGATTGCTCCAAGACCGTGACGCCGAGAAAGAGCTGCTCAACGCTGGAATTGAGGTGGATCCTCGAGTTTGGGTATTGAAGGTCGAGCTTCGAGGGGGTGTACAGTTCAAGTACTTAGTACCGGTGGAGGCCAAGAAGAGGCTCGAACATCTGCTCAGGAATTGGGACGAGGAGCAAACCGGCCCCGGCAAAGATTGCACCTTCTTCTGCTTTGATACAAGTGAATATGCCGTCGCAATCAATGTTGAGCACCTTTTGTTCTGCCATGTGCTTTGGGAGGGTGCCGGAGTCGAGGTCGAACATGCGGCTGACGGCGAACAGAACGTTCGAGTGTGGCTCGCTGGGCAGCGAGAACCGCTTGAGTTTGGCGTAGAACCTGATGAGCCTGAACCCGGAGACGACGATTCCGGCCAATTTGGCTGGCTCATGTGTGACCTCGATCTACCAACTTCTGACGCGTTTTTCAGCTTCGTAGACGAGGACGATGAGGAAGCTTTCTTCCGTAAGCGGGACGTAGCTCTTGTTGAAATCCCACAGTGGGTCCTTCACCGTGAGTTGCTCACTGATCGTGAAACTGAGGAAGACGAGGATAGAGGCGATGACGAAGCGGAGAAGATTGACGATACCGACCCGGCAACAAGTGATATGAAGCCGAACTAACGGGACGTCAGTCGATCACAGGCGCGCTGGCCTGCGCGCCTGGCAAACCTGTGATCTCCTGCACCTGTGACTTGGGTGTCAGTCGATCACAGGCGCGCTGGCCTGCGCGCCAGCTGCCGCGTCCACGTCCACGCCTCCGATGCAGCGGTGTCAGTCGATCACAGGCGCGCTGGCCTGCGCGCCACACTCGTCCGCTACGAATGAGGAGGAACTTCTCAAGTGTCAGTCGATCACAGGCGCGCTGGCCTGCGCGCCACGGAGCGGTTCGACCAGCTCGTCAAGTCGGCGGAGGTGTCAGTCGATCACAGGCGCGCTGGCCTGCGCGCCGCAGAATAGCCTGGGAGTCATCAAAGCGCAGATCGAGTGTCAGTCGATCACAGGCGCGCTGGCCTGCGCGCCGCCGACCGACTCGCGGCTTCCAG
>JBHGBA010000014.1:0-62180 GCA_041946775.1 Terriglobales bacterium
CAACGTTTGGCGGCCACGAAGACCGAATTCCTCGTTCTTCAGAAAGCCGCATAGAATGCGGATTTTTCCAGATTGTTGTGTAGAACCCAAATTACAAATTACCACTCTTTCATTCCGCTTCCGCTGCCGCGCTCTTCTCCGCGCTGGGGACGGTGAACAAAATGGCCTTGGTCTCGCGGACGGCCTCGATCTTGCGAATTTCGTGAAGCACGTCCTCGGGGATGCTGCCGTCAACCCGCACCACCCCGACGGCTTCAGCCGGCTGCTTGCCGTTTTCTGCGCGGCCCAGCGAAAAGTTAGCGATGTTGACGCCGTGGCGCGCCAGGATCGTGCCGACCTGGCCGACCACGCCAGGCACGTCCGCATTGCGTATGTAGATCAGGTTCTGCTCGAGGCGCGCCTCCACGTCAATGTTGCCGACCGCCAGCAGGCGCGGTGAATTGTGGTGCAGCACGGTGCCGCGCACCACCTGTTCGCCGGCGCTGGTGCGCAGCGTAATGGTCAGCACGTCGCTGGCGCCGCCGCCTTCGCGCCGAGTCTTACCCATCTCGCTGATGCGGATGCCGCGTGCTTCAGCCACCGAAGTGGCGTTCACGACGTTGGCGTATTCGGCAAGCGACTGGTTCAGCACGCCCATGACTGCCGCATTGCGCACCAGGTCGGTCTTCCAGCTGGCGATGCGCCCAGAGTAGCGCAACCCGACTTCCTGGAGATTGCCTTCGGTGATCTGCGCTACGAAAGCGCCCAGGCGCTCGGCGAGCACGATGTACGGCTGCATCTCCAGGTACTCCTCGTAGGAGACCGAAGGCACGTTGACGGCGTTCTGGAAGACGCCCGTGGTGAGGTATTCCTTGACCTGCTGCGCGATCTGCACGCCGACCGCGTCCTGGGCCTCCTTGGTGCTGCCGCCGATATGGGGCGTCAGGGTGACATTCTCCATCGCCGCCAGCGGAGTGTCCTTCACCGGCTCAGACTGGAAGACGTCGAGCGCGGCGGCGGCGACATGGCCGCTCTTGAGCGCTTCGGCGAGCGCGGCTTCGTCAATCAACTCACCACGCGCGCAGTTGACGATGCGCACGCCTTTCTTCATCTTCTTCAGCGTCTCGGCATTGATCATGCCGGCCGTCTGCGGCGTGAGCCCGAGGTGCAGCGTGATGTAGTCGGAGCTGGCAAAGAGTTCGTCGAGCGACGTCAGCTTCACCCCGGCCTCTTCGGCAACGGCGGGCGAGATGTACGGGTCGTGCGCGATCAGCGTCATGCCGAAGGGCAGGGCGCGGCGCGCGACCTCCATGCCGATACGGCCCAGACCGACTATGCCCAGCGTCTTGCCGCGCAGCTCGGTGCCTTGCAGCGATTTCTTTTCCCATTTGCCCTGGTGCATGAGGCGGTCGGCGCGGCAGAGGTGGCGTGCCATAGCGATCATCATGCCGATTGTCTGCTCGGCTACGGCAACCGCGTTGGCGCCGGGCGTATTCATCACCGCGATGCCCTTGCGCGTGGCGGCATCGAGATCAACGTTGTCCACGCCGACGCCGGCGCGCCCGATGACCCGCAACTTCTGCGTCTGCGCCAGCAGACCCTCGTTGACGTCCACGGCGGAGCGCACGATGAGCGCATCGGCATCGCGCACTTCCTCGGCGAGGTCGGTGATCTGTTCGGGCGTGAGGACCGTCCAGCCGGTCTGCTGTTTCAGCAGTTCGACGGCAGACGCTGCAATCTTCTCGGCAACCACGATTTTCATGAGTGCAGTCCTTCGTGGAAGGAACGAACATCCCGAAAAATGCCGTAGGGATTTGCCGTAGCTTACACCATGGGCAGCACGGTCAGGCATTCAAATAGCGAATGCCGGCAATCACATTCCTCCCGAGTAGATGCTGTGCGCCATGGCGTCGGAGACTTCAACGAACTGGCGCGGGCCGGCAACAAACGACGCGACGCCGCCGGTACGGTTGGCCAGCAGTTGCAGGACGCGCTGTCCTTCCCCGCTGGTGACGCCAACGCCAATGCAGAAGACGCGCATTGCCTCGAGATTCGCCTGAAGTTTCCAGGTAGCTTCGGGACTGCTGGTGTTGCGGCCGTCGGAGATGACCAGCAGCACGCGGTTGGGGTTCTTGGCAATGCGCGTCAGGTGGCCGGCAGCGACACCGACCGCGTCGAACAGCGCGGCGCCGCCCTGGGGTTTCATGTCCACCAGCGCGTCCTGGAGCAGGCGCGGCATGGCCGTGATGTCCTGCACGAAATCGAGGTCATTGCCATAGGCGAGGATGAAGGCTTCATCGCCGGAGCGCAAATGGCCCAGCATGTCAATCAGGCCGCGGACGATCGCGTCATGCCCGTTGCGTACTGCCGCGGATTCGACGACGATGCCCAGCGAAACCGGCCCAATGGTGCTCGGGTTGGGCTTGCGGACGACCGCTTCGTCCAACGCCGGAGGTGAACGCCACTCCGGTGGAATATCCACATCAGGGTCGAGTTTGCGCTTCTTGGCGGCCTGCTTACCTTTGTCCTCGATGCGCGGCCTGTTCGAATCGGCGCTGGCGGTGTGGTTCGGTTGAATCTTCTCGGTGGGCTGCGCGGGAGGCGTGGTGGTGCGTGCCGTCGTCGTGGTGGCGGGCATCGGCGGCGCACCGGCAGCGGCGAGGAACCCGGCCCACTCCTGATCGCTGCCGCCTGCCTCCAGGTACTGGCGGCGACCGAAGGCGGCGATCTCCGCGGCTTCGGGAGTCCCGCGCGCAAGCTTCACCGCGCGCGCCAAGAGCAGGAAACCCTCCTGCTGATAGTCAGGGCCGGATGCCAGGTCAGCGAGCGCCAAGGCGTAAGCGTCCGGGCCGCTGTCCGGGTTGATCGCAATCGCCTGGCGGAGATAGGTCTGCGCGGTCGCGTAGTCTTTTTCGCGCAGCGCGGCGTAGCCGCGGGCGCCCTCCAGCATGGCCAGCGTGCGCCGCTGGATGGCGTACCCCTCAAGCGCCGAGATGCCCGCGGGCAGCCGCGATCGCTGATATGCCGCCAGCCCGTGATCAGCGGTCTCACGCAGTTCGCGAACCAGTTTGGCGTTGCCGCTGTGGCGCAAGTTCTCGGCGCGAATGGCGAGCGCAATCACGTTGTCGGGACCACACGCGAGCACCTGGTTCGCGGCGTTGGCGGCACTGGTGAAGTTGCCGGAGACCAGGTACGACCACGCCAGCAGCATGAGCGCGTCGTACTGTAGCGCGCTGCGTGGATGCGCGGTGATGAAGTTTTCCAGCAAGCCAGCACGTTCCGGCGCCGCACGCTGTGCGGCCGCGATGTAATCGCGCCAGTCTGCATTCTGGGGGGCGCCAATGACGGCCAGCAGCAGCACAGTAAAGGCGGTGAGGAAGGAACTTCGCATAGGTTTGTCTCGGCAGGCGCTGCTTCGCTTAGATGCACTCAGCGCAACAGAGAGCCAGCGGGTCATCGGGTGAGTTGTATGCCGATCCTGTGCTCAGGAACTTCTTTATTTCGGGCCGGACAAGCTAAGCTCCTGGAGCGCACCGCCCCAGGAAGGTCCTGGAAGCCGCCCGTATCTGCATAGGCGTACTGCTGACCGGAGGGCAGCAGGCCTTCACCGCCTCGATGATGAGCTTCATCGAAAACACTTCGGCAAAGCAAGTGTCGTGCTCTGGAACCCCTCTGACTGGCAGACTGTCACCATTTCATGGGAAGGAGCTACATCATACCGGCCGTGATGCCTAGTGCCGATCGGTTCTGATACCAAAGCAACACGAGGTCTGCGCGCCGGCCGACGCCAAACTTCGTCAGCACGTTGGAGACGTGAAACTTGACGGTCCGCTCGGAAATGGAGAGCCGCGCGCCGATTTCCTTGTTGGAGAGGTTTTCGAGCAGCAGGTTGAGGATTTCGCGTTCCCGGCTGCTTAAACCGGAGGCGCGCAGGGTGGGACGGCTGCGTTCCGCAGTGAGGATTGTATCGACAAAGCGCGACAGCAGGACTCGCGGCACCCAGTAGCCACCATCGGCGACGGCGTGCAGCGCCTTCGCCAGTTGCTGTGACATCTCCGAATAGAGCAGCAGGCCTTTGACTCCGAGGTGCAGCAGCGGGAAGGCGGTCGGCTCGCCGAGTTTGTCGGCTACCACCAGAACGCGGGCCGCGGGGCAGTGCTCGACCACCTGCAAGATCGAGCCGCGCACAATCATCAAGGGCGCGTGCGCGTCGAAAATGTACGCCGAGTGGCGCTGAAAGGCCGAGTCGGGCAGTTGGGATCCCGGCGCGGCAGGCAACTCGACACTGTGGGTGCGAAACTCGGGAGGGTGCAGCAGGCGGCTAACTTCGGTGGCCACCAGCGGGTGAGAATAGACCAAGCACACGCGTAGCGCGGCGCTCGGCTTGGTCGACTTCCGCTTTGCCGTCACGTTGATGCAGTAAATCCCTTGCTGCTGCGCGAGCGCTGTCACTCGCGGGGGTCATGCTTAAATGGTGAGCCGACGGGTTGCGGGCGGATTCTCCCGCAACCCGTCATTGCCGTGGGCGTGAATGCAAGCAGCAGTCGCCGGCCGGATGACGCAACTACTTCTTATAGCGCCTCATCATGCCGCCGAGGGCCACGAGCCCCGACCCCAGCAGTGCCAAGGTTGTCGGTTCGGGCACCGGCAACACTTCGCCAGTTGATAGACCGCCATTGGCCAGCCCTGGTCCGTAGGTATAGCCGGAGCCCGCCGGCTGCCCAGCGATGGTGCTCGGCCATGGGCCTCCCACCTTGTTGGCGAAGGTAAAGTCGATAAACACTTGCTTGCCCGCAGGCCACAGCGAGGTAAACAGGCCGCTGCCGCTGGAAGCAGTGATATTCACATACCCAGTGAACGTGATCGCGGAGTTCGTGCCGTCGGACATGGTCGTCAGCACGATGTTACCCGCCAACGAGTTGCCATCGCTGCCGACAAAGCTGAAGCCTAGCGTTTGGCTGTTCATGTTGATGTCCCACGAACCGCTGGCGTTCAGTGTGGCAGTGATCGGATTGGCAGCAGCCGTGATGGTGAACGTCCCCAGGCTCTGAACGACAGAGTTGTACTGCCAGTCCGCGTTACCGGCAGTCCCCCCCAAGGTGGTGAACAGAATGTCCACCGAATTCCCCGTCCCCGTCGAGGTAACAGTCACCGTGCCAGCGGCGCTGCCTTTTAACGTAATCTGGGTTTGACTGAATGCCGCCAGGCTGAACAGCACCATTACGGCAATCAGCGCCACCCTAACAGTCTTGTGCATTGCGCCCTCCAAAACTGAGTCGAGTCAAAATCGAGGACCCTGACAAATGCGATGTGCCGTCGCCCTGCGGCCTGGTTCAACCGCGGCGATGGCGCCTCGCCCAAGCGCCGAAAGCCAGCAGTCCTGCGCCGATTAGCGTCAGGCTTGCCGGTTCAGGCGTAGTAATTGGTGTTCTGGCTCCGGCAAAACCGGTTACGGCCCCTGCCGTCCCGCCCGGGTTCCAGACGTGCATCGCGAAGAAAAACGACTTATTGGGATCGGTACTACTGGCCACGAGAAATTGGCTCAGATCGGTGATCTGTCCACCGTTCGCCAGCTTCACCGTGAACGTAAGTGAACTCAGACAACCCGCGCAGTCCTGACCAAAGTTCGGCCCGCGCAGTTGGTACATGAACTGGCCGAACCCGTCCATGGTTCCGCCGGCGCCCAGTTCCCAGCCCGTCGGGCCACTCTCCAGAACAAGCGGGCTTCCACTGTAGCCAAAGCCAAAGCCGCCCTGGCCCATCTTGAAATCGCCCGTCAAGTTGATGTTGAACGTGACTGTGCCATTCGAGTTAAGGGTCAACTTGATCGTCCCAAGGTCAGGGGAGACTGCGCAGCGGTCGTACGGCGGATTCGCTCCGCAGAACGCTTTGTTGACGTAACCGACCCCGTATTCCAGCACTGTTGGAGTTGCGAACGCGTTGGCTCCTGCAAGGCACAGGAGTACTGCGAGAGAAATCGCCAGCTTTCGGCCCCCCATGCTTCTCCTTCCGCACTTCAACACGTGTGCTGTTGCCGATAGGGCACGTAGGGTTCCAAAGCGGCTGATTGCTGGAAATTACAAACCTCGTGTCTTCAAATGCTTACAGGCTGATAGTGGGCGGCGGTGGAAATCGCAGACCCAATTGCCATGCACGTTCCTTGCAACCAAAGTGCAACCTGTGTACCCCCTGCGTGGCGCCTTCCGAAACGGAACTGCGCATTCGCAGAATGAGACAAAGTGCGTACAGCGTGACGGTTGTCGGGGTTCGACACGCGGTGGGGGGCCACTGCGTTGCGTGGGACACGCGCGGAGCGACACACCTGGGCTTCACGGCTGATGGCGAATCCGTGTGCGTCGCTGCGGTATTAGAGAATGGCTGAGACTCTACTGCAACTGCTGAAGTGTTTGCCGCGCTTCCTCGGCCTCGGCGCCAGCCAGTTTGAATTTCAGCGCAGCTTGCAACTCCACCTTTGCCTTGGGCGTATCCCCGCTGGCAGCCAGCGCCATACCGAGATGGTAACGATACATGGCTTCGTTCGGCGCCTTTTGCACACATTCGCGCAATAACGGGATCGCCAGCGAATAGCTGCCACGCTTGTACTGCACCCAGCCCAGCGTGTCGGTAATTGAGGTCAGCTCCGGCATGAGTTGCTTGGCCTTCTGCGCCATGCTCAAGGCAACTTCCAGGTTGCCGCCGGTTTTGGTATACACCCACGCCAGGTTTGCCGCGGCGACGGCAAAATTCGGGTTGATGGATAGCGCCCGTTCGTAATACTGCCGCGCCTTTGCCAGATCGCCCTTGTCGAGATACAGATTGCCAACCAGTGTCTGCAAGGCCGGCGTGTTGGGCTGAAGCGACAGGGCCCGCTCGTAGCCGCTGATGGCCAGGTCCACTTGTTTCAGCTCCTGGTGCACCTTGGCCAGAAGGAGATAGGCCGGGAGGAAATTGGCGTCAATCTGAATCGCACGTTCCGCACTTGCTTTGGCCTCTTCAAAACGCCCGGTCTTCATCAGCACGGTGGTCAACATGTACTGCGCAGACGCATCGTTGGGATTGGCGGTGGCGTACTGGCGCGCGCGGTTCAGCGCCCTGGGGGGATCGATATTGGCGAGGAAATCGATGTACTGCCCCATACCTTCGTTGTAGTACGGGCGCATTGCCATGGCGGTTTCGAATTCCTTTTCCGCCGCCGCATTCTTCTTTTGCGCCGCCAGCAGCATCGCCAGATGCACGTGGGGCAGCGGGTTGCTGGGATCAAGTTGCTGCGCCACGAGATATTCGCGCTGCGCGCCAGCCAGGTCGCGCGCGGCCTGAAGGGCGTTGCCCAGCAGCAACCGGCTCTCGACACTGCCAGGCGACATCTGCACTACTTTGGCCGCGTACTCCTTGGCCAAAGCGCCATCGCCTTGCGACAAATGCAGCAGGGCGAGGCTCCGCCAGGCGGGCAGCATCTCCGGCGCCACTCTGATCGTGTTCTGGAATTCGTTCTTCGCCTGGTCAATCTGCGCTTTCCGCCAGTAGGCGACGCCCAAGTTGAAATGCACCGCGCCGGAATCCGGCGAGTCGGCGGCCTGCTGCTGTAACTCGGTGATCGCCTGGTCGAGTTGCTTCTCTTCAATCAGGACGCGGGCGTGCTGGACGCGCGCAACCGGATTTTTGGCGGACTTCTTCAGCACCTCCGCGTTTAACGCCTTCGCTTCGGCCAGCTTTCCCTTATTCAGGTACACTTCGACGACGCGGTTCTTCAGGTCGAGGTTGTCGGGAGACTTGGCAGATCCGTCCGAGTAATACGCCAAGGCGCGTTCAGAGTTGCCGCGGGCAACGTAGAAGTCGCCGATGGCGAGGGCAGCTTCCGGCACTCCGATCCTCTCGTTCGCCAGCTTCTGCAGGAGGGCATCAGTCTCGTCCTTCCGCCCTTGGGTATACAGCACTTCCGCCAATTGCATATACAGAGGGTTGGCATCGGGGCTCTGCTCCAGGCCGCGCCGCAAGACATCTTCGGCATCCTTGAGCTGCTTCTGCAAGCGGTAGAAGTTCGCCAGGTTCGAATAGGCGATCGCAAGCTTGGGATTCAGTTCGATGGCGCGGCGCAGGTTTCGCTCGGCATCGGGATAACGGTTAAGGGTAATCTCGACCAGCGCCAAATTGACGTACACCGCTGCGTCATTGGGCATGAATTCAATCAATTTCGCGAACGCCTCATGTGCCTTGTCGTATTTCTGCTGGCCGACGTAGGCGCTGCCGAGCAACTGGTGTCCCCCGGGGTTCTGGGGATCTCTCTCGAGCACCGCGTTGGCTTCTTCCTCCGCTTTGGCAAATTCGCGGGCAGCAAGATAAAGCTGGCCGAGACTCAAGTGGGCATCGAGCATGTCCGGGTTCAGGTTGACGGCCTGTTGCAGGGCGGCAAAGGCATCGCTCCACTGCGCCAGGGCCATGTCCGTCTTCGCCAGTTGGTAGTAAGCTTCCACGAACCGCGGATCCAGCTTCAGGGCGTTACGGAATTGAATCTGCGCTTCCTGGTACTTGCCCTTCTGCATGTATCGCTGACCGCTCTCCAGATAGCGGCGCTTGGCCACCTCCGGATCGCGATTACATGCCACGCTCAGCAGCAGGGCGACCACTGCCGCTCCCGTCATCACGCGACGCAACATGACTAGCCTCCCATTCACCTCGGAATGATCCGGTCCAACTGGGGCAGGAGTTGTTCGGCGAACTGCACAGCCTTCCTGTTCGTACCTTGGTCACCGTGGGCGAGCGGCATGGCGACGCGTACCAGCGCGGCGTCGGTGCGGTTCAGCCGGAGTGCATCGGTTACCATGTAAATCTTGGCCCAGTATTCGCTGGCGATGATGCGGCCGTGAGACTGGTACCAGTAGAGCACCAGTTGCCGCTCCAGCCCTTTGGCGATCAGGTATTGGTTTACCGTAACCTTATGTCCATCGGGTGTTTGCAGTTCGACTCGTCCCGCCGAAAGGGGCTGCCATCCCCCACCGGGCAGGCAATTCTTGGGCGAATGAATCGTCTCGCCAGTGCGCTGATTGCGGTAGTATCCGATGTACAGGAACACCGGGCGACCCTCCGCGACGTACACCCGGTTCAGGTACTCGTCGGCTCCGGTGGCCTCAACGATGCGCTTCTCCAGCGGATCGTCGTGACCCTGCCAGCCGGCGATCTGAAATGGCATCGTGTCCAGCGAATCACGCAGCGGAACCGCCTCGCCATGGCGCAGCAACTGCAGCCCGATGGTGGCGCCCAGCAGCAGCACGGTAACCAGCCAGAATCTCACGCCGCTCATATAGGCTCCGTCCTGGCGGCAAACCGCCGGGCCATGCCACGGAGAACAGCGTGTATCGCCAGCAACAGCACCAGTGACACAATAAACAGCACAATGCCGGAGATAAAGTGCACTGGGCCCTCGGTCACGTTCTCGATCCACTGGCTCATGATTGCGGTGAACAATACGCGCGCTGAATTGCTCAACACCGCCACCGGCAGCATGGCGACCACCAGCAGCGCGCGGACCCAGTTACTGCGTTCCACCAAGGCGCCGTAGGCTGCCGCAAGTGTCACCAGGCTCAACAGCGATCGGATTCCGCTGCACGCCTCCACCACCTCCAGCGTGGTATTGGGCAGGACAAGAATATTGCCCTCGCGCAGCACGGGCATCAGGTGACTGTACTGCAAACAGCTTGTGGCCAGGCTGGAGGCCATCAACTGGAGCGGAAACACGATCTGGTAGTAGATAATTGCCGGCAACGGTACCATCAGAACCAGAAAACACAGGGGGAAAAGTACAATTCGAACTACCGGCCAGCCCCCGAAATACAGCACCAGTCCGCCTAGTACACCCACGAAAGATATACGAGCCAGGAAGAGCTCCGCTCCCAGACTGCCTAGAAACAGCAGACCGAGTGAGCCAATCACCAGCAGCAAGCCCCACCAGGAGGGCCGCGGCGTTACTTTCGCCAGTTCATCCCGTCGCTGCCAGGCAAAATAGCCGGCCAACACAGGGACAAAAAAACCATGAGAAAAGTCGGGGTTCTTCCACCAAACCGCCACCAGGTTGCGCAGGACTTCCGCATAGGTCACCAAAACCACGCCGCAAAGCAGGGCGATACGCCAAATTGAGGGTAGCCGGCGAGCGATCCCGAGCCTCGTTTCGGCGGGTGTTGCCTGAGTAAGAGTGTCGTGCATTCAAACCTCAACAACCGCACTTCTGGTGCTCGAATCACCCACACCACCCGGACACAGCTTCCCCGTGGTGTTGGCACGGGACTATTTCAGCGGCAATTCGCCGAAAAAATATGCACCTTCGCGGCCAGTCCCACGCTCGCCGCAATCGCGTAAGTACAACAAAATTAAAGAAGTTCATGCCGCCCGAGAGCTTCTGTGCAACTTATTGTCACTTTTGGGAAATGATTTCTTGCGACGGCGTCCCGAATTGAAGCACGATAGTTCCTGTCCTGCAAGCGCAATGGACTGTCCGCCGGTACAGGGTGCGGGCAATCTGAGCCCTGACCTAATTCCAGACTTTTGATCAGTTGTCTCCGGCATTGCTGGAGGCCACACTTGTTCCCGTTGGGCTCAACCTTCTGGAAGGAGTGTGACATGAGGGTCATAAATGAGGCCACTGCAGTGAGAGTACTTTGGGTCGCGACTTTAATAGCTGTTATTAGCGTTATCCTCACCCTAGAGTCGCATGCTGCCCGCCCGGTCCCGTTGTCCAAAGCGCGTGTGTCGGGGGCGGAACGGCGGACGGAGAGCAGCGCCATTGCACTCCGGGCAACGACGGCCACATCAGTGACGGACTCTGCCGCTGCCGGAAGCACTGCTATGGCGCCGCAGCGGAACCGCAATCGCACCAGGGTTCCCAACACGAGTCTGCGCAGCGACGCGTTTGGCGGCACTATAGGCAAGATGTGCGCCCAGGCAACCGGCTACTTCCATACGGAGATCATCGACAACGCCTGGTGGTTCTGCACTCCGCTGGGTAATGCCTACGCTTCACGGGGTATTTACTTTGCGGCGTATGTCAACAGTAACGACGAGTTCGGCAATAACAACTACCAGGCCATAATGGCCAAGTACGGCAGTACGGCGAACTGGGCACGGTTTACCAACGCCCGGCTCGCCTCCTGGGGCTTCAATTCGCTGCGTGGCGCCATCGCCGAGAATCTGTGGCCGTACCAGACTGACCGCTCCTATCCGGTGGACGCCAACGGCTTGCAATCGATGCCCAACAAGCTCAGCTTTGAACCGGTGTTTTACCCCATGCGCAACGCCATGAAGAACCTGCTTCAGGGCGAGTATGGGGCGGTGTACAGCACCTACCTGACGGAGCCCACCAAGAGCATCTTCGCCGGCAAGAGCCCATACCTGAAGGGCTGGTCGCCCTGGACGGCCGGGGGCGACATGTATGATCCGGGAATCTATACGTTTCTGGCGACCGATCTCGCCCGGGGGCGGATCGCCAACCTGATCAGGAACAGCCCATACAAAAATTGGGTGTTGGGCGTTGCCGTGGACGAAGGCGACACGCTTTACGGAATTCAAGTAGGTCCCGACTTCGCCAGCGTGCCTCCCGGCCACAATAACGTGAACCTCGCCTGGGCGGTGGCAACCGGTTCACCTGTCCAATCCGCGCTGACCGGCTTTCACGTGCTGTACAACAATCAGATACTGCACAGCAAAGCCGCCTGGGCCGATTACCTGAAGGTGAAATACGGCACCATCGCGGCACTGAACGCCGCCTGGGGCTCATCCTATAGCGCCTGCTCAACCCTGCGCCCCACCGCCGACGGTTTCGGCAGTTGCGCCACGCCGCGGACCGGTGAAGTGGTTGCGACCGGCGACGGCGTGAGCACCATCTTTCGCCACAATGTAGCGAACCTCACCCCAACCAAGTTTTCCCTGCAAGTCCTGGTGAACGGCAAAGTGGTGGGGGGCGACACCGGCGACGGCAACATCTGGGGCCCGCACCTAACGGCGAGCACGATCAATTACTCCACCGGGGCAATGTCGCTGACATTCACCACCGGATCCAATACCGGCATTCAAAGCATTGCCGGCAACGGCACGACCATCACCGTCAAGACGGCGAGCAAGGACCCCACCATTCCCGGCCAGCACGGCTACTGGGTGGGCGGTCGCGTAACAATCTCCGGCACAAGCAAGTTCAACGTTACGAATGCAAGAGTTTTGAGCATCATCGACCCTTACACCTTCACGATTGCGGGCACCGCGACCGGCAGCGAGGCGCCGATTAATACCGGCAGCGTCAGTTTCGCTGATGCCGCGCCGGCCGCCGGTGCGGTCATCACCATCAAGTACATGCAGAACGGCTGGGGCATCGGTAACGGCCTGCTGGACGAGGATGCCCGTCCCACGCATCCGTGGATGGGCAACGATTCCGTGTACTTGTCCAACACGGCGGCGCCCACGGCCAGTGATCTGAGCGACTTTTTCCGCCAGATGGTCGAATATTACTTCTCCAACGTTCACAACCAACTGGCCGCAGACCCGGTATTCAAGAACTTCCTTTACCTCGGCCCCGACACCTTGAGTTCCTGGAGCGCGCCGCCGCCGAAGGAAGTATTACAGGCGGCAAGCAAGTATGTGGACGTGCTGCTGGCCGGTGGCCAGCAGGCCTTCACGGCACCCATGCTGGGCTTCATTGAGACGTATTTCGGCAATAAGCCGCTCATCACCGCTATTTACCTGACGGCCAACGCCGATTCATCGTTCTTCAACTGGGCTGAGACCCAGGCCACGGCGCAGCCGACCCAGAACAGCAAGGGAAGCAGCTACTACAGCAGCGTGATGGAGATGGTCAGTGCCAGATACCCGGTGTCGGGCACGCGGCCTTACGTGGGCTCGGCCATGTGGTCGTATCTGGACATGTGGAATGAGAAGCTCAACTGGGGCTTGGTGTCCTGGCTGGACAATGCCTACGACGGCAAGGAAGCAGTCGCCACCAAGGGCCCGTGCTCACCGCCACTGGAGCAGTTCACCTGCGGCGGCGAACCCAGCTACCCGGTGTGGGCGCCCAATACGGCGTACGCCACTGGCAGCTATCCAATGCAGAAGCAGAACCGCATTCTGGTGCAGGCCGGTGGTAGCTATTACGTATTTGCCTGCGTCGTGGCGGGCACTTCGGGCAGCACACCCCCGCAGTGGCCGACCACAGTCGGCGCAACTGTGAGAGACGGCTCGGTCACCTGGAAGAACCTGGCGGCCAAACCGAACCCTTCGGCGTTCGGCGATAACGTCTCCATCGTCAAAAGCGGGAATGCACTGTGGAAATAACAGGCAAATTATAGGGAGAACAGGTTCCGAGCACGGCCCCCACCGTTCGCGGGGGCCGTTCGCTTTTTTGCGATCAGGGGTGAGCGGTGGAGCTGGCCCCGGAACTGGCCACGCCGGCGCGCGCTAAAGCGGTCCTCTTGTTCTTCCGGAAGCTGTATCGCAGCATCTCGGTCAACGTCTCCAGTCTCCCGAGTTCCGGATTGTACTTGGGTCCGAACAGCGCGGAACGTCTCCATTCCGCGACCAGCTTGAAACCGGTGCCCTCCAGCCCTTTTTGTGAAGCAATGTTCCGGCTATGAACATTGGCGAAAATACGATTTGCACCCCTGCGCACCGCCTCCTGGCAAAGGCAGAGCATCATCGCCCGGAAAAGCCGCCGGCCCCGGAACGCTGACAGCGTGTACGCGCTGCATATTTCCAGGTCGCGTTCTCCCATGCGCACGAAATGCGCCGGCCGGCGGCTGTCGTATGCCCAGACAATGGCCGCGAGCTGGCCGTCAATCACCGCAAAACAACAGAACTCGCCGCCATCAATCTGGTCGCGGAAAAAGTCGATGGGAAGATTGGCGGCCCGCCGTAATCGCCGCAGGAGGTCCAGGTCTGTGGAGAACTCCACACCGGGGCAAACGATTTCTCCAACAGCCGTGGGATCCCATTGGCGCAACTGAAACAGCGTCGGCTCCAATGACCACTTGATCTCGGTCCATGCTGTGCGCCATCCATGCTGGCGAAAACGCATGAAGACGTTCTTGGCCATCACCCAGAATTTCTTAATCATCGTCCCCTCTCAGCAGTTTCGTCTCCCCCGGGGCCATTGCGGCACAACCGCCAGGTAGACCTCGTGGCACGAAACACAATGCAAGT
Organism: Terriglobales bacterium; assembly: GCA_041946775.1. Taxonomy (GTDB): domain Bacteria; phylum Acidobacteriota; class Terriglobia; order Terriglobales; family Acidobacteriaceae; genus JBHGBA01. The sequence continues at coordinate 14,152 of JBHGBA010000014.1, forward strand.
TGCCGGAGCTCATCCAGTGTGTAGCCGGCGGCTGCGAAGAAGAGCGCCATTCCACACAGCCAGGCGGCTGTCCTGGGAGCGAGGCCCAGAGACGGGCCCCATATGGCAACGGCACCGATGGTGGCGCCGATCAGGAAATATGCGAGGTACGCCCGGCCGGCCGATATCGTGATCCCAACCGTGCGGACCGCCACTACGAGCAGCAAGATTGATCCGACAAGAACTGCTATGCCGCTCGCCAACACGGCGCCCAGCAATTGCCATTTCGGCCAGAGCAGGGCAAACAATGTGACGAACAGAGCCAATTGCCCCACGTACACATAGAATGTGCGCTGCTGCTTGCCGACACTGGTCAGCAGCGTTCCTCCGATGCTGGCAGGCGCCGCCAGACCGTAGCACAGCACCATGAGAACGAACAATTGGCGCAACGGCTGGTACTGCGAGCCCAACAGGATGAGCACGGGATCGACCAACAACATCAGCGCCGCAGTTGCCGCCAGATTCACAACAAAAAGCAGCCGCAGGTTCATCGAGAACACTTGGGCAGCGGCGGCTTTCGAACCCACGGCAAAGGTGTTGGTCAGCGAGGGTAGCAATGTATCCACGAAGAACCGGTTGGCTGCGCGAATCACGTCGGCCAGCGTGAGCGCTGCGACATACTTACCAAGTGTTCGCAGGCCGCCGAGGTTCATGACCAGCAGCAAGTCCAGCCGGTTGATCAGGAACGAGAGCACGCTAACCTGCTCCAGGGTCAGCGTGTAAGTCCAGAACTTTGCCGGCAAGAAGAAACCCATGGAACGCCAGGCGCAGTGCCACTCACTGGAGCGTGCCAGGTGCCACACCCCAAATATCGTCGCCAGTGCGGTGAGTCCCAGATAGATGCCCCACACGAAAACGGTGTAGTGGGTGGCGAGCAGCGGCCGCGCAAGCACGAACAACGCGGCGTAAACCAGGAAAGAGCCGATGGTCAGGACCCGCATTAGCAGGTGCGCCCAGCGCATGTCGAGCACGGCTTTGTGGGCCGCGACGGTGATCGACAGCAGGACATAGAGTGGCGAGAGGCAGACCAGCAAAACCTGCAACGGCGCGCCGCCATGCTCCCCAAAGACGTAGCGCAGCAACCGGGGCCAACTGGCCGCCAGGACCATCCACGACAGAAGAAACCCGGCGGTTACGACGAAATAGGAGACCAAAAAGGCAAAACGTTTCTGCCGCGGCAATTCGGGGACGAACTTGATGACCACGGCATCCCCGCCCACGTAGAACAGCGACGAGACCGCCGTGATGTACACCAGCAGCAGGCCGTAGGTGCCAATCACCTCCGGCCCGGTGCGCGCCAGCAACACGCTGGTGCCGTAGGTGAAAGGCACACCCAGGGCCGAAAGCCAGAACGTCCAACGCATGCCGGAAAAGATCCGCTGGCGCTGCGCCGCCGGGACCTCCGCGAGAACGTGGACTGGCTGATTGACGTTGCTGCTCATCGTATAGACCAAGCCCGAGTGGTGGTCCAGGCCGTCGCCCAGGGGTTTGCAGCCGCGGGTTCGGGCTCCGGCTGATGTTCCTCTTTGTGCGCCGGCAGGGTCGCGCAGTATGCGTCAAAGACGGAGGGCAGACAGGCCGTCAAGAACACGACCACCCAGAGGGGTTTCTCGTACTCTCCCGGAGCAAAGAACACGGTGACGCAGAAGGCGAGGATACCTGCCTGAAAACCGGTCGTGACCGCAACGAAGAACTTGTCCTTAATTGCCGCCGCGCGCTTCTCGATCCGCCGCAATATCCGCCAGGAGGAAATCAGTATTCCCAGAAAACACATCATCCCGAAGACGCCCAGTTCGGCCGCGTATTCCACGTAGGTGTTATGCGCCATCTTGCCGCCGGAAACTTCCTTGGAGCTCTCGTACTTGAAGTTACCCAGCCCAACTCCCAGGATGGGGTTGCGCTTGATCATCTTCCAACCCGCCGACCACAAGGTGAGCCGCGAGTCGGCCGATACTTTGTCGCCATAGTTGGGAGCCACGATTCGCTTGATCGGTGAACTGGGTGCAACCAGCAGAAATACCAAAACGGGGATCACCAGCAGGCCGAGCTTGAGCTTCTGCTTTGATCGCAGGAAGACGTAAGTATAGGCGACGCTCAGGCCGAGCAATCCCCCGCGCGATGCTGCTGCAACAACAGCGACCAGTGAAATCCCCAGAGCGGCCAGACAGAACCGCCGCTCCCATTTCGCTTGCCCCGCCTGGGCAAGAAAATACATGGTTGGCATAACCATCAGCGCGCCAGCGGTGAAGAAGTTCGCGTCGCCCGCTACCCATCCCGGACGAGCCGCGCCGAACCCGCCGAGCTGCCATTCGCGGATGGTGTACGCCGACGCCCACACGATGGCGCCGATCAGTGAAAGTACCGCCCAGCGCAGCCGTTGCTGCGAATCAACCACAATAACAGTGACCAGAAAGAAAGACAGGAATGATGTGTAGATCATCATTGCCGACTGGCCCATGGTGCCGCCCAGACTATTCGCCACGAACGAGGTGAGTGCCCACAGGAACAACAGGAGAAACAATCGCCCCGGCCAGGTCGTGATGAACGGCGGTACCGTGCGGCGCTTTGTAAGCTGCAGGAGCGCGTAAAGAACGGAGATGGCGCCCAGCAGCTTGAACATCGAAACGCCGCCGATTTGCTCCCCGAACCAAGGGTGCTTCGGCACCGCCGATAGCAGCACGATAAAGTAATAAATCAGCATTCTTCAGCCTTCTGGCCTAACTTTTTCCTCAGATCTGTGGCGCGGCCTTGTGACGCGCGAAGCGCACCAGCAAAGTGGGACGCTGTTTCTCCAGTTCCGCCATGTAGCGCAGCGTCTCGCGGGTCGCCACTGCACGTTCTTGCCGGACCGCTGCCAGCCCCCGCACGCCATGCCACAAGCCGCGCACGAACGCTCCAAAACTGCGCGAACGTAACGTGAAGTAAAGCATCATCAGCAGCTTCGGCACGATGAACTTCACCCGCTGAAAGCCCGCAAAGTTCTTGAACGCCGTCCACACGTAATTGCGGGTAAAGAAGTAATACTGGCGCGTGGACGTCCTGCCGGCCTCCGATGCCGCATGTCCGACGCGTATGCGCGGCGTGTAGAGAATGCGATACCCGCCATTGAAAATGCGAACCACCAGGTCGTCGCCCTCGGCGCCATAAAAGAAGGGCGCATAATAAGCGCCGCACCGCTCAAAGACTTCCCGGCGAAACGCTGACGCGCCCTCGCCGAACCAATCGGTTTCAAATTCCTGGTCGCTGGCTTCCTTCCAGTAACGCGGATGACACCACTCGCGCAGCCGCAACTCGCCCGTCTTCGGGTCCACGATCTTGAACGCCAGCACGCCGATATCAGGACGCTCGCGGAACGTGTTTACCACTTTCGTCAGCTCGAACGCGGACATGAATTGCACGTCGTCCTCCGAGCAGACGATGATGTCTCCACGCGCCGCTTCGATACCCGCATTGCGCCCGCCGCAGGCGCCGCGGTTTACCGGCAACTCGATGAGCCGCACGTCGTAGCCGCGCCGCTCGATCAGTTCGCGCAGGCCGTCGTCCGAGCGGTTATCAATCACGAGGATTTCGCGGCGAGGGTAGTCCTGTTGCAGCGCGGACTCGATCGCGGCCTCGATGGTCTCCGGCCGCTTGTAGTACACGATGATGACGCTCACCAGCGGTGAATCTTCCGTGTGCATCGTCGCTTATCCGCCGAGGACTTTCTTCCTGCGCAAAAACTTCACCAGGTCGCGCACCGGGTTGTAGATCCGGTCGTTGCCCAGGATGTATTTCACGAACCAGCGGTACTGGCCCATGTAGAACATGGCGCTGTTGGCGATGTCGCGCGGCGGACGCTCGAATTGCGTCGCGTGGCGGGCCCAGTCGCCGTCCACAACAATCTGCTCCGCTGCGGTGTTGCCCAGCCTGCGCTCGCCCGCGAGCATCACGTGGCGGCAGCGCGACGGATCGAGCCCCACCAGGCGCATGGCGGTGGTGTCCAATGCCACGCCGTCGCGGCTGGCGAGGATGAGGTCCAGCTTGCGCGTATTGCCGGCCACCGGGCCGCGTCCCTCCATCGTCAGAATGCCGTCCATGAGCGACATCTTGGGCTTGAAGATGCGGTGCAACTCGGGCAGCAGCTCATGAATGTGGGTGTGGTTGTGGATGCGGTCCAGGTAGTTGGGCACGCAGCCCCACTGGTTCTTCAGCGAGCCGGTGAAGTGCGTGAGCGCGTGCGTTTTCAGCACCGGCACGGTGATGAAAGCGTCGGCTTCCAGGATCATGCGCGGCAGCGGAATCGGCCCGACCGGTTCGCAGTCGCACGGCACCGTCTCCTGTTCGGAGAAACAAACCAACGTCACGCCGAGCCGCTTTGCCATTCCGTCATAGCCGGCGGCCGCGAACGCCTGCCAGGCATTCTGCCGCATGTGGTTCGACTCGCCGACGAAGATACGCCGCGTGCGCGTCAGCAGCACTTCGCACACGGCCGCGGTGACTTCAACGCCGGTGTTGGCGACTGCGGCGATGTCCTGCACGGCAGTGCACACATTCGGCTTGAGGACAACCGTTCCATTCCGCGGCACCCAGCTTTCCCAATCGCAGGCTTCCATGCACTGCTGCACAGCGGTGCTAACCGATGTATCTTTCGTGCTGCGAATGATGACCTTGCTGCGCCCGGTCTGCGTTGCGTGTTCGGCCGGAGCAATATGCTCTTCGACTTTCATGCGGTTGTCCCCATCAGAAATTCCTCGTAGTTCGCAACTACGCTGTTCACCAGTTCCCGCCAGCCGCGGCACGGCGGCGATGGTGCACGAGGCAGCAGGCGGGCCAGCTCGTTCCAGTTCGCGTCCAGCCCCGGGGGACGACCCTGGTGCCGCACCAAGCAGGGCAGGCGGAAGAACAACTCGGCAGCGACCCGATATATCAACATTCGTGGCGTAGCCCGCAGGCTGAGCCGTGCCCAGCGCGGCCAGTTGCGCCATGAAGGCATGACTCCGGTGCGCCGCAAAAGCGAAAGCCAGCCACGCGCGCGGTGACGCAGGTTTTGTTTTGCGGCCAACGAACCGATCAACTGCCCGACAGTGGCCGGATCAGCCAGTCCTGTCAGTTGTTTTGCTTCCCAGCGCCAAAGCTGACGCGCAAACCAGACGGCCTCTTCGACCAACGGCCAGCGCGCTTCGCCGTTGCCTGCGCCCTGGTTCAACTTCCACGCGGTGCACTGCGCAACGCGCCGCGCCAGTTCGCGCAAGGGCAGCGCGGAGTTCGCATCCACGGCAGCCAGTGCTTCGAGCCGCTTTGCACGCCCAGCGTAAGTTGGCTCGTATTCGCCGGCAAAAACCAAGTACGACGTGGCCATATCGAGAAAGAGCTTCATCACCGCATAGGTCACGTCCGGGGCCAGTGGATCGCCGGCATGCGGTTCCGCCGGCAGGGCTGCGAGAACTTCCAAGATGCGGTGACAGAGTGTGCGCCAGGCGTCCTCGCGCGAGAGTTCCGCCAGCGTGTAGTCGGGAATCGAGTCAAGAATTCGCTCGTCTCCCATCACCACCTGTCCACACGCACGCAACTCGTAGGTGTAGGTGTGCGCCGGGAGGGCAGCAAAATATGAGCGCTCCACCGCGTTCACGCCGACGTGTAGTGTGATCCCGATTAAGCCCAAACGCGCTTCGACCTGGGTGCAGACTGCATCGAGCTCTTCCTGCGGCGGCTGGGCCGCGCGCGTATCGAACACTGCCAGGAAATCGGCATCGCCCAGCAATGTATGTCCGCCATCGTGATGGACGACGGTGGCTTCGCTGCGCGCCATGCTTCCGGTGAGCACCAGCGCTCGCAGGCGGCCGGGAAACCTGCGCGCACACGCCGCCGCCGTCTCGGCGCACACCAAAGCCTTGATGTGCCGCTGCTCGTCGCGCAGCAATTCTGCTGCTTCCGGCGCAGTCTTCGCGATTGAGGCTCCGCTCATGCCACTACCGCTGCCGCCGCCTTCTGCGCGGCCAAAAAGCGCTCCACGCAGGCGACGATGTCTGAGACATCACGCGCCACCAGCGTTGTCGCGTCGTTCTCGAGGGTGACGCTGTTCCCGTTTGTGCCGAACCGCACTGCATGACAGCCCACGCTTCGCGCGGCGTTGACATCGGCGTCGGAATCGCCGATCAACACCGAGTTGGGCAAATTCAGTTGCCAATCCCTGGCGGCCTCGCGCAGCAAACCACCTTTTGGCTTGCGGCAGGCGCAATCCTGCTCGGGGCTGTGCGGGCAGTAGTAAACCGCGTCAATCCGCCCCCCGGCCGAATTGACCTGCGCGACAAACTGCTCGGTGATGCTCCTTAGTTCGTCGTACGACATCAGGCCTTTTGCCACCGCCGCCTGGTTCGACACGATGATGATGGGCAGCGACAGCCGCGAAAGCCGCGCGATGGCCTCGGGCATTCCCGCCACAAAACGGAACTGCGAAGGATCGGTGACGTAAGTCCCTGTAATCTGCTCGTTAATCACGCCGTCGCGGTCGAGAAAAATTGCTGGGCGCGGCTCGTTCCAGTCCTTGCTGCCGAAGGTAAATTTCACTGCCGTGCCATTGCCGTTGGTGCGCGCATTCGCCACTTCGGCCAGCGCAGCCTTCTTTAGGTACTGCGACAGGATGTGGTTCAGGACGAGGTGAAAATCCTCGACGACGCCGTAATCCTTCGGCGAGACGGTGACGTCAATGTCCACCATGTTCTTCAGCTTGCCACCGCCAAAGCCGATGAAGCCGATGGTGATCGCCTTGCGCTCGCGCGCATATTCGACCGCGCGCAGCACGTTGGGAGAATTGCCCGAGGCGGTTATCGCGATCACCACGTCGCCCGGTTCGAGCAGATTGACCAACTGCTCCTTAAACACCACGTCGTAGCTGTCATCGTTCGCCCAGGCGGTGATGGCGCCGACGTTATCGGCGAGGCTGATAGCACGCAGGCGTGGCACGCCCGGCACGGCCGTGCCTTTGCCGAAGTCGACCGCCATGTGCATAGCGGTCGCGGCGCTGCCGCCGTTGCCGAGGAAAAACACGCGCCGCTGTTCGCGCCGCGCCTCGCGCAGAATTTCGACGATGCGTTCGAGTTTCTCGACCGGCGTCTCGTCGAAGCACCGCTGTAACCTCTCGTTGTAGGCTTTCGCAAACGCCTGCAGCATGTATCAACTCCCGACGTAGATGATCTTGCTTCCCTCAGGTTCGAACCTGAACGGAAATAGCCTTAATTCGTGCAGCGCGGCACGCACCGCCGGCTGGCGGTGCGGCTCGCAGAAGAGCAACAGAAAGCCGCCTGCTCCCGCGCCTAGCACCTTGCCGCCCAGGGCTCCCGCTTTGCGCGCGCGGCAGTAGATTTCATCAATCGCGTCGGTGCTGACGTTCGACGCCAACTGCTTTTTCCACTGCCATCCCTGGTCGAGCAGCGCGCCGGTCTCGCGCAGATCGGCGCCGCGCACCAGCACCTCCCAGAAGCGGTCCACCAGCCCGCGCAGGTTGCGCAGGTAATCGCGTTTGCCGTTGGTGTTGTCCGACTGCTCCTGCAAAACCTTCGAGGCGCTGCGCGTCCCGCCGAGGTAGAACAGCATCAGGCGCTCGTGCAGCCGGGTCAGCGTCTCCGGCGGGCAGATCACCGGATCCACGAACACGGTGCCATCCGGATTGAATTGATACCGGCGGAACCCGCCGAAGGCCGCGGCGTACTGGTCCTGCTTGCCGATGGGCTCGCGCAGAACTTCGATCTCCAGATAGCACGCCGCATCCGCCAGCTCGGCGGCGCACTGAAACTTGCCGCTGTACGCATACAAGGCATGCAGCAGGCCAACGGTGAAACTGCTCGACGATCCCAAGCCAGTGCCGCCGGGAACGTCGGCAATGGACGTGACCTCGATGCCCGAATCCACGCCCGTCTTGCGCATGGTTTCGCGGAACAGCGGATGACGGATGGCGCCGATCTGGTCCGCGATTTCGGTCTGCGAGTAACTGACGCGCAACGTGTTGTCGAACCGCTTGTTCACCGTGATGTACACGTACTTGTCAATCGCGGTGCTGATGACGGCGCCCGGTTCTTGCAGGTAGAACGCCGGCAGATCGGTGCCGCCACCGACAAAGCTCATGCGGAATGGAGTGCGCGAGATGATCATGCTTTGATCGCCGCAAACTCCTGCAGCCGCTCGAAGGTTCCGATGTCGTAGAACCGCTGCGGAGTGATAAACGCGCGCAGTTGCCGGCGCGCAATCAGTTCGGGGAATATCTCCTGCTCCAGCGAAATGGCCTGTCCCGGTGGCAAAGCAGCGAAAACATCCCTGCGGAAACACAGCACGCCGGCCTCGACCAATGTCAGGTCGGCGCCCACGCCGCTCTTGTCGTAGCGCATGACGTAGCCGCTGGAATCAATTGCCAGGTTGTGTTTCACGCCGGTGTCAGAGTGCTGATTGTCGTAGCCGATCACCAGGCCTTCACAGGGCTTCTCGTAGAAGGCGTCCACCACTTCGCGGTAGTCAATCGGCAGGAACGAGTCGCCATACAGCAGCACAAACTCCTCTTCGAGCTGATCAAAGGCGTTGCGGACCGCGCCTGCGGTTCCCAGCGGCTGATGTTCCTGCGCATACTCCAGCGCTAATCCAAACCTGCTGCCGTCGCCGAAGTAGTCGTAGACCTGCTCTCCCAGGTAGCCGAGCAACAACAGCGATCGCGCGAAGCCCTGCGCCACCAGGTGTTCCAGGATGTATTGCAGGAACGGCTGGCCGCCGACCGGCACCATGGGCTTGGGTACGCGTTCGGTAATCGGCCGCAGGCGCGTCCCTAAACCACCCGCGAGGATTACAACTTGGAGGTCGCGGCGCATGTCTGGGCCCTCTCCTTTACCAGTTCTTCGGCGGCACGCTTCACCGCCTGCTCTGAAGTCACCTTTGCTGTCCATCCCAGTTGCGCCAGACGAGTGCAATCGAGCCGCACCTGGGGCACGTCGCCCACCCAGCCGCGATCGCCGCCGCCGTAGGCGATCTTCGTTTCCGGCATTCCCATCGCATCCAGCAGCAGTTCGGCGATGCGCCCGGCGCTGGTCGCTCCTTCGCAACCGAGGTTGAAACAGTTCACCTGTTCGCGCGCGTTGCGCCAGATGAACAACATGCCGTCCACACACTCGCTGACGTGCAGGTACGGCTTGGCCTGCCTGCCATCGCCGAGCACGGTCAGTTCGCGCGGATCGTCCCGGAGGCGAGCGATGAAATCGATCAGGATGCCGTGGGTGCCGTGGCGTCCGCAGATGTTGGCGAAGCGGCAGATCCAAGCCTGCATCCCGTAGTTGCTGCAAAACGCCGTGATCAATCCCTCGCACGCCAGCTTGCTCGCGCCGTAGAGCGAAATCGGAAACAGCGGCCCGTAGCTCTCCGGCGTGGGCACCACCGTGGCCTCGCCGTAGATTGCGGAACTGGAGGCGAAGACAATCTGCTTGACGCCGGCGCGGCGCATAGCTTCGAGCACGTTGTAGGTGGCCAGCGTGCCCAGGCGCAGGTCGGTATCGCTCGAGCGCCGGCCTTCGGGGATATTCGAGTTGGCCGCCATATGGAACACGGCGTCCTGCCCGTGCATGACTTGTTCCAGCGTGTTCAGGTCCAGCAGATCAGCTTCGACGAAACGGAAGCCCGCCTTCCCCTGGCACTCGCGCAGGTTCTCCAGCGACCCAGCACAGAGGTTGTCGTAGACGGTGACCGCGTGCCCTTCGGCGAGCAGACGTTCCGCCAGATTGCTTCCGATGAATCCCGCACCACCCGTGACCAGTACCCGCATTCGCCTCTCCTACTTGTTGGTCGCCGATGCCGCCTGCGATTTCGCCGCCACGTGCGCACCGTGGGTCCGCCGCTGATAACGTTCCCATTGGTCCAGGTAAAGCTCCTGGGTGCGGCGCACCAGCGTTTCAATACTGAAGTTCTCCACCACGAACCGCCGGCCGGCCTGGGCCATCTCCTGAGCGCGTGCCGGATTGCGCAGCATGTCGCGAATCGCTTCCGCCAGCTTCGCCGGATCGCCCGCGGGCGCCAGCTGGCCGGTCTCGCCGTCGCGCACAACTTCGGGCGTACCATCCACGGCGGTTGCGACCATCGGCTTCGCCATCGCAAGCGCCTCGATGGCCGCCAGCGGCAGGCCTTCGTAAAACGAGGGCAGCACGTTGATATCGGCCATCGCAAGCCAGTCGCGCACGTCACGCTGCTGGCCGACCAGGAACACCGACCGCTGTAAGTTCAATTGAGCGATTCGGCGCTCCAACTCCGGCCGCAAACTACCCTCACTGAGGCATACCAGCTTCGCGCGCGGGAACTCCTCCAGCACAGCGGGCATCGCATCAATCAGCACGCGGTGGCCCTTCTGCGGCTCCAGGCGTCCGGCAACCACCAGCACCGGATCGTTCGCGTCGAATCCCAGCGACTGCTTCAATCCCTGCGGCGCAGGATGATCGGGCGAGAAGCGATGTACGTCTACCGCGGAGCAAATGACGCTGATCTTCTCCGCCGGCAATTCTTTCTGCTCAACCAAGTACCGCCTGGTTGCAGCCGACACCGCGATCGTGTGGTCCACGAAGCGCGCGGCGCAGCGGTCCACAAAGAAGTTCGCTTTCCAGCCCTTGCGCCACAACTCGCGCCCGTGCGAGGTGTCGATGATGACCGGCACGCGGCATAGCCATCCCACGGGCGAGGCGAACAGGCTGGCGCGGAACATGTGCGAGTGCATCAGGTCAATCTTGTGCCGGCGGATGAAGCGCGCCAGCTTCCATGCACCGCTCACGTCGGACAGGCGGTCGAGGTTGAGCGTGGTCACCACCACGTCGGACGGCACATCAGACCCGTAAAGCCGCGCCAACTCCGGCGGGCACGCCAGGTGCAGGCGGAACAGCTTGCGGTCCAAGCCGCCCAGCAGTTGCAGGATGTGCTCTTCCGCGCCGCCCCGCACCACTGCGTTCGACACCAGCAACACCGAAATTGGGCCGGTCTTCATTGCTTGCCACCTGCTGCTGCCCACATGCAGCGGAAGACGTCGCGAATGGTCGTGACCTCGTGATCGGGCTCGCGGTTCGATAGGAAAATCGCGTCTGAGTAACCGTCCGCCGGGTCGTAACCGTGCATGCCGGCCGGCGCCCAGCGGCTGCTCTCGAAGTTGCTCTTGGCAAACAGCCATCCGGGATTCAGCAGGAAAATCGTCTCGCCGTAGCGGCGGTCGTCGAACAGAATTCCCATCGCTTCCAGTTCGGCATCGGTCAACACGCGGCCGCAGGGAACGTCAGCGAGCACTTTCCGGATTTCGCTGCGCCCGCGCTCGCTAAAGAACCAGAAGCGCGCCATGGTGGAATCAAAGACCGACAGGTAGTCCTGCGGCATCGCCAACTGCAGCTTTTCAATCGCGCCGGCCAGGTCGTAGTGATTGGTCACCGGCGTCATGCCATGGTCGGAGAACACGGCGAACGTGGCCTCGGGCGAAATTTCCCGTGCCGCCGCAAACACGCGCCGCAGGCCGGCCTCATAGAACCGAATCTTTTCCTCGATTGCCTCCGGACGCTTGCACTGCATGTGCAGGAACATGTCCATCTCGCTCAGGTAGAGGAAGAACACGCGTTCCCGTCCCGCGCGGATGTCGCGCTCGGCCTGGCGCAGGATTTCGTTGTCGGCCGCCTCGTGGAAGGTGTAAGCGCGGTACGGAATGCCGGCATCGGTGAGCCGGTCGAATATTGACGGCGCACCGCTGATGCCGCGCCGGTCGTAGATGTTGCGCTTCTCGACCCAATTGAAGTAGGGCATCAGGCGCGGCGTTACGAAGCAGTCGAACAGCGGTCCGCAACCGAGAAAGCGCTTGCCCATCTCTTTGACGATCTTCCGCGAAACGCGCGTATCAAGGAGGCTGTCAGGCAGCCAGCGGAAATATTTCAACCACCAGAAGGGCGAGTTCCTGGGATCGTAGTAGAACAGGTTCCAGTGGCCGTGTTCGCTGGGCATCGCGCCTGTGAGAATCGTTGGGATGGCGCCCGAACTGAAGCCGAGCACCGTCCGCAGCGCGCGCCGGCAGGGCAGGATGTCGTTCAGAAAATCCCTGCCTTCGAGATACCGCCACCCGAGCGCATCAATCAGCACAAACACCGAAACTGGCGCTGTTGCCTGCCGCACCTGCGGGGCCGGACTCGCAACGATGGTCTTGGTCGCCATTCTCTAAGCCACTTCCTTCACAAAACGCACGATCTTCTCGACCGCCTGTTCATCAATCCGCTGATGCATCGGCAGGTTCACCACCTGGCCGGCAGCACGCTCGCCCTCCACGCACATGCCCTCGCGATAGCCGAACGTCTCACCCGACAACCCCTCCGGGCGGTCGATCGGGTGCTTGTACCAGTCGCCCAAGTCGATTCTGCGGCGGCGTGCCTCGTCCATTGCTCTGGCCTTGTTGCCTACCCGGATCGGATAGCGCAACAGCACCGGATCACAACCATCAGGGACCGTCGCCGTTGGCAGTCCCGCGGCCTGAAGGGCTGCGTCGTACAACGGCTTCAGCCGTCGCCGATGTTGCTGCACCGAATCGTCGGCCAGCCGGTGTTGCAACAAGCGTTCCTGAAACCGCGACATCCGCTTGGCATAGCCCTTGGGCATCTCCCCGCGCAGCTCTTCCGGGCTCGAGGTGCCCACCACTACTCCGGCCCCGTATAGCCGCTGATACAGCGTCTGCGCACGCCAAAACAGCGACGGGGATGAAAACGCAGTGCGCGCCGCAACCTGCACCGCCAGCGACAGCGTTTCCCTCGCCGATGGGGCAACGCAGTGGCCGCTACGGAACGCGCGGACCTTCTCCAGCAGGTCGGGACGATTGATCCGCGCCCACCCGCCCAATCCGGTCGTGACCGGCTTGGTCCACTGCGAACTGAAGAACGCGGCGTCGCCTGTGCTGCCGGCTTCGCGCCAGTCGCCGTCAATGCCGCGGAAGCGGCTGCCAAGCACGTGCGCGCAATCTTCGATCACCGCAATCTGCCGCTCGCGTGCCCATGCACAGATCGCTTCGATGTCGGCCGGCAGTCCAAACGTGTGCTGTACCAGCACCGCGCGCACCGCGCCGCGCGGCGCAAGACCGTAGGCGTTGCGCACGGAATCGAGCGTGATGTTGTACGTCTCCGGATCGATGTCCACGTACACCGGACGCGCTCCGCAGAAACACACCGCCGCGGGGACCGCGAAGCAGGTGAAGCCGGGCGTCAGCACCACATCGCCGCGTCCGATTCCCAGGGCTTTCAGGATGGCGTACAGCGCAACCCGTCCGCGCCAGAACGTGACGATGCCGTTAGGCGACACCCTCACCTCTAAAGCTTTCGCCAACTCGGGTTGTGGTACGGCTGCGGACATCGTCGTCAGTCAGCTCCTACGGGATCGAACACGAGATCCTTGGCCCCAGCGTGTTCGCCACCGCCACCGGCAGGCGTTGCCACACGCGGGTGGCGAGGCGGAAGCGCGGGTTATCGGGCCGCAGCGCCGGTACCTCGGCGCCATCGGCCAGCCAGTAATACCAGTGCAGCGTCTTTTCCTCGGGGTTCCAGTGGCGTTTGAACTCCCAGGTACCTCCGCCACGCGTGCACCGGCCCAGGTCAACCCGGCGGAAGCCGTGCTCAATCGCCCACTCGAAGACGCTCCAGTACATCAGCACGGCGGTGTACTTCTTGCGTGACTCTTGCAGTGCCGCCGACCACGGCAACTCCACCGTGTCGCGGAACTTTGTGATGATTCCCGCCGCGATCGCCTGCCCCGCGTCGCGCAGCACGATGAATCCCGTGTCGTTCGGCGCACAGCGGCACAGGTTCTCGAACCACGCCCGCGGATACACCGGCGAACCGAGGTCGCGCATGTTCCGCGAGAACACACGATAGAACTCGTCAACGGCTTCCGCGCCTGTCCACTCAACCTGCAGATCGTTCTTCTTGGCGTTGCGGATCTTGTTGCGCATGCCGGTGCTGAGCCGTTTCCACAGCTCGTCAGCGGTGGCGGGCAGCGGGACTTCCATCGTCACCTTGGGAGTCGCTTCTACCCAGCCGATGGGCGCAGCGTCGCGGTAGCGCAGCTCGACGTGCCGTACCTTGAGTTCACGCGCCAACTCGGCCGCCCGGCGCAACAACTGCTCGCGGGCTTCCGGCGCGCTCGCCAAAATGCCGCCGTAGCTGAAGAACGGCATGGAAACCAGCGAATTACCGAACAAGCGGCTGCGCATGTGGAACAGTGGAAGTACGCCTTGAATGCAGCCGTCGGTTCCGGCCACCAGGTAATAAGGCCGATGGCCAAACGTCTGCTCGATCGCCTCGCGCCACATCCAGCGGTGATAGCTGCTGGCATCGGGACAGCTCTCGACGTAGGTGTCCCAGGCGGCCCGTTCGTTCCAAATCTCCACCTTCACGCTGCACCTCCCGCGCTTACCGACGCCGCATGAGCAATTACCTCGCGCGCAGGCTCGGCGAAGTTTTCAGCCACGTACTCGCGGAAGGTCATGGAGGCAAATTCAGCCGTGAGCTGCCGCACCTTCTTTTCGGTAGTCCTCAAATTCACGTAGCACTTGATCCGTCGCCGCAAGGGCATCTGCACTCGCGGCTGCTTTGGGTCGATCTCACGCGGATGGATGTAGACGATCACTGGCCGCCCTTCGCCGAGCACGCTCCGTGTTGCCCGCCGCACAAACCAGGTGGGAAACGCGCGCAGGTATCCGCCGCCGAACACGCACAGTCGCCGCCCGAATACGCCGATGGTGCTGATGGGGAATTCCACCAGTCCCGTCCCCGCCACCACATGTGGACCGCACTCTGCGCCCGACCAGCCGCCGTGTTCGCGCGTGCTCGGAAAAACTGAGGAATCGTAGCGATATCCCGCTTCTTCCAGCGCCGCAAAGAACCACGGCGTTTCCGGCGTAACCGAGAAGCCAGGGGCGCGGAAGCCCTGCACCGGCTCGCCCGCGATGTCCTCCAGCAACTCGCGCGTACGCCGCGCATCCACCGTGAACTCAGCTTCGGTCATCGTGTAGATCAGGCGATGCGCGTAGCCGTGCGAGGCGATCTCATGTCCCAGGTCGGCGGCCTCGCGCACGAGGTGCGGAAAGCGCTGCGCCACCCACCCCAGGAAGAAGCACGTCACGCGCCGGTCGCGTTCGGCAAAAATCTCCAGTAGCTCACGGAAGTTTCGTTCGACCCGCGACGGCTGGCGTTCCCAGGAAGCGAAATCAGGAGCGCCGGCAACGTCGAGGATGTGAAACCAGTCCTCGACGTCCACCGAGAAGATCACGCGCGCCATTGATTTCGTCTCGCCGCTCATGAGTGCCTCGCCGAATGCGCGGTCTGGTGCGCGCGCGTGATGGGCTGCCATACGGCGAAACGGCGCCCCGCCATCGCCTGCACCACGCCGACCAGCGCGCCAACATTGCTGAGCGCCAAGAAGAACGGCAGCGCGAATACGCGATGCGCCCCACGTTTCGTCAACGCCGTCACCGCGCCGACCAACGCAAGCACGTAACAGCACACTTGCACTGCGAATATCGCCGCAAACACAGGCTCGGAAGCCAGCAGCGCGCTCGATAGCAGCAAGCCCATCATCGGGACCAGCGCGAACCAGCGCAGTACCTTGCGCGAGGCAAACTGCCACCCGCGCATGCCGCGCAGGCATCGCCGCAGCCGCCACATCCCCAGGATTCCCTGGCCGCAGATGCGCCGCCGCCGGTTGAATTCCTCTTGCGCCGATTTGGCGGTCTTCTCAAACGCACGCGCCACCGGCTCAAACAACACCGCGTATCCTTCGGCGCCGATATACAGCGGCAGTTCCAGATCGTTCGCCAGGTCGGCCTGAAGCGGCTGGAACAGCGAACGCCGAATCGAGAACAGCGCGCCATCGCACACCAGCACCGATCCCAGGCGCGACTCCCACCGGTTCACCAGTCCTTCATAGTCGAGGAATGCCGTGTTGCCGGTGATGAGCGCCGTCTCGTGCTCGTCGCGCACGGTAATCTCCGTGCCGGTGACGCAGCCGACGCGTTCATCCGCAAAATGACCAGTCATGCCGCGCAACACGTCGGGGCCGATCTGAGAGTTGGCATCGCAGAAGACCAGCAGTTCGCCCTTCGCCAACTCGGCCAGGCGATTCAGCGCCAGGTTTTTGCCGGTGCGTACCGGCATGCGCACCCACCGCACTCGCGGCCCGGCCAACTCGGCGAGAATCTCATCGGTACCATCCTCCGAGGCGTCGGAAGCGACCACTATCTCCAGCTTGTCAGGCGGATAATTCCAGGCGAGCGTTTCGTTGATCTTGCGCCTGAGGTGCTGTTCCTCATTGCGAGCAGAAATCAGCACCGACACGCTCGGCATGTAATCCGCCGATTTTCGGTACTGACGGCGGGACAGCTTGCCCAACAGCCAGACCAGGGCCGGATACCCGACGTAGAGATAGCCAAGCCAGGCAACGCTTGCCCAAAACCCGACCTGCGCTGCGCTTCTCATCGCCCACCCTTTCCCAGCAGCAGGATTTTGAAGCTCTTGAACAGAATCAGCAGGTCGAGTCCGATGGAAATGTTCTTGATGTAGAAAAGGTCGTAGGCCAGCTTCTCTGCGTTATCGTCAATGGTGGCGCAATATCCGCGATTCACCTGTGCCCAGCCGGTGGCGCCAGGTTTTACCGTCCAGCGCTGTTTGTAGAAAGGAATGTGACGAACGCATTCGGCTTCCTGCTCGGGGACGAACGGCCGCGGACCAACGAAATAGAGGTCGCCGCGGAAAATGTTATAGAGCTGCGGCAGTTCGTCCAGCCGCCACGCGCGCAGGTAGCGGCCGACGCGCGTGCACCGCGGATCGCCATGCTCCGCTGGACGGCAACCGCCCTCGCGGTCCGCTCCGTCATACATCGAGCGGAACTTGTACAGCGTGAAAATCCGGCCGTTCTTGCCCACCCGGCGCTGGCGGAAGATGATCGGCCCTGGCGAATCCAGACGGATGGCGATCGCCACCAGCACCATCACGGGAAGAGCGATCAGCAGCGCAATGCTGGACACTACCAGCGAGAAGATTCGCTTATAGATAAGCAGCGGGCGCGATACCTGGAAGCCGGGTGAAAACAGCAGCCAACTCAGCCGCAGCGATGCCAGGTTGATCTTGCCGGTGATCGCCTCGTATAGCGCGGTGCCGTCCTGGATCCTGAGGCCTTCGGTTTTCAGGCGCAATAGTTCTTCAACGTCCAGCTTGCCGCGGCGTTCGTTCATCGCGACGATCACGCGCGTGACCTGTCGCTGCATGATGCAGTCTCGGAGGCGCCCGGCGGTGGTGTCTGCGTCCTCGGTCTCGCCGATTCGGGCCACCACGCGCAGACCTAATTCGCTGCGCGCGTTCAGTTCCGCGATCAGTGTCTCCGCCAGTTGCCCATCCCCGAGTACCAGACAGCGCTCGGCGAGCAGGTCCGAGGTATTCATCAGTAGGAACACCCGCCGCCACGTCAGGACGAACGCGCCCACTAACGCCGTTCCGGTCAGGAAGATCGGCAGGCGAAGTTCCAGCCCCGGGAACACCATTCTGGCGCCCGCCAGGATGATGCACACCGTCCCCAGCACCTGCACCATGCGGGTGAAAATCTCGCGCCGGTTGGTCAGGACGATGGGGTCGTACAAATCGAAGTAGTACATGCACAGCAGAAACACCGCGGTGACCACCGCGATCTTCTCGAAGCCGCGTTCGTAATTCAGCGCAATGGTGGCGTCCAGCGTACCCAGCCATCCCACAGTCGCGATGGTGAACGACAGCGTCACCAGGAGCGCTTCCGACACCCCAAGAAACACGGTGCGCGCCGGAAAATACGCATGCAGAAAACGAATCACACACTCGCTCCCTTGGCTTCACTCTGACCGCTCTTGTCCTTTCTTCCGTTTCCGTTACGTTTGCCGTAAGCGACGTAGTAGCGGTCGTAGTAGTTGATCCGGTCCAGGTCGGACGCATCGTTCAGCACCACGCCGAGCAACTTGGGGTTGTCCAGGTTCTGCAACGCCCGTTCCAGGGCACGGCGCGGCGTCTTGCCTTCGCGTACGACCAGCAGCGTTCCGTCGGCGATGCGGGCCCAGAGGTTCGCATCGGCCATCGGCAAGACCGGGGGGGAGTCGATGATGACCCAGTCGAAACACTCGGACAGTTGCGCGACTAAGTCCTTGGTTCGGTTGGACTGGAGGATCTGCGTCGGCGCCTCCGTCATCCCTGCCGGCAGGACCCACAGGCCAAGGTCCTCGATGCGCAGCAGGTAGTTCAGCGGCGAATCGCCCGCGTGCCACCAATCGCCGAGGCCGACTTCCGCCTCGATGCCCAATAGACTATTGATCGCAGGTTTGCGCATGTCACCGTCGATTAGCAGCACACGGTACTGATTGCGCTGCGCCAGCGTGAGCGCCAGGTTGGCGGCGACCAGCGACTTGCCCTCGCCGATCACGCTGCTGGTGACATGCACGAGCTTGAACTCGTGATGGTCGCGCAGGTGCTTGAGGCGCGTGGCCAACACCCGGAATTTCTCCGAAGCCAGACCGTGTTCGTCGTTCAGAGCCACCATCAAGGGGCTCCGGCCGTTCGTTGTTACCGAGGCCACCTCATCCAGCCGCAGCCGAACCGCCTGGGTTTCACGCAACAGTTCGGCAGCGTCCGCCGGGGTGATGATGGGCGGCTCCTGCCCTTCGATTTCCGAGTGTCGCAGCGCGTCAAAAATGCGGCTCATTCAGCCTTGGCTCCTTGCTGATTTCTTGCAAATGGCCCAGAGGGATGGCGGGCATCCCGAGCGAGCACCTGGAACAGCCGCGCCAGCATCCTCAGCGCGGTCCGTTCATCCGGCAACTCGGTCTCGCTATCGTTGCTTGCCACTGTCCCTGCCGCCTTGCCATTGGCGGGCTCGGCGGCGGTTTTGAGATGAAAATCGGCGGCGACTTCCTCGATCACCTGCGCCTCAATGGGCCGCATCTGTCGCGCATAACCCGCGATCAGCGCGCTCTCGCAGATGGTGTTGATGGTGCGTGGAATCCCATGCGCGTATGCCAGCACCCGGGCGACGGCCTCTGGACGGAAAATGCGTTCCGTCTGCGGGCAGCCCGCCGTATTAAGCCGCCGGCCGATGTACCCCGTTGCCTCAGTCTCAGTAAGTGGCTCCAGGTGACAGCGCAAAGCGATCCGTTGCTTCAACTGCCGCAAGTTATCGCTTTCCAGCTTCGTATCGAGCTCCGTCTGGCCTACCAGCACGATTTGCAGCAGCTTGTCCTGCGAGGTCTCGATGTTGGTCAGAAGGCGCACTTCCTCCAGCAGGTCCCAACTGAGCAGGTGGGCCTCATCGATGACCAGCGCGGCTGTCCAGCCACGGCGGTAGAGATCCACCAGGTAGTGATTGAAGTCCAACAGCAGTTCCGCCCTCGACCGCGAACGCACGGCCAGCCCCAGGTCGCTCAGCACGTAGCGCAGGAAATCGTCCGCCGAGAGTCGCGGATTAAACAGGTAAGCATGTTGGATCTTGCTACGCCGGAGTGCGTCGAGAAGCGAATGCACCAGCAGGGTCTTCCCCGTGCCCACCTGTCCGGTGAGCACGATGAAGCCCTTGCGCTTCTGGATCCCGTAACACAGGTTCGCCAACGCTTCGTTGTGGCGCACCGTGGGGTAATAGAAGCGCGGGTCCGGGCTGATTTCGAACGGGTTGCGCATCAACCCGTAGAATTTCCTGTACATTCGCTCACCTTCGGTAAATCGTCAGCACATTGCCAGCGACCATGACCGCCAGCATGACCGCCGCCGCACTCCACTCCCACACGCGCTGCCACGAGCGCCGCCGTTCCTCGCGTGGGGTGGTCAAGTGCGGGATGCCCACCAAAACGCGCACCGGGACGATTCCTTCCAGCTCCTTCTCCGAACGCACCCGGTTATCAATGACCTCGACTAGGCCCAAGCAGCCCAGCCCGAGCGCGATGCCGCCAGCCAGTCCGAAGAGGCTGAATTTCAAGCGGTCGGGGGAATGCGGCCGCTTGGGCAGCGACGGCGGATCCAGAATGCGAAACTGCTGCCCCTGTTGCCGTTTTTCCAGGTTGGTCGCCAGTTGCGACTGCATCTGCTTTTTCAGCAGGGAATCGTAATTTGCCTTGGACTGGTCGTAATCGCGCGTCAGGTCGGCGAGTTGCTGTTCGCGGATCGGCACCACGTTCAACCGCGCCTGATATTGCGCGATCGCATCCTCCAGCCGCTTGAGTTGCTCTTGCGTGTCCTTGATTTCCCGCTCGTTCGCCTTCATCTGGCCCTGGATCTGAATCATCGGCGTCATCAACTGAAGCTCGGCCGGCGAGGTGACACGCACCACATCGGAGGTGTCCGCCTTCTTCCCTGCGGCCTCCGCGTCGATGTCCTTCTTCAGCCTCTCGGCCGAGGCGAGCTGCTCCTTCAGGTGCCGCACGTCGGGATGGTTCTCGGTGTAGCGCGCCCGAGCAGCCGTCAATTCATTGCGCAGCCGGTCGAGCTCCTTGTTGATTGCCGGTACCGCATCCGCACGCGCCTGGTCGGGCGCGATCTTCATGGCCTCGTATTGGCTCCACAGGGATTCCAGGTAGAGCTTCTGTTGCTGCGCATGCGCCAGTGACTGGGAAAGGTTCTGGTGACGGCTCAGCAGTCCGTTCATGATCTGCACGTTGCTATCGGTCTGCTGGGGCAACTCGCCCAGGTGAGTGGCTTTGAACTCGCGGACCTTGGCTTCCGTCTCCGCCAGGTTCTTGCGCGCTTCTTCCAGTTGGTTCGACAGGAAGGTTGTGGTGTCTTCCGACTGCTGCTGGCGCGATTGCAGATTTTCCTCGATGAACAGCGAGGTCAACTGCGTGGAGACCTGCTGCGCGGTGTCGGGCCGCGGCGCCACGTAGTAGATCCGGAAAGCGGTCAGTTCGCTCCTTCTGCCCGGTTGCGGCGGTGTTTGCACCAGTTCGATGTTGATGTCCTTGCGCATCCGGTCCACCACTTCGTCGGGGCTAAGCCGGTGTTTTTCAGACGCGTACAGATGGAACTGGTCGATAATGCGCTGCAGCCGGGTGCGGCTCAGAATCTGCTGCGTCATGCTCTGCAGTTGTTCCTGCAGATCGACAGTGATGTTCGAGGCGACGTACTGCTCGGGAACCTTCTGCTGCTCGATGAGGATCAGCGTCTCCGAGCGGTACTGCGGGGGAATGATCCAACTGGTAACCCAGGCCGCCGCCCAGCACAAGAACACCGGCGCCAGCAACCACCAGCGACGGCGCACGAGAATCGCCCAGTAATCCTGCAGGTTCATCGCCGACTTGCTTTCAGTTTCCTGCGGCATTGCTTACCTTCCCAGTGGCTTTGAAAAGCTGTAAGTCAGGCTGAGCCGGACCTGGTTGTAGTCGCCGAGCGCGAAGCCGGGCACGGCGCCGCGCTGCATGGTGCGCATGTAGTCGAGCCGCAAGCGCACGTCCCGATTGAGCCGGCGTTCGAGACCGACACTGCCCGTTCCGGTTCGCAGCCATTCGCCTCCGCCCAGCAAGCCCGAAGAATCGTTGTTCGCGAGTTCGAGCCGTCCCACCGCCGCCCAATTGGGGGCGATCGCGCGGTTCAATGCCAGCTTCACCGACGTCAGAGTGACGCCGCGCATGAGCCCGCCGCCGTCGCTCACCCGGCGCACGAAGTCGGCGCGAAATGCCGTCCGGTCGCCTCGCCGCGTGTAGGTCGCGCCAACTGCGGGCGCCCAGTGGACCTGCTCCACCGGTACGTACATCACGAAAAGGCCCAGGGGCAGCGTCAAAACGTTTTCGCTGCGGCTGTACTCGGGGCCGGCAAACACGGTGAGACTGCCGTTCTGCCCCAGCTTGAAATCGCGGAAGTAGAGCAGCGCGTAGCTCCGCGTGTGCCCCGGTCCGACAAACGTCAGGTCCAGCACGGAAGCCTGAAACCCATGCGCCCGGTTCACCGCTGTTTGCCGCGTCCATGACGCCGCACCGCTGATTACCCGCGCCGCTATCAGGCGCGGCCGCATCGGGTCGTAGTCGTAGGTACCGTAGTCGTAATCGTTTACGCTGGCGCTGGCGGAAAGCGTGGTGTACCGGGTCAGCCGGTAATCCGCTTCGCCGTGGCCCATGATGGTGGTCCGCTTCACCCGCCGGCCAATCACCAGCGACTCATTCGGCTCTACCCACGGGCTCGGTTGTGACAGGAACGGCATTTCGGCGGCACGCGCAAACGGATCCACCGTTACGCTGTACTGCTGGCGCAGCTTCACCGTGACGCGCCGCATCGGGCGCCAAGACAACGTGCCTCCCGCCATGTGCGTCAACTGCGACAGGTCGGTTTCTTTCGTGTAGGCCGTCAAGGTGGGCGAATACGTGGTCGTAAACTCGAAGCGGCGCCGCGTCTGCTGGAATGTGATCGTTGGCGACACAGTGAACACCGCTTGCCCGCGGCGATCGCCGTTAACGTTCATAAAGTTGTCGGCATAGCCACTGCTTACGGCAAAATTCCCGATCAGCAGATTTTCCGACTTGCTTTCCGTGTTTAGCGTCACCGGCGGACGGTCCGCGGCCGGATTGCTCGGCACCGGCTCCTGCGCCGCCGCAATTCCCGCGGCCGCCAGGCACGCCATCAGGCAACTGAAAATGTTGCGCAGCATATCGCCTCTTTACGGCACCACCAAGGTGTCACCCGGTTGCAACATCACATCCTGACTAAGGTCGCCGCGCACGGCTTTCTTGTAGTTGACCGGGATGCGCGCTTTCTGCCCGGCAACAATCGTACGCAGGATGTACATCTTCTTGGTCTTGGCAAAGTCGCGGAACCCGCCCGCCAGGGCCACCGCGTCAATGACCGACACTGGCTGGGTCAAGGTGAACGACCCGGGACGCGCCACTTCACCGACCACGTTGAAGTGCTTGCTGCGCGGGTCCTGGACAATGACCGTCACCTCCGGTTCGGACATGAAGTTCTTCAGCTCGGCGGCAATGGCCTCTTGCAGTTGCGGCGGCGTCTTGCCGGCGGCGATCACTTCTCCGACCAGTGGCAACGAAATCCGGCCATCGGGCCGCACCGGCACGCTGCGCGAAAGCTCCGTTTCCTTCCAAACGTTGATCATCAGGACGTCGCTTTCGCCGATTACGTAGTTCGGGCTCGCCGGATTGAAGCGGCCCTCCGCCACGGCAGGCGCCGCAGTTTTCGCTGGGGCCGCCGGTTCTGCGTTGGCTCCGGGCAACGCCGCCTGGACCGGCGGGTTCTGCGCCACTCCCGCACAGATGGCTAGTAGCACCACGCACAGCAATGCCCCGATTCCCACCACGTTGTTTCTCATGGTTCGCTCCCGCTAGTTCTCCCCGACCGGTGGAGTCGGGTCGCTACGCCGCAGTCCGGCAAGTTTGAGCTTGTAGAGAAGCGCCCGGTAGCTGATGTTCAGGGCACGGGCCGCCCGTTTGCGGTTCCACTGGTTGGCCTGGAGCGCGTTCAGGATCATTTTCTGCTCCAGGTCTTTCATGGCCTGCTTGGTGACCTTCTTCAGGGACATGGCCGAGTCCAGCGGTATATCGGGCTCGATGACCTCGGCCCCCCTGCCCCTCAGGTCGCTGGTAATGACTTCCTCGCTGCCCAGCACCACATATCGCTTTACGACATTTTCCAGCTCGCGCACATTGCCCGGCCAGTTGTGCGCCCGCAACACGGCCATGGTTCCGGAGGAAAGCGGACGGGCGGCGCAGTTGTAGCGGCGGCTGTGCTCGTCGAGGAAGTAGTCCACCAGCACGGCGACATCTTCGATCCGCTCCCGCAGGGGCGGCAGATGAACCGAGACCACGTTGATGCGGTAATACAGGTCCTGGCGGAACCGGCCTTCGTCCACTTCGCGGCCCAACTGGCGGTTGGTGGCGCAGACGATGCGCACGTCTACTTTCTTGTCTTCCGAGCCGCCGATCGGGCAGAAGTGGCCGTCCTGAAGCAGTTGCAGCAGCTTCGACTGGAGGCCAAAAGCCAGTTCGGAAATCTCGTCCAGGAACAGCGTGCCGCGCTGGGCCATTTCCACGCGACCGGGCTTGGAACCTACCGCGCCGGTAAACGCGCCGCGTTCATAGCCGAATAGCTCGCTCTCGACGAGAGTCGCCGGGATCGCCGGGCAGTTGACTTTGGCAAACGGGCCTTTCGCCCAAATCGACCGCTGGTGGATGTACTTCGCAATGATTTCCTTCCCGGTGCCGCTCTCTCCCTGAATCAGGACCGGAATATTGGTATCCGCAACCTTGTCCAGTTTGTGGCGGATTGCCGCCATCAACGGCGTGGCGCCAAAGATGACGTCATCGGGAGGCAATCGTTCGGGTAACAGAGTACGCGCGGTGCCAACAATGGTGCTCATGTAGTGCTCCGGGCGGAGCTACTGCACTCTCTTGTCCAAAAGCTAACCGCTTTTGCGCACCCGCTTTGCGCCCAAAAAGGGAAAACACCGCCTCGCCTGTCCGGGCCGAACTCTTTCTATCAACGACTTACGCCAAACTCGTAGCCGGAGCCCCAGCCCTCCCGGCGAAAACCCTTTCACACTTGGAACGGATTTTCCATCCCGCAGCCTCCCGCGGGGCCACTCGCATCCCGGCAAAGGGACGATCGGCAACCCCAATAAAATTCCCAAAACGGGAACACTCCCGGTGCGACCTGTGGAAACCTCGCCTTTTCGGTTGCGAATTGAGCGATTTGCAAATATTTTATGGACTGTCTTCTGGAACTCGCGTTGGCACCCTCTCCCCCGTTGCTGCGCTTTGTTACCGACTAAACTGCGATTGGTTCACCCTCGGAGGCTGTGCTGATGGCGCAAACGCGTGCACACATGGACAAAGGATTTTCTCTCCGCGTGCACACTGACGAGGAACAATCGCAGCCCAACGAGCCACTCGGGAACGACCAGATGCGGCGCACCATCGCTGCCCTGCGCGAGGGAATTCGCCGGCGCGACATGGCCCTTGCCAAGGCCACCCACGATCTGAAGGGCTCCCTGGTTATCATTGCCGCCGCGATCAAGCTGATCGTGGAGGGCCGTCTCGGTCCAATTACTCCGCCGCAACGCACCATGCTGCTGGATGTGCAGGCAAGCTGTTCGCGCGTGCAGCACCTTGTGTCGGAATTCCTGACGGCCGGTGCATTGGCTTCCGGCATCAAGCTGCGGCTCGCCAAGACCGATATCAAGAAACTGCTGGTCGCGGTGGAAAGATCCTGGCGGGCGCCATTCAGGGCCAAGGATGTGGTCCTCGCACTCAAGCCGGTGCCCGCAGGCCTTCATTGTGAACTGGACCAGCAGAAGGTGGAGCAGGTGCTCCACTGCCTGATCGACAACGCCCTGAAATTCACTCCGGCCAGCGGCAGCGTCAGCATCAAGGCTGAACCATACTTCTGGGACCGGCGCATCCTGGCCAAGAGGCCCTCCGCTGGAGAGCGCCGCAAGAACAAGGACCTTCGGCCGAACTGCGTGCGCATCACCGTGTCGGATAGCGGCGCGGGCATCGCCCCGGAATATCAGCAGGAGATCTTTGAAGAGTTTTGCAGTCTCGACATCGCGGATGGCGTGCCCGGCACCGGGCTGGGCCTCAGCATCGCGCGACGCGTGGTCCAAGCGCACGGCGGAAAGATCTGGGTAGACAGTCAGCCCGGCGCCGGCAGTCGTTTCTCGTTTCTCCTCCCCCTGAAAGGTATGTCCAAGACGTCAAACGCAGAGGTTACCAACGATACCTCGGCCTGACGGTTCTCCTGTCAAACCCGCATCTAACCAGAGTAGTTTCACGTTAGTAGTGGGTCTGGCAGTCGGCTCTTTCCCGATGGAGGATAGGCTCGATATGTCGCAAGCTTGTGTATTCGTGGTGGACGATGACCCGATGGCGCTGCGCTACCTGCGCACGATCCTGGAATTGCAGTCGCACGTCGTCGTCACAGCCGGCAGTGGCATTGAGGGAGTGGAACGGATCGAAAACGGCCTCTGCCCCGATATCGTCTTTCTTGACGTGATGATGCCAGGCATGGATGGCCTGGAGACGCTGCGTCGCATGCGCAAGGTCAATCCGCATTTGCGCGCCATCATGGTGTCCTGCATGAAGGACATTCCGAAGGTGGTCGAGGCCATGCACCTGGGCGCCACAGACTACCTAACCAAACCGGTGGACGGCGCGGCCGTGGAACAGGCGCTGAAGCGGTACTTGCCACAGCAGGCGCCGCCCCCCAGCGAACTCGGCGCGGAGATTGACGAGAACGTGGAAGAGCTCGCCGACGGCAACTTCTTCGCCGCCGTCAGCCCCGCCATGCAGAAAGTCCGCGCCCACATCGGTCAGATTGCGGGCGTGGATGTCCCCGTCCTGCTGCTGGGTGAGAGCGGCACCGGCAAAGAAGTCGCCGCGATGCTCATCCACAAGCTTTCGCAGCGTGCCAAGCGCCGCTTCGTGAAAGTGAATTGCGCGGCCATACCCTCGGAGCTTCTGGAAAGCGAGCTTTTCGGCTATGAGGCAGGCGCCTTCACCGGCGCCACTACGGCCCATCCAGGCAAGTTCGAACAGGCCGACCACGGCACCATTCTGCTGGACGAGATCGGCGAAATGCCGCCCAGCTTGCAAGCCAAGCTGCTTCAGGTAGCACAGGACCACAAGTTCTTCCGCCTCGGGGCGCGTTCGCCCGTGTCGGTGGACGTGCGCATCCTTGCGGCCACAAATATCAACATCACCGAAGCTATCAAGTCGGGCAAGCTGCGCCTCGACCTCTATTACCGCCTCAACGCCTTTTCCATCCAGATGCCCGCCTTGCGCCAGCGCCGCGAGGAGGTCCCCGTGCTCATGAAGCTGTTCATGAGCCGCCTGGCCCAGCGCTTTGGCCGGCCGGCGCGCCCCTTCAGCAACGAATTGCTAAACGCGTGCATGCGGCACTTCTGGCCGGGCAACATTCGCGAATTGCAGAACTTCGTCAAGCGGTACCTCATTTTGGGTGACGAAGCCAGCCTGCTTTCCGAGCTGAAGTCGGGCCAGCAGGAGGTGGCCAAGAGTGTCGCCCGGACCGATGGGAAGGACCTGAAGGAATTGGTGCGGGCGCTCAAAGGTGAAGCCGAAGCGCAGGTCATCCAGGCGGCATTGGAGCAAACGAACTGGAACCGCCGCGAAGCCGCGCAGATGCTCAATATCAGTTACAAGGCGCTCGCTTACAAGACGCGCCAGTACGGACTGGAATCGCGCCGGCCAAGTTCAAGCTCAGCCGACAGCAAGGACCTCGCTTTACCGGCGTAAGTCGAGACCCGGACAGCAAGCGGCGCACGTCCTCTCGCAGGCGTGCGCCGCTTCTGTTTTCAAACTGTTTCCTAAAAGTGTGGTACGCGCGTCGTTTGGTGAACAGCAATCGCGCTTCGTCGTTCCGCCATCATCGCCGGAGCAGGCTGCGGCTTGCCGGCAGCGCGCTGCGCCACCCGCCACTGTTGCGGCGCGATCGAAAACGGTCGTTCTATGATCAGGAACAACGCGGTTGCGGCGATCCATGACGCTGCAAAACAGAACGCGCAAAGGCCCCAGTACACCAGAGCGCTGTGCGGTTCCGGCTTCAGCACACGCGGGATTACCAGTTCCAGGCCTTTCAGTGTCAGCCCGTGGATCAGGTAGAAGGAATAGCTGATGTTTCCCAGGTAGCGCAGCGGCGACCAACTGAAGGCCGCATGCGACCAGCCCCGGTACTCGAAACAGTAGGTGACAAAGATGCAGCTCAACAGGCAGACCAGCACAACCGTGCTGGCCTTGAACGCCAGCGGCACGCCCAGCGTCCCGTGATAACTGACGCCTCCATACAGGCGGAACACCGCGGCGAACATGGCCACGAACAGGGCCATCGCGATAATCTCGCCACGACGATGCAAGCGATGCTTCACGCCGGTGGCGAAGACCTCGGTCAGCAAGGCGCCTGCTGCGAAGGTCGCCAATCGCGGCCTCTGCGTCATAAGCAAAGCCACGAAGATCACCACCAGCGCCAGCACTCGCAGCGTACGGTTGAACTTGCCGAAGCGGAAGAGCGCGATCAGCAGAGGAACGGTCAGGTAGAACGCGAACTCATAGCTCAAGCTCCAGGAGACAGTAATCACCGGCGCGATGTCGAAAATGCCGGGCATCAGCAGCACGTTCTTCATCACGTAGATAAGCTGGAGGGCCAGCGGTCCCGAGAGCTTGTTCTGCGTGGGGAAGATCGCCGACAACACCAGGTACACCAGCAGCATGACGAGGAACGTGGGGTAAATCCTCTCCACTCGACGGTGAAGAAACTTGAAGTACGGGGTCGCACGCCCCAGCAAGATGCCGTAGATCAGCGCCCCGCTTACGATGAAAAACAGGTCCAGCCCCACATGGCCAATCGTGCCGAAGAACCCCGATATCCTCAGGGAAAGCGAATCCGGCCAGGCGTACTCATTAAACAGGTAGGTGAAATGGGCCAGAAACACCAGGAGCGCGGCGAAGCCGCGCACTCCCTCCATGGGCACGTAGCGATTGGGCGAATTGTCAATTTCGTACTTCGATAACAGCCAGCGTATGCCTCGCACTGCTTTGCCCTTCATCTCTGGTTTGATGGCGGTCCTGGGCCGGCAAAACGCCTCTGGCCGCCTCGCAAGTGGAAAAACCCTGCAACGCAGGTTCCAACTTGGGAAGCGCTCTGGACGGGTTTGACTAAGTCTGCGAGCAATTATTTTGTTTGAAAATGCGCTCGGTGTGCAAAGATCTGCACTAACTGGGAAAATACGTTTCTTCTTTCCTCACCGTGTCTTCACGACAAACGTCACTGCTTCAATTGAGGTCACTCCGTCCTCCGGAACGGTAATGCCGACGGTGACCGTTGATTTTGCCGAACTCAGCCGTCGCCCGACCTTTTTGGGGGTCTCTTTGTGTTCGGCGCCCTTCAGGGACACGTAGGCGTCCGCCTCGCCCCCGCTGCCGCCTATGTGAAAGTAACTGTAGGCCGTGGATGTTCCCCGGTAGCCTTGGACCTTGGTCTCTACTGCTCCAATGCTGGGGGATGCATCTGTCGTGCTGATAAGCGGATAAAGGAAAAAGGTAATTCCCTGCCGTCCCCGCGCGGAGGAGAGAATCTCCGGCCCATCACCGCTGATCGTGAACCCGGCACTCCCGCCGCCGTCGGCAGGGACGAACTTCAGTCGCTCGGCAGAAACCCCGGAAAAGGCGGCCGGACTGGAGAAGTCAAAGACCAGATTGCCGATGCTGCATTTCTGCTGAAGCACCTTGCTCAACGCACCAGCCTCGCAGGCCGGCGCTTTCGGCCCGGCTGACCGGCAGGAGGTAGCCGCCAGCAGCACACCTATCAGTACTGCCATCTGAAACTTTCCGTACATGAGCAGAACCTCAGCGGCGACGAATACCGCGTTGTCCTACGCCTGCCTGCCAAGTTATTGCAAGTATTACGTCAACAGCATCACGCGTTGCAAGTAACTTGTTTTCGTCAGGGTCGCCGGGAAGTACACAGTCTGGGTGCTCAGGTGGAAATTCGATTGCAACTATCCGGCGGAAAGCGGGAGGCATTTTCGCCTTCGCTCCAGCCGGGGGGCTACAAATGCGGCGGATTCCCTCGTTGGACGGACTCCGGGCCATTTCTATCATTTTTGTCCTGTTGGGGCATCTGTCGGGGACGCGCAACTTTATCAACCTGACAGGAATGGCGGCTACCTACGCCAACTTCGGGGTGCACGTCTTCTTCGTCATCTCCGGGTTCCTCATCACATCACTGCTGTTGAACGAGCATGACAAGGCCAACACCATTTCGCTGAAGGAGTTTTACAAACGGCGCGCGCTGCGTATCTTCCCGGCCGCATACGCCTTCGTCATCGCAATGACCGTCACGTATTGGGTGACGCTACGCTGGCCGAACATTCTAAGTGCAGCCACGTACACGACGAACTGCTACATCTATTTCGACGAGACCGGCCGCATGTTCATGAAGACCCCGTGGTTCCTGGGGCACTTGTGGTCTCTCTCGGTCGAAGAGCAGTTCTACCTGCTGTGGCCGGCGTTGCTGCTGCTGTTCTTCCGCAGCCGTGTCAAAATCCTAGTCGGCGCGATGATTGCGGCGCCGGTTGTACGCGCAGTCTTTGGATACCTATGGGGCGGTCAGGCCACCGTATTTCCTTTTCCCTCGGTCATGGACGCGCTGGCGACCGGCTGCCTGTTGGCGATCATTCGTCCCAAGCTGGAGAAGTACCAGCACATCCTGAGTGCGCCGTGGTTCACACTCATTCCAGTCATCACTTTTCTGTTGCCCCTTACCCGTATGATCAGCAACGCGGGTTGGCGTACGGTTGGGCTGACAATCGCGCATGCAGGCATTGCCCTCACCATCGACAACGCCATTCGCCGCAAGTATTGGATCCTGAATTGGCGCCCGATGGTTTGGGTCGGCGTCCTCAGCTATAGCTTGTATCTATGGCAGCAGCCGTTCCTGAATCGCCACTCCGACTCGGTCTGGACGGCGTTTCCGCAGAACATTATTTTGGCTTTCCTGTTTGCGTCGTTGTCACACTACCTGGTCGAAAAGCCGTTCATGTCGTTGCGAAAGTCCGCCAAGGTCGGGGCGCAACCGGCAGAGGCGGCGGCGAAGCGACCGGAGTCGGCTTTCGCCGCACCGAATCCAGCGCTGTCATCCGCCATCGTCGCAGCAGACCAGCCGCGGTGATTAGGGGAGCCGCAATGAGCTCGCAGTCGTGCAAGTGCTTGCGTCTTTTGTGCAGGAAACGCCGGTGGCAATGAGATCACAAGCCGCCTTCGGTCCTCTCGTCACTCCGCAGCCCGCCAGCGTGAACACAACCAGTTCCGAGGCTTCGAAGAGAACGGCGGAACCGCCAACCACTCGTGCGAGTTGGACTCTGAAGTGCTGAGAGGAATTGGCGAAGTGCCCTCGCGCACACCTCGGGTTCGCGGACAGTGGTTGAACCGGTTGCACGCCCCCGGGGCGTCCGGTTCGATGGTAGGCAGGCAGGCGGCACGCACTCAGGTTCGTGCCGCCGGATTACGCCGCACCACAGGAGGTAACCATGCGGCCCATTGACAAGGCATTCACACTACAGCTAAACATTGACGGCTCCCAAGAAGACAGCCAAATGGGCAACGACCACAAGGCGGCGCCAAGCAGGCGTACGGAAACCGTCGCCGTCGAGCAGGTTTTTGCGCGTCCCGATACGCTGAAAGGTGTGACTCGTTCGACGACTGCGGCCAGTGCGGTTCTGGCGATGTGGGACGCTAATATTGAAGCCCTGACCGAAAGCATCGAGGACGACGTAAACGGCAAAGAATTCGTACAGTAGTTCATCACCAAGGCAAAACGCGGCAGAGGTATGCAAGGCAAAGGGCAGTGCCAATGGGCTTGGCGGTAATTGGGACCAGCAGTTATCGTTCGCGCTGCGGAGTGTTCGATGACCCGAAACGACGACCTCGCCCCCAGAGTTGCGTCACAGGGTACACAAGCCAGAACTGTACTTTGCATAGACGATGACGAAAGCTTGTTGCGAACGCTGTGCCTCTACCTGCAAGCGTACGGATACAACACGCTGGCCGAGTCCGGCGGCTGGCCGGCAATTGAAGCCATCATCCAGGCCCGACCGTTGTACGCCATCGTAATGGATTACGCGATGCCGCAGATTTCGGCGGCCGATCTGTGTACAAACCTGCGGCTGACCCAGCCCGATCTGCCCATCGTCCTGTTTTCCGGAATGATTGACCAAGTTCCCGGATGGATTCTACGTATAGTGGACACGCACGTCCGAAAGAATGATGGGTTCGACGCCCTGGTGGCCACGCTTAACCGCCTGCCGCGCCTGAAGAAGAAACCACTGCCGGTACGCCGCTTTCCACGATACCCGGTGGAATTGCCCATCGAAGTAACAATCGGACGCCCGGAGGGGCAGGTCACAGTGCGCGGCGTCATAACTAACTTGGGCGAGGGCGGATTTGGCGGCAAATTCGCTGACGAAATGCGTCCCGGAGAGATGGTTTGCATCACGATCGGCGAACCTCAGTTGCGCTCCCTTCAGCCCCGGGCAAAGTTACGCTCGCGATACGACGATATCTACGGGTTTGAATTTCTCAACCTCGACTCGCACGAACAATCCGCGATCCGTAACTGCTGCGAGCGCCTGGCGGGTGGTGAGCGCCGTCTAGGAGCGGACACTTCGGCCTGGCCTTAGCCTAGTTTTCTGTCACCAACTCGAACACACTCATAGCACGGTCGGCCAGTTCATAGTGTTCGCCGGGCGCCCAGCCGGGTTCTGATGCCGACGCGCTGACGCATCCCGCGGCCGTATCGATCCGCAGCACCCACCGGCCTTCCGTAGGTACCCGCGGCAGGGTGAACGTCACTGTACCACTCGAAGCATTGAACAATAGCAGGAAAACGCCATCCGTCACCGGCCTTCCCCGTTCGTCGGTCTCGCGCAAGTCGTTGCCGTCCACCATCATTGCCAGGGCACGCACAAAATCCGTGTGCCAGTCTGCGGCGCTCATCTCGTTGCCGTCGGGGCGCAACCAGGTAACATCTTTCAGGCGGTCCAGCGAAAAGTCCTGCCCTTCAAAGAAGCGGGTGCGCCGGAAGACCGGGTGCGCCTTCCGGAAGGCCAGCAGCGCGCGTGTGAAACTTCCGAGACTGCGGTCCAGCCGCGTGTCGCCCCAGATCACCCAGCCCACCGAATTATCCTGACAGTACGCGTTGTTGTTACCCGATTGCGTGCGGCCGATTTCGTCGCCCATCCAGATCATGGGCACGCCCTGCGACAGCAGCAACGTAGTCAGAAAATTCCGCCGCTGCCGCGCGCGCACCGCCCGAATCGCCGGGTCGGAAGTCTCGTCTTCGACGCCGTAGTTTGCACTGTCGTTCGCGTCCGAGCCGTCGCGGTTGTTCTCGCCGTTTGCCTCGTTGTGTTTGCGTTCGAAGCTGACGAGGTCATTCAGCGTGAAACCATCATGACAGGTGATGAAGTTAATGCTTGCCGTGGGACTGCGTCCGTCATCGCGATACAGGTCGCTCGAGCCGGTCAGGCGATACGCGAGGTCAGACGCCAGGCCCGCATCGCCGCGCCAGAAGCGCCGCACGGTGTCGCGATAGCGGCCGTTCCATTCCGCCCAATCCACGGGGAAGTTGCCGACCTGGTAACCGCCCAGCGAAACGTCCCAAGGCTCGGCAATCAGCTTCACCGTGTTGAGCACCGGGTCCTGGTAGAGGATGTCGAAGAACGCCGACAAGCGGCTGGGGCCGTTGTCGCCGCGTGCCAGGACAGAAGCCAGATCGAAGCGGAACCCGTCCACGTGCATCTGCTGCACCCAGTAGCGCAGGCTATCAGCGATCATGCGCAGCACCGCGGGATGCGCCATGCGCAGCGAGTTGCCGCAGCCGGTGAAGTCGAAGTAGTAACGCGGCGCATCGGGGTTGAGCCAATAGTAGGTGCGGTTATCAATGCCACGCCAGCTCAGCGTTGGCCCGAAATGATTGCCTTCGCACGTGTGGTTGTAAACCACATCGAGGATGACCTCGATGCCGGCGGCGTGCAGCGCCTTGACCATGTGCTTGAATTCCGCGACCTGCCCGCCGGTGCCGCCCGCCGCACTGTAGCGCGCATCGGGAGCAAAAAAGCCAAGCGTGTTGTAGCCCCAATAATTGGTCAGCCCTCGGTCCAGCAGTGCTTTCTCCGGCTGGCAGGCGTGGACCGGCATCAGCTCCACGGCGGTGACGCCTAACTGTTTCAGGTATTCGATCACCGCAGGCGCCGCCAGCCCCGCATACGTCCCGCGCAACTTCTCATCGAGACCGGGGAAGGTCTGCGTAAAGCCCTTTACGTGCAGCTCATAGATGACCGTACGCTTCCACGGCGTCCTCGGCCGCCGGTCGGCATGCCAGTCGAACTCGTTGTCAACCACGACGCACTTCGGCACGGCCGCGGCGTCATCGCTGTCGTCGCGCCGGAAATCATCTCCGTCCCGATAAGCGAACGCCCATCCTTGAGACCAATCCACTGCGCCGGTGATCGCGCGCGCGTAAGGATCAATCAGCAGCTTGTTGGCGTTAAACCGAAGGCCGCGCGCGGGATCGTAGGGTCCGTGCACGCGGTAACCGTAAAGTTGTCCGGCTTCGCAGTCGGGAAGATAAACGTGCCAGGTGTGCCGAGTCTTGGTAGTTACCGGAACGACTTGCGTAGGTGTGGCCGTATCCGCCGCATTAAAAAGACAGAGTTCCACGCCTTCGGCATCTTCGGAGTAAAGGGCAAAATTGACGCCGCGACCATCATGGGTGGCGCCGAGGGGCGACGGACGCCCGGGCCAAGCTGCAAACATGCGCACCTCTGAGATACGACTTTTATGGAATCGGGAACCCGGGTTACGCGCCCTTCTTCCGCTCCAGGCGCACGCGCTCCATATAGCGTCCGGTGCGCGTGTCAACGCGAATCAACTCGCCGGGAGCGATAAACAGCGGCACGTTGATCTGCATGCCGTTCTCGAGCGTAGCCTGCTTCCAAGTGGTGTCCTGGCCGGCATGCGCCGGCGGCGCCGTCTCGCTGACCCGCACTTCGACGGTATCGGGAAAGACGATGCTGATCGGTTGCCCGTCGAAAAATTCCACCGGCAGCTTCATGCCTTCTTTTAGAAAACGCTCCGCAGGACCCAGCGTGGCGCGCGGCAATTCCACCTGCTCGAAGTTGTCGGGATTCATGAACGTACACGAATCGCCGTCCGCGTACAGGAACTCCATGTTCTGGCGTTCCAGCTCCAGGTCTTCGAGCCGCTCGTCAGGACGGAAGTGCGGCTCCCACAACCTGCCGCTGCTGGTGCTGCGCAGCCTGGTCTTGACCGTGCCGCCCTGTTGGCCGCCGCCGGCCTTCACTTCACATTCCAGCACCTTGTAGACCTGGCCTTCGATGCGGACCGCCATGCCTTCCCTGAGTTGCGAAGCTGTTACCATCGCGAACCTCCTACCGCTCGGGGGACACATTCTAGCGCAGATTGGGTGAACTGGGATTTGGGTGAAGTTTTGATTTGGTGAAGTTTGATTTGGTGAAGTTTGAGTAGGAGAGAGCTACTTGCAGGGGTAAATTGTCATTCCGAAGCGCCCGCTTCTGGCGCGAGGAATCTGCTGTCAAAGCAGATCCCTCGCTGGCGCTCGGGATGACAATACTGAGCGTGCACTTTCACCAACTTCGCACTTCACCAAATCGCACTTGGATAGATGCCCAGCCAGGGTTGCAGGTCAGCGTCGCCGCTCCCTGAAAACGTTTACCGAGCGTACTCGTTCTTGTACACCGTGCCGCCTTTCATGACGAAGCGCACCTGCTGCAATGTGGTCACGTCCTGGGCGGGATCGCCATCCACAGCTATGA
Source organism: Terriglobales bacterium (assembly GCA_041946775.1). Classification (GTDB taxonomy): domain Bacteria; phylum Acidobacteriota; class Terriglobia; order Terriglobales; family Acidobacteriaceae; genus JBHGBA01. The sequence goes on from JBHGBA010000014.1 coordinate 49,555, forward strand.
TGTCCGCCCACTTGCCGGGTTCGACGCTGCCCACGCGATCCGCCCACCCGAGCAGCTCAGCCGCATTGACGGTCGCCGTCTGAATCGCCTGCATCGGCGTCAGCCCCAGGCGCACATAGGTCGCCAGTTCGTGCGCGTTAAGGCCATGAGGATACACCGCGGCATCGGTGCCGAGCGCAATCTTCACTCCCGCAGCGATCGCCTTGCGCACGTTGCCCTCAGCGCGCTCGGCCACCAGTTGCATCTTCTTGATGGAATACTCGGGCACGCCGCTTTTCGCCGCGTTCTGGCGAAACCACTCGGTCAGATAAAGCGTGGGAACCAGGTACGTGCCATTCTTCTTCATGGTGGAGATCGCGGCGTCGTCCATCAGGTGGCCGTGTTCGATGGAGTCCACGCCTGCATCCGAGGCCCAACGCACCCCTTCGGCGCCGTGGGCGTGCGCCGCCACCTTGCGCCCCAGGCGATGCGCGTCGGCAACAATGGCCTTCATTTCTTCGACGGTGTATTGCGACGTGCTGGGATCGTCGCCTTTGGAAAGCACGCCGCCAGTGGAACAGATCTTGATCACATCGGCGCCGTACTTGATGATCTCGCGGGTCTTACGCTGCACTGCCGCGATGCCGTCGGCTGCGCCGTCGCTGGTGGCGCGATATTCATACGGCAACAGGTTGTTGTCGCAATGGCCACCGGTAATACTCAGCGATGGACCACTGGCAACGATGCGCGGCCCGGGCACATCGCCCGCGTTGATGGCGTCGCGCAGCGCGACATCGGCATAGTCCCGCGCGCCCACATTGCGTACAGTGGTAAAGCCGGCGAGCAGCGTGAGGCGCGCATTCTTCGCGCCGATCAGCGCTTCCCGCGGCCCGGAGATACCCAGCCCCGGATATCCAACGTCACCCGGATTGAAAGTTAGGTGGGTGTGCGCGTCAATCAGGCCGGGAAGAACTGTTGCGTTCGGCAACTCGATGACAGTTGTCCCCGGGCCGCCTTCAACTGCAGCACTTACGCTGACGATCTTGTCGCCTTCAATCACGATCTGCTGGTTCGGCAGAACGCGGCCGGTCTTCACATCCAGCAGCCGTCCGGCGCGGACCACAACGCGCTGCGCCGGCATCTGCTGCGCGGTTGCCAACATGCCCAGCAGCAGAACTATGCCGAGCGCTCGCACTAATGTTTTTCTCATCCGATACCTCCAGGAGCGGGTACAAACAACCTTTGATGCTGCTGTAAGAATTTCCGCGTCAGGCGGCGGTTAATGCATGGGTCCTTCGCGCGCCAACTGTAGGCGCGCTCAGGATGACAACGTTAGATCAGGCTGCCGCGTGCGCCGGGCCCTGCTTAACAATGTCGCTCAACAACCGCTTCAACTCCAGTGCATTCTGTGCCGCGTAGCCGGCCTGATCGTTGTCGAAATAGACATAAATCCCGCGCAGCGTTCGCGCCCATCGGCGGATGCGGCCCGCCCACGCGCGCAACTGCTCGGTCGTGTAGCTGCCCTGGTACTTGCCTCCGGGACCGTGCAGGCGGATGTACGTCCAATCCGCGGTCACCTCGAGCGGCGTCTGGAATCCCGCCAAATCAAACATACAGAAGGCTGCATTGTGCCGCCGCAGTACCGCGCAAACCTCATCGGTCAGCCACGTCGGATTGCGGAATTCGAACGCGTACCGCCGGCGTTTTCCCTTTGGCAGCACGCGCAGGAACTGCTCGAGCCGCTCTAGGTTGGCGTTCCAGTTGGGGGGCAACTGAAAGAGCACAGGACCGAGCTTCTCGCGCAGCGCTTCGGCACGCGGCAGAAAGTTTGCCAGCGCATTCTCCGGGTCGTTGAGCTTTTTGTTATGGGTGATGAACCGGCTGGCCTTGACGGCGAAATAGAAGCCGGGCGGCGTCTGCTGCCGCCAGCCGGCGAACGTTTCTTCGGATGGCAACCTATAAAAACTATTATTGATCTCGACCGTGTCAAAATGCCGCAGGTAGAACTCCAGCATTTTCGGTGCGGTGCAGCGCCCAGGGTAAAACGGGCCGCACCAGTGCTTGTAATGCCAACCTGACGTGCCGATCCTGACATCCGCTGCCATGCCGATTTCGTTCTCTGCCGGCTAAAGTTCCTCGCGCACGCTGCGGCGCACGAGTTCGAGCGTACTGCCACGGTTAACTCGATGGTTGCGCCGGGGACACCGTTGTACCGCAGACCTGCGGGCGTCGATCAATGGCAACCTGCCCATTCGACTACGGTTCCAACCGTAACTGCAATGCCCCTTCTGGCGAAAATCGCATGGGGCAATTATAGGGAGAAGCACTCATGGCTAAGCGGTATTGGCAGGGTTTTGCAGCCGGAGCGATGGTGGGGGCCGCTGCCGCAACCGGCGCACTGCTGTTTTCCAACTTGGTGGGACGTGCCGGCAAGAGCCGCATCATCCGGCTCGAGAAGAGTCTGCAGATCGGACGCCCGCGCGAGGAGGTCTTCCAAGCCTGGCGCCAAATCGAAAACTTGCCCGAGCTGTCGCACATCATCCGCGAGGTGCGGCGCGAAGGCAACCGCTCGCATTGGGAAGTGACCATCAATGGCCGCAACCTTCGCTGGGACGCCGAGATTGAGCAGATCATCCCGAACGAGGCCATCGGATGGAAAAGCATCAGCGGTGTCAGGCACACCGGCCGCATCACGTTTGCACCCCTCGGGAACGACACGCTGGTTCACGTCACGATGAACTACGCCCCGCCTCTCTGGGCGCTCCGGCCTTTCCTGGCGCCCATGAGCGGCCAATTGGAAGGCTACATTGAAGCCGTCCTGCGCGATTTCAAACGGGCGCTTGAGGGAAAGCACGGGGAGGAAATGGCAGGACGGCAGATGTATCCCGCCGGCACCACCACTGAGCCGCAGCGCGCCACCGGCACATTCGGTGCAGCGCCCGTCAACCCCGCGCAAACCTCGCAGACCACGCAGCACACGCGATTGGAAGGTCCAGCGAATCCAGTTGAATTCACCGCCCCGCCGGAGGCGAAGAGGTAGTTTTGCGGGCGGCTTACAGGTGCACCGCGCCAGATTGAACTGGGCCTGCGCAGCACCTTCTAGCCGTCCGCCGCGGGTATGCGGCTGACTGCTTCGGGGCGTCTGCGGACGCCCCCATTTTTTTCGTGCCTGGGGCGGGTGTGGCGCATCTGATTCAGTGGGGACCTCCACGGAAGGACGAGCGCGCGTACGACTTTCCGCTTGCGCCCGGCTGCGGTCATAGGTAACATCAGAATGTCCTCCAGGTTCGCACTTTCCCGTGCGGCCAATCCGCGCGCAGATTTTCCCGCGCTCGACGGACGAGAATTAGTTCTGAAGACTACCAATCGCACCGCATTCCGCACCCTGGGGTACAGGGGCGGCACAGAGCGGCAGGGTTTCACGGCCTGGAAGGCACGTTCCCCGGTGCCCCAGCGCATATCGGCAGTTGCAGGCATAGACCTGAGACTTACCCCAAAGCAACAGTAACCATTCTGTGTTCAAGAGAAACGTATGATGATCGGATCCAACCACCCCGGCGGGGGCAATAACCCCGGGCGGGGCCGAGGCCGTCGGGGGCGTCGCGGCGGCGGCAAGCGAGGCCCGCAAGCCAAGCAACATTCCCAGCAGAACCGCCATGGCGGCATTTATACCGCCCCCATGGACCACGCCTACCGCGCCAACCTGCAAGGCAACGGCAATCAGCGCGGCGGCCGCAACCAACGTCCCGGTTTCGGCACGCAATACCTGACGCCTGATCCCGAACCCTTGCCGGCGAACCCGTCGGCTGAAGCTGCCGCACCGCGCATCTTCGCCTTCATTGACGACCTTTTCTTTCTGGCGAAGATCACCGAAACGGCGCGTAAGCTCAACGTGAAGGTCGAGTTCGTCAAGTCGGACAAAGAGATTCTCGAGCGCATCGGCGAGAACGGGGACCAGAAGCCGTCGCTTATTATCTTTGACCTCAACAACACGTCGGTGAGGCCGCTGTCGGCCATTGCGAGGCTCAAGTCCAAGCTGAAGAAGCACACCACCGTGATCGGGTTCCTGTCGCACGTGCAAGGCGACCTGAAGGTCAAGGCGTTGGAAGCGGGTTGCGACATGGTGCTGCCTCGTTCGTCGTTTTCGCAGAACTTGCCGCAGTTGCTGCGCCGCCACGGCGCTCCCGAGGACATTGACACCGCATCCGAGGCGCAATAAGACAGCTCGTGGCTGATAGCTCTCAACCATCAACTCCCTCGCGCTTTTCGATTCTCGCCTCACTTCGGCGCCCGGCGGCGACCGCTCTGGTGTCCGTGCAATTTGCGCAGATCACGATAACCACGGCGGACGAAACTTTGCTCATTGGCAACTGAGCCGCGTGCATCGGCAACTTACGATTGGGGGTCCCCGATGCTGTCGCGCTTGTGGGAGGAAGACGAGGTTGCGCCTGAGTTGGCTCGCCTTTACGGCGATATCCGGTCGTCTTTTGATCTCCCCTTCGTTCCCAGCCTCTTTAAGCAACTGGCCGCAATTCCCCATTACCTTCAGGGCATGTGGAACGACCTGGGGCCGGTCGTCCGGTCGCGGGAATTTCAGACGGCGGACCGCGCACTGGAAGAGTTCACCCGCTCGCTGGCCATTGCGGGCGGCTGGCGTTTTTCCGACCAGCAGAGGGTGTTGGCCGGGCAGAAATTTTCGAACAACAATATCGAACAGCTCAGCGCGATTGCGGCAATCTTCACCCGTGCCGCCACCCGCATGGGCCTGTTTGCCCGCCTGCTGCAGAAGGGATATTCGGGCGGCCAGCCGGGGCGCATCTCGAGCGGGCGCCAGGCTCCTGCACTGGCGCGCATGATCACCGTGCACGTGCCGCGCGAAAGTGATGCCAGTCTGCGCGTGTGGCTGATTTATTCCGATATCCGCCGTACCTTGGGTGTGAAGAACGTCCCAAGTTCTCTGCGCGTACTGTCGCCCTTTCCCGCATATCTTGCGTCGGTGTGGCTGGACACGAAGAAGGTGATGGCCGACCCGGCGTTCCTCAGGGCACGGGACGATGTAGCGAAGCGCGCGCTCGGGTTGCTGGTCGGTATTCCGGTCAAAGACCACCGCGCGCTGGCACGTCAACTTGATCCCAAACAGTGGCGCGAAATCGAGGAAGCCGTGGATGCTTTTGCCCGGCTCTCCCCGCAGAGGTTGCTGGCCTTGGCCATCTGGCAGCGCTCTTTCGCTGTCGCCGGTCGCATCGCCGCTGCCTGAAGCGCCCCGCCCCGCTTGCTGAATTCCCCAGCAGCCTCTACACTGAACGCTTCACGATACTTTGCTCCCGGATGACCGCGCCGAACGGAAGTTTACGGTGCGGGGAGGATACATGCGGCGGTTCCCAGTTCTTCTCCTTGTGTCGGTTGTCTTGGTTTGCTCCCTGCTCGGGTGTGGCGGCGGCGATAAAAGCACTCCCAGCACCCCCAGTTCCATCACTGTATCCCCCTCCACATTGTCTTTGAATTTGCGCGATGTGCAGCAGCTTTCGGCCACTGTACAGGACGCAAACGGGAACGTGCTGGCGAACCAGACGCTGACCTTTTCCTCCAGCAACACCAGTTTCGTGACTGTATCCAGTGGCGGCCTGGTATGCGCGGGCGTGTGGGATGCGCAGACCGTGGTCTGCCAACCTCCCTCGAGCGGCCCTCTCCCGGCTCCCGCCGCGAATATTACGGTTAGCGTCGGCTCGGTCAGCGCCACTGTGCCCGTATATCTACACCCGCCCATCAACGCCATTACGGTGAGCGCTGCTTCCAGCGAGTGCCAGACCGCCGGCGGGGACACCCCCGAGACAAACACGTACACTGCCAAGGCCTTCAGCAACGGCGTGGACATTACCTCCCTGGTCGGGCCGCTGTCCTGGTCGGTGTCGCCCAGTTCCGTTGCCACCGTGGACACAACTGGGAAGTGCACCACCGATAACACCTGCGTGATTACCGCTGCGGCGCCGGGTGTCGCCCAGGTTTACGCGTCGGTTGCGGGAACCACAAGCACTCCGGGCAGATTCACCACGTGCCCGGTGCAGAGCATCGCTCTGACCGTCAAGGATGCAACCGACACCAGCGTTACTCTGGACGCCGGCAAGACGGCTACCGTCGCCCCGGTCGCACTGGACACAAAAGGGAAAGACGTCACGAAGAAAGCCATCCTGCAGTTCGATGTGGCGCAGCCGGTGGTCGCGTCGGGAGTCATAAGTTCGGGGGTAGTGACAGCAAACGCGCCGGGAACGACGACTCTGCTCGCGTCCTGCACGCCGCCGAGTTGCAACATTCCGATCCCCAATTCCACGAATCTCTACCCGGTTTACAGTAACCCCTTCGTGGTGACGGTGAACGGCACGAGTTCGACGACGGCGTACGTTGCCAGCAGCGAATCAACCTCGCTGTACCCGATTGACAGTACCAAGAGTGCGGACACCGCCGTGGGTGCGGCGATTACCCTTCCCGACAAGCCCAACTCCATGGTGGTTGCCCCAAACGGACAGCGGCTGTACCTCGGCAGTGCCGCCGGGCTGATCATCGTGGACACAGCGACCAACTCAGTTTCCACTGTGCCGACGCTGGTGGGGAAACCTATCTCCGTATCGCCCGACAGCAATGTCGTGATCATTAGCGATGCTGCTACCGGTACGCTCTATTTCTACGCGACTTCGAACAATAGCGTTGTCACCCACAACTTCGGCGTCACGGCAACGCACGCCGCGTGGTCGCCGGACAGCTATCGCGCCTACGTTACGTCGGGGGAAAAAGCGGTTGTGTACACGCAGGGACGCAGCGTGGTTCCGCTAACCACCGCGACCGCGAGGGATGTCGCCTTCCTGAGCCAGGGCTCGTTCGCGTATCTGGGCGGCGGAGGCAACAACGTGAGCGCGTATGCAACCTGTAACGACGCCCAGGCTGCGGGCGTGGCCACGCCGGGCATTCCCTCGCTTATTGAACCTGTCATGGACGGGCAGCGGCTGGTTGCAGTGGATGTGCCCTACCTGGATGTGATCACCGCTACCAGCGACGGCACGGCCCCGGTGAATGGCGCGACCGGCTACGATCCAGCGACTAATGCCTGCATCCCCCCGGCGCTCAGCAACAGCGAAGCGCACTTCGATCTCACGGCAGGCACATTCACTCCAAACCAGTTGTTGGTGACCAGTGACGGCAACAATGCCTTCGTCTTGCCTGCTGATATTCCATCTCTGATCGCCTTTGACCTGACCAGCCAGACGCCGACCCTTGTTCCGCTGGGCGCGGGCATCACTGGTACAACTACCGGCGGCGTGACGCTCGATGGCAAGCTGCTGTTTTTCGGATTGAAGGGCGCCAACACCGTGGCGAAATATGACGTTGCGGCGAAGACGATCACGCCGATTTCCGTGACGATCGCTCCCGAGTTCGTAGCGGTGCGGCCGAAATAGTTGCGTTACCGGGACAAAAACCGGGGCGGCCGACGCCGCCCCAAGCCTGTCTTCCCGTCAACTTTTTCAGCGAGTGAACATTCCTCCCATTCCATAACCCATGATCAAACCGGCCACGGCAGCAATGCCGGTTGCCGGCCAGACATATTGCCGGGCAAGCTTGGTGGGATTGGTGCGCTCCCGCACCGTCTCGCGGAGCTCCCATACGGTGTTATGCATTCGCCGCCGCTGCTCGGCAGCGCGCATCTCGAGAATGTCGGCGGGTGTTTGTGCGCCCATGGTCCGCGGAACAGCGGGGTTCTCTGACCGCTCAAAATTCCTTGCGCTCATACCTGTGTCTTGGCCTCCGACTGCAACCAGGCGGCGTCGTCCTTCAGCACCTTGATGCTGCGTTCCGGCACAATGCCCTGTTCTTTAATCTCTCGCCTGGCAAATGAATAGCAGACCACCCCGCCGAGGGCGTACGCTACTGCCACAATGACGAACCCGAAAAACGCGGCAAGACGGCTGGGATAAAACGCCGCCGCAATGATGGAAATCAGCGCGCCGGTAAACACCAGCCATGCTGTGAGCAGTAGCACTGCGGCCACCGCCAACAGCGGAACTGCCATCTTCCACGCCTTGATTTTGTCTCGGTACTCAGTGCGCAAGATCTCGAGGCGGGTCCGCGCAAAATCTTTAGCTTCGTCCTTTAGTTCCGCAATCACACCCGCCATTGTTCGGGTATCCTCAACGGCCATGGTTGCCCCTCCATGTCCGCAGCACAAATCCGAGCACGAAGGCTGCGCCCGCTGCTCCCGCAATCATCTGAATGGGTTTCTGATCGGCCCAGACCTGAACGCGCATGCGCGCCTCCCGCGCCTGTTGTTGCGCCCTCTGCCGTAACTCGGCCGTGGTGTCGGCAACGTCTTCCATCTTCTGCGAACGCACAATGGTCAGCCGGTGCTTCAGCTCTTTCGCCCGCTGCGGCATGGTGCGTACGCGTTTCGCGGCGCTGCCGATCATCGCGCCGACTTTTCCGGCCGCCTCGTTAAGTGGTTTTCCTTCACGTGGCATCGGCGTCTCCGCTCGCGACGGCAATTCTGCAGGCAAGTTGCTGGACGGCAGCGGCGCCGGCCCCGGCCCGGGTTCGACGGCCGGCTCCGGCACGGACTCCAAACGCCGTACTGCGTCACTCATGATGCTCCTCGCTTGTCCCACCAGGGGAGCCAAGACTATTGGTTTTTGATGTCGAAACATGCTTGGGTGTTTTACAGGACACAGGCGGAGGTGGGCAGCGTGGCAGCGCGCCAGCCGACCCGGCCGGCCACGCCAAACGTGGTATTCGGCAGAGAAGACAAAAACTAGAACGCCCGGCCCCCGCCGCCGCCAAATCCGCCGCCCGAGAAACCGCCGCCCGAGCTGAACCCGCCGCCGCTGAACCCGGAGCCGCTGGCGCTGGCTCGCGGAGCGCTGACCATGACTTCGTGCAAATCGTGCGACATGCCGTGCATGGTGTTGGTGAACATGATCGGGTTCCAGTACATGCCCGGATAAGTCGGCCCAACGTACCACTGCGGCGGCTCACGAAGAATGTCCTTGAACGCTTCGGCCCAGCGATGCTCCACGCCCAGCGCCATGGCATACGGCAGGTACTTCTCGAAAGTATCTGGGGGCATGCGCTTCAAGCGGTCGGCATCCACGCGGTTCATGAATTCCTGAAAGCCCAAAATCTTGACTCGCGTGCGCACGCCCTGGAGGCTCTTGGCCGTCATCTGCCGGCCGAAGAGAATAACAATCAGTGCGGCCAGACCGATGCCCACCACCGCCATGGGAACGGACATAAAGAAATCCGCCACGCCCAATACCTGAAACAGCACAAAAGGCAGAGCAATGAGGACTGCGCCGCCGAACACATACGCCCCCGCCGACTGCGGATCGATGGTGTACATGCCCTTCTTCTTCAGCTCCGCCATGACATCTTGCCTGATCACCGGGATTGCCCGGTAGAAGCGGTTCTTCAGGCTCGACATGCGCGTGGTCTGGCCGCCATCGAACATGTGGGTCAGCAGCACCCGCTCGTGCGGACGCAAGTCAGTCCACTCCGCCTGCGGCTTGAGCAGGTGAAAGATGTAGTCTTTGTTGGTCCACAGGAAATGCTTCTCCTGCGTCTCTTCGATCTTGAGATAGCCGCGGACGGCAAGATCAACCACCGTTGACGTGATGTCGCGCGGGTCGATGGCGTCGTCGATAAGCGTGCCCGTTTCCGCCGGACTCATGCCCGCGGGTGGCTCATACATCGGCGCCACCGACCTGCCGGCCTCGGGATCTTTGCCCTTCTTCCGCCACAGCGTAAACATCACGGCGAAGGCCACGAACGGCAGAAACAGAATGGAGTTGCTGCGCAGGAACCATCCCAGGCGCGTCAGCGGTGAAGGTTCCGCGATCACGCCCTTGGGGAGATAAATGTCAATGGTAAGGCCGCCGCGCATGGGCAGTGGGTTACTGGTCTCGAACGCAACCGTGTTGCCCCTGACGTCGGCGGTCGCTTCCTGGTCATGGGAACCGTAAACGCCCGTGAAGGCCTGCCCGCGCAAGCCGCCGGCCACCGATTCCGGGAAGGAAACCAGCGCCGAGGCGCGGTCAATCGGTACCGGCCAGTCATTGCCCGTAACGTTCCAGTAGAACTCCGCGTGGTCGGGGAAGAAACGGAGCGGGTTGCGGACCGAGTAGGTAATCCGCACCGAGCGGGTGGTGTCCACCGCGCCTGGAATATAAATCTTTACGTCGATATATTCGCCCTCGCGCTTGGTTTCGTACTTCAGCGTGCGCCCGGAGTCGTCGGTCACTTGCCGCACTTTCAAGAACAGCGAGTAGTTGGCGTGGTGTTCCGGGTCCGGGTACTCGACCGGGATCACCCGGTGGATGCCCTGGAACGAGCCCACGAATACCAGCGTGATCTGCTCCTCGACCAGCGCGGAACCGTCGGCACTGATGGCAATCGAACTGTGAAAGTCAGCGATCCGCCAGCTACGTGCCAACGCTGGAATTGCCGCCAGCAACACTACAACGGCAACAAAAAAGACGCGCAGCACGCGTCTTGATACGGTTCCAGTTGGTCTCTGCCGCGACCGGCTACGCTTCACGCTCCCGCTCCTGCCCTCGCCCATCGGCGAGTGGCCACTGCTCCTAAAATTTCACCGCCACCGGCGCGCGCTCGGCCGGCGTCTCCAGTTGGAAGAACTGCTTCTGCTGGAAGCCGAACATATTGCCGATGATGTTGGTCGGGAACGACTGCAACTTGGTGTTGTAGTCGCGCACCACGGCGTTGTAGTAACGCCGCGCTTCCTGGATGGTTGATTCCAGTTCACCCAGCGACGCCTGGAGTGAACTGAATTGCTCCGAAGCCCGCAGTTCCGGGTAGTTCTCCGCCACCGCAAACAGCGATTTCAACGCCTGCGTGAGTTGCCCTTCCGCTTGCCCGCGTTCCGCCGGCGTCGTCGCCTGCATCGCCATGGACCGGTACTTAGCGATGTTTTCGAACGTTCCTTTTTCGTGGCTGGCGTAGCCTTTTACCGTTTCCACCAGGTTGGGAATCAGGTCGTGCCGCCGTTTGAGTTGCACGTCGATATCGGACCACGACGAGTCAGAGCGCACGCGCAGTCCCACCAGGCTGTTGTAGGTGGCGATCAGATAGAAAATGATCCCGCCCACGACGGCCAGGACAATAATCAGGCCGAGGCTCATTCCGCCTCCTTACAGAGATGGACTAACGGGAAACTAGCACACGCGCGGGGCAGGAGCAAATGACTACAGTTCCGCATTGCGCCCGGATGGTAAACCCAGGGCAAGCAAAAAGCGAGGCTCCTCTGCGACCGCCTCGGGCCTCAGAGGACACCTGATGACGCTGGGGCCTAGGCCGCGCGTTGCGTCGTCACGGCGACCCAGGCTTTGACGATGGCCGATAGCCCAGCGGGATCACTGCACCCCCAAAAAGTATCCTGGAACCCGTCTTCCATATTGAGCAGCCCTTAAGCGCCACATCTCTCCCCAGCCCTGCCGAAGCAGCCCGTCCCATGGTTTGCCTCCAGCACTCTTTGGCCTAGCTGTGTCTTGAGTTTGATTCACGACAGAGCTTCCACACAATTTGCCGCAGCATGCCGAGCCAGAGCGCAACATCTCCGGGAGGAAGGTCAAGGCGGCGTATTATGCGGCGTACTTTCTGCTCCGCAGACTTGGCGCCCACACTGAAGTATCCACTGGCGCGGAGCGCGTCCAACAGCAAGTCCGTCATCAACTCCAGTTCGCCCGCGGTCGCCTTTTGCGGCGCTTGCAATGTCGCGCCCGGCTCACGCACCAGCTCGTACAGGCAGACGGCAACCGCCTGCCCCAGGTTCATTGATCTATGCTCTTCGTGTGTGGGGATGCGCAGCAGCCAATGGCAATGGCTCAGGTCTTCATTGGACAAACCGCGCTTTTCGGAACCGAACAACAGCGCAACCGGGAGCGATTGCAGCACGCCGCGGATGAGAGGAGCAGCATCCGGCAGCGTCCGCAGCGTCTGCTGCAAATCGCGATGCTGTCCTGCCGTAGTGCCGATGACCAGTGCACAATCGGCCACCGCCTCGGCAACGGTGGCGTACTCTTCTGCACTCGCCAGCAGCGCGGCCGCGCCCACCGCCGAACGCGCCTCGCGAAACGGCTCGCCGTAGGGGTTCACCACCCGCAATTGCCCAAATCCAAAGTTGCTCATGGCGCGCGCTGCTGCGCCAATGTTAAGCGGGTTGCGCGCCGCCACCAGCACCACGCGCAGGCGATCGAACTCCGCTCTTGCCAGCAAAACCAATCCCACCTCAGGGAGGAAACAGCGCACAGCTCCGTCCACGATGGGAGCGCGAACCCGTGGCCGCCCTCAAATTCGCGGAACCGCACCTTGATGGTTCAGCACAAGTACCGATACGTCCGGACTATGTTCCTCCCGTCAGGCAAGACAGACAATGGCCCATTGGACGCATATGTCAGCGCCACCCGATCGCTCGCCCCTGTTACCTCGGAAACTGGCACAACTCAGGCAGCCGTCCAGTTTGGGGGGACCGCCGGGCTGTGCTAACCTGTCCATGCCCACCCCTCGCCGGGATGGCGGAACTGGCAGACGCAGCGGACTCAAAATCCGCCGGGCTTCGGCCCATGGGGGTTCAAGTCCCCCTCCCGGCACCAGCA